>JAXEWB010000083.1:0-42016 GCA_034114085.1 Sphaerochaetaceae bacterium | reverse complement strand
TCAAGGAGATGATGGGGGGCATGGGGATCAACTCGATCGAAGCGTTGCGGGGCAACCGGCTGATGCTTCGGGGAATCGGGCTTACCGAAAAGGAGTTGCAAATTCTAGGCATCCTGCACGCTGGAGAATAATCGCGCAACGACGTAGTGGCTCCAATGTCAGAGAAAACCCCTCGAAGGAGAGTGAAGCCAATACTAGGCGAAAGCGAAATGAGCATATCGTGTATATGTGAACGACGAAGCGACACGGTAGGCGCGCCAAGATACGAGAAGGAAGTAAGAAATGAAAAGAATATACGTCAACGAACAATGGTGCCTCGGTTGCCATCTCTGTGAATATTTCTGCGCTTTCGCGAATTCCGGACAGAACGACATGGCGAAGGCACTCAAGGACGCCGTCATCCATCCACGGATCAAGGTGGAAGAACACAATGGCATCAGCTTCGCGGTCAACTGTCGGCATTGTACGGAACCGCTGTGTGTAAAGAGCTGTATCGCTGGCGCACTGAGCATACGGGACGGGCTGGTAGTCATCGACCAGGAAAAATGCGTGGGGTGCTTTTCATGTATCATGGCCTGCCCGTTCGGGGCGTTGATGCCGTCTGAGGCCGGTGTCATGCAGAAATGTGAACTTTGCGCGAACAACAGCGTAGGCAAGCCCGCCTGCGTACAGGGATGCCCCAACAGGGCAATCGTCTTTGAAGAACGATAGGAGGGAATGCATGAAGTATGTCATCATCGGAAACTCCATAGCGTCGGTCGGTTGCATCGAAGGTATCCGCAAGACGGACAAGAATGGCGCAATCACCGTAATCAGCGAAGAACTCCAACAGGCCTATTGCAGGCCGCTCATCTCCTACCTGCTCATGGGCAGGACCACTGAAGAAAAGTTGAGGTATCGTCCCGACATGTTCTTCACCGACAACAAAGTCGTCAGTCTGCTCGGAAAAAGAGCGGCCGGGGTTGATGCGGAGCGCAAGGAAATCATATTGGAGGATGAAACGGTCGTCTCCTATGACAAGCTGCTCGTCGCCACCGGTTCAAGGCCGTTCATCCCGCCGATGGCGGGTATGGACAAAATCAGAAAACGGTTCACGTTCATGACGCTGGACGACGCAAAGGCGCTGGAACAGGCGCTGACCAGACAATCGCGGGTATTGATTGTCGGCGCAGGTCTGATTGGTCTCAAATGTGCGGAGGGTATTCTTGACCGGGTCAGAAGTATTTCCGTTGTGGATCTCGCTCCGAGGATACTGCCAAGCATCCTCGATGAAGCGGGTTCGACCCGGGTACAGGCTTGGCTTGAACAGAATGGGTTGGTGTTCCACCTTGGCGACAGCGTAGCGGAGTTTCTCGATGATACCGCGCTACTGAAAAGCGGCACGGTGATTCCCTATGACATCGTAGTACTCGCTGTGGGGGTTCGCCCAAATACAGAGCTGTTGCGGGAAGCGGGAGCCGCAGTCGGGAAAGGAATCAAGGTTGACGAGCATTGCGCGACTACCCTGCCCGATGTCTACGCCGCGGGAGACTGTACGGAATGTCATGACATCTCCATGGACCAGGACCGAATCCTGGCGTTGCTGCCCAACGCATTCATGCAGGGAGAATGCGCCGGGGCGAACATGGCAGGACGGGCAACGGTATTCGACAAGGCTGTGCCTATGAACGCCATCGGCTTCTTCGGCCTGCATGTCATTACCGCGGGAAGCTATGTCGGAGACGAACGGCTGTATCAGTCCAAGGACGGATACAAGCGCCTGTTCATTCAGGACGGATTGCTGAAAGGTTATATCCTGATTGGCGATACGGTGTCCCGTGCAGGAATATATACGTCATTAATACGTAACAGAACACCATTGGAGGATATCGATTTCGATCTCATTTGCGCCAGCCCACAACTGATGGCGTTCGCAAGAAAAGACCGCGCGAGCAAACTTGGAGGTGTCCAATGAAACATATCGACGCACAGGGCCTGCATTTCAAGGACTTGAATCAACTTGTCCGCACAAGTGAGGACGACCATATAGACCTGGAGCGGGTGGAAGGCCAGCGGTTCATCGGCTGCGGTCTCGCCGGCAAGGTGATCGACATCCACGGAACGCCGGGCAATGCGCTCGGCGCATGCCTCGACGGAACGGATATCACGGTCTATAACAACGCTCAAGATGCCACAGGCGACACAATGAACGAGGGTTCGATCATCATCCATGGTTCTTGTGGGGATGCCGTAGGATATTCCATGCGGGGCGGCAGGATATTCATCCGCGACAGCGCGGGGTACCGGGCGGGAATCCATATGAAGGCATACAAGGAAAAACAGCCGTTGCTGGTCATCGGAGACAGGGCGGGCAGTTTCCTTGGCGAATATCAGGCGGGCGGGACGATTGTCGTCCTGGGATTGCACCAAGACGGAAAACCGCCGGTAGGGTATTTCTGCGGCACGGGCATGCATGGGGGCAAGATTTTTCTCAGATGCGACATATTGCCGCGGGACTTGCCGGAACAGGTAGTGGCCCATACCGCCACAATTGAGGATATTGAAGAAATTTCTTCGTCAATTGATGACTTTTGCAGGGTTTTCTCTCTAGACAAGGAGGCTGTGATGCAGCAACATTTTTTTGTGCTGACACCCAACACCAGCAATCCTTACAAACAAATGTATACTTATGTATGATCCGGTTGACGACATCAGGGTATACGCCGAATTCAAACCGGGGAGGGTTTCATCTATGTTCTACGCAAAGGAAGAAGTAATGCAGTTCGTCAGGGAACAGGATGTCCGATTCGTCCGTCTCGCCTTCTGCGATATCTTCGGGCAGATGAAGAACATCTCGATTTCCGCCAGTGAGCTACCCAGGGCTTTCGACACCGGCATTTCGTTCGATGCTTCGGCGGTCAAGGGTTTCCTCCAGATCGAGGAATCCGACCTGCTGCTGTTCCCCGACCCGTCCACACTGGCGATTCTCCCTTGGAGACCGGCGCAGGGCCGTGTCGTCAGGTTCTTTTGCGATATCCGGCGACCCAATGGGGAAGCCTTCGAGGGGGACGCCCGCAATCTGTTGCGCCAGGCGGAACACGACGCCGCGTTGGCCGGTTATCAAATCGGCATCGGCCCGGAATGTGAATTCTACCTGTTCAAGTTGGATGAGAATGGCGAACCCACTACCCTTCCGATGGACAAAGCCGGCTACTTTGATGTCGCGCCATTGGACAAAGGGGAAAATGTACGACGGGAGATATGCCTGACACTGGAGGAGATGGGCTTCTATACGGAGCGTTCCCACCACGAGCATGGCCCGGGACAGAATGAAATTGACTTCAAGTATAGTTCCGCGTTGCAGGCCGCGGACAATCTGATCACATTCAAGTCCGCGGTCAAAACTATCGCGGCGCGCAGCGGGTTGTTCGCGTCCTTCCTGCCAAAACCGCTCTCCAATGAAAGCGGCAGCGGTCTCCATATCAATTTTTCCCTGACCCGCGAGGGTTCGTACTCGGAGCAGATGGAGAAGGCGATGCTCGCCGGAATCCTTAGGAGAATCCGGGAGATGACGGTATTCCTCAACCCATTGGTCAATTCATATGAACGTCTTGGCGCCTACGAAGCTCCGTTGGCTGTCGGCTGGGGGCATGGCAACCGTTCTTTGCTCGTCCGCATTCCCGAAGCCAGCGGCGAATACCGACGTATCGAGCTTCGGTCCCCCGACCCAAGCTGTAATCCATACATCGCTTTCACGTTGCTGATTCGCGCCGCGATGGAAGGTATCGCTGACAACCTGTCGTTGCAAGATGAGTTTACCGGTGACGCCTATGCGCGGACGTGTGGAACGGAGACTTCGGCGCGGCTCCCGCTTTCGCTGTCGGAGGCCGTGGAGCTGGCCCGTGGTAGCGAGTTCATCGGTTCAGCGATACCTCGACGGATCGTCGATGGTTTCCTGCAAGAAAAAGGAGCTGAATGGAAACGATGTCAGAATGCTGAGAATCCGGCTGTCGAAGCAAAGCGGATGTTCTTTATTACTATATAGTATCCAGCAAGAATTCAGCTGTATTGGCGGATTGTAGCGTCAGAAGCTACAGGGACTGTATTGGAGACACAAGGGAAAAAGAATGGAATACGTGTTGCTGGTTTCAGGGACGGAGAAAGGGCGCGAGTCCATCTCTTCCCTCCTGCGCGAAGCGGGAGGGTGTCCGGCCATCACCGCGGTATCCAACGGAAGCGAAGCCCGCCGACTGATTCTCGATGGAGAGTGGGATCTGGTGGTGATCAACTCGCCGCTTCCCGATGAATCAGGGGAGGACCTGGCGCGCATGGTCACGGAACGGACGCTGTCCGCCGCGATCCTGATGGTCCGCATGGAGTTCGTTGATGAAATCGCCGCGGTCGTAGAAGACGCTGGCGTGCTGGTCGTTCCCAAGCCGATAGTCAGGCAGATGTTCCTTCAGTCCCTCAAGCTGGCGAACGCCATGCGACGAAGGCTTACTGGTCTGCGTAGCGAAAACAGCAAGCTCCAGCAAAAAATCGAAGAAATCAGACTGGTGGACAGGGCCAAGTGCGCCCTGATCCAATATCTGAACATGAGTGAGCAGCAGGCCCACCGATATATAGAGAAGCAAGCCATGGATCTGAGGCTGTCCCGCGGGGATATCGCTGAACGGATCATCAAAACGTATGAAAAAGGTTGTTGAGCCATAAGTGCGACGACCGTCTGGAATAGGAGTGTGCGACCATGACCAAGTATGTATTCGTAACGGGGGGTGTTGTTTCCGGCCTGGGGAAGGGAATCACGGCGGCTTCGTTGGGCCGGTTGTTGAAAAACAGGGGGCTTCGCATCGCCGCTCAGAAGCTCGACCCGTACATGAATGTCGATCCGGGGACGATGAGCCCCTATCAGCATGGGGAGGTATTCGTTACGGAGGATGGGGCGGAAACAGATCTCGACCTGGGTCATTATGAGCGTTTCATTGATGAAAACCTCAACAAGTATTCCAACCTGACGTCGGGCAAGGTCTACTGGAACGTCCTTACCAAGGAACGCAATGGGGAATATCTGGGCAGCACCGTCCAGATCATCCCCCACGTGACGAACGAGATCAAGAGCTTCATCTACGCCGTCGGACGAAAGACCGGGGCGGATGTGGTGATCACCGAAATCGGCGGCACCACCGGCGATATCGAGAGCCAGCCGTTCCTTGAGGCGATCCGTCAGGTCGGTCATGAGGTCGGCAAGGAGAACTGCCTGTTCATCCACGTAACCCTGGTTCCATACATCCACAGCTCCGGCGAACACAAGTCCAAGCCGACCCAGCATTCGGTCAAGGAGCTGCAGTCGTCCGGCATATTTCCCGACATCATCGTCACCAGGAGCGACGAGCCAATCGATTCTTCGGTCAAGGACAAGATTGCCTTGTTCTGCAATGTGAAGCGGGACTGCGTTATCGAGAACCGCACGGTTCCTGTCCTCTACCAGGCCCCCATCATGCTGGCGAACGAGGGGCTGGACGAAATCGTCTGCCGCGAATTGCAGCTCGCCTGCGGGCCGTGCGACATGGCGGACTGGAACAGGATGCTCAAGCAGGTCGATGACGCCACGACGCCGATCAAGATCGCCCTTGTCGGCAAGTACATACAGCTGCACGACGCATATCTTTCCGTCATGGAGGCGTTGAAGCACGCAGGCTGGGAGAACCACGCCCGTGTCTCCATTGAATGGATTGATTCCGAAACGGTCACTCCACAAAGCGCGGCGGATCTCTTGTCCGGCTGCGACGGCATTCTTGTACCGGGGGGCTTCGGAGACCGGGGCATCGAGGGAAAGATCGAGGCGGCTAGATACGCCCGCGAACACAATATACCCTATCTCGGCATCTGTCTCGGCATGCAGATTGCGGTAATTGAGTTCGCTCGTCACGCGCTCGGCCTTGAGGGCGCCAACTCAAGCGAATTCGCCCCAAGCGGCAAATACCCGGTGATTGACTTGATGCCAGACCAGATGGGCAACATCCCCAAGGGCGGCACGATGCGTCTCGGCGCCTACCCTTGCGCCATCGTTCCTGGCACATTCATGGAGCAGGCGTACGGCCCTGCAAACAAGATTATCCAAGAGCGTCATAGGCACAGGTACGAGTTCAACAACGTCTACCGCCAGCAGATGATTGACGCAGGCCTGGTAATCGCGGGGACTTCTCCCGATGGAACGCTGGTTGAGGCGGTCGAGCTGAAGGGACACCCATTCTATCTCGGCGTGCAATATCATCCGGAGTTCAAGAGTCGTCCGAACAGGGCTCATCCGGTTTTCCGAGAATTCATCGCCGCGGCGGTAAAACAGAAAGGGATGGCCCAGGCTTCAGTACTTGCTTGAGGTTCAATTAGTAATTGATTGGTGTTCGCGCCAGGCTTGATCGGTGTTCACTTTCCGCACAGGCGCAATAGTACGATGGATTCTTCGCACGGAGATATCGCTTTCCATAAAAAAAACGATGTGCTTTCCATTATGTATGATGAAACAAAGACTGACGACTCAGGAAGTGGCCACGCGGCGTATTTTTCCGCCCGTTTCCGACGGAAGAATACAGCACGAGGGCAATTGAATCAGGCGTTCAGCCCTAACAATGTAGCAAGGACCTGCGACAGGCATCACGGAAAGGAATTGACAAGCATATAGCCTTGCGAGAATTCATCATCCACAAACAATCGGAGATGAGGGTTTCCTCATCATTCAATAATACGTATGCTTGGTTTTCCATTTTTTCAGGGAGATATCGACCCAGAAAAGATAGATTCCCAGCGTGACGATGGAAAGCAACAGCCATTTGATCCAGAGGATGAACAGGCCTGCGGCGGTACCGTCGAATTGAAGCCGATGTCCGTTGATCACCGTATGTTTTACTTCCCAGCTGTATTTCATGCAGAACGCCCAAGGATAGCAGATGCCCAGCGTCAACACAGTTACTAATATCCCGAGGATATTCCAGCCGATGAGTTGCAAGAGGCCTCCGTCAAAGAATGATTCATCGCCCATATATACCTCCTCAACGCAATTCACCATATGATTGGTGAAGCAAATATGTTTTTCCCTTCCCTCGTAGGGGAAAAACACATGTCCATGATAACACGATACAGACGGCAGGGATATCGTTATCAAATTTACGAAGACAACTTGATACGAATCGGCAGATTTGATACAATCCTTTCCAGTCGTAAGATGAAACGTGGACCGGGGGTATAGCTCAGTTGGCTAGAGCGATAGGTTCGCAATCTATAGGCCTGGGGTTCGAATCCCCATACCTCCAAAGTTTCGTACTCCAGCAATCCGTTGCATTAGCGAGTTGCTGGAGTATTTTTTCTAGGAAAAACTCCAGAATTACGATAGTGTTGTAGCCTAAATTCCGGTTTCTCAACTAGGATTGCAGAAACGAAGCAAAATGAATTTTTGTTAACTCTTGATATATCTGAAAGTTGCTTAGGAACAATAATATCAATTGGGATATGATGCATAGTTTGGAATATTAACTGGTCTTGCCAAAATCTTTATGAAACAGCGGCATGAGTAATCCGTGATTCTATCAGTATTTATACTTATCGCTAATCCCTAATTATCATATTGTCATAGTTGAGGTTCGGGAAGTTAGGTTTTCTACGAAACGAGAAGCCCTAATGACCTGAAAAAATTCCTATATGACAAAACGATCAAGGATCGAAAGAAGCACATCGGCCGATGCAGATATGACAAGCTGAAGGCTGGATACATAAGCCATGAGCAAGGTCGTCACTCCACTTTCCACCCCGTCCATGCCCCTCACGTGCTCGGGGTTTAAAAAATCTACATGTAGCGACCGCCAAAAGCAGACATGCAGGATTCAGACAGAACCCCCTGGAGGAAGAAACAAATCGCCTTTTTCAAGTCTCTTTATGGTTGTCCCGCCTAACTTGCTTCTGTACCAAGACTACCTTCATGCATACGCACATACAACTCTTTAAAAATCATGCCTGTTTCGGCGAACAGGGCGTCAATCAACGCCAATTCACCTTCCCGTCCCGCTGAGAGTTCATACAGATACTTCCACTCCTCCAAGGTAGTACAGGGAAGTCGCTCGTTACCAATCCTGAGGGAATGGGGAACTGACATTTCATCGAACCGATAGGCATACTCGCCGTAGTCGGTATCGAAACAAAGACCTGACAGCAGATTCACCAAGACGCCGTCCACCAGATAGGAACAGAAAAAATCGGCATGGCATCGAAGCAAGGGCAAAGGCTGGTGTACTGTGAATCCCAATGATGACAACGCATCGGCGGCGGCGCAGACACCCCGTCGGCAGGCAAGAATATCAACATGATTGAAATCATCAACACATCCATATCCCCACAGCAGCACCGAAGCACCGAACCCCCAAAGATACGGAGACAAGCGGTCGCCCAAAGCTTTGTTCAACTTGCAGAGCAAATCCTTTTTGCTTTCGTCCATATGCGCCTCCTGCCGCCCATCGACATCGTCATGGGCAAGGACACACCCCTATGGTACTCGGTTTTCTTTGCAAACAATTATGACGTACGTCATACTGGACATGGAGAAAAACACGATAGACTCAATAACACAAGGAAGTGTGGAATGAAAATCCAACCGATACCTCAGCGTTATCTAGCGGACAAAAAGCTTCGGAGCATATTTCCCGGCAGGGCACTGGAATGGGGCATGCTGCTCACCGTGGAACCGGGAGAATACATCACCCGGCAAGGGTATCCCGTTGACAAGATGTACTGTCTGCTTGAAGGCATCGTAAAAGGTTATTCGACTTCAGTGGACGGCAAGAACATGATCTACGCTTTTTTCAGACAGGGAGAGATTCTGGGGGACATCGAATTCTTTACAGGTTGCGAAACATTGGGGACGATCCAAGCGGTGACAACAGCCAAGTGCATCATGCTTGATGTACGGAAATATCGGGAACGGCTGATGAACGATGTGGACTTCCTCCGGACCTCGCTCAGGAAGATGGGGCAGAAGCTCGCCCGGGCATCCCATAACAATGCGATCAATTTGCTTCAGCCGGTGAACGTGCGGGTTGCGGCGTACATTCTTACCGTGGCCCGTGACGGAGTGTTCCAGACCAGTGTCACCGATATGGCGGAATTGATTGGAGCGAGCTACAGGCATGTGTGGAGGGTGCTACAGGCATTCTGCATGGCCGGTCTCCTTGAGAAGGAATCTGGACGTACTTATATCATCAGCGACAAAAAAGCGTTGCAACAGTTGGGAGCGGAGGTCTATACGCAGTAGGGTGACTTAGACAGTCACGGATATTATGATTCAAAGCGGATGGACGGGCTATAACACAACACGATGAAACAGGTATGGGGGCTGCCTGTGAAAAAAGCCATCATGGCAGAGGGCCATATTCACTAGGGAAAGAACGGTCAGAAACAATCGGCGAGGTACCCTACTCCACCCACAGTGTCAAGAATATGTAAAAAACCAAGGATGATGTTACAATCCCAAGGCAATGTCGCAATTGAATGCCAGCAATGACCAATACACCCATTCACCATGCAAATGAACAATTTTGCATAATTATGCAAAGAATATACTGTATCTCCCTTGCAATTCCCCGTTAATTTTGTACTAATGGATAGAAACAATTCATCATAGGGAGGGGGGACGCACCAATGCAAGCTGCATCAGTCCAAGTGCTGGTAGCGATGGTCCTGTACATTTCAGTGGTCATCGGTATCGGAGTTTATTTCGCGAAACGGGCGAATCTGAATTCGGAGAACTATTATCTTGGCGGGCGTTCCCTAGGCCCTTGGGTGGCCGCGTTCAGCGCGGAGGCATCCGACATGAGCGGCTGGTTGTTGATGGGGCTTCCCGGCGTAGCCTATTGGTGCGGTCTTGCCGACGCGGTCTGGACGGCGATCGGTCTTGCCGTCGGCACGTACATCAACTGGCTGTTCGTAGCGAAACGGCTTCGCAGGTATTCCCAAATCGCCGGTAACGCAATCACCATTCCCGATTACTTCAGCAATCGGTTCCATGAAAACAAAAAGGTGTTGATGGGCATTTCTTCGGTGTTCATCCTCGTCTTTTTCTGCGTCTATGCATCCAGTTGTTTCGTCACCTGCGGCAAGTTGTTCTCCAGCTTGTTCGGTGTCAATTACCGGGTGATGATGTTCGCCGGCGCGGCGTTCGTCGTGGCCTATACGTTCCTCGGTGGATTTCTCGCTGAAAGCGCCAGCGATTTCATGCAGGCGATCGTCATGGTCATCTCCCTGGTCCTTGTCCTCGTACTCGGAACGTTGGCCGCGGGAGGCCTCGGACAGGTTCTGGAGAACCTCCGGAGCATTCCGGGCTTCCTGGAATTCTTCCAGATCGCTACGCCTCAGACGGATGCCGCCGGTGTACAGCAAGTCGTCAACGGGGCGCCCGTGTTCGGGACGGCGGGTTCCTATGGGTTCATCACCATCCTTTCCACCATCTCCTGGGGTCTGGGCTATTTCGGCGTACCACAGGTCCTGCTCCGGTTCATGGCGATCCGCAAGTGCGATGAGCTGACCAAGAGCCGCCGGGTCGGGACAATCTGGGTCGTCATCTCCCTGCTTGCCGCCGTAACCATCGGCTTGATTGGGCGCGCACTGTATCCGACGGCGTTGCGAACTTATTCCGCATCGGAGAATATCTTCTCCATCCTAGCTACTGCTCTCATGCACCCGCTGTTCGCAGGCCTGGTCATGGCGGGAATCCTCGCGGCGACGATCAGTTCTTCCGATTCGTACCTGTTGATCGCCGCTTCTGCGTTCGCAAAGAACCTCTATCAGGGAATCTTCCGCAAACAGGCGACGGACAGGGAGGTCATGAGGGTCAGCCGAATCATCCTTGTCGCCATCGCCTTGGTCGGGGCGTTGATCGCCATGGACGAGCAGAGCGTCATCTTTACCATAGTCAGTTTCGCTTGGGCGGGCTTCGGCGCCACGTTCGGGCCGATCATGTTGTTCAGCCTGTTCTGGAAGCGGACGAATCGCGCCGGAGCCATCGCCGGAATGGTTGCCGGCGGGGCGATGGTATTCATCTGGAAGCTGTTGATCAAACCATTGGGTGGTATCTTTGGCATTTACGAGCTGCTACCCGCGTTCCTTGTCTCCGTAATCGCGATAATCGCAGTCTCGTTGCTCACTTCCCCTCCGAGCGCGGAAATTCAAGCCGAATTTGAGAACTCGAAGACCTTGGAGTGCTAAAGTTTCTCAACCTCAATCCAAAGCGGGGATACCATGAACGGGTATCCCCGTTGTGTCTGTTCCTCCAGGATTGCCGAGTGTTTGCTGAGTGTTTGCGCTGGGCTTGCTTGGTGATTGCCCAGTGTTCGCACCCGGCTCAACCGCTGTTCACTCCAGATACAGTGCTTCGCTTGGTATTCACTGAGATTGCTTGGTGATTGTTCAGAAACCCATGAAACCTCCGGAGCACGGCGACAGGTCATCATCCCTCATAATTCCCTGAACAGCTTGCCTTTCCCGTTCGAACGGCATAGGCTTGAAGCAGGTTTGCGGGGGCACAACCGCAAAGGGGCCAGACATCATGAAAGAGAACAAGTACGACGACGCTGTATTTTTTCAGAAGTACAGTCACATGGACCGTTCGGTCAAAGGTCTCGCAGGTGCGGGCGAATGGCATGAACTGAAGCAGCTGCTCCCTGATTTTGCAGGCAAACGGGTCCTCGACTTGGGATGCGGGTTCGGATGGCATTGCCGGTACGCCGTTGACCAAGGGGCGAGCACTGTCGTAGGGATGGACATCTCGGAAAAGATGCTGGAAATCGCGAAGGAAAAGAACAATGGGCCGGGAATCGCCTACATCAGGACGTCGATAGAGGACATCGATTTTCCGCAGGATTCCTTCGATATCGTACTCAGCTCGCTGGCGTTCCACTATATTGTCTCGTTCGAGGACATATGCCGGAAAGTGAATCACTGCCTTGTCGATGGCGGAGCCTTCGTGTTTTCCGTCGAGCATCCTGTCTTTACCGCGTATGGAACCCAAGACTGGTATTACGATGACGGCGGGAACATTCTCCACTGGCCTGTGGATCGCTATTTTTCCGAAGGCTTCCGTACCGCCAACTTCCTTGGCGAACAAGTCGGCAAATACCACAAGACGTTGACGACCTATGTAGACGGCCTGCTGACGAACGGCTTTCGCCTGACAAGGCTTGTAGAGCCCCAGCCTGACACAACTATGCTCCATACTATTCCAAGGATGGAAGATGAATTGCGCCGGCCGATGATGCTTTTGATTGCGGCGGAAAAAAAGTAGTCGGCGGTGAAAATCCGTTTCCATCAGTCCATGGGGAACAACATAAAGAAAATGTAAAAAAATCCCTGCCAGTCTCGTATTTTGCTGTATGATAATCAGCAAGAGAAGAATCTGAGGTAGCATCATGGCGAAAACATACGTCAGGCGTAGGCGCCTGGGGGATAGGAAGGATGGGTGGAGAGTACGGTCATTGGCTCCGATAGAGTCGATGATCCCGTACATCATGGTCACACGGAACGATGCGCAGAACCTGATTAGCGACGCTTTTGAATGTTCCGCCGCGGACCGGTTCGTCCATAAGAAACGTGCTGAAGGGCTGGAGGGGTTCGGTATCATGCATATCCTGCTTGCCGCATATGTCCGGCTCGTCTCGCAGCGGCCAAGGGTCAACCGGTTCCTGTCAGGCCAGAAGATATATGCGAGAAACGGTGGCATCGTCGTGAACATGATTGTGAAACGGAAGATGGATATCAATGAAAGCGGTACGGCCATCAAGGTGACGTTCCAGCCAAGCGACACCGTGACCGATGTCTACAACCGGTTCAGCGACGTTCTCCGCACGACCTTCGAGACAAAAGAAACAGATTTCGACGGAACGGCGAAAATCCTCAACTTTATACCGGGACTGATGAAGAAATTCGCCATCTGGTTCCTCAAGACGCTGGACTATTTCAACATCCTCCCCATGGGGCTTATCAACGTAAGTCCGTTCCATGGTTCGCTGTTCATTACATCCATGGCGTCGCTGGGCATTCCGCCAATTCATCATCACCTCTACAATTTCGGCAACGTCCCCGTATTCCTTGCGTTCGGCGCGAAAAGAATCGCAAACCATGTTACGGAAAGCGGCAATGTGGTAAAGCGAAAATATGTCGATTATACGTTCGTCACCGATGAACGCATTTGCGACGGCTTCTACTTCGCCTCGGCGCTACGGCTGTTCCGAAAATACCTCGCCGATCCCGCGGAGTTGGACGTTCCTCCTGAACAGATTTTCGAGGATGATGTCTAAGCCCCTGCATGAAACGAGGTGCTGGACGGACAAAGAGCATGCCCCGGAAGGGAGAGTTTCCAGGGCATGTCTATCGAACCTTTGGAGAAAATAGTCTTGTCCTGCGTACTGGCAGGAGATTCTAGAACAAAGCGGTGCCGATGCCGATCACCATGGCGTTCATGCCGTTGTCCTCGGCGGAGGTCGAGATAACCACTGGCTTGCCAGCCGAATCCACGGCGGAAAACAGGAACGTCCCTTCCATCTCCATGGTCAGGTACTGCATGTCCACCTTCTTGTATCCTCCGCTTTCTGAATCCGAACGGCAGCAATACCCGCTGTTATAGGCCTGGCGCGCATAGTCCTTCGTGGAGGCGAGGGCATTTGAAGAAAAATTGTAGCCAAGAGCCATCCAACTCGTCCCCTCCATCTCATACATCAAGAAATCCGTCACTGAACCACCCCGCGGCTGAGGCAGTTTTCCATATCCGATCCGTGAAATCTCGGCGGTCGGCCAGACTCCGTCGTCGGAAGAGGTGATCTTCATGCCGAACATGTCCATTGTTTCGGTCTTGGCGAACAGGCAGGTCATGGACAGCAACAATATCAATACTACGGTCAACAGTTTTTTCATGGGCTTGTCTCCTGATAGTAGCGGGAGGGAAGGTTTTTCATCGTGGTTCATACCCACCGTACTATACCTTCCGTTTTAGCCCCCCCGTTCACAGTCTCTTTTGTCAATCTACGGGAACAGTATGGGTGTTACACTGGCTGTCTTGAAACTCGTTGTCTCAATGATGGTTTCAGATTCTTTCACATCACCGGCCCTCTGTGCATAGTCAATATTGCTCAGTTTCAGGCAGATGCCGTTGGTCTTGTCCACAAAACACTCCATTACATGGTATGTCGGAGATGGAGCGGAAGGGTCATCAACAGTGTCATCTATTGTAATCCCGAACATATCGCATGCACGAGCCGTTCCGCCAACAGACAACGTGGCGTTACGGTCAATGGTAAATGCCAGACCTTGCTGTGCAAGAAGCGCAATAAAATCGTAACCCATTTGACTGACTTGTTCCATGGCCAGCTCTATTGCATCAAACATCGATCCGAAAGAACCATACCATGTCATGGCACTAAATAAAGAGGCTTTCAGCGTATCCCTTTCCAATTCCGCGTCAGCTATATCCGCTGCATTTACTATGGTGTAGGCCGAGGCATTATATATGTATAAAATATCGTCCGCGCCGCCCACGCCATTCCTGATCTTTATACCACCTTCAATAACCGGAGAGGCACCGTTAACAGTCCTTGTCTGTTCCAGCCACAGGCCCTCGGCGGTCTTGACATATTTATGTGTGACGATGTTACTAGAAGATATGGCACCCGCTGTGTAGTCATTTTCCGAAAACCGCATGATCAACTCATACTCAGCCGGAAGGCGGGATTCAATATAAGCTATCGCGGCTTTGTTCCAATCCCCGGCGAATTGTGGATTTTCATCCATATAATCGGCGATTTCGCCATACATGCCGGTACTCATCGAGCCACCGCTGGAACCGCCGCTATTCGGATTTCCATTACAGGCCACGAATACTATCATCAGAACCAGCAACAACGATATACATAGCAGATTTTTCTTTTTCATAGCGCTCTCCTTGGCCCAAGGATACAGGACCGCTTTCAGCGTACCACTGCCCTTCTCCACACGGTATCAACCTTAGAGGTGTATTTCATTTCTATCAGACAGCCGATTCAGACAACGCACTCGACCAGAAGAGAACTACAGCAATGTAACAATTCCATTCTGTGGGCGAACATATTCAGTAGCCGTTCAAGAAATTTATAAGCATATTACTCAATAGAAGATAGAGTACGCCGTTGTGCGGGAACCCTTGCGCGACGAGAGCAAAGCTCATACGGGGAGAACCGCGACAGCCAAGAACACCCGATGTGAGTCATACCATAGGGATGGCGAACATAGCGGGCGAAGGCTACGACGGTCTACCCAAGTAGAAAGACCTGCGAAGGGGAAATTGGCGGAGCCAAGGATGCCGAGCGGGGACAGTACTCCTGTACGGCCCTGCGAGAAGGACGAAGGCTACGACGGTTTACCCGAGCAGAAGGAGAAGTAGGGACATGAGCGAATTAATACCCGCAATCAAGCAACGCCGTTCGGTATATGCCCTCGGCAAAAATCCGAAGGTCAGCCAGGAAGAAATCGTCAGGACCATAGAAGAGGTCTTTGCCTACATGCCCTCGGCCTACAACAGCCAGAGCGCAAGAATCGTCGTCCTGTTCGGAGACCAGCACGACTTGCTGTGGGAGATCGTCATGAGCACGCTGCGCCAGCGGGTAGCTCCGGAAAAATTCGGCCGTACCGAAGCGAAGATCGCAGGCTTCCAGCAGGCGTTCGGAACGGTCCTGTTCTACGACGACACCACCATAACGGAGGGGTTCGCCCAAAAGTTCCCGGCCTATGCGCAGAATTTCGGGCCATGGGCGGAGCAAGCCAACGGGATGCTCCAGTTCGCCATCTGGACGGCGTTGGAGGACATGGGGCTCGGCGCGAACCTACAGCATTACAATCCGTTGATCGACCAGCGAGTCTCGGAAGTCTATGAGATTCCCGCGACATGGAAGCTCATCGCCCAGATGCCCTTCGGAGAAAAGCTGGAAGCAGCGGGAGAAAAAAGCACAGTCCCCGTACAGGAGCGCATGCGGATCCTGTATGACCGCCATCCCGAACAGAAATAACGATATCGATAGCCATTGAGGAACGAGAAACCGCCGTTGATACCCGGACACGGGGGAGGACGGCGGTCTTTTCTGCCAGGAAAACGACTGTCCGTATATCATCATCCATATATATACAATGCCTTTTCCGCTATACTGACGACACCTTCGAGACAAGGAGCAGAGCATGAAGATATACGTGGCCCGTCATGGACAGACGGAATGGAACGCCTTGAACAAAGTCTGTGGCCGGACGGATCTTCCGTTGACGGAGGAAGGCGTTTCGCAGGCGAAAAAGCTTTCGGAAGCGGTATCGCGGCTGCATGTGGACAGCATCGTCGTTTCGCCCATGAAGCGGGCGCTCCAGACCGCGCGGGTCGTGTCGGAAGAGAACGGGATTCCATATATAGTGGACGACAGGCTGATTGAACAGGACTACGGCATATACGAGGGCGTCGACAGGCTGGATGAAGGATTTCTGGCAAACAAACGTTGCTTCGCCTATCGCTACCCGCAGGGAGAATCCATGATGCAGGTGGCGCACAGAACCTATAGCCTGCTGGACGACTTGCGGAAAACCCATGCGGACGAAAACATCCTGTTGGTATGCCACGGCGGGGTCGCCAGAGTGATACGCACCTATTTCATCGACATGACGAACGAGGAATTCTTTCACTACAACGCCGATAATTGCAGTTGCACCGAATATACCCTGCCATAGGCGGCATCGCGTTCACACAACGACGCCATCTCCATACTCATCAGGACGGCGCCATAGCTGAATGGCGGACTACGCCAATCCAGTGGCCCTGCGCATGGTGCACATTCATCCGGCGGTACCGCTAGGACAAGCGAATACGACATGCGGGAAAAAACGGACGGCGACTCAGAAAACCACTGCCTCCAATTTGGCCATTAGCTCTTGCGTCTGATGTTTCGTTTCCTCGATAAACGGATTATCCTCTACCCTGCCGAGGACAGCGTTGCGTTCGGCAAGGCTCCTGTAGGTTATCTCCCTGAATGCATTGTTGTAGTCCTTCTGTTTCGTCTTGAATACCTGCTCTTCGACATATTCCCGAATACGGGCTACATGCGACTTCAACTCATTCCAGACATCCGCATTCAAAGTCTCAACACCAAGCAACGTCCGAAGTACCTGCAAGCCGTTGCAAGCCTTGTCGCGGGGATATTCGCCCCACCATCGGTCATAGACCTCGTGGACGTCCTTCCAGGAATACAGCTCCTTGTCGCAGATGGCCCGCCGTAGATCCAGGACTTTAGCCTCCGGTACAAGCTGTCCACCAAGATTCAGCCAGTTTCCGAGCGGATCCCGCGCCCCGCATTCCCGCTGGAATCCCTGGAGGGAAATTCCGGAGTCGGCGCACCAAGTTCCGACGCTCTTTACTCCGTAGTAGACCAGCATGTCCCGATACGCCCGCCACCCCTCGGCGACTTTCAGGATTTTGACGGGATAGACGGTATGCTCCAGATTTTCACCGAACACATCCAGCGTTCCGACGATCTCAGGATGCTGTGAAAGCAGCTCAAATCCCTTGGAGGAAAGCCCCGCGGCATCGGAGGCGTCGTAAGCCTCGCCATTGGACGCATACCAGGCGATCGCGGTCCAGCGCTGCAATAGTTCCAGTCCTGATAACAGCTCTTGAGCGGTATCGGGGGCGAGATAGTCAGTCTCGACATGCTGGACGATCTTCTTCCGGCGATCCCTGGCCTTGTACTTCCAGCTATTGCGTTCCAACGCATACATGTTGTACATCCACCAGTAGGCGGGCATCAGCTCGCGACGGTGCTCGCACATATTGTCCGACAACAGGCAGAACGGCAATGGAATATTCAGCTCGGCGGGATAGTTCCCCTTGACCAGCAACGTGAAGCTGGCAAACTTGCTGTCGTGCTTCAACGTACTGGACAACGCAGGCCAGAACCCTCGTCCGGCGACGATCTCACCATCGTTTCCACGGCTATTGTGGTTGGAACCGACGGTGGCGCCAGCGGCCATGTTGGACTGTCCCATCACCAGCGTGGCGATCAGGAACGAATTGTTGTGATGCTGTTCATGGCCGGGGAATACAAGGTTGTTCAGGACTTCGCAGCAGGAGACGGTGGAGTTGTCGCCGAGGATTGAATTGATCAACCGCGCCCCATACTTGAGGTTGGTGTTGTCCCCCATGATGAACCGGATAGCCTTGCAGCCGTAGAACACATGGCAACCCGAACCGATGATCCCGTTGACCAGCTCGATACCTTCACCCAACTGAGTCGGAGACTGTTCGGTCGAGCGGATAGTCAGGTTCTTCAGCTTGTGGGCGCCCTTGACGTAGGAAGCCGGTCCGAACAATACATCCTTGATGATTCCGCAGCTTTTCAGCACAGAGCCGTTGCCAACCTCGCCGTACCAACCCCGCCGCAGGTCGCAGCTCTGGTTCGTCAGCTCCATCAGCCGCTTCATGAGCAACGAGTCGTCCCGATACGCGGCCCAAATCCAGGCGTCGGCGCAGATCATCCCATCGAACGGCGCGACGGCGCGACCACCGGCTTCGTTCATCACATGAATAGTGACTTGGACCGAAGGATCCTCGCCCTCCTTGACGATCCCGTTTCCGAACTTGGCATGGTCGGTGGTCTGCATTTCATCGATCCGGTGGAGAATGACACGATCACCAACGATATAATGGCTGATATACGCGCAGTCGTGGATGGCGCAGTGGTCTCCGATATCCGAGGATATGATCCGGCAACCGGTAATTCCTTCCGGAACGGTGAAATCATGGTATTTGAGCAAACTGTCCTGGACGGCGCCGATACGTACCAGACCGTGAAAGCTGTTGCGGGCGATACGGGTCGGGTCGAACGGATCCAGCACAAGAATGTCGTCCCAGTCGTCGCAGGTGTTGGAATTCTTTACCAGCAGCTCGATTTCTCCGGCACGCAAATGTCTCCAATGCCGCTCCACCGATCGGGATTGCAAGTTTCTGAGATAGTATTCGTCCTTGCCCTTCGGGAGCGACTCCTTGGGGATGAAACCATATCCATACTTCGCGCCGGGAATAATCGTCACTGTATTGCTCATGCGAAAAGTATAGTCGACCATGGTTTCCTTGGGCAACAGACACCCAGCCGGATGATGGAAATTTTTTGGAGGATGATGGAGAAAATGTCTGTTTTACTAGGTGATGGAACGTACGTACTCAACCAACGACGTCACATTTTCTGGAGCGGTCCAGTCGGAGGATGAGTCCAGGCATTCCAGCAATCCCTTCTCCCAAGGCTCCAATGTGGCAGGGTTTTTCTTCGCCACCGATTTTTTGAGCATGCCGCAAAGGATCCGGTCAAAAAAGGTCATTTTCGACATGTCGAATGCGCCGCGTACATAGAAAACCGGAGCATCGACCAGTCTCGTCCCCGCGAAGTTGTGCTCCATCAGCGTCTTGACGGCTTCAGGATCTTCCGGCGACGCGCCTACGGCGAGGAATACCATGTCCTTTCCGTCAAGACGTTCAAGGTTTTTTTTAATCAATGCGCTTCCTGCGAGGCTGGACGCATAGATGTTTCCAGCGTAGATAATTACCTCATATGGAATCAAATCGTCAATCCTGCACTTCTTGCTTTCAAACAGATCCGCGCCAAGCATTTGCGCCGTCCACTGGGCGTATTTCCTGGTGGAACCATATTTTGAGTGATATACAATACCAATCCGTTTCATTTTCTTATCCCCCCTCTCGAAGAATACCCATAATACTGTGTCATCCTTCGCAATGCGCTTATCCTGATGTCTTGTATCCGCAGCCGCTTAATTCAGACGTTCCGCATTGGTGGACATCGCATCCAGCCGAGCGAACAGCTTCCGGCATACTCCGGCGACCATTTCCAGTTCCCCGGCGGTGACCGTCTCGTACAAATCATCGAGAAACTTGTCCCCTATCCGTTCATTCCGGGCGAAAAAGGCATAGCATCGCTCAGTCAGCCCCACATCCAGCGCCCGGCGGTCCGTCGGCGACGGTGTCAGAACGACGAAGCCCTTTCTCGCCAGGACATCGAGCATCTTCCTCACGTTCTGTCGCGAAGTCCCAGTACATTCCGCCACTTCCGTCACCGTCTGTGTTTCTTTTCCGTTCTCCATTTTCAGAATGTTCATCATGATGAGGAGAAACCACTGTTTCATGGTCAGCCCATCCATGATTCCATCACCGGCAATCTGCAACTTGTTCGACAACAACAGGATGCTCCCAAATACGAATTCTCTGGAAGGCATGGAATCTATTACGGACATTGATTGTTCCCCCGTTTCTCTACCGGCGATGACACGATATGACGCACACAATACGCAACCTATTGCATATAATAGGCAACCAGTTGCATTCTTGTCAACAGGCCACAGAGCCCGCAGTCATACCTATCGCAAAAAAACGAGAGCCGCCATTGGAAAGTAAGTCCGCCTGCCGGAAGCCACGGCCGGCGGGTAAAGTCCATGTCTGCGCATCAAAAATCACGCCCCGCGAATTCCCCCGCAGCCATAGGCATACACGCTCCATCTACTTGACGAGACACGCGGTAAAAACTAGTTTGTTGTGTATGGTTCATAAACAGAATGACATGGGGACGGCTCCCGTCGGGAAGCTGTTGCTTCGGCTTGCGCTTCCCGCGATATGCGCGCAATTGATCAACGCTTTGTACAATATCGTAGACCGCATGTATATCGGCCATATCCCCGGTACCGGCGCGCTTGCGCTGACCGGCGTAGGCGTCACGTTCCCGATCATCATGCTGATATCGGCGTTCAGCTCGCTCGTCGGCATGGGCGGGGCCCCGCTGGCCTCCATCAAGATGGGGGAAGGAAAGGACGACAAAGCGGAGGAACTGCTTTCCAAGAGCGCCAGTTCGCTGGTAATCATCTCACTGCTTCTGACATCGTTTTTCCTCGCCTTCCAAAAACCGCTGCTCCTGGCCTTCGGCGCCAGTGAAAACACACTCGGCTATGCGACGGACTATCTGACGATATATCTGTGGGGAACGATTTTCGTCCAGCTCTGCTTGGGGTTGAACCCATTCATCACCGCCCAAGGGTTCGCCAAGACCAGCATGATGACCGTATTGATTGGCGCAGGATTGAATATTGCGCTCGATCCGCTGTTCATCTTCGCATGCGGAATGGGGGTCAAGGGCGCAGCGCTGGCAACCATCATCTCACAGGCGATTTCGTCCGTATGGGTCGTCGCATTCCTGTGCGGTGGCAAAACAAGGCTGAGGATCAGGGCCAGGTTGATGAAACCATCCTTCAAGGTCATGATGCCTGTGTTCGCCCTTGGGGTGTCGCCGTTCGTCATGCAGTCCACGGAGAGCCTGGTCAATATCATCCTCAATTCCACGCTCCAGCGCACTGGAGGGGATATCGCGGTCGGGGCAATGACGATTCTCAGCAGTGTGATGATGTTCGCCATCATGCCGTTGCATGGGGTAACGCAGGGCGGACAGCCAATCATCTCCTTCAACTTCGGCGCAGGACAGACACAACGAGTCAAGAAGGCGTTCTCGCTGCTGCTTACCTGCTGCCTCGCCTACTCGATCACCCTCTGCGCTCTGGTCGAGCTGTTTCCACGGGCGTTCATCGCCATATTCAGTTCCGACATGGAGCTGACGCTGTTCACAGAACGGGCGATGCGGATATTCCTTGCGGGCGTTGGTTTCATGGGAGCGCAGCTCGCCTGTCAACAAAGTTTTATCGCGCTGGGTCAGGCGAAGATATCACTGTTCCTCGCCCTGCTCAGGAAAATCGTCCTGCTGATACCGTTGGTACTCATCCTATCCAGGACCTCGCTCGGTCTGACCGGCGTGTTCCTCGCAGAACCGATCGCAGACATCGCGGCCGCTACGACTACCACGATCCTCTTCTGCTCACGTTTCAACAAGATACTCGCACGCGGACCGAAGGACTCCTGAACGCCTCGCGCTTGTTGCACAGACAGGCCATTGGCAACATTTTGTCACAGTACTTGACTCAATATGGTGTCTTTTGCATCAAATAACCCGTAGGAACGGCGGGGACATACTTGTCAGCGGATACAAACCATTATAGGATACATACATAATGGCTATTTATGATATTTCGCATAAGTTGAAGCGCATCATCAAGCTGTCCAAGCATATCACGACCAGGGATATCACGGGACTGACTGAAGAACGCATCGACGAGATAAACAATATATCGATCCCGAACAACTGGGTGACCCGCAAGCTTTTGCAGAAACCTGCAAAGAACATAGACTCCAAGACGTTCATCATTCCCGTTACCGACGGGGTGATTACAGGCTATTTCTTTGAAAAACGAGACAGCAAGGCGTTGTCGGGGCTGAGCCCGCTGATTATCTTCTATCATGGCGGCGGCTGGACCTGGGGCAATATGGATTTGTACAACTTCTTCTGCGCAAGGCTCGCCGACCTTACCCAGGCGTCGGTATTGTCCGTAGACTACCGTCTCGCGCCACGGTACAAGTTCCCCACGGCGGTAGAGGATTGCTACGACACCTTGCTCTGGGCGGCGAACGGCGCCCGTTACTGGAAGACGGACCCCGACCGGATATTCCTGATCGGCGACAGCGCCGGAGGAAATCTGGCGGCTGTCGTGAGCCGTCTCTCCAGAGACCGGAAAGGACCTTCGATAGCGGGGCAGATACTCATCTACCCCGTGACCGACGGCAGGATGCGCACCGACAGCTACGCCCAGTACAAGGACTGCCCCACTCTGACCGACAAGGACATGACGTTCTTCATCCAGAATTACCAGCGCGAACCAAAGGACATACTCAACCCCAATTTCTCCCCGCTCCTGTCCAAGGACCATTCCAGGCTGCCGCCTGCGCTGATTATCGCGGCGGAATACGACCCGCTGCACGACGACGCGATGCTGTACGCAGATGCGCTGGCCTCTGCGGACACCCCGGTCAAGTACTTGGAAGTAAAGAAGACGGTTCATGGGTTCATCAACTACCCCGCCGCGACGGGAGCCGCGGAAACGGAGTGCGCCATTCAGCAATTCGTCGGAGGTCGCTCGGTGGAGCAAGTCACGCTTACCACGCAAAAACAACTGGAAAAGCAGAACAAACGGGAACTGAAGCTCGCCCACAAGGTCAACAAGAACCTGATCAGCGCCGAAGTCGAGGAATAGCCGACAACGTCAGGAGAACCGGCAGTCCAGATATTCAAGAAAACGCCTGACCGCGAGCGAGGCGTTTTTTTCGTCCCTCAGCGCCAGGCCGATCTTCCGCCTGGCGGGGACTTCCAGTTCCTTCGCCACGATCCGATATGGATTGCGGCGAAGGATCAGCTCGGGCAGGACGCTGATTCCCAAGCCGCTTTCCACCATGGACATGACGGCGTAGTCGTCCCATGTAGTGAAACGGACATTCGGTGAAAGGCCATGACGTTCAAAGATCGCGGAAACCTCGGACTTCGCCCCCTTCTCCAGCAGCAGGAACGGCTCGCCGCACAAGGCCGCAAGTGGAAACGCCTCGCAACCGGCAAGCGGATGGTTCTCAGGCAGAACCGCCAGCAACCGGTCCTCCTCCAGAAAAATCGTCTGGAATTCAGGTCTTGTCGGAAGCCGCAGGAAACCGCAATCCACCCGCCCTTCCGCAATCCAGTCCTCTATCTCGGCATAGTCGCCCAAAAGCAGTTCATAGTCGATATTCGGATAATCATTCTGAAATTCCCTGATGATGTTCGGTAGCCAATGGGCCGCCACGCTGGAAAACGTTCGATTCCTTGCTTGAAATGGGGGTCATTCCCATCGTCAACGAGAATGATTCTGTCAGTTACACCGAAATCGAATCGAAGGAACGCCTGTTCGGCGACAACGACATGCTGTCAGCCATCGTAGCGGTACTCCGCAAAGCGCGGAGGCTTGTCATTTTCTCCGATATCGACGGATTGTACGACAAGGACCCCAGGCTCCATCCTGAAGCGCACCTTATCCCTCGCATTGAAAAAATCGATGACCGGACGATGCTTCTGGCAGGCGGAGCCGGTTCTCGCCGCGGTACAGGAGGAATGAAAACAAAGCTACAGGCAGTGAAGCTGGCTATGCGGCAGGGAATCGACACCATCATCACCAATGGCAGGAATCCCGATGCATTGTATGGAATCCTCAACGGAGAAAGTATCGGCACGTTGTTCATAGGGAGCCGTTTGGAAGAGAGACGGACGGCAGGTCGGCGGCCATGAGAATTTGCATGGAAACATGATGAAAAAGCATATGGAGACGCCTACAGCCCCGTACACCATTACAACTGCTTCAGGACGGCATTTTCTTCAATACGGGGTCCTTGCCCAGCAACAGGCCGAGCGACTCCCGGCTGTACCGGGGGAAGGTCTCCTTTTTGCCATTCGCGGAGAAATAGCAATACCAGCAGGCCTCGTTCTCCTTGTATCGGACATCGCAGCTCATGATATACCGGCTGGCCCATCCTTCGGTGGCGGGAACCAGCACGGGAGGGCGCGCGCTCAGATGCCAGTCCACCCCGTCGGCGGAAAGCAGCATCACCATGCTCGTCATGCTCTTGCAGGCCGCAGGATTCCATGACGCACCGCATTGGAACGCGGCGAGCCCATCCACGCCGGGAACCACCTTGATGCTCCCGCACCCGAGGTTGCGATACGGATCGTCGGGCATCGGCTCCAGCAACGGACGACCGCCGTTGCCCACGATGAACGGACCGGAAAGCGTCTCGGCCTCCGCCATGGCGAAATATCTGCTGACTTTCTGCTTCGTATCGGGCAAAAGGAGATGGGAAGCCCCGAAGTACAGCCGATACCCGCCGTTCCAGGGAATCAGCTGGGGTCGCGACACTCGTGGCTGGTCCAGATAGTCCGAAGCGAACGTCACATCCCGGCTGTCGAGCAGCAGCCGGGGTTCACTCCAGACGAGCAGGTCGTTCGACGAGCGCATCTCGATACGGCTCGCCTTCAGCCGTTCCTTCCGGGGAACTCTCCTCCGCCCCCTCTCCAATATCGGAATTGGAGCGTCATGCTTCTCATACAGCAGATACCATGTTCCGCGGTCAAAGAAGATGAACGGAGAATGCCCCCGCACCTCGACCATCTTCAGAGGCTCCCAAGCTATGCCGGAACCACTGATAAAATGATGGATGCCGAACCATGAGTGGGCGAACAAATGCCACTTCTGGTCGGGGGATTCTTCTGGAAACAGAAATACTGGATCGCACAGCTTCGGGATATACCACAACCCCGACAGCACCGGTTCATCCGAGAAGGGAAACCAGGAACAATGGGGCAGCCGCGCGATGGAGGGCATCCGCATCGAGATCTATTCCTCCCGTCTCTTCTTCTGCTTTCGGGAGGTCCACAGCGGAGCGAGATGATCCTCCATGTTGAACTTCTTCGAGATCATTTTGACAACCATGGAGTAGATGAGGAAGCTGCCGCCGATCGACACGATAAACGCAAGTCCGAGCCACAGGGGCAGCATGGAGCTTTCAGGATCCACGAACCGGGCGATCAATGCGAAACTCAGCAGGAACAGCGCCAGCATCAGCACGATGTTCAGTATCGTCGCAATCACGATGAAGATCGCGGTATTGGCTTTCTTATTCATAGCATATATTCCTTTCCGGTCTTCTCACCGGGCTTTGTTGTCCTTCGTTGCTTTCAAGTCCTTCGCTTCCGAATCAGCTCCCCCGCTCACTATCTTCCGGCGCTCCGCTTCTTGATCGCCTACCCCCCGGTGCGTCGATTCCCGATGAACCGCGGCAATCAAGGAAACGACCAGCAGGATACCGCAGACGACGACCGAACTGTCAGCGACATTGAAGGTCGGCCAGCGTTCCAGACCGAACAGTCCATAGAACTTGACGCTGACGAAATCGACCACCCCGTCGGGGCGAAAGAAACGATCCGTCAGATTCCCAATCCCTCCGCCAAGGATACCAGCCAGAGCCCAGCGTTGCAACGTCGTGAACTGGTTCTTCCGGCTGAGCAACATCCAGACCAGCAGCACCATGACGACCGTCGGGACTACCAGGAACAGAATTGAACGAAACCCATCGGGCAATCCCGCCCCCATGCTGAACGCGACGGCCTTGTTCCGGACATGCCATATCTGGAGGAAATCTCCGAAATAGCTTGCCGCGATAGTCCCCAGCGGAATCTTCGCGACAACGACCGCCTTTGTCACCTGATCAAGGACGATGACCGAGATCGTCAGGATAAAAGGCAGGCAGCGTTGACGCCACGATAGTTCTAGTTCACTAGAAGGAGTTTTCTCATCCATACAGTCAACTATACTACAGCGCGGTTGGGATGGCAACAAAGGCGGCGTCAAGACCGAGTTCCTCTTGCAGCATCTTCCCCACGGCCTGTACGCCAAAAACTTCCGAGGCGTAATGACCACCGCAAATCATAGTGATTCCACGCTCTTCACAATCGTGATACACCTGATGTTCGCATTCTCCGGTGATGAATGCGTCAAGACCAAGCTCCAACGCACCGTAGACGTCATCGGCGGCTCCTCCGCTGACAATTCCCACAGTCCGTATCTCCTTTGGACCGAACGGCAAAATCCTCAAGCCATCCGCCGAAGAAAATCCCAGCGTCCGCGCCAGAACCTCCGCGCTCCGGGCCTCCGGCAGTTCACCGCGGAATCCAACGTTCAGCCCCTTCCATGAACCAAACGGCTGAAGCGTCCGCATACCAAGGAGTTTTGCCATCCGCGCATTGTTCCCCAGCTCCGGATGAGCGTCCAACGGCAGGTGGGCGGCGAACAGGGAAAGGTCATGGTCCATCAAGAATTTCACCCGGTCATAATGGGCTCCGGCTATAGCCAGCGGGCGCCCCCAGAACAATCCATGGTGAACCAGCAGCAGGTCGGCGCCAAGCGCCGCGGCAGCCTCAAAGGAGGCCATGCAGGCATCCACGGCGACGGCTACGCGGCGTATCTCCCGCTCCTTCGGCCCGACTTGCAGGCCGTTCAAGGAAATATCAACGCCATCAAACGGCGCCATGTCGAGCCGCTGATAGAGGAAATGTACTAGCTCAGTCTGTTTCATACGTACAGTATAAAGAGTTGACAGGGTTTGTTCCACCACCTATATTGAGCGTCATGGGTGAATTAGCTTTTACCATCCGCGAGCTTGCGCCTGAGGATGCAGTGTTTTCCTATCCGGTCTCCGTCGTCAGTGACCATGAACCGATTCCGGCCAACCCCGGCATCATCGGACAGCCGAGAGCGCTTCGCGCCCTCTCCATGGGAATGGCGATCGACAGCGCCGGTTACAATATCTTCGTCAGCGGCGATCCCGGCACGGGCCGGCAGTCCGCCGTCCTCCAAGTCGCGCAACCGCTCCGCGGCGACACCGGCAAGCTTAGGGACATCGCCTACGTACACAACTTTCTCAAGCCGGACAGCCCGGTCGTGCTTACATTTCCTCCCGGAGACGGCGCTGAATTCGCTTCCGCGATGAAAACGTTCACGTTCCGCCTTCAGCAGAAAATCAAGAATTTCGTCAGTGGCAAACAACCCGACGCACCCATCGACCCTGAAGAACTGGCCGCCGCATCGTGGACGTTGCTGGAACCCATCGCGCATCGGTTCGACGCCATTTCCTGCGTCAACCATCTGCGTCACATCAAGAACGACATCCGCGACCACGCCTATCTGTTCGGCATGATGGACGCGGAGCAGGTCAAGAATTCCGACATCTTCTACCGGTACGGCGTCAATCTCCTGATCAACCATGCGGACACGGCCAGCCGTCCATTGATCGTCGAATCGCATCCGACCTTCTCCAACCTATTCGGTTCCGTAGATCCCAATACCGACGTCCATGACGACCGGCACCTCCCCTATCTCTCCATCCATGCGGGATCCCTGTTGGAAGCGGCCGGCGGGTTCATGGTCATCAACGCCGAAGAAATGCTCGCCGAGGAGGGGCTCTGGGATTCGCTCAAACGATTCCTCGACACCGGGTCGCTGGTAATCCAGAACAGCTCCAACGGCATATCGGCGAACCGTACATCAGGAATCCGCCCACAGCCGGCGCCGTTGTCGGTCAAGATCATCCTGATCGGCAGCGAAACAACCTACGACAAGTTCTGCGAGCATGACGAACAGTTCCTCAAACTGTTCAAGGTTTCCGCGGAATTCGACTTCGCCATGCCGGCGAACAAGGAAAATATCGCCGGGACTATCGGTTTCATCCGCCGCACCGTGGCGAAGGAGCGACTGCTTCCCGTTTCAGACGACGCCATCGCGGAGTTGCTCCGCTACAGCTCCTGGTACGCCGAACAACGCAATGAACTGACGACCCAGCTCTCCTTTGTCAGCGACCTGCTTCAGGAAGCCGACTATTGGGCGAGACAGAGCGATGCGAACGTCATAGACCGTACCAAGGTAGTCAGGGCGATGGATGAACGCGACTATGTGTCGGGTATCACAGAAAGCCGCATCAACAGCGAAATCGCGGCGGGTGAGATGATCATCATGCTCAAGGGGACGAAGACAGGCATGGTCAACGGCCTTGCGGTGATGGACCGAGGCGCGGCGTCGTTCGGCACCCCGACGGTAATCTCCGCCACCGTAGCGCCGGGCAGTGAAGGAATCGTCAACATCGAGCATGAGGCGGGGCTTTCCGGTGAAATCCATGACAAGGGGCTTCTGATTCTTGAAGGATACCTCCGCAAGCGTTATGCCCGTTCATTCCCCCTCTCCATCTACGCCGGCATCTG
Source organism: Sphaerochaetaceae bacterium (assembly GCA_034114085.1). Lineage (GTDB taxonomy): Bacteria > Spirochaetota > Spirochaetia > Sphaerochaetales > Sphaerochaetaceae > Spiro-02. The sequence continues at coordinate 13,235 of JAXEWB010000083.1, read as the reverse complement.
CTTCGAGCAGTCCTACGCGGAGGTGGACGGAGACAGCGCCTCGTCATCCGAGCTGTTCGCGCTCCTGTCCGCCATCGGGGAGATTCCCGTCCGCCAGGATATAGCCGTAACCGGCTCGGTCAACCAGATGGGAGAGATACAGCCGGTCGGCGGCATCAATGAAAAGATATCCGGATTCTACAAGATCTGTGCGAAAATGGGACTGACCAAGCATCAGGGGGTCATCATTCCGAAACAGAACATCAATAGCCTGATTCTTCCCTACGACGTACTTGATGCGATTGAGCGGCACGCATTCCACCTCTATCCGATTGAAACGGTCGATGAAGGGATGCAAATCCTCACAAACCGTCCCGCCGGTGTCCGCAACGCCAAAGGGAATTTTCCAGTCGATACGCTGAACCGGGCGATTGAGGATCGTCTCCGCAAGCTTTACGAGCTTTCCCGTCCAAATTCATAAAGTGATGATGAACGCCCGCCGACCAGCGGACGGCGATGCGGCGATGCGGTAGTACGGTGACGCAGGGATACCCCAACAGGATGTTTCGCTTCCGAGAGGAAGACATTGCATGTGGATAGCAAACGGACGGACATTGCATGTCCTATGGCCGAGGCTCATTCCTGCGGCATCGCTTTCAAAATTTTCTGGTAACGTGTGGCCATGGATGGTACAACAGGCAAACACCACAAGGAGGCTATCCCAACAACCACTTGTAGTCACTTCTACAATCAACGATATACTCAACAAGGACTTCCTGCCCCTGTATTTGAAACAGCACAAGATACCAATTCTTTACAAACAGCTTTCGATATATGTTTCTAGGAATCCCATGAACATCCAAAAACGGAAACCGTTCAGGATTTTCCCGCAACGTAGCAATCGCTTGGATGATACTGTTTTTTATTCGCCGGGAAGCATCAACGTTCCGCAATGCTAAAAAGCGAACATGGGACTCCATCATATGCTTTGTCATATCAGAAATGACCAGTTCATATGGCTTTCGTCGTTCCATACCCAGATACCTCGTCTATGACGGCCTCCAAATACAAATCCAGCGCCTCCAACGAACAACCAGGCTTACCCGAGACACGATCTTCCTTGACCGAAAGAAGTTTCTCCCGCAGATCCAACATTTTCTCCCTTTGCTCGAACGCCTCAATATCCATGACGACAAGATCACCTTCACCATTTTTCGTAAGGTAGACAGGTTCGCCGGAGTCCTTGCAAAGCTGTGCGATATCATTGTAGTTCTGTCGTATCACAGCGGAAGGTTTGATATACATATCGACCTCCATAGTCATATTCTAATTAAATAATACTATTATTTTCCTACATACGCAATCGAAACCGTGTAGTAGCTGAAAGAATGACCAGTAAGAAATACCTTCATGTCCGAAGTATCATTCCTGCGGCATCGCTTTCAAAATTTTCTGGTAACGTGTGGTCATGGCCATACACAGGCAGAATGTGATGATGTCCGCGATAGGCTGCGCCAACTGTATGCCCAAAACGCCGAACAGCCGCGGCAACACGGCGATCAACGGGATAAAGAAGATACCCTGTCTCGCCAAGGCAATTACGGAACTTTTGCCCCCCTTGCCGGTACATTGGAACAGCATGCCCGACAGGACGTTAACGGCCTGGATCGGCATCAACGCGCACTGAAACCGGAGGGCGAGCGTGCCGATCTCCAACACGACGGGATCTGCGATGAACGCACGAATAATCAATCTGGCCCCGGCGAAACAGACGGCGCCAAGAAAAACAAAAGCCACGACGCCGGTTCTGACACAAAAGCCATAAGCCTCCCGCAACCTCCCGATCTTCTTCGCCCCCCAACTGAATCCGGCGACAGGCTGGAACCCCTGTCCGAATCCGATCAGCGCCGAATTGAGAAACTGCATCGTCCGGGTGACGATCGACATGGCGGCGATCGCGGCGTCGCCGAATGGTCCGGCGAATATGTTCATGCAGATGCTCGCGACGCTCCCCAACGCCTGGCGCAGGAACGAAGGCATGCCGACTTGCAGGATATCCCGGTACAGCGGCCATTGGAACCGGACGTTCCTGATGCTCAGATGGAGGTTGCTGCGATGGGACAGGAACTGGGACAGCAAGATGCTGAAACTGACCAACTGGCTCAGGATCGTCGCCAACGCCGCCCCCCTGATGCCCATTCCCAACGCAAAGATGAAAATCGGGTCAAGCACGACGTTCACGACCGCTCCGGACACCATGCCGACCATGCCGAGTACGGCTTTCCCTTCCGAGCGGAGGTTGTTGTTCATGGTAAAGCTCGCGGCCATGTACGGGGCGCCGATCAGAATCAACCCGGCGTAGTCCATCGCATAGGGCAATATCGTGTCGGTGGAACCCAGCAAGCGCATGAAGGGCCTCAAAAAGGCCAGCCCGAATACCGCGAGTACCAGACCGCAGGTCATCGACGCAAAAAAAGCGGAAGAAAAGACCTGGTTCGCCCGATCCCGTTCCTTCGCTCCAAGCAGGCGGGCGACGACATTGCCCGACCCCTGGCCGAACGTCAGGCCGATCGCCTGGATAATGGCCATCAGCGAGAACACGACCCCGACTGCGGCGGACGCGCTCGTACCCAGCCGACTGACGAACATGGTATCGACCATATTGTAGAAAGCCGTCACCAGCATGGTGGTGATCGTAGGCGCGGCAAGCGACAGTATCAGACGGCGTACCGGCGTCGTGGTCATCCACCGGTAGTTCTCTTCAGGGTCTAGATTGATGGTACGGGGCATGGAAGGATTCTATCCTCCTTTCCGCGCCGCTGTCAAACAGAACCATTGAAGGAACCTGTTTCCAGCATTGATTGATAAAACGCACGCCCTTCAGCTCATCATTGCTATCATCACTTGTATGGAAAACGAAGCATCGCCAGCACCTCAGAACGAGAACAATGGTAATCACCTTCCCCGTTTCTCCGGTAGGTTCCATTGAAAAGGTCATTATTGATATAAACAGGCTTTTGTTCCCGGCTTGCTTGAGGAACATGGATAACGATTATTGAGTTCCCATCCTTTTGATAGACGGCAACGGCCTTCTCTGTCAGCAGATTAACCGATACTTTGCCTTTATGCGGAGTATAAAAGAATTTTACCTTCCTCCCCACACCACTGTCAAACAAAACCATTGAACAGACCAGCTCCATCGGTATAGACTATCGCCCATGGAAACTCGCATACAGAAAGCATTGGACAATCATCACAAAGGATATAATTGCAGCCAGTCCGTCGCCTGCGCATACGCGGACCTCGTGGGAATCGATGAACAGACCATGTTCAAGATCATGGAGGGGTTCGGTCTGGGAATGGGCGGCATGCGCGGGACTTGCGGCGCACTATCAGGCGCAATCGCCGTCGCAGGCATGAAGCTCAGCGGCGGCGACCTTGACGGGCCGTATACGAAGGCCGCCACCTATAAAATCGCGAAGCAGATCGTTGAGGAGTTCCGCATCAAGAACCAATCCTGCGTCTGCCTGGACATCAAGGGCGTCGAGACAGGGACTATCCTCCGTTCCTGCGACGGGTGCATCGAGGACGCCGCCGCAATCCTGGAAGAAATCGTATTCAAAGGCTAAGACGCTACGCCAAGACCTCACTTTGACAGCCCGCGCCCCAAATCATATGGCAAGGAACGACAAACGAGCATATCGGGGATATGTGAGTGAAGATATCACGCAGGATACGGCTTCACCCCGCCATGGAGAACCAGTGGTGGAGCATGATCCCCCCCGCCACACTCACATTCAACGACCCCTTCGTCCCCGCCAGCGGAATCGTCACCCTACCGGCTGAATTGTCGCAGGCTTCCAGGAACGCGGGGCTTACACCCATCTCTTCCGAACCGAGTACGGCGACGCCGTTTGCGGGAAACATGAACTGGGACAGGGCGACGCCACCAAGCTCCAAAGCGAACATCGGGCGACCGGATTGATGGAGCTCATCCAGCAAGGACCGTTCATCCAGCATGCGCCAGGGAACCGTTGAGGTACAGCCCCTCGCCGTCCGTTGCGCCCTTGGATGTTCAGGGCTGGCAGTTCCCTCGACCAACAGGATATCCTCCACGCCAAACGAATCAGCGCTTCGGAACAGCGCCCCCACATTGAACGGGGACCGAATCCGGTCAAGTACCAGGGTATGGGGCAGAATCGCCCGGCAAGAGGTATCCAGCTCCCCCGATGCGGCGTTCATGAAATCCCAGTCGGCGGGTTCGGCGCTCAACGCGCCGAGCAACAACTGATGAAGATCCTCGCAAGCGAACATGAACCGGCTTTCAGGCAGGGACATCAGCGTAGACGACAAAACGAGCGCCCGCGACAGTTCATCATCCGACAGAATATCAGTAAAGGGGTAATCAGCGAGCAATCCGCATAACGCGGACAAATATTCCGGTGCGAAATCGCCGGGGCGCATGGCGGCCTCGTGAAACAGGCAGGCGGTCTTGCGGACACAGGTACGGGGCTTCAAGGTCCTGAGCTTGGCGATTGTAATCATGCAACACCTTACTCCTGATCGTCGGCATCGGAAGCAGAAGCCTCCATTCCCTTTTCCGACGGAGACACGCAGATTGCGAACTCCCCTTTCACAGCCGGCCTCGCCGCCAGAGTGTCCGCTACGGACGAGGCGGTTCCTTCCAGGAATTCCTCATACGCCTTGGTCATCTCACGCCCCGCGAGCACCCTCCGTCCGGGGGCAAGTTCGGCAAGCTCCCGCAGCAACTTGACCACTCTGAACGGCGATTCATAGAGGATGAACGCTTCGTCCCGTTCCAAAAGCTGTTCCAGCCGGGCGGTCCTACGCCCTTTACGCGGACTGAGGAATCCCTCGAACGTAAAGGTCTTGCCCACGAACCCCGCCACGCTGACCAACGTGGTCATGGCCGACACCCCGGGAACCGGAACGATGTCGAAACCCGCGGCACGCACGGCATGGACGAGCCTGGCGCCGGGATCGCTTACACCGGGAGTCCCGGCGTCACTGACATACGCCACGTTGTTGCCGGCCTCCATCAGCCCGACGATGCCCGCCGCTGAATTGACTTCATTGTGGGCATGGCAGGCGATCAGCCGCTTGTGGATGTCGAACTTGTTCAACAGGTTCTGCGTATGTCGGGTATCTTCGCAAGCGATGATATCGACCCGTTTCAAGGTCTCCAGCGCACGGAGGGTGATGTCGTCAAGGTTGCCGATCGGCGTCGCGATCATATAGAGAGTACTCATAGCGCCAAGTGTATACGCAAGCGTCCTAACACGCAAGTCGGACGGACTTCTTCCCCCCATCGCGGATGATGATAAATGATTAGTGGGAAGATCCAGATATCGGTTGCCAGCCGGTAATACCCAAGACGTACATATGATGGAACAAGGGGACATATCACCGCCGAGCGGAAGTTTTCCCCCTTTGACTTAGCGGCGACTACTGGAGCCGTACAGGAATCGTAGGTACGGCGTTGCCGGACGGAAAATAAGGAACCTACCGGCAGATGAGTATACAGACGAGGAATTCATCATCATAAAAATAGCCATCGGTATTTCTCACCATCGGCAAAAACATTCGTTAACGGGGATTGGTATTTTTCACCACAAATGCTTGAAAACCGTCCAAAAGCAGCTTCAAGGCAATTTCATCATCCTCATTGAAAATAAAATTTCGACATCCAGTGGGGTAAAAATTCATATGCGAAGAAAGTTGGCACGGTATCTGCATGACCATTGACGTACACAAAAACACAACCTGCCGGATAGAACCGGAGAGAAGGAGCAATACATGAACGCTTTTAAGAGAATGAAAAACATCATCAATTCCAACGTCAATTCCACGCTGGACAAGATGGAAGATCCCCAGAAGATGATTCGCCTGATGATCGCGGAACTGGAAGAGACGCTTGCCAAGGCAAGGACGTCCCTCGCGGCCCGCATCGCGGACAAGACGGCTCGGGCCGAAGAGAAGAAACAACTCGAGGCTTCCCTCCGCCGCTGGGAAGACCGTGCGAAGCTCGCCGTGGAAAAGGGGCGCGACGACCTGGCCCGCGAAGCTTTGATTGAGAAGAAGCACGTGTCCGAACGGTTGCAGGTACTCAGCGACGAGCTCGCCCAATATGAGGGCATCATCGCCAGCCAGCAGGACCAAATCGTCAAGTTGCAGGAAAAGTTGCAGGAAATCCGCGATAAGGAACGGACCTTGGTCGCAAGGGCCTACCATGCGAAAGAGAAGAAAAAGGTTGTGGAGACCCTGAGGGCGACTGACAGCAGCGCCATGTGCCAGAAGTTCTCCGACCTTGAGTCAAAGATCGAGAGAATGGAAGCCGACGCCGAGATGGCGGGTTTCACCGGTTCGAAGGGTACGGAGGCTCAGTTCGCGGAGATGGAGAAAAACGACGAAATCGAGGCCGAGCTGAACAAGCTGAAGGCTTCCATGGCCGCTCCTGCGCCGAAGGCTGAAAAGCCCAAGGCCGCGACCAAGAAAGACGAGGAGAAATAACGATGGCCACTTCCTATCGCGAACGCCGCGAATACCGCGCTTATGATGGGTCATGGAGATACGAAGAAAGGGCCTATGACCATGCTCCGCTCCGTCGCTCCCGCAACGGCCTGATCTTCGGGGTTTGCCAAGGCTTCTCCGACTGGTCGGGGATTTCCGTCGGGTTGCTGAGGGTGGCGCTCGTAGTCGCCTTCATCTGCACCGGGTTCTTCCCTGTAGGCCTGGGATATCTGGTGGCTGCGATAGCCATGAAGCCACAGAGGTATTAAGTTTCATTCCGGGCCATCGTACAGTACAGGACAGTACCTCGCGATGGCCCGTATTGTATCTAGCCGCGCCCATTTACCCATGGGTGGTCGGGAACACGACATGAAAGGCTTCCGCCCGCATACCCCCTTGAACGAACAGGTGCATCGCGTTGAGCCGGAAAACATGCGGGCGAAGGCCAAAAGAGGATTTTTTATGGACAAACAGCCACAGGTTCCGCGATCCTGCCGGCGGACAGCTCTGATGCAAGACACTACGACGCGGAATTTCCTTCAGGATACGGCGATACCCGCCCCTATTACAATCAGAAACATGCCGGTCGGTTCCAACGCCATTCGGAACGACGCCGACAAGGCCGTCGCGGGAAAACTGAACATGGCGATGTTGCTCGCCTGCGCTTTTTTCGTCGGCGCTTTTCTAGGAGTCATCGTAGAGACGCTATGGGGGCTGATCAAGCTCCAGACGCTGGAACGGCGCTCCGGCCTACTGTTCTTTCCCATATTCAACCCAGTGTACGGGGCGGGGGCGATTCTCCTGACACTTGCGAGGGGAACAGGAACAAAAGAAGATGACGATTGGAGAATCTTCTTCCGTTCCATGCTATACGGCGCGGCGTTGGAATACGGCATCTCCTTCATCCAGCAAAAAACGACCGGCAGCGTATCATGGGACTACAGCGGGATGGTATTGAACATCGGAGGCAGAATCCATCTGCTGTACTGTGTGGCTTGGGGCGCATTGGGACTGTTCTGGATCAAGATCATGCTCCCGCCGCTGGAACGCCTCGCCCGAAAGATCGACACGAACGCGGGGCGGACGATCATGCTGGTGGCGGTGTTGCTGATGTGCATCGACCTGGCGTGTTCCGGCCTGGCGATCTACCGCTGGTCAAAACGCACGACGGGCGTTCCGGCCCACTCCGTAGCGGGTCAGTACTATGACCAGCGATATCCTGATTCTGTCATGCAACGATATTATCCAAACTTAGTGTTTGTCACAGACCATCGCTAACGACAACCACCCCAATATTCTCACCAGTATCAGGCTCCGCAGGACTCAACATCCCCGGAGCCTTTTTTGGTGGCCATGCCAGATTACATCCAGCCAATCGATACATCAATCGATTCAGTATCCATGGCGATAAAGACGGAAATGTCAGAAAAGAATCCATTACCCTTCAAAATCCAAAGAATCACAGTCCAGACTCATGTTGTCGGGCAAGTCACCGGAATTTCGTTGTCAGCTACGACTATTCATCCTGCAACCTGTCCTTGAACTTGCGGTACAGGCCGCGGAACTGATCGTACGTCAGGTTCAGCAACTTGGCCGCCTCCCGCTGGTTGTCTTCGGCTTGGACGAGCGCCCTGCGAAGGAATGAAAGGTCAAGGTTCTCCTTGGCCAGCTCATATTGAGAAAGCGGCAACGATTCCACACCGACGGTCCGTTCTCTTTCAAGGGAAGCCGAAGGGGCAATCGCTGACAGGGCGGAATCCGCCGCGGATTCTTCAATCAGGGGGATGGGGGGCTGAGTTTCCGGGGCGGAGCCTACGGAAGCCGGGGAAACAGGCATCAACGTCAATTCGTCTTTGTGAGGACGTTCGGGACATTTTGCGAACGGGTTGGCGAATGGGTCGAAATCGACATGGTCGATCAGCGGCGTTTCCGACCGGTAGACGGCGCGTTCAATCACATTCTTCAATTCACGGACATTTCCCGGCCAAGGGTAGTGCATCAATTCATCGCAAAGGGGTTCCGCCAATATCGGCATGTCTTCCCAGCCGCATTCCATCGCCATTTTCGCGGCGAAGAAATTGGCGAGCAGGAGGATGTCGTCCCCACGTTCCCGAAGAGGCGGAAGAAACAGGACCTCGAAGGAAAGCCTGTCCAGCAAATCTTCCTTGAACTTGCCTTCGGCGCACAGTCGGGGCAGATCCGCATTGGTCGCACCCACGATACGGACGTTCGCTTCGTGGGTCTTTGACGAACCGACCCGTTCATACGTCCCGTATTCAACGACACGGAGAATCTTTTCCTGGACTTCCAGGGGAATCAATCCTATTTCATCAAGGAACAGGGTTCCGCCTTCCGCCTCTTCAAAACGCCCCTTGCGGGTCTTCTGGGCACCGGTGAAAGCTCCTTGTTCATATCCGAACAGCTCAGTTTCAATCAGGGATGGGGGCAACGCCGCGCAGTTGACGGTAACAAGGCTGTTCTGCCACCGATGCGACAGGTAATGAAGCCTGGATGCCGCGATTTCCTTGCCGCTTCCACGCTCACCGACGACCAAGACACTACGGTCGACCGTGGCGGCGCGGCTCAGCCGACGCTGAAAATTCAGGAACACCTCGCTCTCACCCAAGGGTTGCTGGGTATATCGCCCTCTATCCTCGTCCATACAATCCCCCTCGCATACAGGCAACCACCGATATCCAGCCGGCAAAGAACCAGAAATCCTTACAAGCCAATGCTCCAACGAAGACAACAGACACCCAAGGGCTACGCCGACCAACGACACGACATGCATCGCCTACCCGGCATCCACCAAGGGCGTTTACGGAAACTGGCTTCTGTCTGGCAAAATATACCATTCTTGGTTCAAATCACCAATACCAGGACGAACATAAATATTCGCAAAAACGAAGCACCCAGAATCCAATTTTCTTCAAAACCCCTTGATAAAGAATATATTTCGTGCATATATAACAAGTTAGAAATTGCACAATTTTTTTTAAGCGTTTCATCTTACATTGGCACGGATACTGCATGTCTATTACCGAGAACATACGCAGTCGGTTACGACCGACTATAAGAAGAGAGGATACAACATGGGAGTCTTTTCACGATTCATGGACATTGTAAACGCCAACATCAATTCACTGCTCGACAAAGCCGAAGATCCGGAGAAAATGATCAAGCTGATGATGCAGGAGATGGAGGATACCCTTATCGAGCTGAAAAGTTCATGCGCCGCAAAAATGGCCGCCAAGGCGAAGGTAGAGCGCAACAAGCAGGAGCTGGAGGCGTTGATATCACGTTGGCAAAGCCGTGCGGAACTGGCTGTCGCGAAAGGCCGCGAGGACCTCGCCCGCGAAGCGCTGGTTGAAAAGAAGAAAGCGAACGCCGACTTGCAGAAGGTCATGGAGGATATCGCCCGCTATGATGAAATGATCAAGAGCAGCAAGGACGACATCAGCCAGCTTGAAGAAAAGCTTCTAGGAGTCAAGCAGAAATACCAGTCCATCGTCGAACGCGCCAACCGCGCACGCGAAGAACAGGCTGCGAAAGAGACTATGCGCAAGGCGTCCGACGCGGATACCTTTACCCGATTCTCCCATATGGAGGATAGGATTGACCGCATGCAGGCCGAGAACGAGCTGAACAAAGGCGGTTCCCCCGACTTGGACGCCCGGTTCAAGGATCTGGAGGAGCTGGATGAAATCGAGGCTGAGCTTGAAGCTCTGCGCAAGCAGGCTGAAGGCAGGTAAACGATGGAAAGCTGGGCAATCATCGCGATAGTGGCAATCGTGTTCGGCAGTATCGTCAGCATTGTCAAGGCAGGATGCGACCATGAGCTTCAAGAAAAGAAAATTGAAGCTGCGTTGCGCCAGCAGGAGATGGAAAATGGCGCCGCACCGGGAACCTATACAGGCAAAAGAACCCGCAAGCAGGCTGAAAAGGCTTTCAAGGCGGCGGCAAGGCAGGAACGGTACCGGAGACGCCATCATCTCGACGACCAGGAATACGACGAGCCGGATATTGAGACCGAACGTGAACGGTTGAAGAAAGGCATCGACAATCTTCAACAGAGAATCGACAATATCGAGATTATCATGAAAAGCCGGAACAACGGCGCGAACAAGAACGACAGCGCGGAATAATCGGCAGATTTGCATAAGAGACATAAGACAAGAAGGGAAATCATCATGGCAACTAAGAAACTGTATAGATCAAAATACGGGCAGGTCTTCGGGGTCTGCCAAGGCATAGCCGACTGGAGGGATCTTCCGGTCGGGCCTATCAGACTCATCGTCATCATCGCCGTCGTATGTACCGGCATCTTCCCCGGAGTGGCGATCTACTTGCTGGCAGCGCTGTTCATTCCGGCGAATCCCTACGAGACGGAGCGCCCGGCGAACGATGGTTCCGACTGGCGCCGCAGCGGCCATATGCATGGGTATTCCGGCGAAACCGTTCATGGAACGTATGAGGCGAATGACAACGACGCCCGTTCCAACGATGAACTGAAGGAAGAATATGAACGTCTGAAAAAGAAAGTAGAGAAGATGGAAGAGGAGATGTTCGACAAGGAACGCGACTGGGATCAGCGTTTCCACGAGGGCAACTGATCATGCTCAGAGATTCAAAGGGACTGAAGATCACCTTGCTGGTCATCGTGCTGGTCGTTATGTTCGTCAACTTCCTGCCCGGCGATACCTACTCCGCGAAACAGGAAGTGACCGCTTCAGTACAGGATGGCTACGACTTGGCGATCAAAGCGGTGGCGGGAGATGTCTCCGTCACCATCGATCCTGCCGCTACCAGAATCAGCGCCAGTTATTCCGGTAGCGGCCGCACCAGAAGCAAGCTGGTCCTGGAGCAAAGCGGTTCCAAGGTAACGATTAGTGAAAAATATTCCGAAAAAGGTTTCCTGCGGTTCTTTGACTTTTCCTCCACACCGAGGATGATGGTGGTGATTCCGCAGGATACAGCGCTCAAGAGCCTGACGGCCAGCACAGTCAGCGGCGACATCGACATTGAGACGAACCTCATCGCCGACATGATCAAGCTGTCGAGTACCAGTGGCGGAGTTGATTTCCTCAATCTGGAAGCACCGGACGGGACTGTCCAGATATCGTCGGTCAGCGGCAATGTCGATGGATATCTCGTCGCGGCGGACAAGGTGAAGATATCGACGACCAGCGGTAATGCCGAGGTCTATCGGATGGAAGGAAAAAATATCGAGTTGACCAGTGTAAGCGGCAATATCAATGGAGAAGCGGCTCCTGGAAACGGCGATATGAAGCTGTCGACGGTCAGTGGGGAGATCGACGTTATCCTTGATACCGCGACCAATGCGACGGTTACTGCGAAAACCCTCAGCGGAAGCCTCCATCTGGGAAATCGCGACACCGACGGGCAGTGGGACAAGGAGTCGGCAAGCGCTGTCATCGGGGATGGAACCGGGGCCGTCGAAGCGAAGACCACCAGTGGCCCTATAACGATTTCCTGGTAAAAACAACATGCGTTGCGGGATACGGCGCGCCATGCGCCGTACCGCCGTACCACCAGATTCATAGACTAGAGAACTGTTCACGCTTTCTGGCTTGTATTCATCATCCATTACTCATTACACAGATTCACGGCGTCAACTGACGACGAATTTATCCTTCGCAATAGCGAAAGGAGGTATGACATCATGCAAGAAGAATCAACACAGAGGGGTTACGCATCTGTCTCTACCCGTTCAAATATACAGGTTAAGACAGTGAGTAACGATATACAAATCATGAGGGATCCCGACGCGACCAGGCTTGAGGCGTGGTTGGCGGGAGGCGGAAGACCAAGGGGAAAGCTGAACATCAATACTGACGGGACGACGATTCTGATAGAAGTCAGCCTGCCGTTGACCGAGTTATTCTGTTTCTTCAATTTTCGCTCACAGAAGCTGATTGTCGTCCTTCCCGCTTCGATATCACCAAACAGCCTGATGGTTTCAAGCTCTGCGGGGAGCATCGAATTCTCCCAAAAGTTCAGCGCCGGTTATATCGGAGCGAAAACCATCAGCGGTGGCATTCAATTCAGCTCACTGCAAACGACTTTCGGCGAACTGGTGCTGGAAAGTACCAGCGGTACAATTCGAGGAGAACACATCGTGTCCACCCATGCTACGGTCGGGACTACCAGCGGTAAGATTTCCATCGACAAGATCGATAGCGAGAACCTCTCGCTCAAGAGTGTCAGCGGTGGAATCTCCTCCTACGTGGCGCCGCGCCGCGGCAAGCTGGAGGCAAAGAACATCAGCGGAATCATCGACCTGATGCTCGCTCCCGATACCGACGCGCTGGTTCAGGCGAAATCAACCAGTGGTCGGGTGGCGCTACAAGGGGCGAAAGGTCGGGACGCGGTCAATCTCGGTTCCGGTTTCGGCTCCGTCGCAGCATCTACGGTCAGTGGGGAAATCTGCATCAACTGGTAGCGGGCTGATGCAATGCAATGTGATGCAATGCAATGTGATGTGATGCAATGTGATGCAATGCAATGTGATGCAATGCAATGTGATGCAATGCAATGTGATGCAATGCAATGTGATGCAATGTGATGTGATGTGATGCAATGTGATGTGATGTGATGCAATGTGATGTGATGTGATGCAATGTGATGTGATGCAATGTGATGCAATGTGATGTGATGCAATGTGATGTGATGCAATGTGATGTGATGTGATGTGATGTGATGTG
>JAXEWB010000082.1:0-41035 GCA_034114085.1 Sphaerochaetaceae bacterium | reverse complement strand
CTTGCTGGAGCTACCTGTCGCCTGCGTCCTTTATGACGGGATTGCGTCCTTTATGTCGGAGCTACCTGTCGTCTACGTCCTTTATGACGGGATTGCGTCCTGTATGTTGTTGCTACGTCCTTTATGTCGGGATTACGTCCTGTATGTGGGAGCTACCTGTTGAATATGGCACAGCTATGCAGCCATCGCCCGTACAGTTCATTGCGAAAAACAATGAGCTTCAGATATGGGGAAAGCCAGTGGAGAGTACCATAAGTACAGCGACCGGCTTTTGACCAAGTAGCGGGCGAATCGCCCGACATGGTGTTGCGAAAGCTAAAAGCTGATTGACGAGGCATCCGAGGAAGGGGCCATCCCAGCTTCGATGCGAACACATGGAGCAACTGACAGAATAAGGATGAGAACGCAGCGACTCAAGCACGATGCTTCGAGGATAGCGCAGCCAAGCGGCTTTCCTACACGCAAGATTCCCGCTTATAGAAAAATCCACAGGCTTTCACCTGTGGGTCTACTCATAAATTTCACAGCGAAAACTACGCAGGGAGACAGTTGCGAAGGCAAAAAGCTGATTGACAAGGCGTTCGAGGAGCGGCGGCACTTCAAGTACGGCGCTCCGAGGATAACGCAGGCAGACAGGCCGTCTCCGAACCAACCCCTTGACATCCGTCGCCACCCCCTGCGAAGGGAAATATGCTCCAGACAAGAAAAAAAGCCGGTGGGATAGTACTGCATGTACGGCCGACCGGCTTTTGACGAAGTATCGAGCGTATTGCTCGAGCAAGACTACCAGCGGTAGTGGGAGAACGCCTTGTTCGCTTCGGCCATGCGGTGCGTATCTTCCTTCTTCTTGAAGGCCGCGCCGGTATTGGCGTAGGCGTCGAGCAGCTCGGCGCTGAGCTTTTCGGCCATGGAATGGCCATTGCGGGCGCGAGCGGCGGCGATGAGCCAACGCATGGCGAGCGCTTCGCGGCGGTTGTCGCGAATCTCAACGGGAACCTGGTAGGTGGCGCCACCGACACGGCGGCTCTTTACCTCTACGACAGGCTTGACGTTCTCAAGAGCCTTAAGGAAGACCTCGAGCGGCTGCTCGCCGGTCTTCTCTCCCATGGTCTTCATTGCGTCATAAATGATTCTGGTACTGACGGACTTTTTGCCGTCGACCATCATGCGGCGGATGAACTTCTCGACCACAATGCTATTGTACACGGGATCGGGAAGGATTTCCCTAACTGGTGCGACAGATCTTCTGGACATACTGCTTCCCCCTCATCAAGCCTTTGGCTTCTTGGCGCCGTACTTGGAGCGGCTTCTCTTACGATCGCTGACACCAAGAGTATCCTTGGTACCGCGGATGATATGATACCGGACGCCCGGAAGGTCCTTGACTCTTCCACCACGAAGCAGGACTACAGAGTGCTCCTGCAAGTTGTGTCCGATACCGGGGATGTAGGCGGTCACTTCAATACCGTTGGAAAGACGCACACGGGCGACCTTTCTCAGAGCGGAGTTAGGTTTCTTAGGGGTGACGGTCATGACTCTCGTGCATACCCCGCGCTTCTGCGGGCAACCGTCAAGGGCCGGAGACTTGGTCTTGTTCTTGACGGAGGTCCTTCCCTTTCTAATCAGCTGATTAATAGTAGGCATCTTTTCGATACGCTCCCTTTTAAATTGTCTGGTCCACCCGCCCTACGGGCTGGGACCTGCGCCGCATCCTTACGGGGCGACGCATCCTATATATACAAACGAAGTCAGCATGAAAAACCGAGCGTCTTTCACGACGGCAACCATTGGAGGCAAGCTTGCCAACAGGCAAAACTTAATCCTCGTCGTAGTTGTCGTCAACGTCAACGGCTTCTCCTTCGGTTGTCATATCCGCAAGATCCTCGATGTCGAAGTCGTCGTCATCAATCATTTCCTGACGACGGGCGCCCATCACCGATTCGACCTTCTCCTTGAGATTGATCAAGTCCTCGTCCTTCAGCTTGACCTGGCGATATTTCTTCATACCAGTACCAGCCGGAATCAGATGGCCAATAATCACGTTCTCCTTGAGACCGCGCAACTCATCTTTACTACCAGCAATGGCGGCATTTGTCAATACCTTGGTCGTCTCCTGGAAGGACGCGGCCGAAATGAACGAATCGATGCTCAATGACGCACGAGTGATACCAAGCAGCAACGGACGTGCGACTGCGGGCTGTCCGCCCTCCCTAACGACACGGGAGTTCTCTTCATGGAAGCGGTACTTGTCGACCTGCTGTCCATGGATGAAGCACGTATCGCCGACGCTGACGACCTCGACCTTACGCAACATCTGGCGAACCACTACGCCGAGATGCTTGTCGTTGATGTCTACACCCTGCAAGCGGTAGACTTCCTGAACCTCATCGAGCAAGAAGGACTGCAACGCATTCTCACCCTGGATGTCCAGAATGTCATGCGGATCGATGGGCCCGTCGCAAAGACGCTCAGCGGCTTCGACCCGGTCTCCGTCACGAACCAACAGGTGCTTGCCCATCGGCACATAGTGCTTGTACTCATGGTTGAAGTCATCCTGCACAATGATCTGACGTTTGCTCTTGACGATCGGACCGAACTTGACGACACCGTCAACCTGGGACAGAACCGCGGAACTACGGGGCCGCCGGGCCTCGAACAGCTCGCCGACACGAGGCAGACCGCCGGTGATATCCTTGGTCTTGATACTTTCCTTAAGCAACTTCGCCAGAATATCGCCCTTGACCACCTTCATGCCGTCTTCAATCTGCAAGTAGGAGGAACCAGGAAGGAAGTATGTCGCAAGAACTTCACCCTGCCCGTCCTGTTCACTGGTGATAGTGATACGGGGCTGCAACGTTTCAAGACTGTACTCGGTGATTTTCTTCTCAACGTTGCCGGTTTCTTCGTTGACCTCTTCCTGAAGCGTAGTGCCCAGCTTGATGTCCACGAACTTGATGAAGCCGTCATACTCCGCGATGATCGGTTCGCTGAACGGATCGAACAGGACCACGGGGTCACCAACGTCCACATACTGTCCTTCGGAAACTTCAAGCTCCGAACCGTTCTTGATGTCCTGGCGGCTTTCAGGCCCGACAATATACAGGTGTTCACCGGACTGCCGGATGATACCCACCTCGTTGGCGGCCACTACAGCACCGTCCTTCTCATACAACGGAGCGCCGTTCGCCACCTTGTCGCCGTCAGAGACGAGCAGCTTGTCATAGGAACCGGCGAGAATCTCACGCAGGACGCGGGAATAGAAAATATGTCCCTTTCTGGTGAACAGGCGGCTTCCATCGGCTTCGCGCACGACCATCGTACCCGTAATCTTGTTGATCAGGATCGGATGGGAGAACGTCAGCTTATTGTCCTCGGTACTCGTCGCGGCCGTACCACCGACGTGGAACGTACGCATCGTCAACTGGGTGCCCGGCTGCCCGATCGACTGGGCGGCAATGATACCTACGGCTTCACCGATTTCAACGGGCCTGTTGGTGGCGAGGTTTCGGCCATAGCATTTGCGGCAGACTCCGTGCTCCGCTTCACAGGTCAATACCGTGCGGAGCAATACCCGCTCGATGCCGGCGGCCTCAATCTTGGCGGCGACCTCTTCGTCGACCTCTTCGTTCACATCGATCAGAACTTCTCCGGTAATCGGATGCTTGACCTTTTCAAGGGTATAACGCCCGACGATACGGTCTGCGAGGGATTCTACGATTTCATCGCCATCCTTGATAGCGGAACGCCAAATCCCATTGATCGTACCACAATCATCCTCATTGATGACGACATCCTGGCTGATATCGACCAGACGACGAGTCAGGTAACCAGCTTCAGCGGTCTTCAACGCAGTATCGGACAATCCCTTACGAGCGCCGTTGGTGGAAATAAAGAACTCAATGATCGACAGACCTTCCTTGAAGTTCGACTTGATCGGGAACTCAATGATGTCGCCGGACGGCTTCGCCATCAAGCCTCGCATACCGCCGAGCTGTCTGATCTGGGTCTTGGAACCTCGAGCGCCGGAATCGGCCATGAGGAACAGCGGGTTGAAGCCGTTCTGACTCTTCTTCAGCTGGGTCATCAGTTCGTTGGTCAACTCTTCATTGGTCTGGCTCCATACCTCGATAACACGGTTGTACCGTTCATCCTGGGTGATATGGCCCTGGCGGTACTGGTCAAGAATCTGCGCCTGCATCTGGTTGGCGTGCTCGACCATCTCCTTCTTCGCGTCGGGGATGATCATATCGGACAGGCCGATTGTCGCACCGAATACAGTAGCGTACTTGAAGCCGATGTCCTTGATGGAGTCGAGCAGCCTGACCGCTACGGAACTCTTGCTGGTGCCGATCGTCTCACCGATGAGCTTCTTCAGCTCCTTGTCTCCGAGACAGTAGTTCTGGAACGGAATGCCTTCGGGAAGGACCGAGTTGAAGATAACACGGCCGGGGGTCGTCTCAATCTTGGAGCCATCCTCCTGACGATAGACGATCTTCGCATTATAGGAAAGGGAACCGACTTCGATAGCCATTTCCAACTCTCCGATATTGTCGTAATACCGCCCTTCGCCCTTCGCGCCGTTCATCTCACGGGTCAGATAGTTGATGCCGAGGACCATGTCCTGAGACGGGAACACAATCGGCTTGCCGTTGGCGGGGTCGAGCAGGTTGGTGGCGGACAGCATCAGCGTCCAGCACTCCAACTGAGCGGCCTGGGTCAACGGCACGTGCACGGCCATCTGGTCGCCGTCGAAGTCGGCGTTGTACGCATGGCATACGAGAGGATGCAGCTTGATGGCCTTGCCATCGACCAAGACGGGTTCAAAAGCCTGGA
This sequence comes from Sphaerochaetaceae bacterium, assembly GCA_034114085.1. Classification (GTDB taxonomy): domain Bacteria; phylum Spirochaetota; class Spirochaetia; order Sphaerochaetales; family Sphaerochaetaceae; genus Spiro-02. The sequence goes on along the minus strand of JAXEWB010000082.1, from coordinate 36,202 downwards.
TACCAAGTCGGTGGAGCGTAGGAGCGCGGTTCAACAAAACAGGATGTTCCTTCACGACATCGTCAAGGATCGACCAGACCTCAGGGGTCTCCTGCTCAACAAGGTTCTTCGCCTTCTTGATATTGTAGACGACGCCGTTCTGAACCAGCTTCTTCATGATGAAGGGCTTGTACAACTCAAGAGCCATCTTAGCGGGCAGACCGCACTGATGGATGCGAAGCTCAGGGCCGACGACGATTACGGAACGGCCGGAATAGTCTACGCGCTTGCCGAGCAGGTTCTGTCGGAAACGCCCCTGCTTGCCCTTGAGCATGTCGGAAAGGCTCTTGAGGGGACGGTTGCTGGCGCCCTTGACCACGCGCTTGCGCTTGGAATTGTCGAACAATGCGTCAACGGCCTCCTGGAGCATCCGCTTCTCATTGCGGATGATGATGTCGGGGGCGTGGAGCGTAATCAGCCGCTGCAAGCGATTGTTGCGGTTGATGACGCGACGGTAGAGGTCATTGAGGTCGCTGGTCGCGAAACGTCCGCCGTCGAGCTGCACCATCGGGCGAAGATCGGGCGGAATCACGGGAATTACGGTCAGGATCATCCACTCGGGGCGGTTGCCGCTGTCACGGAAGTTCTCGACGACCTCGATCCGCTTGAGCAAACGCTTGTCGGCCTTGTCCTCCTTGTTGCGCATCTGTTCACGCAATTCGGCGGAAAGCGCCTCCAGGTCGAGGTTCTCCAACAACTGGCGTACGGCCTCTGCGCCCATTCCGGCCTGGAAGGACTCGCCGTACTGCTCGCGGGCCTGATAGTATTCCTCTTCGGAAAGCAACTGCTTCGCCTTGAGGTCGGTGTCACCGGAGTTGATGACGATATACTTCTCATAGTACAGGACGCTCTGCAACGACGCACGGGTAATGTCGAGCAACAGGCTCATCCGCGACGGCACGGAACGATAGTACCAGATATGGGACACTGGAGACGCCAGGGTGATGTGCCCCATGCGCTCACGGCGGACCTTCACGTTGGTGACTTCTACTCCACAGCGGTCGCAGATGACACCCTTGTAACGGATTGACTTGAACTTACCGCAGTAACACTCCCACTCCTTCGTCGTACCGAAGATCTTTTCGCAGAAGAGACCGTCTCGTTCCGGACGGAGCGTACGGTAGTTGATCGTCTCGGGCTTCTTGACTTCGCCATAGGACCAGGCCTTGATCTGCTCAGGCGAAGCGAGCCGTATCATTATGCTATCGAAATCCTGAATTTCCTTCATCCGTTGTTCTCCCTGCTTAGTTAACGGAGCTTTTCTTGTTGATCAGCTCTTCATCCCTTTCCGTCAAAGGAACCTGCTTGCCCTTGGAGTCGTAGACCGACATATCCAGGGCGAGGCCACGGATCTCCTGTACCAGAACGTTGAACGCCTCGGGCATGCCGGCGCTTGTAGCCGGTTCACCTTTGACGATGCTTTCATAGATCTTGACGCGCCCGTTCATATCATCGGACTTGATCGTCAGCAGTTCCTGCAGCGTATTCGCAGCCCCATAGGCTTCAAGAGCCCAGACTTCCATCTCTCCGAGACGCTGACCGCCGAACTGGGCCTTGCCTCCCAACGGCTGCTGGGTGACCAATGAATACGGGCCGGTAGATCTGGCGTGCATCTTGTCATCTACGAGGTGGTGCAGCTTGAGGTAATAGATGTATCCGCAGAATACGGGATTGACGAACGGAACACCGGTACGTCCATCGTACAGGACGGTCTTGGAGTTCTCGGGCAACCCCGCCTCGCGCATCTTGGCCTCAATCTGATCCATCGACGCGGACTGGAATACCGGAGAGGAATACCATTCGTCCAGGTTGACTGCGGCCCAACCAAGCTGAGTCTCCATCAACTGTCCGATATTCATTCGAGACGGAACGCCAAGGGGATTCAGGCAGACATCGAGCGGAGTACCGTCAGCCATGTACGGCATATCCTCTTCGGGGAGGATACGGCTGACGACACCCTTGTTTCCATGACGTCCAGCCATCTTGTCGCCCTGACGAAGCTTGCGCTTGGTGGCGATCAGGACCTTGACGGTCTCCTCCACCCCCGGAGGAAGTTCATCGCCTTCGCTCCTCTTTAGCCGTTGGATATCAATGACGGTGCCTTCTGTGCCATGAGGTACTTTCAGAGAGGTATCACGGACTTCCTTGGCCTTTTCGCCGAAGATGGAGTTCAGCAACTTGAACTCAGGGGTCGTATCGGATTCGGACTTCGGCGTAACCTTTCCAACCAAGATATGTCCAGGACGAACCATGGTTCCGATACGGACGATACCGTCCTCATCGAGTTGCTCAAGCATCTTTTCGCTGGTATTGGGAATATCCCTCGTCAGTTTTTCAGGCCCGAGCTTGGTCTCGCGGATATCGGTGGTGAATTCCTTGATATGGATCGAGGTGTAGATATCGTCGCGGACGACACGTTCGCTGATCAGGACGGCATCCTCGTAGTTGTAGCCGTTCCAAGGAACGAACCCGACAAGGATGTTGCGACCGAGGGCCAGCTCTCCATTCTGCGTCGCAGGACCATCAGCGAGGACGGTACCCGCATCGACATGCTGTCCCTTGGAGACAATCGGCTTCTGGTTGAAGCAAGTATCCTGGTTGGTCCGCTGGAATTTCTGCACTTCGTAATAATCGACCTCTCCCTCGATCTCAGCCGCATCCGGACGGACAACGACCTGGGTGGAGGATACATAGTCTACGGTACCCGCCCGCTTGGCCTTGATCAGAACGCCGGAATCATAGGCGGTCTTGCCTTCCATGCCGGTACCTACGCGCGGAGTTTCAGGGAATACGAGTGGAACGGCCTGACGCTGCATGTTCGATCCCATCAGGGCTCGGTTGGCGTCGTCATGCTCCAGGAACGGAATCAGCGAAGCGGCCACGGAAATAACCTGTTTCGGAGAGACGTCCATGTACCTGATGTCCTTCGGAGTACGGGTCGAATAGTCACCGCTATGGCGGACAGGCACTTCGTTCTCAAGGAAATTACCGTCGGCGTCAATTTTCGCAGAAGCCTGGGCGATGAAATACTTTTCCTCGTCGTTAGCGTCAAGGTATCTGTACTGCTTGGTGACCTTTCCGTCCACGACCTTCCGGTACGGAGTCTCCAGAAAGCCATGTTCATTCACACGGGTGTAGTTCGCCAAAGAGACAATCAGACCGATGTTCGGACCTTCAGGGGTCTCGATGGGGCACATGCGACCGTAATGGGTGTAGTGGACGTCACGGACTTCAAATCCGGCGCGGTCACGGGAAAGACCACCGGGGCCCAAAGCGTTGAGACGACGCTTGTGGGTCAGCTCGGCGAGCGGGTTGACCTGGTCCATGAACTGGGAAAGCTGGCTGCTTCCGAAGAATTCCTTCACCGCGGCGACAATCGGCTTGATGGAAATCAGATCCTGAGGCCGGACACTGCTGGTCTCAAGGTTCATGCGCTCCTTGGCGATCCTTTCCATACGGGCGAAGGCGCTCTTGAGGGAGTTCTGCAACAGCTCACCGACGGAACGGACACGGCGGTTGCCCAAGTGGTCGATATCATCGACATTCTCTTCACGGATGAACACCTTGATCAGGAAGTTCATCGTATTGACGATGTCGGCGGGGGTCAGAACGGTCAGATCGGTGGAAGCGTTCTCGTCTTCTTCATCGGTACCCGTACCGAATTTCTTGTTGAACTTGTAGCGGCCCACACTACCGAGATCGTACCTGCGATTGGAGAAGAACATGTCGGGCAGGTCTTTTTCCGCGCGTTCGATAGCGATCATTTCACCAGGCATCAGCACGCTGAAGATCGGACCAAGGACATCTTCCTTGGTAGGCTCGTCAAAACCATCTTCGGTGCGAGTATATTTTGCGTCCTCGATGTCGAAGCAGTTGAGAATAATCTCACTATGCAACGAATGTTCATCGCGCAGGTCAATGACCTCGATAGCGGGAACCTTGAGGGCGATCAGTTCGTCAATTTCATGTGGATGCAGCTTGTCACCGGCGCGAAGGACCTTCTTCCGCTCCCCGTCAACGAGCGCATAGACATCCTTGTACAAGGCCGCGCCGACCAAGGAGTTCTTCAAATCCTTGTCATCGACCAAATCGTAAGTATGTCCTTGATAGAACTGCTCAACGATTTTCTCACGGGTGTCAAAACCGATGGCACGAAGGAATAGCGTACCAAGAATCCGTTTCTTGCGGTCAATCTTGGTGAAAATCAGCTGTTTCTTTTCGTCAATCTCGAATTCAAGCCAAGACCCACGATATGGAATGATTCTGGAGGAATACACATCCTTTTCATTGGAAAAGATAACCCCAGGAGATCTGTGGATCTGACTGACTACGACACGTTCGGCGCCATTGATGATAAATGTGCCACGGTCGGTCATCAAGGGGACGTCACCGAAGAATATCTCCTTCTCGCGCAACTCGCCGTTTGGCAATTCAAGGCTGATGACGGCCTTTATAGGGACGCTGTAGGAACGCCCCTTCTTCTTGCACTCAGTCTCGGAGAACTTGATGTTGTCAAAGTCGATTGTATAGCCGCCATAGACCAGGCGCATTTCACCGTTTGGACTTTCAATCGGGAACGTCGACTGGAACACTTCCTCCAACCCGAAGGCGGGATCCGGCTCCAACCCCTGCTTGATCCGGTCCAACTGAAGAAACCGGTCATAGGAGTCCAACTGGATTCCGATAAGGTTGGGCAGTTCACAGACTTCGTAGAACTCGGACCCGATGTATGTGCGTGTTATGGATTTGCCTTTGGCAACCATCATGTACCCTCCAGAGTCAAATTGCATGGACGAGGCTCGCGCCAAAATGCGGAACCATCCACGCAGGCACCCGCCCGAAGACAGACACCGACCTCATAGAACATCCCTTCGCCGTACATGCCGACCAAGGGCTTGTGAAAGACACGACAGGCCACCGGAAGCATCCGGTGGCTGAGAATCTCCGGATCGTCAGACGACCCGGAGCAATTCATGTTTCCGTATCACGAAAGCGAACAAACTATTTGATCTCGACGGTGCAACCGGCGGCCTCGAGTTTCTCCTTGATACCGGCGGCTTCTTCCTTGGAGACGCCCTCCTTGACAGGCTTGTCCCCAGCTTCGACCAGATCCTTGGCTTCTTTGAGGCCAAGACCGGTGATAGCGCGGACTTCCTTGATGGCGGCGATCTTCTTCGCGGCGTCGACAGCCTTGAGGATGACGGTGAACTCGGTCTGCTCCTCGACTTCCTCAACGGGACCAGCGGCGGCGGCAGGACCAGCGGCGACGGCAGCGGCGGCGGTAACGCCGAATTTGTCTTCCATCATCTTGATCAGTTCGGAGACCTCGAGAACGGTCATGTTCGCAATTGCTTCAATGATTTCTTCTTTCGTAGCCATATTATCTTCTCCTTAATAAAATATTGTTCAAACGGTCATAGCAGGTTACTTGCTGAAGACTAAGACCGCTTAATTCGCTTCCGCGGGAGCTTCGGCGACTGCCGGAGCGGTTCCCTGCTTCGATTCGACATAGGCCAGCAAGGTAGCGGCCAGTTTCTGGACAGGCGCCTTCATGGTTCCCATCAACAAGGAAATCAGCTCGAGCCTGGTGGGCAGCTTGCTGTACGCTTCGATCTGCGCGGCATCATAGAGGTCGCCGTCAACGATAGCGCCCTTCACAGTGAGTGGAGCGCCGCCTTTGGCGAACTCAAAGAGAATCTTTGCGACAGAACCGGTTTCTTCGCCTTTCGCAAGCGCGACGGCGGTAGGACCGACCATATGGGCTTCTGCGCCGCCATGTTCGAGATCCTTGAAAGCGATCTTGGCAAAACGGTTCTTGACGACACGATATGCAGCTTCCTTCTTGCGGAGCTGATGGCGAAGGTCAGTGATCTGTTCGACGGTCAAGCCGCGGTAGTCGGTGAAGATATACCCGGTGTAGCCGGCGAACTCGTCCTTGAGGGCCTTTACAGCCTCTTCCTTAGCCGGAGTGATGCGAGTCTGGTAATCCATAGTCTTCTACCTCCTACTAGACGGTTGCAACCGCAATTTCTTTCACATCGACATGGACACCGGGGCCCATGCTGGAGGAAAGCGCGACACTCTGGACGAAATCACCCTTTGCGTCGCTCGGCTTCTTACGGACGATTTCCTTGACGATGGCCGCGGCGTTCTCGCTAACCAAAGCAGGATCCATGGAAATCTTGCCGATGGCGAGGTGAACGACACCGGTCTTGTCGGAACGGAACTCTACACGGCCTTTGCGCAATTCAGCCAACGCACCCTTGAGGTCAAACGTGACAGTCTGAGTCTTGGGGTTTGGCATCAAGCCACGACGGCCAAGGATAGGACCGAGACGACCGACGTCTTTCATCATGTCGGGGGTAGCTACCGCTATGTCGAAATCCATCCAACCGCCGCGAATCTTTTCAATCAAGTCGTTGTCACCAACATAGGTGGCGCCGGCTTCGCGGGCCTCCTCGGCCTTTTCAGCCTTGGCGAAAACCAAGATGCGCTTTTCAGCGGAGAACTGGTTGGGGAGGACTACGGTGTCACGTACGCTCTGGCTCTTCTTCAACGCAAGACTCACGGAAAGCTCCACAGTTTCGTCGAACTTCGCAAAAGCGCAGTTCTTGACGATCTGGGCGGCCTCATTGAAGGAATAGCTCTTCTCGCGGTCGTATTTCTTTACTGCTTCAAGATACTTTTTACCGTGCTTCATATTACTTCTCCACCTCTACACCCATGCTTCTGGCGGTGCCGGCGATGATTTTCTTCGCGGCCTCGATGTCATTGGCATTCAGGTCGGGCATCTTGGTCTGGGCAATTTCAGTGAGCTGAGCCTGGGTAAGCTTGCCGACCTTCTGCTTGTTAGGAACACCGCTGGCCGTCTGGATACCAAGAGTCTTCTTGATCAGAACGGCGGCAGGGGGAGTCTTCAGTATGAATGTGAAGCTCTTGTCCTGATAGACAGTAATAACGACGGGAATGACCAGTCCAGCTTCAAAACCTTTGGTCTTTTCATTGAACTGCTGGACGAACTGAGGGGCGCTGACACCATGAGGACCAAGAGCTGGCCCTACTGGGGGTGCCGGCGTAGCCTTCTGGGCAGGGCACTGCAATTTGATGATTGCAGTCACCTTCTTCTTTGCCATTGTTTTTCTCCTTACGCAACAGGCCTGGTCTGAGTTGACCGAAGCATTCGGGCCTCCGCGCTGGTAATAACGCCTGTCATACGATCAGGCTCCCACCTTCCCGAATGAAATCCGGGGAGGAGTTGTAACACGAACTAGATGGACGCATGTAAAAAAACGTTCGGCGGAGGACGCAAGTCCCCCACCCGTCTGTCCAACGTACGCTACGTCCCAGCGTCCCGTCAGATTTTTTCAACTTGCAGGAAATCGACTTCCACAGGTGTCGAACGCCCGAAAATTCCAACAGAAACCCGGAGCCGGGCCTTTTCGAGGTTGACCTCCTCGACAGTACCGGTAAAAGTTTCAAACGGACCTTCCACAATACGAACCTGCTCCCCGACGGAGAAGGTCTGCTTGGGCTTGAATACCTTTTCAGTCTTGATATCGCCCGTCTTCTGGAAAATGCCCTTGACTTCATCGGCGGTCAGAGGCTGAGGCTTGACGCCATCCATCGCACTGACAAAACCGGTAACTCCCTGGATCCGCTTGATCTGGGAACACCAAATTTTCCAACTATGCTCCGGCAGATCCAGTTCGACCAAGATGTATCCAGGAAGGATCTTTCGCTTTACATCGCGCTTGACGCCATCCTTGACTTCCACGACGGTCTCGAACGGAACCTTCACATCGGTGCAGACTTCACGAAAATCGGCGTCGGTCTCCATCATCTTGCGGAGAATACGTTCGATTTTCTGCTCATAGCCGGAATAAGTATGTACTACGTACCAACCTTTTGCCATGACACCTGTCCTAGAATATGAGGTAGAGGCCCCGCAGCAGGAGGAAATCCACCAGGCCGAGGACGACAGCGAAAATCAAGGTGGAGACAAGAACGACCTTGGTAGAGGAAATTACAGTCTCACGCGACGGCCATACGACCTTCTTCAGCTCGAGATGTGACTCCTTGAAATATTTGATCAACTTTTTCATGTACAACCACCCTTCATATGGACGACACCGCCACGCCTTCGCATGGCAGTCTCAGTATCTCAACCGTCGGGAAATATGCCAAGAAGCAGACAGGCCAGGTAGGATTCGAACCTACAACATCCGGTTTTGGAGACCAGCGCTCTAGCCGTTGGAGCTACTGACCTATTTGCTTCTCGCATACAAGCCCTTTCGGACTTTATTTGATCTTTGTCTCGCGGTGCAAGGTGTGCTTGTGCTCGAACGGGCAATACTTGTTCAGTTCAAGCTTTCCAGGGGTATTGCGGCGATTCTTCTCCGTGGTGTAGTTCTTCCGTTTGCATTCCGTGCACTGTAGGGCGATCTTCTCAACCGGCCCCTTTTTCTTCGCGTTTGCCATACTCATAACTCCTCGGCGCCTGGCGCCGTAAAAAACTACCCGCCGGGCGGGTAAGAAAAAAAAAGAGCCTCCGAGCGGATTTGAACCGCTGACCCCCACCTTACCATGGTGGTGCTCTACCGACTGAGCTACAGAGGCGTACGCACTTCACTAGGACATACCTGTCGGGCGGTAAGCCTGCAACATGCAGAAGCCAAAGTACCAAATAGAATTCCTTTTGTCAATATCTCGCGCTGAATCATGTCAAATCTCACTGAAAACTTTTCCACTGACCACAGAAAACCGGCGAAAGACATCCTATGGCGATGCAAAATCAAACATAGGCAATGGGCGTGACGATGGCGCGAAAGAAAGCGGTTGAGGAAGGAAACGCACGCTGTTACCACGGGGCCGACACACCGGACGCCAGTCCGGGGAAATACACAATAACATGATCCTGACATTGTATCTGCGGCTTTTTATGTATATAGTATAAGTATTGGATATGGCGAGGAGGGCGTCTCCAGGCCGTCCGGAGACGACGCGATGTCCAACGGTACTGTACGATATCATCCACACCGCCGTTTTCCATAACGGCAACAAGGAGTCCAGAACCCATGCAGACAGGACAACAAACGAGATTCGGCCACACTTCCGCCGATATCGCGCAAGACTTCGCGGAACATCTGAAATATTCGCTCGACGCAGACGTCTACCACACCACTCCAGAAGGCCGCTATACGGCACTCGCCTACGCCATCAGGGACCGGATCATCCATCAATGGGACATCAGCCGGAAAACCCAGCGCGCTGCAAATACAAAACGAGTATATTACCTTTCACTTGAATTTCTGATGGGCCGGGCGATGACGAACAACATCATCAACATGAATCTTGAAAAGGAAGTCAGGGAAGCCATGAGCGAACTTGGCTACCGTTACGAGGATCTCGCCGACGTAGAGCCTGACGCGGGGCTTGGCAACGGCGGACTCGGCAGGCTCGCGGCCTGTTTCCTTGATTCCCTCGCCACGCTTGAGCTTCCCGCCTACGGTTACGGCATCCGCTACAACTACGGGATATTCCGTCAGCAGGTCCGAAACGGCTGGCAGGTCGAACAGCCCGACAACTGGCTCCGAGACGGGAATCCTTGGGAAATCCAACGCCCCGACCTAGTCTATCCCGTCCATTTCCATGGCGAGGTCAAGGTAATCCGGGAGAACGGCCGGGATTACTTCAAATGGATCAATACCGAACAAATCAACGGCATGGCCTATGACATGCCGATTATCGGCTACGGAGGAAATACCGTCAACACGCTCCGGTTGTGGAGTGCGAAGGCGCCGGAGGAATTCAACTTCCAGGAGTTCAATGAAGGAGACTACACTGAAGCGGTCCGCGCGAAGGTTTCCGCCGAGAACCTCAGCCAAGTGCTCTACCCCAACGACACCCTGTACATGGGCAAAGAGTTGCGTTTGAAGCAGCAGTATTTCTTTGTCGCCTGTTCCCTAGCCGATATCGTCCGTCGTTTCAAACGGCAGGATCTTTCCTGGAGCCATTTCCCCGATTTCGCGGCCATTCAGCTGAACGACACGCATCCGTCCCTCTCGATTCCTGAGATGATGAGGATTCTGATCGATCTGGAAGGGCTTGAATGGGACGAGGCGTGGGACATCACACAGAAGGTCATGGGGTATACGAACCATACGCTGATGCCTGAAGCGTTGGAAAAATGGCCGTTGCCGATGCTCCAGTCAATTCTCCCCCGCCATATGCAGATCATTTTCGAGATCAACCACAGGTTCTTGCAGAAGGCGGTTTCGTTCTTCCCGCTCCAACCACAGCAGCTGAGCAAGGTGAGCGTCATCGAGGAGTCAAACCCAAAACAGGTGCGCATGGCGAATCTATCGATCATCGGCAGCCATTCTACCAATGGAGTCGCTGCGCTCCATTCTGAATTGCTCAAGACCACGATGTTCCCTGAATTCAACATGATCTTCCCTGATCGTTTCAACAATAAAACGAACGGGATTACCCAGCGCAGGTGGCTGCTGGACGCGAACCCTCGCCTCTCCGCGAAAATTACCGAGGCAATCGGAGACGGCTGGGTCACTGACTACGGCCAGATAGCCAAGCTGGCTCCATTCGCCGACGACACGGCGTTCCGCGCCGATTTCGCAGCCATCAAGCGACAGGACAAGGTCGTCGCGGCCGACTTCCTCCGCAAAGACTGCGGGCTGAAGATCGATCCGGACACGATGTTCGACGTCCAGGTCAAGCGTATCCACGAATACAAGAGGCAGTTCCTCAACGCCCTCAACATCCTGCTGATTTATAACAGGCTCAAAGAGGACAAAAAATTCGCGCAGACATTTCCGTCGATGACGTTCCTTTTCGGAGGCAAGGCGGCCCCCGGCTATGTCAATGCGAAGCTCATCATCAAATTCATCAACAACATCGCGAAGGTCATCAACGCGGACAAGGACGTGAACGATAAGCTGCGCGTACTGTTCATGCCCAATTACCGGGTTACGATGGCCGAGCATATTATCCCCGCCACCGATCTCTCCGAGCAGATTTCCACCGCGGGAACCGAAGCGTCCGGTACCGGCAACATGAAGTTCATGTGCAACGGAGCCCTGACAATCGGAACGATGGATGGCGCGAACGTTGAAATCGCCGAAGAAGTCGGCAAGGAGAACATGTTCATCTTCGGTCATTCCGAGGAAGAAATCGCCTCAATGCGCGCCACTTACGATCCGTATTCATGGGTCATCAACGATCCGGAAATCAAGCGTGTGGTGGACTTGATCGTCTCCGGCTACTTCAATGTGAACGAGCCGAACATCTTTGAGCCGTTACGCCGCGCCTTGTTCGACCAAGGGGACAAGTACTTCCATTTCGCAGACCTGCGCGACTATGCTGACGCCCATGCCAAGGCCCGCTCGCTCTACTTCTCCGACCAGGGGGAATGGAACCGCAAGGCGATCCTCAATATCGCGGCATCGGGCAAGTTCTCGTCCGATCGCACGATTCTCGACTATGCCAACGATATCTGGCATATCAAGCCGTGCCATGTCGAACTTGACACGAGCAGCGATACGGTCCTGGCCGATGCCCGCAATCCGGAGACCCCGGTTTCTGGACATATCTCCGAGCCAGTCAAGGCGGGCAAGGCTTCAAAGCCGGTTCCAAGGATGGGTGAGAAAACATACGCCAAGAAGGGCTTGAAGTAATTGCCAACGCCATAGTTTCCAAGGCCGCTCTGTTCGGAGCGGCCTTTTCAAGGTTTGCGCAGTGTTCGCTCAGTGATCACCCAATGTTCGCTCCAGGCTCAACCGGTGTACACTTGATGATCGTTCCGGGCTCACCCAACGCGCAGCGTCCATCCCCGGTTCAATCGGCAATCGCCCAGGCATGGCTCCGGCGTTCCGTCATCATCAACAAATTCCGACAAAAAAAGGACGGGAAGCCTCCCGCCAATGCGGAAAGCTCCCCGTCCTTCGACGGTTTGACATGTGCGAAGCGCCAACAAAGCGGAAGCATCGCATGATTTCAGACATTATCGGAAAAATCAGATTACGTGATAGTCAACCAGAAGTTTTTCAAGATCGGTGCCGTGGATCTGTTTGAGAGCCTCGTGCATGGCGAGCTTCTCCTTGAGGCCAAGCTCCATATCGGTCACTTTCTTGCCGTCGCGCAACTGGACGGTAGCGTTCAGCAGGTCGCGGATATCGAATACGCCGCCCCAGACTTCAGGGACTCCACGGTCGATGTTCAGCAACGTGTAGACGGCTTCCATGGCGGTACGCATTGAATATTCTGTAGTGAAGATTGTATCACGGGCCGTTTCGGCGAACTGCCCGATAAACGCGAAGTTGACGCTCCCTTCGGGCACGACCGAGGGACGGTCTCCGGCGCTACGGGGCATGAAAAATGCAGTGATGTACGGCATCATGCAGGGAACGGTGTTGGCGCTATGCTCCGCAAGGTCCTCAATCTGATCAACGGGGACGCCCATGTGGTAGAGCCATTCCATGCAGATTTCCTTGCCAGTGCATTCACGCATCGTCTTCTTGACAAAGTTGCCCGGCTTGTCGCTGAACAGCCCGTATATCCAGCCTACCAACTGCCCCTTCGGCTGTGCGCGGAACTGAGGCTGACGGTTGAAGGTCCAGCTCATCAGCCAGTTGGAATCTTTGCAGGTGACGATACCGCCGGTTACGACTTTGCCGCTGAATGGGTCGCGCTTGCAGATATTTCGCACATACGGAGGTATCTTGTCGTCAAGCGTGGTGACGGTCGCGGACATCCAGTTCGTCCGTTCGGGATCGGAACAGAATTTGTCGGGATGGCCGAATGAAGAATCCTGAGCCGCAATCCTGCGCCACATGTCCCATCCGCCGCCGGATTTGCAGGCGGTATTGAACTGGGCGGGATGGTTCTGGTCGCCCAAGGAAGAATTCTCGACGCATCCGCCGTTGGTAATGAACACCAAGTCGTCATCGGTAAGGTCGACATGTTCAACTTTGCCCTTCTGTTTACAGACAATCCGTCTGGCGACCTTCCGCTCCTTCTCAATGTCAAATTCCACGTTGACCACCTCGGTGCCGTAATGGAACTGGACGCCGTGAGCCTCCAGATACTTCACCATGGGAAGTATCATGGACTCATACTGATTGTATTTGGTAAAGCGGAGGGCCTTGAAGTCGGGCAGTCCGCCGACATGATGGATGAACCTCCTGATATAGAGCTTCATCTCCAATGCGCTGTGCCAGTTCTCGAAGGCGAACATCGTGCGCCAGTACATCCAGAAGTTCGAGTCCAGAACCTCGGAACTGAACACCTCGTCGATACGCTTGTCGTACAGCTGCTCGTCAGAGGTGAAGAACAGTTTCATGATTTCCATGGCGCCCTTGTCGGAGAGGCCGAACTTGCCATCGGTATGGGCGTCTTTCCCCTGACTGACCGTCGCACGCATCAGGGAATAGTTCGGGTCGCGCTTGTTGAGCCAGTAATACTCATCAAGAACGCTGGCACCTTCCGTTTCGATTGACGGGATGGAGCGGAACAGATCCCACATGCACTCGAAATGGTTGTCCATCTCACGCCCGCCGCGCATGACAAAGCCGTGTCCGGGGATATCGTATCCATCACAGGCTCCGCCAGGAAGATTGCCTTTCTCCAGGACATGGATACGTTCCCCTTTCATCTGCCCATCACGAACCAGCCAGCAGGCCGCGGACAGGGCGGCGAGACCGGATCCCACGAGATACGCGGACTTGCAATCAACGCCTTCCGGCTTGACGGGACGTGCGAAAGCTTCATAGTTGCCACTGCTATAATACATGATGAATCCTCCTCGATTCGTATGTTCTTGCCATCGGCAAGGTTTCTTTTCGATACGTTCCAAACATACGAATCCAAAGGAACTCCCACCATAGACAAAAAAAACGCAATGGTCGAACTTCCGACACTACGGTCATATTGATGAGTTTTTGGGCATTGGCCCTTATATGTCTGACTCGGACTGTCCATGACTGACCATGACCACTCATGCCGTTCCTGACTGATTATGACGGACTGGAAGCCGAACGGATAACAAAAACGGACCGTTCCAGAAACATGCACGTACCGACAAATACTGGATTGATACCGCCGGTGAGTGAATTTGACGATACTATGACATGCGCCAGTATATTCCGGCATGTCAGAGAAACCTCCGCTGAGGATGTCATCACCAAGTATCGTTCAAATCTGCGCTCCGCTTCAAAGAAAGGGCTATGTTGCCGTCAAACAGCAGGCCGACCCGCCGGATAATCTTTTCCGGATCGTCTTCCATCCCCGCTCCGATCCAATGAATCAGCATTTCGGTCAAAGCGCTCTGGTAGAAGGAAGCGATCAACCGCCTGTCCCCTTCCGATGCTCTGGTACCAAGGCTGACTGTCTCGACATATCTGGTCATGACGCTTCCGGCGATATCAAAAAGATATCGCTCCAATTCTTCCCGCTGCAATGAATGGTATATATGGTAGATTGCCTTCTTGTTTTCCAAAGCGAATTTCGCCGCGAGGAGGAATCCCTCTTCCCACGACAAGGTATCGTTGTATTCGTCAATCACTTTCTGAAGCTCTATCTGGAATAGTTCCCTCAATATCGCATAGATATCGGGATAATAGTAATAGAACGTGTTGCGGTTGATCTCGCATTGGGTGACGATGTCCTTTACCGTGATTTTGTTCAGCGGTCGTTCGTTCAGCATCTGCACCAGTACGTCGCGGATCATCTTTCTGGTATATTGCTGGGCCATTCCCCCCTCCATCGTGTCTGACGCATATTCACATCATCCATGATAAGAGATACTCATTTGCACGGAAGTAGACAAGCCCCCTCGCCACACACGTGCGGCATGCATGGGTTTTCGACACGACCGGGCATCCGTCCCGACAGGTCGCAAGCTGAAAGACATTTCATCTGACGTGCAAATCGCTTCATATGTTTTCATTTGAAAACAAAAACAACATTTCAAACTGATTGTCCCCATATGAAACAATTAATCATCATCACCCCATATAGTGTTTTCTGTGAATGACTTCTGGAAACGCGTGACATCGATGCTGACAAGCGACCTGCGCATGACTGATATCTCCCGAATCACCGGGATACCACGTTCGACCATCTCGAACTGGATACGCCGGGGTACGTATCCGTCCGCCGACTGCGCGGAAAAAATCGCGGACGTCATCGGCGTGACCGTATCCTGGCTGGTAACGGGACAGGACGCCTTTTCAGGAAAACCCCATACACCGAGGAACCAGCGTGTAGGCCGAATCATTGCGAAAGTCCGTGCGCTGGACGACGGGCAGGTTGAGGCTTTGGAGCCTGTCGTTGAATATATCGCGGTACCCAAACAAATCAAGAAGAAATAAAACAGAGATATCCCGCGGATCCGCACTACCCAAGACTTGCTTCCCATGGGTAGGGAGACGCATCTCCATTAGGGGAAAGCGTGGAAGTCCCCTTCTCTGCTTGCCGTTGCAGGCCGCTAGGGAAGCAAAGCGGACAGATACGGAGCGATTCCCGCCAAGATGGGGGCAATGACCATCGCTGGCAAGAAATTGCCCGTCTTAAATTCCTTGACGCCTACCAAACCGAAACCAATCATCATCAGCAACACCCCGCCGACCGCGGACAGCTCCGCGATTCCGGTTTCGCCCAGCACGGGGGCCAGCCATCCACCGGCGAGGGTGAAGAACCCCTGGTACACAAGGATGAACAACGCCGAGGCAATGACCCCCGGACCATAGGCGGCGGCAAAAACAATCGCCATGCAACCGTCCATAATCGATTTGACCATGATCAGCTCGTAGTCGCCGACCGTACCGGCCTGGATGGACCCCACCACCGACATGGCGCCGGAGCAAAACAGGAGCGAGGCGTTGAGGAACCCTTTCGCGAAGTTTGAACCAGAGGACGGCTTGGACATCGCAACGGAGGCATCCCTTGCGTCGGCATCCGCCGTTCCCATGGCCGTCCCGTCCTGCGGTACCCCCTCGGCAACACCATCGGTGGCGCCCGCTCCGGAGGGTTTCACCTTGCGGGCGGTCTTGCGCTCCATCCATGCTCCAAGCCGAAGCACCCCATCCTCGATATGGAGGGCGTAGCCACAGAATCCACCTATTACCAGCGAAAACAACAGAATCAGATAATTGCCCGTCCCCAACGCCATGGAGACACCGATCACCAACGTGACCAGCCCGGAACAGGCGAACACGACGGACTTGAAATCATCTTTAATCCTGGTACGGAGCAACAGCCCGAGCAATGAACCGACAATGACGGCAATACAGTTGAAATAGGTGGCGAACATGATGTCCTGCAGTATAATACGAACGTCAGGCTTGCTCAATGCGCCTGACGAAAACATATCGGCAAAAGACGAAAGGACGGAACGGAGTGAATACGGTACTTTTGGCGGCGGGCCTTTCCACACGCATGAACGGACGGCAGAAATTGCTCCTCCCTTGGGGTGATGAGACAGTCATCGGCCATTGCGTCCGACAGGCGATGCTCGGACTGGGGGGCTCCGGGGAAGTGACGGTAGTAACGGGTTGTGACGAAAACGATGTCATGGAAGCCCTCGCCCCGGTTATCAAGCAACAGGAAGAAGGGTGTTTCGGCACAACGAAGCTCCAGTTCGTACACAACGCCCATTACCAAGAAGGTCAGTTTTCATCGACCCGCACTGGAGTCTCAGCAATGTCAGGCGGACAGCCTTTCTTCATCTCCATGGGGGATCTGCCTCTCGTCACCGCGGTCCATTACAGCAAGCTAGTACCCCTGCTTGAAGGCTATGACGCAGTACGGCCGACTTGTAACGGCGTTCCCGGACATCCGGTACTCCATGCGGCGAAACTTCGCGATGAAATTCTCATGTCGCCGGCAAGCGCGACAATGCGGGGTCTGCTGGCACCAAAACATATGAAGGCCCCCGACGATGGGGATATCGCTTGGATCAGCGATATCGACACCCCGGAGGCCTATCGTTCATTATACACCCTTACGTTCGGGCGGCCTCCTTCGTAGTCGCTGCGGCGGGTAAAGAACCCTTGCTGACGATGATCGTCCCGTTCTCAATGGAAAGGACTACCGTATCGCCGTCGGAAAACTCTCCGCTCAGCAACTTGACCGCCAACGGATTCTCAATCAGGTTCTGGATGGCACGCTTGATCGGCCTAGCCCCGAAATCAGGATCGAATCCAGCCTTTGCGATGAACTGGAGCACCTCGTCGTTCCACGACAGCTGATATCCCTTGAGCGCCAGCCGCCGAGCGAGCAAATCTAGCTGCAAACCGACGATTTTTCTGATGGCCACTTCATCCAACCGATGGAATACGATGATTTCATCGATACGGTTGATGAATTCCGGCTTGAACGACGCCTGGATCACCGCCTCTACGGAACTCCGGGCCTCGTCGTAGTCCTTCGCCATCAGCAGTTGCTGGCTTCCCAAGTTGCTCGTCATAATGACGATTGTGTTGGTGAAGTCCACCACCCGCCCCTGCCCGTCGGTCAGACGACCGTCGTCAAGGACTTGCAACAGGACGTTGAACACATCGGGGTGCGCCTTTTCGATTTCATCGAACAGAATAACCGAATACGGCCGACGCCGGACGACCTCGGTGAGCTGGCCACCCTGATCGTATCCGACATACCCGGGAGGCGCTCCGATCAGACGGCTGACCGAATGCTTCTCCATGTACTCGCTCATGTCGATCCTGGTAAGGGCTTTCTCATCATCGAATAGGAACGAAGCCAGCACCTTGGCGAGCTCCGTCTTGCCTACTCCCGTCGGCCCTGCGAACAGGAACGACCCCAATGGCCGATGCTCATCGCCGATACCTGTCTTGTTGCGCCTGATGGCGTTCGCCACAGCCATGATTGCCTCGTCCTGACCGATGACTCGTTGGGACAAGGTATCTTCCAGGTGGATGTATTTTTCCATTTCGCTGGCAAGCATCTTCGCCACGGGCACACCGGTCCAGTTGCTGACGATGCGCGCGACATCGTCGTCCGACACCTCCTCGCGAAGTAGCTGCCGGCCACCGGTCTGCACCGATTCCAGCGCCGCGCTTTTCTCCGCGATTTCCTTGGTCAGACCGGGAATCAGCCCGTGCTTGATTTCTGCGGCCTTGTTCAAGTCTCCGTTACGTTCAGCGAGCTGCTCTTCAGTCTTCAGTTGTTCCAGCCTGGCCTTCTTTTCACGGATACTGTTGATGGCATCGCGTTCATTGGTCCATTGCAGATGCATCGCGTCCCGATGGGTCTTCAGGTCGGCGAGCTCCTCCTTGATCTTATCAAGGCGCTTGATCGAGTTCTTGTCGGTCTCCCGGCTCAACGCCTGTTGCTCGATATTCAGCTGCAAGATCTTCCGCTCAATCTGGTCAAGTTCGACCGGCTGGCTTTCGATTTCCATCTTCAGCTGGCTGGCCGCTTCGTCGATCAGGTCAATCGCCTTGTCCGGCAGGAACCGGTTGGTGATGTACCGGTCGGACAGCACCGCCGCAGAAACAAGGGCTTCGTCCTTGATGCGCACGCCATGGTGGACCTCGTACCGTTCTTTCAAACCACGAAGTATGGCGATAGTGTCCTCAACCGACGGTTCTTTGGTAAAAACTGGCTGAAAACGGCGTTCCAGAGCTTTATCCGTCTCAATATACTTGCGGTATTCATCCAGCGTCGTCGCGCCGATGGCATGCAGTTCGCCACGCGCCAGCGCCGGCTTGATCAAGTTGGACGCATCAGTCGAGCCTTCGGAAGCCCCTGCGCCGACAATCGTATGCAGCTCATCGATGAACAGGATAATCTGTCCCTCCGACTTCACGACTTCGTTGATGACGGCCTTGAGCCGTTCCTCAAATTCTCCGCGGAACTTCGCCCCGGCGATCAACGCTCCGATATCCAGCGACAGCAACCGCTTGTCGCGCAATGATTCAGGCACGTCGCCGCTGACGATCCTCTGGGAGAGCCCCTCGACGATGGCGGTCTTGCCGACGCCCGGCTCACCGATCAGTACGGGATTGTTCTTGGTCCTTCTCGAAAGTACCTGCATGACGCGTCGGATTTCCTCGTCACGGCCGATGACGGGATCAAGCTTTCCCTGCCGGGCAAGCGAGGTCATGTCCTTGCAGTATTTCTCCAAGGACTGGTACCGGCTTTCAGGATCTTCATCGGTGATGCGCTGATTGCCACGGATGGACTGAAGGGATTCCATGACGTTTTCTTTCGTCACACCGCGGTTTTTGAGCATCTCCCCTACAGGGGAATCGGCATCCTCGATAATCGCCAGCAACAGATGCTCGGCGCTGATGTATTCATCCTTGAAGTTGGCGGCGATCTTTTCACTGGCATAGAATTCGTTGCCGAGCCGGTTGGACAGTGAGCGCTGCGTTGAGCCTCCATAGCTCTTCGGCAAACGGTCGACCATCTGGTTCAATTCCTGTTCCAGTGACCGGGGAGCGACGCCGAGCTTTTCAAACAACGGCGTAACCATGCCGTCCTTCTGCTGGAGCAAGGCCAGCAGGACATGTTCAGTATCGATCACCGAATTGTTGTGGTCGTTCGCTATCGTATCGGCGCTTTGAATCGCCTCGCGAAGCTTGATTGTCATATTCTCTACATTCATAATTATCAATAACCTCTCATCAATATTCGTTTATTCTATCTGGGATGGAGGCACGAGAAACCGGCGGTTCATCGCCCGCGGCATATTGCCACGTGATATGGCGACAAACCAGTACAGGCACCCACCCATGGTACCTTGGAACACTTCCATAATATACAAACAAAACCAGCCAATCGGCAATTTGGTTGAAATTTTTCAGCAAAACCCGTACTTTGTATTGGTCTGAAAAGATTGACCGAAACGCCCAAGTTTCAAAATCTCGCCACCCGGAAACAATACGCCCCCTCAGCCCCGGCTCGAGAGATACCGGTAATGAAGCAGGAACCGAGACCGGCGAGAGTTCCGTCCCGACCTCCGTCAGCAGGTCGATGCAGGGCAGTATCCAACGAAAGGGAGCGTATCGGCTTCGGTTTTTCTCGGACAATCCGGAGGATGGTTTATAGCGGGAGGACATGAACGAATTGATCGCTTTTCTCAAGAGGCACAAGGACTTCTTCGTCTATACGGTGTTCGGCGCCTGCGCCACCGGAATCAACATGGGTTCCTACGCCCTGCTCTACCGCGTCGTGGGAATCCCGAATGTCCCAGCCACAGCCACGGCCTGGTTGCTCGCCGTCTCGTTCGCGTTCTTCACCAACAAGTTGATCGTATTCGCCAGCAAATCATTCACTGCCAAGCGGCTGTTGTTTGAACTGGCGTCATTTTTCGGATGCAGGGTCGCCACCGGGGTGCTGGACGTGTTCATCATGTGGCTGACGGTTGACATCCTCGACCTGTCCCCGCTGCTCTGGAAATTCATCTCCAACCTGATTGTCGGAATTGTAAACTTCTCCGTCGGGAAACTGGTGATATTCAGGAAAAAATAAGGCTCCCGCAATGGAGCCGTTGCAACAAAGCTTCTGCCCTATGGGTTTATGTACGTCGTGTGAACTATGGCTTTCAACGGCTTGCAACCAAAGGCTTACCGAGGCACGACGTCGGTCGGATCGGGTTTGGTCTTGAAGAACTCCAGATAATTGCTGACCAGCTCTTTGGAGAGATCCATGTCGTAGGTGTCGAGGAACGCCAGCTGGAAGCAGAACGACTCCAGCAGGATGACGATATGAGCCGTCACCTTGTCGATCTGACACGGGATAATCGTACCGTTGGCGATGCCGATGCGAAACAGCCGTTTGAACAGGATGTTGAGCTTCGCTGTACGGCGCATGATGATACCTGAAAAATCCCTACCCTCGCGTTTCATCTGTATCATGACATCAACCAGGCTGGTAATTTCTCCTGTATAGAGTACGGCCATATCCATGATGTCGTTGCAGATGAAGATAATACGGTTAATCTCATCGTCCTTGCTGGTCCAGGCGTAGTCGGCGTACTTGTTGAACATCCGTCCTGTGACCAGCTTGACCGCATAGTAGTAGATGTCCTCCTTGTCCTTGAAGTACTGGTAAATGGTAGGTCTGGAAATCCCGCATTCCTGGGCGATGAGGGACAGGTTGGAATCCCTGTACCCTTCCCGGGCAAACACTTTCAGCGCGGTCTGGAGAATCTTCTCTTTCCGTTCGTCATGATCAATCTTCTTCGGCATCCCCTATACCATTCCTCATGCAAAAATAGCGAACAGCGGCCTCCGCGCAATGCGATGGCACGACCATGCGAGATGGCGGTCCTTTTACACTATACCATTATACTGTAAAAAAAACCATCCTTGATGGTTTATAACATACAAAAGTTTCTCGTTACAAGAGATAAAATTGACGACACAGTAAGCGGCTCGGGCGGACATCCTCCTGGCAGGGCTTTTCGTTTTGCGTCATGAATCCTCCTTTCATGCGATAAAAGCCGCCTGACGCGCCAATCCGCGGAAAAACCAAATATTGAGCAGTGTATAGGAACGAGGCGACTCCGCTGCCATGCGGGGCATGGCTCTGACGGCCCGGACGGCCTTGACAAGCAGGACGTAATCCCATCATAAAGGACGTAGCAACAACATGCAGGACGTAATCCCATCATACAGGACGTAGACGACAGATAACTCCGACATACAGGACGTAATCCCCACTTAAAGGACGTAGCAACAACATACAGGACATAATCGAGAGATAAGCGACACGCCGTCTCGCCGGAGTCTTTTAGTGGCGCAGAATCATTGGAAGCCCAAGCACAAAAAAGCGGGCCAATAGATAAGTGTTGAATCCAGAATTAAATGAGCGTATTTATCCAGAAAGCGGTGAAAGAATCGCGAAATCCAGAGCCTGAAACCGAATTTATGACCGTTTACCTATCGTTTAACCGAAATGTTTAAAACTGTTTAATTGGAATTAAACTACATTTTAAACGCCTTCAGATGCTGAAACTGCGAAAAGTTTATAAACGCCCCTCGATTACGAAAACTCATTTCGCGAAATTCTATTGCGAAGATTGCGAAATCCGATTCATGGCAGCTTCAATCCGATTTACTGCAATGTTGAAGTACTTTTCATCCCGATCGATGCCAATGAACTTCCTGCCCGTATTGATTGCTGCTACACCAGTAGTCCCAGAACCCATGGTGAAATCCAACACGACATCTCCAGGGTCCGTATAGGTCAGTATCATATATTCCATTAGGGCCACCGGTTTTTGAGTCGGATGGTGGTGCGAAGTGTCACGTGCTATTTCCAGCACCGATCGGGGATATCTCCGTCCGTCTTCCGATCCTGTCGTGCGATCGTCAATCGGCCTGTAACACTCGCTCTCCTTACGTTTGCCGGAAGCAGCGCTTTTCCCTTTGTATGGAGTGCTGTACCAGTATTGGGGATTGTACGTGGGTTGCTTTCTATAAAATACCAAGACGTCCTCATGCGCTCGAAGTGGACGGCGCTTCACATTCAGGAAGTCCGTGCTGTAGTTCTTCACCCAAGCCCAGGCATAGCGTAGTTCGGAAAGGTTGCTATTTCCAAGCGCGGTCGTGAAAGGTTGGCAACAGGTGAACACATAAGCCGAACAGTCTTTTCCAACCTGATGCAGATCCGTCCACATCCTGTCCATCGGTATGACAGTGTCCCATTTACAGGCAGTGGTGCCATAGGGCGGATCCGTAAGCACCAGATCAACTGAAGCGACAGGAAGTTCGGGAAGAACCTCCAGGCAGTCTCCACAATACAATGTGGCATTCCCGATATCGATTCTATACATGCAACCCCTTTGGTGGCGAGGGTCACTAAGAGTATAATATATCGATTATGGAGAGAATTAAATGGGGGCCTGAACTGCTATCTCTTCCGATGCTCCGGGAACCTCATTCCGGACGCAGCCAGCGCCTGGTAAGAGTAACCGTCCCATTTCGTATGCTTGACGTATCCGTAGAATGCATTCACGGAAGCTTCAATCCGTTCCTCTGATATCTTCCCTACTGCAAGGTCCTTTCCTTCCGGTTGCCTGCGGATGTATTTCTGCACCTTGATGGATGCAAGAAGCATCCCGCGTCCGGGAATGCATGCACAGCTCGAATCTATGAAGACACATCGGCGACAGGCAGCGGCTGGTCGATGTTGACGAAGGCGCCCCCGGTCGCCTCGACCAAGGTCTCGTAGGCATGCTGAAGACCATGCGTGCTTGACGTATACCCGATCGTCTCGAGCAAAGGACAATTGTTGAGCAGGTAATCGACCTGCTTCGGCTGCTTCTTGGCTTTTGCCGCAGCAATTTCCCTCAAGGTGTTCATCTCTTAGTCCCTCCATTCAGGACAAGCCTGTAGAAATCCGTAGGGGACATCTCCCCTTCGTCATCGTCATGGTCCTGTCGTCCACCCGGTGCCCCGGTCTTTGCGACTTCCTTCTTCACTTTTGCCTCGGTCTCTTCCTTGACGGAGGAGATCAGCTTTGCAAGCAAGTCCGCACGCTGCTTGATTTCCTCTGCCGTGGCACCGGTAAGCAGGGGCTTGAATTCCTCGGCCACCCCGAGAGTCTTCAGCTGAAGCATCTCATGCTCGGCAATTAAAGTAGTTTTCTGCCTCATGATTTTAGTTCAATGGTTATGATATGATAAAAGTGTAAGTAGAAAACCATTTATAGGGGATATAGTATTACGCGTCAGGTTGAGAGACGTCCTTCCTGGGGCGGACGGGAGCGGCAGCTAGCAGTCGCTCCCGTTTTCTATGCAATGTTAGATTGAGAAATAATCGCATATGGAGTACGAAGAACAATATCCGAGGGGAGAGTTATTTTATTGGAATAGAATACAAATTCACTTCCTTTCTTACTTGTATTAGCACTGTAATTGAGAATCTGTTCCGAACACCTGAAGCCACTATACAGATCAGCGACTGGAAGACATACATCATATGATACAATCCATTTTACGTCGGAGTAGTTGCTCCCAAGGAACTCTGCAAGTGTGGCATGATCATCATGCTCATAAGCATTCAGATAAAGCTCCGGCCGAGTCGGGCGCATGTTCGCCAAAGACGGGATTGTCAGAGGTTCACTGGTCTTCTGTACGGTCTGGCACGACGTGAGAATTCCAACCGTCAATAAGATCATTGCCAGCCTGAATGATTTCTTCATCCGTTTCAGCCTCCTTTATTTTTTTCTCCTGGGCTTCCTGCTCCTTGATGATCTGCTGCTGGTCTTGTACAACTTGCTGGACCACCTCTGCTGCAGCCTGATGGACATCTTTCTGCTTCTCGACCTGCGTGACCCGCTCTTCCAGCGAGGATATCTTCTTGTCCTTGCTTTTGAGCCGAACTTTCAAGAATGCAAGCACGGTCAGGAGGAGCACTACAGCCCCTCCCAGAATGGTTTCGAGGATACCCATATCAGACCTTGGACGCTTTAGCCGTGTCGTAGATGCCCATCGCAGTCCATGCGACCACGGATCCATGCAGGATGCCGACGATGAGTACAGCAAAGATTGCCTTGTCCAGTCCTCCGGCATAGCCGCTGTTATAGATGAAGCCATAGGCCGTACTGACCATGACCGAGACGCCCCACAGGATGTAGGGAATCCGGGACGTCGACTTGAACACACGTTTGATGAGCGTGTCCGTGGCCGTATCAAGCAGATACGGCTTGATGACCTTCCCTAACCCGATCAGGAAGGGAACCAGAATAAGAAGCTGCGGCAAAATGTATTTGTCCATAACAAATCCTCCTGGGCAAATCGTACGCCATGGAGGACTGAAGAAATCTAAAGCTATGGCACTGACAAGAAATTAGTTACTGATACAACTCAAACGTTAGCTTGACCAGTTCTTGGGTTTGTTGCTCCATAATGCTAGGAAAAATGAATGCCAGGATGATTAACGGAAGCCATAATAAAGCAATACAAACGTAAAATTGAATTGTTGCCCGTTTTAAGTGTCTGAAGAACTCCTGTGATTTTTTTTGAATCTTTTTTTTATGGGTCAGTGGGTTCGAAGCAACAAGAGCTTCACTTCTTTCCCGCACCACATCTTTCAATCGTTTCAAAGAACCAAGACCATTGCATAGTACAATCGAGAATACAATATTGATCAGTATGAGAATTGTGACAATCAAAAAGTTTTTCATTGAGAATGGATCCGAAAAATCCAAGTAGCCGAATCCAATAGCATTTGTGGCCAGCACTAGAATTTCTGCTTTCAATGATTCCAAAACACTCTTTGATCTTTCCAAGATATCCAGCGACTCCTTCTCCAATTGCATTGCTAGCTTATCTTCTCCGTTCATAACACAAATTCGATCATAAGAAAGCGATGTGTTTTGGAAAATTTCATCAAACCTCTCAAACAAGATTTGGAGGCGATTAACAGGCATCTCCTTTTGCAAGAATTTCATCAACTGACCCTTCAAACAAGCACGCTTCTCACCATTTGATTCAGAAAAAAACTGAATAAAATTTCGATAATCAGTTTTCAGAGACCTAATGAGACTCTTCCCAAACGTAAAATTCGGCATTTCAAGTGGCTCATCCAAGAGAAAAAATGCTGTAGCACCGCTTTTCAAATCAGCCATTTCCCATAAACAATCAAACAGAACACAACAGTTTTCCGCCTCATACAGATCTTTGGGCATTTGCCGCTCATCATAGGAATAGTAATTTAAGTCTAGAATTACTGTGATATGGTCATCTTTTTGAAAGCCTCTATAGCGACTTGTTCCAAGATCACTGGAAATATACTCATCGAGTGTAGCTCTGCAAGTGACGTTCTGTTGTCGAAGCTTATTTCTATTAAAATGAAGCTCAACCTTATCAGAAGTTTCGCCTTCCCAAGGTCCTCCATATTTTTCCCCGTTGATATAACAACCATCGGAAGATAGCAATTGTACAACCTCAGCTACCAGGTCTAAATTAAGTCCTGAACCATAATAGAGCACTACTTCAGTGGACAAGGAATCAATTTCTGAAAGTCTAAATAATTGAATCAGTATCGTATTCATATATGTTTAGAATATCTCATCATACCTTTCTTTAATCAAAGGATCTTTAATAACTAAATAATCAGTTTCAGGATCAAAATAAGCAACTCCCTCTTGAAATGCTGATTGATCAATTTTTATATCCATTAGTTTTGTTTTGTAAAGGAGTTTCACCAATCGCCTGTATGCACGCCCATCGGGAACAAAGTCATATGGAATTTCTACGTTTTTTTCCTCAAGATAAACAGTGAACTGCTCTCTTAACACTTCTTCCGGGAAAAGAGAGCAGGCGACGGTATCTATCGAGAGAGCTTCAGAATTATTCTTCATGAGAGCATAAAGCGATCTTGCAACATTTTCCTTATTGGTCTTCAATTCTTCATCAGAATAAATAGATTCAATAAAACTAAAAACATTATCTATAACCAACTTTGTAACCGCAAAATTACTTTCTGTTTGTTTGCACCCAATAAACGATCTAAAATACTGGGCGATATCTTTTCGGCCACGGATGAAAGAGAGATACGAAGTCTCATTATTCCTCCACTTTTCAGTTTTAATATTTACCGCCATATTTATTTCATCGACATTGAGAGTAAATGAAGACAACAAGTCCAAAGTCTCGTCAGAGATACTAGTTCCTGATTTATTTGTCAAAATAACAATAGCGATGCATGGTTCTTCATTATCGGAATAGTCAATGCAAAATACATATCCACCAGTTGCCATTGGAATATCTGTTATTTTCATCCGAAACCAATCTGCAATATTCTTTGAAAGAATTAGAAAATTAATTTCCGACGCAAGATACCTAGAGATATACTTTGAAACTGGATATGTTTCTTGATTTGTTTCAAATTCACCGAACGTTCTGCTAGTCTTCCGTCGATTTTTATAGATTCGGGAAAATTCATCAACAAACCTGAATGTTGTATTTTCTTCTGAGTTTTCAATGGGTAATAACGTTTCCCGATATTTAACCGCTTCAGCCTTTTTTTGTTGTTCTTTTTTAACTTTGTGAACGGCAACAAATCTCACTTCAACCGCCATAACAATTCCTTTTTTGAAGCAACAAGCTTTGAAGTACAGCTATTTTATAATTCGGCCCCTCATACGAGGAAGCGTAAATCACAGAGCTTTGGGTCCAATGGGATTCGTTTTAGAGAATTATTGTCTCTATCCAGAACAGTTTGAAAATAGGAATAGTCGTTGAGTTTCCCGTTGAGAGAAAGAAAATCAAATGTTTTGTAGATTTCTTCTTTAGATACGAGGCTTCCAAACACTACCTCATCAACTATTCCAGGCTGAAGACAACAAGTTCCAGGGGTTCCAATTTGCATTACGAATAACCTAGATCGCCACTCTTTTTCAAAGGTAAAATTTTTGTTTTTTCGATTATAGGCTTCTAATAGCTCTTCATATTTTTCATCTACAATTTTCTGCGTTTCATATGGTGCCGATGAATAACTAATCTGTTGAAAGGTAATTCTGTAGGGTCGAAGAATTTCATTTGGCAGTTTGCTCTGAACATCTCTCAGATTCTTTGCAGGTTCAGGAGTGTCAAATTCCAGTATTTCTGGATGAAGAGATTCAGGATCAATCAATGTATATACTTCGCCAGAATCGTCATGAAAAACCTTGAATCCAAAACAGACACCATGCTGATCAGCCCCATATTCTTTCCACAACAACAGGTCAGTCGAAGTATCTGTTGCTGAGAAAACTTTGAACAAAACCATCATGAAGGTTTCCCTAGTTACATTCTGCTGCATACGTTCTTTATTTTGGATAAACATAGATGTTTGTTTTTTAATTTCTTCATTCGATTCACCAGAAAAAAGAAATCCGCTTTTATACCAGTCTTCTGTCGCAGATTCAGTTGCGGAAGCAAAATCCAATCCCACATTAGAATCATTGGAATCAGGAAAATTAGTTGGAGTATTAAAGAAAATTTCAGAATGAAGAAATAGCTTTTGAGTATTTCTGTCAATCTCAGGATAAGCGTTCGGTCCGGGAACGAACAAAGGGCGATATTTGTATAATCGATCCATTTTATTTTCCCTCGGGTCTTACAATCTCAGAAGTACAACTTTTTATATTCGGCCCCTCATACGAGGAGCGTAGCCTCCCTACGACCGACTCACCCGCTCCCAGTAATGGGTATCGGATTCTCCTGGATTACGAGGGACGGTTGTATTATCACCTGGTTTCGCAGCCCAACTTGCTTTCTGGCGGAGTTGTTGAGCCGTCACCGGAGGGGTCGTAGAGGTACAGGAATGTGATGAAGAACCTGTATCATGATTGGATCCACTTTCCAACTTCTCAAGGATTTGCCTTCCGGTATATTCCAATGAGGATATGTTTTCACCAACATCAGCCATCCAAAAAACGAATACTGAACAAACCGCAGTGCCTATCGCACAGATAAACCATGGCAGTGCAAGCTGAAGACTAAAATGATATGACCATCGATCAGGCTCCCGACCATAGACGAAGCCGAATATCACAAGCAGGATGGTGATGACGATAAGTATTCCACCAAGGACTCTCATAAACCCTTCTTTGTCTTGCCAGCAAAGAAGAACAGCTCAGATGAATCAGACCCATATTTTCATCCGCTCACAAGAGCGTTTATCACCCGTTTAAACTCAGAATAAACACATCACTCCTCTACGTGAACCCAGCTGATCACCTTGCCCAAAACCATCACCCCGTCGGCATTTGCAGGCACATCTCTGACCGGGTACTTGTTGTTGTCGCTGATGATCGTCAGTTTGTTCGATAGCTTGTCGAAACTTACTCGCTTGATGAGGACATCGCCTTGGACTGATAGTGCGTAGATCCCGTCTCCCTGGACACATTCCTTTGCATAGATGGCGATGTCTCCATTGCTGATCGTTGGCTCCATCGAGTCCCCCACTACCTGGGACGCGAGCAATTTCTTGCCATATTGACTGACAAGCCTCTTGAGGACTGGTACCCGCTCGCCTGTATAGGCATCGTCTCCCCATTCCTGCCCCGGCCCCGCGGACAGGCGCTGTTCGGTGATCGGAACGTATAGCATGGCATCATCTTTTGAGACGACTACATCACCCCTGGGTGTATGAATTGTAGTAGGTATGAAGTTTTGTTCCGAATCTTGGCCAGAAATAGTCCTTCTTGAACCTGTATTTGCATCAAGAAACATCGGCCCATCACCTGTAACAAGCCAGTGAATATTAAACCCTTTTTCGGCTAAATAGCACATGACAGATTCAGGAATAGCGCCCCCTAACTCGTATTTTGCATAAGTTGACTGAGCCAGACCAAGTTCTTTCGCAATTTGTGTCTGGGATATCCCAATCGCATTCCTTATCTGTTTCAGTCGCTCCCCACTCATTCGTTCATCCTAATCTAAATTTCGATTAATATTCCATATTTCGATTGAATCTATCGAAAATATAAATTATTCTAAATCTGACTTTATATCTAAAGTGATTTCACTATATCGCAGTCAGCGAGGAGGGGCAAGAAAAATATGGCGAAAGATTTACAGCCAAACCTGAAACCATGGAAATACGAAGAATCGGTATCTGTAGGTAAAAAACTTGTCAGTATGCACAGGAAAATCACTCTCGAACTCGTTAGAGAACTGTATGCTGCCAATCAAGCATTATCTCAACAGGGTGCAAGAAGCGACCTCGTGCCAAATGACACGAAGTTGATGACTTTTGAACAATATCTATGTGCAATTGGGCTCGCAAAAAAAACTGCATATCGATATCTCTCAATCTACCTTCCCGAAGAAGATCGTCTCCTTACGGACGAGGAAATCCAAGAACGCAAAGAAGAGGCAAAACGGCAACTCATCGAGCTTTTCAAATCCATACAAGGGCATGTCGGTGATATCAACTGGAGACCCGAAGGCTGGACTCCATCCCTAGAGCTCAAATACCAGGAATGGCTGCGGTGCCAACGCCTTATCTCCCAAGTCCCTGACCATGCGGCATCATGGGAGCAGCTCGGCCTATTCGCTCCGGAATACCTTGACGCCATCGGACAGCGCATCCAGACAAAGACCTCCGGAATGGGGCTCATTGAATTCAACAACAAGTGTGTAGCCGCAAAGAAGATCGCATGTACCAAAGTTCCGGTTCAAGAACAGATGCGCATTTGCATGATCGTTGAAGCTGCACTTGAAGACTTCCAGCCGGAAGTCAGAGCCGAAGTCGCAAAATTCGTCAGCCAGCAGGTGCTGATCGATACAACCATGAAAGGAGAAACCATATGAAGAAATTCCAAGGTACCCGTACGATGTCCGATCTGATCGATCAGTTTGAGTCGCATTCATTCGCGACCGACCGGAGGGAATACGACAACCAAGGCAGTGACTTCATCGCCTTCCGGAACGGATGGATCGGAACCAAATTCATCGTTCTCTGCCTCGTTTGTCCGTTGAATGGAAGATTCATCTGCAACCCGACAGGACGAATCGGAGAACACGTCACAGAGAGAAGCAAAGAAATGGAGGGAACTTCCTGGTATCATTGACGAAGCTGATCGATTACCCATCAAGTATCTTGAAATGCTTCGAGGCTTCAACGAAGAATGCCAGGTTCCAATTCTTCTCGTAGGAGAGGAATCCTTGGTCTCGAAGCTGGCAAGCCAGCCCCGACTTCATAGCAGAATTCGCAAACCGGAAATCGTATTCAAGCCATTGACGATCGTCGATGTGGCGACCTACTACCAGCAGGCGGTTGGTCTCGATATCAGCAGCCAGACAGAGGCATGCAAGACGTTACTTCGGTGGGCGGGTAAGGATTTCCGAGTCTTGGTAAATGACGCACAGCATATCGTACAGATCATGAACACCAGCGGAATCAGCGAGTTGACACAGGAGGTACTCGATGCCTATAAGCCGTTCCGGTCGTGATGTCCTATTTGGTACAACCGTACCAGCAAGGCAGATGGAGAAATTTCTCGCACAGAAAAAAATCTGTTCATTCACACAATTTCGGGCGGAATTCTATGACCTGTCCAGAGGTCTCTTCTGGTCATCTTTTATCCGTCTGACTTCCACCGGAAAGGTCGTTAAGGACGGGGACTCCATTACATATACAGGAGATCCCAATCTGATGAGGGGGCAACGCGCTGAGATGGCATGGAAAGCGATGCATATCCTGAAGTCTTTCAATAATGCAGATATCGTCAAACTGTCTGGAATCCCAATGACGTATGTCAAACACCTGACTGCGCTATGGACCAAAGCAGGTTATCTGAGTCGGATTGGTCGCCAAAAAGACGGTCGTCACTGGACGTACACCTACAGAATGATTTCGGAATCCCCAATCTGCCCGAGATCCTATAGGGGAATGAAAAATGAGTAGACGGTCCCTTCTTGCCGCAATCCACATCGCAAAAAAAGTGACTCGTATGTGCACAGGCTGCAATCGCTTGTTCTTCGGTGAACTTTGTCCTTCCTGTGGTGCCCGAGGTCGTCCCATGGAGGAATGGGAATATCGTCAGTTTTTGAGTGCAGTCACCGGTGAAGATAGCTGCTCACATGCTGACGACGAGGACCTGAGGAAGGTTCTGGACCTATTCGACCGTGCTGGTTTTCGAGATGCGTATCCGTACGCATCTCCTCAAAAATCAGCATGGAGAGCAAGGCAAGGAACCATCGCCCAAATACATCGACGAGCGCACCAGGTGTTCGGTTTGGATGGAAATACCAGGATTGAAGGATTCATGAGAAAAGTAATCGGCAAACAGGATTTGAAGTTCTGTGACGAAGTGGAACTCAGAAGAATCATTGGCTGGATCAATCGTACAGCCAAATCCCAACAAAAAGGAGACAGGAAATGAAACCACAAGTTATCGATGGAAAAACGTACTACAAGAATGGAACCGGCAAGCTCGTTCCAGAGGAACTAGTTCGTGGAATCGATCAGGCGCGAGATGAATTGGTCAATGCCATTGCAGAAAGAAGCACTGCCCTGAGAACCTCCATGATTGATGCGAAACGTTCCTTTATGGAGGACATCGAACAGTTCGTCAAGGTGGCAGCGGCTCAGTATGGAGTCAAGCTTGGAGGAGAAAGGAAAGGCAATCTTTCCCTCACAAGTTATGACGGTTCAATCCGAATCACAATTGCAATGAGTGAACGTGTGGGATTTACCGAGGAAATCTGGGCCGCAAAAGAAATCCTCGACAACTTAATCATGGACGCAACCAAGGATACCAAGCCGTTCATCAAGGAACTTGTTTCCCGTGCGTTTCGGGTCAAGCAAGGATCCCTCGATTCTAAGGAAATCCTGCGGCTTCGTTCCTATGAAGTCCACGATGAACCTCAATGGAACAAGGCGATGGAAATCATCGACAAAAGCCGCAGGATCGAATCTACCCAACCCTGTTTCAGAATCCACTTCCGCGATGCAGACGGGAGATTCCAATTGTTGAATCTTGATTTTACGACCATGTAGGAGTCAGGCGGTGCAGGAAGCTCAGCTGGACATGTTCCTGGAGACAGTCGATCAACGGATCTCGGCCGCATTGGATGGACACTTGTTTTTCTTCGTACGTGAAGCGGCCGAAATCCTTATGCTCAATGACAACCAAATCAGACTCGCGATTACGATGTATCGGTTGGACAGTCTGCTGATTGGCAATCAATACCGTATTCCTCGCAACGCCTTGATTCGATATCAGAGAGAACGACGATTCATCAGAAAGCAGTATCTGGCTTACCAGGCACTAGTCGATCTTCTTGAGAAACTTCGTCCTGACAATGTGACGCTTTCGTCACCCATGAAGGAGGCCTTCCATAGTGATTGTGTCAACTACTCAGAGGAACCTGCAGTCCAAGATTGGTACGATTTGTGGGAGCTCCCGCTTCCACAAGAAGCAAGCGTATCAACATGGGCCAGACTGCTGCGCATTCCGAGTCGTCTTATTGAGGATCTTCAACTTTCAGCATCAAACACGCTTCGCTGGCCGGATATCTACGACTGGATGATCAGTCGAGAAATGATCAACCTGCCTGTTGGATTCGAGGTCGTGAATAAACCATCGATAAATGGTTTTTCAGAGAGATGCGAATCACCTCTGCAGCTGGTTTTATTTGAGGAGATGAACTGTGAAATTCGGGAATCGAAACGAGATGATGGGCTGGTGGACATCGCAAGAAGTAATCAACCGCCTTCGAAAAGGTGAATGGAGAGTTCAGAATGGATAGATTGAAGCGTTTTAAGAGAGTACTGGAAATAATCTCCGCAATTGGCAGTATTGCGTTTGTCCTGTGTGTGATGGCCATGACTGGTATCATGATATATGGCATCGCCAGGCTCGGTCCTGCAGTGTTCCGCTTGATGTAAGATACTATCTGTTTGATATTCGGACCCGCGATAATGCGGGTCCGATTTATTAACTACAAAACGTTGTTTAAGCTCTTGTTTAATAATCATGGAAAACAATAATTGAATGCACGATAAACCACGGATAAACACTAAAAAACACGGAAAAAGTTGCAATAATTTCTGGATTTTGTGTCAAAATGCTGGATTTTTTTGTCAAAAATTTTGGATTGTACAATAAGCCCGCTTTTTGTGACAATGTATCGTAGCGATTATGATAGCCAAGGGTGGCGACGCAGGGACCGGCAAGACAAGGCTGAGGATAGCGAACATATTGACATATGTGAGTGTACCGAAAACGCCGTATCGCCGGTTCCTATTAGGCCAAAGTGGCGACCATGACGGCCTTGATTGTATGCATCCGGTTCTCGGCCTCATCAAACACCACTGAATGCTTGCTTCTGAACACTTCGTCGGTCGCTTCCATCTCGTCCAAGCCGAACTGTTCCTTGACGGCTTTGGCGACACTGGTGTTGAGGTCATGGAACGACGGGAGGCAGTGCTCAAAAATCACGTTCTTGTTGCCGGAAGCCTTCAGCAGGTCCATTGTAACCTGATAGGGTTTGAGCAGTTTGATCCGTTCGGCCATCTTGTCTTCTTCGCCCATCGAAACCCAGACATCGGTATAGATGATGTCGGCGCCCTTGACAGCCTCGTAAGGATTGGTCGTGCAAGCGATATGGGAACCAGTGGAGGCGGCCACCGGTGCAAGCTCGTCGAGCAGGCTTTGCGCGGGATAGAGTTCTGCGGGGGTAGCGACGGTGTAGTCCATGCCGACCTTGGCGGCGCCGATCATCAGCGCATTGGCGACATTGTTGCGGCCATCACCGATATAGGCGAGCTTCATCTCATTCAACGGCTTGTCCACATGCTCCATGGCGGTAAGGAAATCTGCCAATACCTGGGTAGGATGGTCGTCGTCGGTCAGACCGTTCCAAACCGGTACGCCGCTGTAGTCGCGCAGGTCCTCGACCAGTTTCTGGCTGAACCCGCGATACTGGATGCCGTCGTACATCCGGCCAAGCACCTTGGCGGTATCCTCAATCGACTCCTTCTTGCCCATCTGGCTGTTGGTCAGGAACGTCACATGGGCGCCTTCATCATAGGCGGCCACTTCAAATGCGCAACGGGTACGGGTGGAGGATTTATCAAAGATCAGCACAATGTTCTTGCCAGCCAACGCACCATTACAGGTGGCTACGACGCCAGCCTTCTTCTTCGCCTTCAGCGTCTTGGATAGTTCCAGCAGATACAATACCTCCTCCGTGGAGAAGTCCTTCAAAGTCAGAAAGCTCCGGCCTTTGAGGTTGATTTTCGTTTCCATGGCATTCCTCCGTCCACCCGTTACAAGTGGTGAAATTCATCCTATATATTTATGCATATTATGTCAACACTTTATGCATAAATATGCATTAATGGGGTGGTATTTTTGAATACTAGAGCACAATAATGCATATATTTTCACTCTATGGCTATTCTGAGGAAAATTCAGGCGAAGTGTCTGAAACGGTGTCAGACTCAGCGAAGGAAACACCGGGAAGTTGTCCCAACGTCCTGGCGGCCTCATCAGAAGGCAGAACCTCCACCGAACGAAGTTTCCGTTCAATCGCGCGGGTCCTGACCGACGCATCCTCCAGTGTTCCCGCCGCCTGGGAAAGCTTGGCGCGGGTCTTGTCCAGGACATCCCCGAATCTTCCGAACTCGGTCTTCACAGCACCCAGGATCTTCCATACTTCGCTGGAACGCTTTTCAATCGCCAGCGTCCGGAACCCCATCTGCAAGCTATTGAGCATGGCGCTGAGCGTCGTTGGGCCGGATACCACCACACGATACTGCCGTTGCAACAAATCCACTAGTCCGGGAATGCGCAACACCTCCGCGAACAACCCCTCCACGGGGAGGAACATGATGGCGAAATCAGTCGTCTGCGGCGGGTCGATGTACTTGGCGCAGATATCCTTCGCTTCGGACATGATACGTTTGCGGATGGCCTCCACCGCCAGTTCGGCGGCGGCACCATCAGCCTTGTCCTGGGCGTCGAGCAACCGCTCGTAGTCTTCCTTCGGAAATTTGGCGTCGATAGGCAGCCAGACGGAATGCGCGGAGGGGTCGCCGACTTCACGTCCGGGAAGCTTGATGGCGAACTCCACGCGGTCGTTGCTGCCGGACTTCGTGGCCACGTTCTTTTCATACTGGTCGGGGGTCAGGATATCCTCCAGCAGCATATCGACCTGGACTTCCCCCCAGTTGCCGCGGCTCTTGATGTTGGTCAGGACCCGTTTCAAATCCCCCACTCCAGCGGCGAGGTTCTGCATCTCGCCCAACGAACGGTGTACGACCTCAAGCTGGTCGCTGACCAGTTTGAAGGATTCCCCCAGACGTTGCTCAAGTGTGGATTGCAAACGTTCATCGACTGTCTTGCGCATCTGTTCAAGCCGCTGTTCATTGTCGGTGCGAATATGCTCCAGCTTGGCGTTCACCTGCTCGGTCAGCAAGCCGGTCTTCGTCTCCATCTGACCGAGCCTAGCTTCCATGTTCGCCGTCAGGTTCTTCAGTTCGTTGAGCATCGTCAGCTGATAGCGATTCAACCCCTCCTGCAATTCCGAGCGATTCTCGCGGTTTTGCTCCAAAACCAGCTTTTGTAAGGATTCCAGGGACTGCAACTGTCCGGCGGACACCCCCGACAAGGTGGAGAAAGACTGGGCCAGGCTGTCGAGATGACGCAGCCGCCCCGTCCTGCGCAACAGCAGGCAAAG
>JAXEWB010000081.1:0-79398 GCA_034114085.1 Sphaerochaetaceae bacterium | reverse complement strand
CGACCTCACTGGTCGTAATGCCTCCAGTGCCGGCATACACGGGAACACGGCTCTTTGCCGCTTTGATCGCGGTACGAATGATCTGACGTTTCTCATCAAGCGTAAGCGCATAGAACTCGCCGGTGGTACCGACGACGAACACGCCATGGACCCCATTTTCAATGAGATAGTCAACATGTTTCGCAAGCGCATCATAATTTACTGATTCATCTGCCTTCAGAGGAGTTATCATCGCGGGGATGATACCTCCGGGCACGAAATTCTTGGCTTCCATTTTTTCTCCCCTCCCGTCAATACGTCTGCCAGTATCTATAGGTCTCTTTTTCAATCTCATCCCAACGAGGCACAAGACCGAGGCCAGGGCGCGCATCATCAAGCACGATCGCACCATCTTTGAACTTCAATCCCAAGGAAAAAAACCTGGGACTGAGATCGAGGTTCTCGATTGAGAACTCCTGAACCTGAAAATTGGGGCTCATGGCGTCCACCATGACGGACGCCATCGTTCCCACCGGGCCACCGCTATTGTGAGGAGCAAACTTCATGCCATAGATTTCGGCGTTCGCCGCCATCTTCCTAGTCTCCAAAATGCCACCGCAATGCGTAAGATCAGGTTGGACAGTTGAATAAAACCCCTCTTCGTTGAGCGGCTTATGCTGGAAACGTGTGAAATACCGTTCTCCGGCCGCTATCGGAACATTCGCTTTTATCGCAAGCTTGCGATAACCGGTAAAATCGTCAGGGTGCATCGGTTCTTCCAGAAAACCAGGCCGATACTTCTCCGACAGCATCGCATACTGGAGCGCCCCGTCATATGAAAGGGAACCGTGAAGTTCAACATACAGTTCAATATCGTCCCCCACGGCTTCGCGGACAGCGCCAAGACAGTCGATGCCGTATTTTACCCGCCGTCTCTCATCAGAACCCTCCGGAGCCGCTTTCAAAGGATCCCACTTAAGGGCTTTGAAACCTTTTTTGACGGTATCAACAGCGGCGGCCGCAAAATCATCGACACTCTTCGCCTGCATGAACCAGGTATTCGCATACAACGGAATCCGGTCATAAAGCCGCCCGCCCATGAGATTGTACACAGGCTGTCCGAGCTTTTGCCCCACGATATCCCAAAGCGCCATCTCCACGCCCGAAATCGCGCTATTGAAGACGGCTCCGCCTCTCCAGGCGTCCTTTATATAAGCGGTGTTGAAAAACTGCTCGATGTTGAAGGGCGACTTCCCTACGATGACCGGCTTGATGTGTCCCTCAACCGCGGCCTTCACCGCCATTTCTTTGTTTCTGATCGTCGCCTCTCCGATACCGGTGATTCCTTCATCGGTGGAAACTTTGACGAAGATAATGTTGCGCCACACCGAATAGTGCATGTAGCATCTCACATCCGTTACTTTCACGTTTCTCCTCCGTAATAAATATCTACGTTCTCTCTACAACAGTCTGAACTGTCTTCCTGATGTGTGATATCATTGCGGATTCTGCTTCATCAGCTTTCCTTTCTTTCATCAGGCGGAGTATCAACCGGTGTTCTTCTGCGCCCTTGATCTTCAGCTCGAGTTCCCCGAGCGCATGTTCGCGTACCGAAAGATCTATGGCGACGAACTGTTCAATCAAGGAATAGAGATACTGGTTCCTGGCCAATTCCCGGATCTTCCTGTGGAAGTCGGTATTTATGGAAATCAGCCTCGCCAGATTGGTCCCTCCCCGTATCGCGTCGTCGGCGCCGTCCAGCAGATGTTCAAGCTCAAGGAATTCCTCATCGGTAGCTCCGCGGGTAGCGAAATTCACCGCGACACCTTCCAACGCGGACCGGATGTACACAAGGTTCCGTATGCTTGAAGTAGCAAAATCCGAAATAATCGTTCCTGACCTCGGTTTCGCGACTACCAGCCCTTCCGATTGCAGAATCTTGAACGCCTCCTTCACAGGAGTGCCGCTGACACCGAACATCTGGCTGATAATGTTTACCGAAATCTTTTCCCCGTTCTTCAACTCCCCTGAGATGATTCCCTTACGAATAGAATTTGCCAACTGCTGCGAAAGCGGTAGTGAAACATTGATCTGATCCATAGATACCCTCACCTCAACTATAAAACTATTTACTCTTTGACGCTACCCGCGGTCATTCCGGCGAAGAAAAGATTCTGCCCGAAGAAAAAGAATATCATCAAAGGTATGCTCGCAAGAATACAGGCCGCCATCATATCGTTGTACAGGACGTTCGTATCGTCCAGCATCTCGCCGCTACCCACTGAAACCGTCTTCATCGATTCCGAACTCGTAAGCGTCATCGCGAACTGGAATTCGTTCCAGCTGTTGATGAACGAATAGATCGCGGTCGACGCAAGTCCAGGGATGCTCAGCGGGAGGTTGATCCTCCAGAAGATTCCCCAATGGTTGAGACCATCTATCGCCGCCGCCTGATCCAGTTCTTTTGGTATGGTCTGGAAATACGAATACATGAGCCAGGTACACAGTGGCGTTTGGAATGAAATATAAACTATCATGAGTCCCAGATACGTGTTGATCAGGCCGTACATCCTCAGAATACGGAAATAGGGAATCAACATGATGACCGACGGGAACATCTGCGTCACGAGAACGAAACCGAGGAACGCGCCTTTCCCCTTGAAGTTATAGCGGGACGCAGCATAGCCTGCGAGCGTCGAAACAAGCAAAGTCAGAAAAGTAGATCCCACGACGACGATAAGGCTGTTTCTGAAATATACAGGGAAATCGTAATGGCTGATCACATTCCTGTAGCCATCCAACGTGAAATTCTCAGGCAACATCGTCGGCGGAATACGAAAGGTCTCGGTTCCCGGCTTAAAGGACGTGACAACCATCCAGTAGATGGGGACCAACACGCAGAGACACCCCAAAAGCACGATTATCAGCGACAATACGGGAATCTTTTTCCTATGTTCGAGCTGTGCCATCTTTAGGCCTTCCTTTTCTGGAGCATTTTTTGCAGGACGGTAAGAACGATGATGATTACAAACACAAAGACCGCCCGCGTCGAGGATTCGCCGAACCGCATATATTCGAAACCAGTCTTGTAGATATCGATACTGACCACCTGCGTTGCATCCACAGGCCCGCCTTTGGTAAGGTTCCAGACCAACGTGAAGTGCTTGAAGCACCACATGATCTCCAGCATCAACGTAGTGGATAGTACCGGCATGATGCCTGGCAGCGTAACATTCCTGAACTGCTGGAAGGTATTGCACCCATCGAGTTCTGCAGCCTCATACAGATCCTTCGGAATCGTCTGCAACGCAGCCATGAGCATGACCATCATGAACGGAAAGCCTTTCCAGATACTGGCTACGATGACGGCCCCAAGCGCAGTATGCGTATTGCTCAGCCATTCAACAGGCTGCTCTATGATATTCAATGACCGCAGGACATGGTTGAACAACCCATAATTCGTATTGTACAGCCACTTCCATAGAATACCGATGACGACATCGGGGAAAAACCATGGAAGCACCAGAATTGACCTGAACAATTTCTTGCAGGGCATGTTTTCTTTTACAAGTATAGTCGAAAAGGCCAGTGCGAGAATCGTTCTGCCGGCAACGGTGGCAAATGTAAAGACCGCTGTTTTCCAAAGGGATGCGTAGAACGTATGATCCTTGATAAGCCGCCCGTAGTATTTCAATCCGAC
Organism: Sphaerochaetaceae bacterium; assembly: GCA_034114085.1. Taxonomy (GTDB): domain Bacteria; phylum Spirochaetota; class Spirochaetia; order Sphaerochaetales; family Sphaerochaetaceae; genus Spiro-02. The sequence goes on along the minus strand of JAXEWB010000081.1, from coordinate 75,719 downwards.
AAAGTTGAATTTATTTACAAGGTTTGTATCGTAAAAGCTGATCACGATACCGTAGACAAGGGGATATACTACCATTGCGAGCATGACCATGAGCGCAGGAAGCGAGAATACGTTCCCTATCCAATCTTGAGCAAGCCTCCCCTTTTTCCGTCCGAGTACGACCATCTCAAATTTATCATGATCAGATTTGCCTTTTTTTTGTACGGCTGACATCGCAACCTCCTTCATAGGAAGCCCTCCGGAGGAAATCTCCGAAGGGCTTCGCCTTCTAGATTACGTATTGTTTGCGATGATTTGCTCTATGGCGCGCTGGCAGGCCTTCACTTCGGCCGCCACGTCCGAAGAGGGATTGAGCATCAGCTTCTGATAGGTCTTGCCAAGCTCGCTCTTGACCTCTGCGTAGAACGGTGCGTTTGGAACCTGCTGGCTGGCCTCCGTACCTGCGATGAACCCTTCGAAAAGCGGGGTACCAAGGTATTCGGATTCAGCGAGAGCATCCTTCATGACGGGCAGACGGCCAGTAGTCTCGACCCATCTGATGGAATTCTGTTTGCTGGAGATGAACTTGGCGAACTCCACGGCGAGTTCCTTGTTCCTGGATTCAGCGTTTACCGACCAACCGAGAATCGACACCGGGGTAAAGGTAGTTTTTACCGAGGGCATCTCGACAGACACAATCTTATCCCGGAGGGAAGGATTCGCAGTAAAGATCTTACCTACGGAGTTTGAACCTGCGATCAGCATTCCAATCTGTTCCGCGGCCATGAGGTTGACATTCTCATTGAAAGAGTTCTCAAGCGCTCCAGGAGGGACGACTCCGTATTTTGTCTTCAGGTCCCTGAAATACGTGAAGGCATCGATCGAGTCTGGAGTACCTATTTCCGTCTTCCAGTTGCCGTCGGCATCCTGATAGAGTTCCCTTGCGCCAAAGGAACGGAGGATCATCACAAAACGGACCTGACCGGAATCATCGTTGGTACCGATAAGACCAAAACCGTATCTGTCGACAATGCCATCGCCATTGGTGTCTTTTGTAAGGGCCTGAGCCGCGGCGAGAACTTCGCCCAATGTGGCCGGGGCTTTCAATCCAGCCTCATCAAGCCAATCCTGACGGAAAATGAGCGCATTTGGACCGGAATACCAGGGATACATGACGAGTTTGCCGTTGACAGTCGATCCATCACGAATCGCATCAACGATATTGGCCGTCTCAGCCTGAGTCATGTACGCTGAGAGATCTTCACAGATACCCATGTCCTCAAGCTTGCTTACATTGTTTTCGGTATCGACAAAAATATCGGGCAGCGAGCCGGAAGCGGCGAGAGTCGTAATTCTCTGAAGAGCCTGATTCATCGGAACGCCGGTCAACTCGACCGTCACGTTCGGATGCTGGCGTTGGAATTCCGCCACGAACTCTTCAAAGAGCGGGCCTTCTGGCTTCTGGGTGATGGCTGTCGTCAGGACCGTAAGAGTAACAGGCGCGTTCGGATCGACGGCTGCGGACTGCCCTTCTTTCGCGCCGTTGGCAAAAACGGAAAAGCACATGACAGTCACTAGCAAAACTACAAGAAATGACTTTTTCATCTCGTACTCCTTTGAAATTTAAAATCTGGTATCTCAGATTTCACTTTTACAATTTAGCACTGATTTACAAATATGCAAGTAAAACTTCTATTTTTTTTTGCGACTAATTTTGAAGCAACACAAGGAATGTCGCGTCCTTGCCGCACGGATATCATTAACGGTAATCCGTCATCTCCCGCCGAATCACGTTCACGGACAATGAATCACTGGATCAGGACGAAAAGCTGTAAAAACGTTAATTTTTCCGATTTATGTTGACATATCAGTTTTTTTGATATTAATTAGTAATAAGTCCTATTATTAATAACAGCTTCAGGGGGTAGCGTCTACAGATGAAAACATGGTTGCTGACGGCGGTTGGCTTTCTTTGCCTCGGACTTGGAACGATAGGCATCCTGCTGCCCGTATGGCCGACCACGCCTTTCGTGCTCGTCTCCGCAGCCTGTTTTTCCGCCACTCCCCGCCTCCGGGCGAAAATCATGAACATCAAGTTCTTCAGGGAGCATGTCGAAAATTACGAACGGCGAACGGGCCTGTCAAAAAAGACCGTAGCGATCAGCCTTGCGTACCTATGGACGATGCTGTCGCTGTCAATCCTGCTGGCAAGAACAGTCAGGATAGCGCTGCTGCTCCTAGTCATCGGGACGGCGGTTACCTTGCATATCATGGTGATGGCAAAAGCCAAAGGAAATTCGCGATGAAACGCACCATGGGAATCGTCGAGGTTGTATTCGATATGTTCTATCTCATTGCGGGGACTACCATCGGGCTGCTGCTTCTGGTCAATCCAGGGCGCGACCAAGCGGCAAGGACGTTCGCCGGCATCATGGCGCTGCTTCTGGTGGGCGGTGATTCATTTCATCTCGTACCTCGGATACGGATGTCCCTGGCAGGGGACGGCACATCGCTGAGAACGACGCTCGGACGCGGGAAACAAATCACATCCATCACCATGACGGTATTCTATCTGTTCCTCTGGCATATCGGATCGAGGGAGTACCAACCAGAAAACGGACGGTTCTGGACGATATCGATCTATATCCTTGCGACCATCAGAACCTTCTTGTGCCTATTGCCGCAAAACAAATGGACGGACCGCCACCCGCCCCTAAGCTGGGCGATCTGGAGGAATATCCCGTTCATAGTCCAAGGGATGATGGTCGCGCTCCTGTTCGTCTTTGGAAGGAACGCCTCGCCCGGCCTAGAAAACATGTATCTCGCGATCATCCTCAGTTTCGCCTGCTATGTTCCCGTCGTCGTCTGGTCAAACACCCATCCTAAGATCGGAATGCTGATGCTGCCGAAAACCTGCGCCTATCTTTGGATGCTATGCATGTGTCTCAGCCTATGAAAAGCCTGCGAGGAGGTGTCATATGGTACGGTCGGGCTTGATCATCGGAATCATCAGCGCGTTGGACGTCAAAACGGCGATTCCATCGGCGACGTTGGCGGTCATGGGCTTCACCATGCTATGGAGCGTCAAGGAACTGAAGGTACAGACAGACAGATAGACAGGGTTTGTAAGGGATGGCGTTCTGAAAATCCGAAACGCAGATTGTTCTGCGATATTCATACACGTTCACAATTGAAAGGAGTCAACTATGGACAAGTACGGTAAACTGACAAATGAGGTCGGCGCACCAGTCGCCGACAACGAGAATTCCATTACCGCGGGGCCAAGAGGTCCAGTAGTGATGCAGGATGTATGGCTGATGGAGAAGATGGCCCATTTCAACAGAGAGGTCATTCCAGAACGGCGCATGCATGCCAAGGGTTGGGGTGCCTATGGTACTTTCACCGTCACCCATGACATCTCACAGTACACCAAGGCGAAAGTTCTCCAGCCCGGCGCGAAGACTGATGTATTCATTCGCTTTTCAACGGTAGCCGGCGAACGCGGGGCGGCGGACTGCGAGCGTGACATCCGGGGAGTGGCCGTCAAATTCTATACGGAAGAAGGCAACTGGGACCTGGTCGGTAACAATACCCCGACATTTTTCATCCGCGACGTGCACAATTTCTCAGACTTGAACCGCGCGGTGAAACGAGATCCTCGCACGGGTCGCCGTTCAGCCCAGAACAATTGGGATTTCTGGACGCTCCTTCCCGAATGTTTTCATCAGATCACCGTGGTGATGAGCGATCGTGGCATACCGGCGTCCTTCAGGAACATGCATTTCTTCGGGGAACACACCTTTTCATTCTACAACGCAAAGAATGAACGTGTCTGGTGCAAATTCCATTTCAAAACCCGACAGGGCATCAAGAATCTGAGCAATGAGGAAGCAGCCAGAATCAACGGCATGGATCGGGAATATCATGGCAAGGACCTATATGACGCGATAGAACGGAGAGATTTTCCCAAGTGGACCATGTACGTGCAGATCATGACGGAACAGCAGGCGAAGAAGCATTACGAGAACCCCTTCGACATCACGAAAATCTGGCGGCACGCCGAATATCCCCTCATTGAGGTCGGAGAACTGGAGCTGAACCGCAACCCAGAAAACTATTTCGCCGAAGTGGAACAGGCGGCATTCACTCCAGCCCACGTAGTCCCCGGCATCGGGTTCAGTCCCGACCGTTTCCTGCAAGGCAGGTTGTTCGCCTACGGGGACGCGCAGCGCTATCGCCTTGGCGTGAACCATAACCTGATTCCGGTAAACCGGGCGAAGGTTGAGACGAACGAGTATCATCGCGACGGCGCCATGCGTGTGGACGGCAACTACGGCGGCACTCCGGCCTACTCTCCGAACAGTTACGGGGCATGGACGGCGCAGCCGGAGGTCATGGAGCCACCCCTTGACCTGGAAGGGGCGATGTACCGGTATGACCCGAAGGATGATCCGACAGATGATTGCTTCCGCGCAGGGGGTGATCTGTGGAGGGTGCTCACCGAAGATAAAAAACAGATTTTGATCGAGAACACCGCCACGGACATCGCCACAGTTACGGAAAATATCAAATACCGTCATGCGGCGCATTGTTATCTCGCGGACAGGGATTATGGCGAACGCTTTGCAAAAGCCGCGGGGCTTTCGTTGGATAGAGTAGTCGCCCTTTCACAGTTGGACAACACCAACTTGATACAAGCGACGCTTTCTGAGAAAATGGAGGTATAATCGTAAGCAGGAGCATCTCTTGATGAAGAAACAGCGATATTCAAAACAACGCCAGCTGATACTTGACGCTGTACGGCAACGGCATGACCATCCAAAGGCGGACCAGCTCTTCATAGACGTCCACGCCGCCGATGGAAAAATCAGCAGGGGCACCGTCTATAGGAACTTGAACCTTCTCGCGGAGAATGGGGAAATCCATCAGGTACAGGGACCCGACGCCGAACGTTTTGATTGCCGACTGGACCGTCATTATCATCTGGTCTGTACGGAGTGCGGAGCGATGCTGGACGCACCGATAGGATACGAGGAGAAGCTGGACCACATGGTGGAGGAACTTACAGGCTGCCTGGTTGAAGGCCATACCACGGTCTTCAACATAATCTGCCAGGAGTGCCGGCGAAAAAAAAGTTCGGAACAAAAATAGTCATCTTTCACAATCGCTGCGAATACACGGCCGTCGGAATTCCGGCGGCCGTGTTCTGTCAGAAGAATTCATCGACGCTGGCTCCATATATGCCGAAATTGCCGTTTTTTCGTATAGCCAGCTGGACGACATGGTAATACTCACTACTCTCAACCTCAAAGAGCTCAGAACGGTTGTACGAGCCTTCGTCGCCAAACAGAAAATCCGGCCCATACCAGACCTCCCCGCTCGCTATCATGAAATAGTACTTTCCCTGGGGAGCATAGACGGTGCAGGCGCTGCCGGAACGAAGGAAAGCCGTAAGCGCCACCTCGTCACTGTTCCAGCGGCGAAGCTGTATGTAGCGGGCCTGTCCGTCATTGTCCGACTGGATATCTATCCTGGTCCCGTTGGCCGAACCGCTCATCCTGCCGTTGGGCGGAAAATCCAAAACGGGAAGATCAGGCAACTCCCGTACTACGGCTTCAAGCTTATCAAGGTGCGCTTCAAAAGCGTATCGTTTCAGATACTCCACATATTCCCGGGGAATTTCATCGACTTTCAGCGCCTCAAGACTGACCGGCAAATCATACCATTCATTGTCCCTACCACCTGAGGCCGCAGCCGTCAATGCATCAAGGAACCCCTGGCGAGTCTCTTCGTCCGTTCTGGAAGAGTTCCGCCCTTCCTTCGCGAACCGGTCGCTCGCCGATTTGAACGCTGTCTCAAGGAGCTTCTCGGGTATGGCTCCTGAACATCTCAGCACAAGGTGGTTCGGCCCGCCGGAGATGTCGAGGGTCTGTTTCGTCTGCGTACGGAACAAAGGCTTCCACGCCTCTATATCATAGATTGAAAAGGCGTCGCCCTCGGTGTTCCATACGAAGCTCCCGTCTTCTATGGAAAGCAGACCGGGCACGTCCGCAACATTCCTTAACGCAGGGGGAAACAATCGGTCAGCCAGCGCCTGGCGTACGGTGTCGTTGGCAAAGGCTTTCTTCGCCGAGGAAGCGGCGGTCTTGACCTCCTTCATCAGCGATTTTTCATATGCGCCGTCAGAGAGGGAAAGAACGACAGAGACATCATGCATCTCGACATTGGCGACGAGATCATGCAGCCATCGCCCGCCCCCGGCTTCATAATCCCCAAGCGATTCAAGGTCGGGATCAAAGGATTTCAGCCAGAAAGACAGTCTGTTGCCAGTAAGCCTGACATCTTGCGCGCCAGCCTCAAAGATGGCTTTCTGCCAAGGATCGCGGGTATGCTTCGCCATTCTGCCCAACAAATCCGCCACCGCTTCCGGTACTTGAGAGTCTTCAAGAACGAGAAATTCTTCGGCAAGGCTTTCTTGACCACCGTTCGTCGCGCAAGAGGCCAGCAACAGACACATCAAAAGGACCAACGCCACAACCACCGTTTTTCTCATGTTCGTCCCCTTCCCTATAGTCCAGAGTTTCATGAACATGGTAGCATGCCTATACCGCCATGACAAATATTATTGTCCGAACAGAATACAGCAAGGGTAAAGCGACGTTTTCCGCAGGCGGTGCGTAGCAAAGGGTAGATTGGTCTGGGGCGAGGGACGGCTGCGCACGCGGCTCATTTTCCTCTGTCAGTGTCCGCGCTTGTGGAAATAGATTCAACAAGCGAAAGCGGGGATCCTCCTATCAGAATATATTTCCGTTCTTCCGATAGGACGCCCAAGTCACTTCAAAGAAATCAGAATCCTCCGGCAATGGATTTGGTTTTCGCCAGACGCATGTGCAATCACCGCCACAATAGAGAATTTCCTGTATTGACGGAACGGAAGAGGCCTCTTCCATGACACAACGAAACATGGAGGGGAGACGAGGGTCGGGCAACGTGCCATCATCATCCACATACAATGCGCTTCCGCGGCTACGTCCTCCATGCGCCTGGTAGTCAAGCATGGCGGAGACATAGACAAACTGAGAAATCAGGCAATCTCTGAAATGAAAGTATTTGCCAAGCAAGGAAAGCCGCGGTACCGAATAACGGGTAAAATCAGATATCTGGGCCGATAGATCCTTCTGAAACGCGACGAGTCCCATCCTGTCCCGAATCGCACCGGCCACACTCCCCATGCGAAGCTGGTTTTCCTTGAAGTCCCGCTGGAAATCGGGACCTGCCGTCCCTACCGCTCCTTCCGCAAGCCTTGTCATCTCAATGACCTGCGCGCTATCGGACAGTTCCACGGGAATCCATTGTGAACAGTGGGCCTTGCTCAGTATCCAGAGGGCCGCACGCCTTGATCCAACTTGCCCTGCGTTCAATGCGCTCCCGCCTGGACGATATACGCCATGAGAACCGGCGACCTCCCCTACCGGAAAGAAACCGGAAAGCGACGAACGCCACCAGAGATCCATGGCGACGCCTCCGTTATTGTGCTGTGCGCAAAGCGATATCTCCAGAGGTTGCGTGGCTAAATCAACGCCGTGTTCAAGGTAGAACAGGTAAGCCGGTTCATTCATCTTTCTCAGACGTTCTACGGGCACACCGAAACAGACTCCCGCCTGCTCCAGATATTTCCTCGTCTCTGGGTGAAGCGAAGAAAAATCGACAACGCCGTTGCCTGGATTCCGCCGATAGTCAAGATATACCCGCCGTCCTTTCTGAAGTTCCAGATAGACGAGGATATCAATCAAAGAGGAACCTCCGGAGGTCTTTCTCACATCGAAAGGCCATTGATAGCCTTTCAGAAACACCAATGAAAGCAGCTCCGCCAGACTGGAGAACGCATCGGACAGGAATTCCCGCTCGGCTCCGGAGTCATCGACACTGATAAAACGGGGAAGCACCTGCATATAGCTTCCGCTGACGTTCCATCGGGGACGTACTGAAGCGAGACCGAATTGCCATTCAGTCAGATTGCGGCCATAGGCGCCAGCCTCAAAGGCAAGACCGGAAGATCCGAACTGGCTTTCAGGATATACGGAATGGGCATACATCACGGCGGGCCCACCCGTAGCCCATACAAGATTTCGGCACCATATGATGGAAAGCTTCCAACTTTGGATATCCAGGCAAAGGATACCACGAACGGTGTTGTCCTCCGTCAGAATACGAATGACCTGTCGGTACTCAAGGATATCCCCTCCACGGCGACGCACGCTCCGTTCCAGGTCTTCCGTCATGAAACGGGAAGTGTATGGCCCAGCGCTCGTAGCCCTTCGCCGCAAGTCATGGTCAGTCTGATAGCCCACATATTCTCCATACCGGTTCACGGGGAAAGGAACTCCAAGCGAAGCGAGCTTCAGGAAACCATTGACGGACAGAGCAGCCTCGCACAACGCTACATCTCCATCCACGCAACGCCCCGCATATAAATCTCCGGCCATGGCGCGAACACTATCCCCGTCGGAACCGGCGAGGGAGAGCTTGTAGTATGTCTGCTTGTCCGAACCAGTGTTCCGGCTGGTACCGGCTCGATGATGCTCGCAAACCAGGACGACATCATCATCACCGCCGGCAAGCAACGTATCCATGGCATTCAGGCCGGCCGCACCGCAACCGACCACCACAGTTTCGCAGTAAAACGCATCCAATGAACAGAAAGGCGCATGACGTCGCATCAAAGCCTCCTGATATGGAAACCACCGTCTACGTCGATATGGTTTCCGGTGGTATAGAGGAAATCATCGGAAGCGAACACGGAGACGGCGGACGCGACGTCTTCGCCCTCCCCCCAGCGCGCTATGGGGAACACACCGGTCGCTATCAAAGAATCATATTTCTCGGTCACCTTGCTCGTCATGTCAGTCCTGATGACGCCCGGGCGGATTTCATGGACAAGAATCCCTTCAGAAGCCAAGCGGTCCGCATAGAGCGTCGTCAGCATGGAGATACCGGCCTTTGATACGCAGTATTCCCCGCGGTTCACTGAAGAAACTTCGGCGGAACAGGAGGAAATATTGATGATCGTCCCCCGCTTGGGGTATAGCCGCTCCTGGGCGATCATCACCTTGGCCACTATCTGGGTCAAGAACATGTTGGACTTGGCATTGGTGTCCAAGACGAAGTCCCAGCTCTCCTCATTCATTTCCAGCAGGTCGGCGCGTATCTTTGGCGCGACCCCCGCGTTGTTCACCAACAGATCGATCCTGCCGAATACAGAACAGGTTTCAGATACGATGCGGGAACGGTCTTCCTTGACAGAGACATCGGCCTGGATATACAGATACGTACCGTCGGGAAAATCGGAGAAATGTTCTTTCGCACTTTCCTCCGGGCGGGTTCCGACTACGGCGACCCGATATCCGTCCTGAATCAAACGACGGACGATGGCCAAGCCGATTCCACGGCTACCGCCGGTGACGATGGCTATCTTCTTCACGATTTACCCCCTTGCGCACGTGCGTCGGCCGCTTCCCTGTACTGCCGGTACAGCGGTCCATAGGTTCCTGCGTCGCGGATCACACACCCCGTCCGACCATGATCCCGCATGATCTGCGTACAACGAGAACACGTGACACAGCATTTTTTCGGATCCATACCGGCGCCGGACAAGATATCCCGCGGGGCATCGGGATAGGCTATGGCGGAACGTCCCAATCCGACGAAGGAACAACCATGGGCTTCCAAGTTCGCAGCCCCTACATAGGGAATGAAGTTACGCAACCAAGTATATCCGTTACCGACTACAGGGATGTCGCCGGCGGCATCCTGCACCGTCCGGGTAAACGCAAACAGCCTCGCGATGCTTTCCAACGGATGCTCCTGCGGTACGGGAATTCCCTGAGAGGAAACGTCGAACGGTCGGGTCACTTGGGGATAGATATAGTACGGGTTGCCCGCGGAATTGCTCAGTAAATCGACACCCGCGGCAACCATGTCCCGTACCAGCCGTACTGGTTCGGTTGGATCGAAACGCCACATGTCGTGTTCATCCTCTCCAAAACCATAGGGATATGGATGTGCGTCGAAGACGTTGAAACGGCTCGCTATGATAAAATCATCGCCACAGGCTTTTCGAATTTCCCGTATGATGGACAGCATCAGCCGCGACCGGTTCTCATAGGAACCTCCGAAACGCCCCGTCCGGGTATGGCTCGCAAGCAGTTCGGAAAGCAGATATCGATGGCAGGCCTTGACGTCGATACCGTCAAATCCAACTTCTTTCGCGAGTATGGCCGAATGGACGTAGCGCGGTATCAAGGACTCTAAATATTCATCCGAACAAACCTGAAGATCGGAATCAACGCCGCTTCTCGCATCGAGAATAGGGTCGCGCTGCGGGACTATCGGAGCGGGGACATGCCCGACGGGACGGCTGTACCGTCCCGAATGGGTAAGCTGTAGAACCGATACAGGAGCCGCCCCATTACGTTCAAGGGCGGCTTGACGGCAATCCTTCAACAAAACGGCGAATTCAGCCGCATTCGCATCGGTGAGCATCATCTGCAACTCGTTCGCCCGGCCTTCCTGTACAACAGCGTTCGCCTCCCACCAGACAAGCCCCGCGCCACCACTGAAAAAGCGCCGGTACCGGCGAACGACAAGGTCGGACGGTCCACCGTCAGGACGACTGTCGCACCCTTCCATCGGCAGGATGGCAAACCTGTTCGGCGCGGACTTCCGCCCAACCGGCATCGGACTGGCGAAAATGGACAGGTCGGTAGAACAGGCCATGTCAACTCCAAGCTGAGAAACCGCCGAAAGCAATTCCTCTAGGGATTTATAATGGAATACCTCATGCAAAGACACTTCTCTCTACTCCTTCATGAATGATTCTTGTATCAATGATTACCCTTAAATCAGTTTGCGGAGACGTTTAGGTCAGGAACCGCGGCAAATCTGGAATCTATGAGCATCCGTTTCCCGTGGGAATGCTGAATCGCATTGACAATCTGTACAGCGGCCAGACCCGTATGGCAATCGCAGATGAATGGCGTATCGTCCAGTATGGAACGATAGAACGCATCAATCAATTTGCCATGGGACAGCCCCCATTCGGATTTCTCTCCACGCGCAGTCTCGCATGGGCGCCATTGCTCACCTTCCGCGGTCTGGATCAGCAACCCGCTCTGCTTGACGACCAACGTCGCGGTTTCAAGATGAAGTTCGACGGTGCATTGCTTGCTCATGGGATAGCAATTGGTGCAGAACCCCACGGCCTGTCCGCCGTTCTTCAGCTGGAACAGAACCATGGCGGTATCCTCCACTTCGTAGTCATCGGTATCCCGCAGTTTCGCATCCATGGCGGAAAGGGAACTGACGCCGCCGGAAAGATAGTCGAGCAGATCCAATGTATGAATTGCTTGGTTGATGATACAGCCGCCGCCTTCTCCCTCGTACGTTCCACGCCACGGACTTGCCGAATAATACGCGCCATGTCGATCCCATGCAACCAACGCCATACCGCTAACGATCTTGCCGTAGCACCCGGAGTCTATGATCCGCTTCGCCTCGACCGTTGACGGATTCAGGCGATTCTGGAAGCATACGCCCAACCGGCGTCCAGTACGCTCACTTACCTCGATCATCCGTCCGGCATCGTATGCGCGCATCGCGAGGGGCTTCTCGCAGAACACATCAAAACCATGTTCCATGCATTCAATGGCGATCCGGGGATGAGTATTGTGGGGAGTGACGACATGCACGACGTCAACGGTATCCCCTGTGAACAAATCGTGATAGTCATCGAGAGGGGAACCGCCATATTCCACGCAGAAAGCCTCCGCTTTCCGTCGGTCCACGTCCACGGCATAAACCAATTCCGCCAGAGGATTTCCGGCGAGAGCCCTCCCATGATTCTTTGACACCGCGCCACACCCGACGACGGCGACCCGCAACCTAGCCATTCCCATCCTCCTTGCTCATGGACCTGTACTGTCCAGGAGTGATATGTTCGAATTTCTTGAATACACGAAGGAACGTACGCAAACTTCCAAATCCACACAGAAAGACGACATCGCCGACAAGAGCGCCTTCGGAAAGCAATTTTTTCGCAACGGAGATGCGATAGGAGGTGATATAGTCGGAAATATTCATGTTGTGGTACTTCTTGAACGCCCGCGACAGATAGACGATGGATACGCCAAGCCGGTCGGCCAGCAACGAAACATTCAGCATCGGGTCGGCATATCCAGCCTGGATTTCGGCAAACGCCTTGCGATAGATGGCATAGTCCTCCCCTGATGAATCTTCATATCGGCTTTCAACCGCGAGTACCGCGTCGCACAGCCGTTCTATGACTTCGTCCACTTCATGGTGCGAGCGTTCAAAATTGTCAGACTGGATAATCGGAGAAAAGGAAATAACCGGTAAAAAACCGCTGAAACGATCATCAAACTTATTGGCGGTACGAAGTATGGTACCGGTAACGCTGAACAACAGGTACCGCAGACCACGGGGAGAGACTCCCATCGCGCGATTGTCGATGATCAGGTTGTCAACTATACGTACCGACTCGATTGCGTCGCCAGACTGAATCGCTTCGGAAAGTTTGAGTTCATGCTCGGTAGTATAGTTGAAATTCATCTGATTCGTCATTTCAAGAACATCGCGATAGAGCAGGAACTCCCGACTGGAAACATTACGCTGATACTCAAGGACGTTGATCGCTTCAAGATAGGCCTCTCCCAACGTGCACAATCCGACACTCAGGTTCGATGCCGCGATATTCAGTATTCCGTACTGGTCGTCGGAAAGAAGGTTTTTCATCCGCTCGGCGAATGATAAACAGAATGCTGAATCCCCCCCATCAAAAGCAGGGTTGAGAATGAACGCCGCGCCATGCGCGGAAAAAAACGGCAGAATGACCACCGACGAAGAACTCAAGGAGGAAATCAACAAATCTTCCAATTCTGAAACGGAATGGCCGTCCACGGGGGCGACCAGCAGAACGAGGAACCGGTCAGAAATCAGGTTGATGCCGCATTCCTTCAAAGCCTCCATGCTGATAGGACCGTTAGAACGTTCCACAAGCTTGGAAAGCATGTGTTCCTTCAGCGATTCCGTCTGCTGCCGAATCATGAGGCTCATCCCTTCCTGTTCCTCCTTGAGCCGGGATACAGAAGAAACAAACGGAGAATAGGCGTTTTCGGGAACTGAATCGTTGTTGACGTCCGTTCCGGATGCCGTAATGGCCTGTTCATAGATGGACCATTCCCTATTCATGCGACGCCAGACGGCAAGCAGACCGCCGATTATCGCAAGGAAGAACGACAAGAACGCAAATATCAGCACAAGATACACGAAATGGAAATACGTTCCTTTGTCAACCATCACCAGATATTTGACATTGGCCAGTTCCGATCTTCCCGCGGTGACAATCTTTCCTCCTTTCAATACGCTGGATCCTAATTCGATTGATGCAAGATCCGCCACATGCGCACCTTGGGAGTATTCCCCTGTAAAGTCAAACAACACTTCATCGGAGACGGCGTTGACGATCATCAGGTCATGGTAGTCGTCAAGTTCTGATGGCAACAAGTCGGAGATATCAACGAGGAACGCTGCGTAGAAATCAAGGACGTTGCCGGCCCGGACATAACTCAACGGCCTCAGAACAAGAAGACGCTGTTGCTTCTTGCCTCCGGGGAGGACACGGGAGGCATCTTCTATATGCAGGACATTCCGTTCAGTCCTGAATATGTCGTCAATCCGTTGCTTCTCATAGGAAAGATCGTATTCATCCCGCTGATAAAAATCACTGATGCTCCCCCAACGTTCCCCGGAGATATAAAGGTCGAGCTTCGGAGAATAGAGCATGCAGTCGAGAACCGCGCCGTACCCGTTAATCAGATGCCTCAGGCTCATAGTCGTCTCGAACAGATATAGCGGTTCAAGTTCACTTGTAGACGAAACAGTGTCCAATGCCTGAAACTGCGTATTGAGCAATACATTCTCACATACCGAATTTGCCTGGGCGAAAACCGTGTCAAACTCTCTGCGAACGAACTGGACGGCTACCGAGTTGGTATAGGAAATATTCCTATTTACCAAGGAAAGGCAGGTCGCGGCAAAGATGATGAACAGCACGAGCGGGATCACGCATACGATGAGATAGGAGTATCCCCATCGAACAAGGATACTCCGCTTGAACTTATTTTTCTCATGCGCGACGCCCATTTGCCCCTCCCCTACACAGACGATTTTCAGACAGGCACCCGACCACCGCATTTCTCAGCGAGCAGCTTATAGAACAGATCCCCGTCAACAGGCAAATCCACCCAACCGCCGCCAGTCCACGAGGAAAGGTGGATGGCATTGGAAATGGACAGCCCCTTGATACCGTCTTCGCCAGGCGCAAGCAACGGGGAGCCCGTCAGGATCGCGTCGCAGAAATTCTTGATTACACCGGGGTGAGACGTATAGGTCCCCTTGACGGGAATCTCGCATTTCCAACATTCAGGCTGCCCGATCTCACCAGTGAAACGGGCGTTGAAATCATCCGACGACTCACGCAAGCGCCAGAACGTAATCGTGTCGTTTTCGACCACCAGCTTTCCCTGAGAGCCGGTAATCTCAAGCCGATTCGTTCCAGGAGCGTCGGCGATAGTCGTGATATAGGACCCCGTGGCGCCATTGGGGTACTCGAACAACGCATAGACGTCATCCTCGACCTCGATGGTACGGTGCTTGCCATAATAGACCTCGGCCTTGACCCTCGACGGCATGCCGCAGATCCATTGCCACAAGTCAAGGTTATGGGGATTCTGGTTCAACAGCACACCACCGCCCTCTCCGGCCCAAGTGGCGCGCCAAGAACTCCTGTCGTAATAGCTCTGGGCGCGAAACCAACTGGTGATAATCCAGTTGGTATGGATGATACGGCCCAACTCACCTCCTTGCACCAGATCCCTCGCTTTCTGGTAAAGGGGGTTGGTCCGCTGGTTGAACATGACTCCGAACACCATGCCGCTTTCTTTCGCGACACGGTTCATCTCCTCCACCTGCTTCGTATAGACGCCCGCGGGCTTTTCACACAGCGCATGCAGACCGGCTCTAAACGCCTCGACCGCATAGACAGGATGATAATAGTGAGGCACGGTCGGAATAATAGCGTCACAAGTTCCAGAATGGATCAACGCTTCGGCGCTGTCGAAATAGGCGACGGAATCCCCGCAGCACTCCCGCGCCTTCGCCACCTGTTTCGGGTCGATATCCGCGATAGCCGTCAATACGGCGTTCGGGACTTTACCGTCGAGGAACGCCCGTGTATGCTGCGACCCCATCTTCCCATATCCGATGATTCCAATTCGCACCTTGTCCATGTCAGTATACTCCTTCCACTCAGATAAAACGATAGGTTTCGTATGTTTCATTTCCGTATTTCAGCAAAGCGGACGCATTGCGGTGATCGCGGCGACGGAATCCCTCCGCCAGTCATCGCTCTTGCCCTCGATGCTCACCGAACCGTCATAACCGGACGCCTTCAGCGCAGAAAAGAACTCAGTCACCTCGGCATCAGCCTCAACGGGATACGCACGTCCCTCACGCATGGCCATATGGGCGTGCATCAACGGAGATACGAGTGATATCCTTTCAAGGGGTTCTCCCTCCCGGCGCATGTGAAACGCGTCGGCGAGCAGCCCCACGTTCACCATATCCACCTCGGCCTGCAACGCAGCCCCTTCGGCCAAAGTATTGATGAGATTCGTTTCCGTCCGGTTCAACGGTTCGATGGCGATACGAATCCCGTAGCCAGCAGCCACCCCGCCGATTGTCTTTGTCACAGCGACAAGCTGAAGGAACGCATCCTGCCAACGAACGCCTTGGGGGATGTTCCGCGACTTGCCGCTACCGAATACGACAATATCCGCTCCCAGCTCCCTCATGCGGGAGAAAGCACCGTGAAGATATTCAACCATCGCCCGCTCATCATAGGCTCCGCCGATGACGGACATCGACTTCGGCAGCAACAGGCAACAGCGTTCAACCTTGATTTCCGAACCCTTCACCAGGGCAAGGACATCGGAGTACGCCTCCGCGTCCAATGCGGCTATCGCGTTGAGCTTTCCCTCTACATAGTCAAACCCCGCGGCTTCAGCCTCGCGAATGTTCGCGATGTCAGTACACAATCCCAATCTGATCATACGACCTCGACCTCCTCGTTTCCGACCAACAAACGCCTTCCACCGATTTCCACATCAGCCCGGCCCCCCTCAATGGTGATGCGGACGGGGAGTTCTCGCTTTCCAACAACCGTGACAGACAGCGCCGGAACCCGCCCCAAGAGGCAACGCTGTACCTGACCCACCGGCTTCCGCACAGGATATCCGTAGGAAACCCATCCGGCGATGGGATCTTCGCTACCGCAGTACAGCCTCGATGTCCAAGGACTATCGGACCCATCAGGCCCCACCTTGGAACCGTCCACCTCATACCGTACGGAATCAATATCCGCCGACGTGGCGACAGAGGTCATGCGGAACGCCGTCCCGCGGGGAGTGGTGAAATCGGCGACCTCGTCGTTCCGCAAAACCACATCCCGTCCCGCGAAATTCCAGATAAGCCGAAAATCATGGTCCGCTTCGCCCAGACCAGTCACATAGTCCAGAACTACGGCGGACTCGACGGCGGGGAGAAATACCAGCTTTCTGCGATGGAACACAGAGTCGTCCATGAACGCATAGCCATTGTGGGAGACATCGATCAACTGATAGTCGTCCGTCCTCCTGAACGCATGCAGCACGGTACGTACTCCGCGAACACGATCCACACCAGGAACGGCTCCCATCAGATGATCGTCCACGTACAATGTGTTGTGCGCCAACGCATAGGTGAAATAGTGGCGCCAATCCTTCCAGCATGAACTGTTGTAGATATACCGACCGCAGTCAATCAATACATCCTCGCCATGGAGCGTCAGCTCCACATGTCCGTTGTCGTTGTGGGAGTGGGTGCTTTTTTCTCCACGTTCCAGCTGGACGCCATGTATGTGCATGTAGCTGTCCGTCCGCGTCCAGCCGGTCCTTGAAACGTACAGGCCAGTCTCCCGCATCGCATACTCGCGCCTTGCGGGGGCTTCGCCCTCCGCGCCTCCAGTCGCTGCATACAGGAAATCGCCCCGTCCGGTCAACCGGCTCATCAGCTTGAAATATGCCCGTAGTTCGTTCAGATCATCGGGAAAGAATGAAAGGTTCATCCCCTCATAGACGGAAGTATCGCTTCTTCGGTCCAGCAGGCTGTTACGGTCGGCGTCCCCGATCATAGGAGTAGAGAAGTCGGGTTTGACGATACGTAGAAGATATTCAGCGCTTCGTTCCAGCAATGTCATGGCATAGGGCGCCACGGGAATGTCGTTGAGCGTACACAGACGAACAGCCTGAAGAAACGCTATCGAGGCAACGAGATGATAGATCGGCGTGTGTTCCATATGAACTCCGTCATTGTCGAAGCAATAGGCAAGTTCATGCATGATCCGCTGGTATCCGGCATGGGCCCATTTCTGGGAATCGGTCATTTCAGGGAACATGATTCCCAGTTGAAGCAATGAACTCGCCTCCATGGAAAGCCAGTTGCTCGAATGGCTGTGGTTGCTGTAATGCCGTTCCAAGAACGTCCCGTGGTCATGGATGGAGCAAAGGAATATAGCCCAGGTCTCGTCATCGAACGCAGGGCTGGTGCGGACGATCTCCATACACGGCAGCCAAGTCGTATAAATACGGATACCGGTTTCGATGGTACGCCAGGCGTGTCCCGGAAACGGGGTCTTCTGGGGTTTTTCATCATCGCTGTCGATGAAGGGCTGTGCCGGCCAAGCCTCGTAGAAGCTTTTCAGTTCATCCGCGATCTCACGCACGTACCTGTCGTCCTTCGTCAACGCATAGGCGCGGGCAAGCGGCTGCCAATAGATTGTACGGAAAAGCGACCAACTCCACTCATTGTCGCGAGAGGTATCCGCCGTAGGATTAAAATGCCAGTCTATCGGACCGTTGAACGCATGGCCGAAAATCTCATGGCGCATCACGGCTTCGGCTTCATCCAGGATGTTCCCGTCAACAAGTCGCCCGGCTTCAGAGGCTTCAAACAGATACCGGGGGGACCTGCGTCCACGAAAATGACGGACCACCTGAGCCACGGCGCCATCGATATCGCCGGCAAGGGACATCCGCCCGGCTTCTTCCATTCCCGGCGCGGAGAAATCCAGCAGGGTGAGTAGTTTTTCCTTACAATTCATCGTCGTACTTTCCTATTTTCAGAAATGCGGGTGGATATTCTCCACCCGCAGAAATTACATCATCGTGGAAAAATTATTTTTCCATGTAGCGGTCGTAGCAGGCCTGCTTGATTTCGACAGCCCGTTCAAGGCCAAACTTCTTCAACTGATTGACATAGGTGTCGAATTCGCTGATCGGCAGAGCGCCGGTAATGAACTTCGACTCCATTTCATCGGAATACGTCTTGACGTTGTTCATGATCTTGGCAAGCTCGGAAGCCTCTTCGGATGTCGCGGACACAGGAGGCAGGACATATTTGCCATAGTCGGTCTGCGCCCACAGGTTGATCGCCTCCTGAAGTTCAGGGATGCTGTAGTACTGCTCAAGATACCGGGGATCCTGGATGAACGGCCCGTTGACGGCGGAACGCATATACTGCGCCATCGCCTGGCTGATCGTCAGTCCATCAGGGTTGTTCAAGATCATGTCGGTATACTTGGGATAGCCGTCGACCATCGTGTAGGAAACGCCTTCGATACCGAAGTTGACCAGCAGATGCCCCTCCTCCGAGAAGTTGTAGTCAAGCAGCTTCGCCGCGGCCTCGACATTCTTGCAGGAAGTGGAGATCGCCGCGGAAGGGCCGGAATTGGAATAGATCGTGGACATCTTGGCGAACCTGGAATACCGGCTGGAATCAGGAGAAATCGGCCGTGCAGAAACGAGCTCGACGCTCGGATCGCTCTGCTGCATCGCGGGCAACCAAGTACCGATACCGGAACCGCCGGGAGCGTAGGTCGCGGCGCAGAGGTTGTTCAGGACCTTCACAGCCTGGCTTTTCTTGTCCACGGAGAGGTAGTCGTTGTCCAGCAACCCTTCGGCGTACAGCTTGTGGGTGAATTCGAGATACCCCTTGCGGGTCGATTCAATCAAGCCGTTATGGACTACGCCGTCGACGACATAGAAGTCGTCCCAGCTATCGAATCCAGGAGACAAAACACGGCTCACATGGTCCTTCCTCAACGTCAAGGGAAGCTGTACCCCGATACCCTGCAAGGCCTTGAGGGCGGTATACAGCTCATCGGGAGTGGATGGTACTTTCGAGATGCCTACTTTCTGCAAGAGGTCCAGACGCCATACCCAGCCTTCGGTGAAGATCAGGTTGTTGTTCTCGTAGCTCTCCCCTCTCAGGAACGGGAATACGTAGTAGGTACCATCGTCGGTGCTAATCATCTTCGCGATATCGGGATGCCCCGCAAGGAACTTAGTGATGTTCGGGCAATATTTCTCGAATACATCGTTCAGCGAGATGATGACTCCATCGTCAATCGCAGCCTGCGGTCCGCCGGGATAGTCAATCCACTTGTATTCAATGATGTCAGGATAATTGCCAGAAGCAATCAGGATGTTGAATCCTTCAGACATTACGGAATCATTGCTGGCGGGTACATGCTGGAACGAAATATCAGTATTCGTCCGTTCCATCAGTGTCTGGAAATAGATCGTCTGGCTAAAATCCTGCACCACGCTCGAAATGTTGGGGTTCAGAGGCGCCCAATACGTCAGCTTGGTCTTTCCCGTGGCGGTTACGGAACTCTTTTCCGAAGAACCGGCGGCGAACAGGGGCCCGACTACCAGCAGCAGAGCCAATACGATCAAAAGTGTTTTTTTCATCATTACCTCCTCATGTAATGCAAAAACTGAAAACCAATATATCCGACCTCGGGCGATGCCCGGGGACATGCCAAAATCAGAGTTCCCGCGGCAGGCACCAGTTCTCATAGCTTCTCAAGTACGTATGCGCCAGATCAGGAATCGCGAAGTATCCATCGTCATCGGCGGACTTCCTTTCAGCGTCAAGCCGAGGCAGGACGGGCAACCGCTGCGCAAGGATCACGCATTTCACATGGGCTCGGGACGTTTCCAAAGTACAGGCGGGACGAGAGCCGGTACGTACGCACGCGATGGCGTCGTACAGCTTCTGCATCCGTTCACCTTTTTCACATACGGAGTAATCCCTGACGGTACCGTCGGCCAAAGTCCCTACGAAGGAATCTTCCTGATTGACGATGACGCCTTTCTCGAATTCATACACCCCCATCGGCCCTACTTTCCTTTCATCAAGGCAATGAGCGGTATAGTATAGCAAACTCACACCCTTGTCCGTATGAATCCGCAATGCTGCCGCGTCATAATTCTCAATCGACGGTCTTCCCTTCCAGAGTTCCCCGTCCACATCCAGAACATCCGCAGTCGTCTCCGTGGATGGTCCCAGCAGATAGAGCATATTCTGGATCTGATGGGCGCAGGCGTTGGAGACGGGGCTGTCAAACACATGTTCACCATGGCAATTCAACTTGCCCGCCCAGCCGTTACGGGCATAATACAGGTCTCCGCGCCGCATCAACCGCAGGGACTTCATCCTGACAGGCTTCCCATAGAGACCGGAAAGCACATCGGCCTTTATCGCCAGCACATCCCGGGAAAAACACAATTGATATCCTACGGCTACAAACAGTCCGCTTTTTCGTTCCCGCGCAATCAAATCGTCCATCAAGTCAAGGCTGATAGCGACGGGCTTTTCACACAACACGTCGCTCCCATGATCCAGCGCCGCGACAATATAGTCGTAATGCGTATGGATCGGCGAAGAAATCACCACGAGATCAGCCTTTCCTCCGGCGGAATAGAACTCGCCGGGAGTACGGAACACGGGAATCCCCCGCTCCATGATCGGTCCTTTCCAAGGGCTCTTGTCAAGGAAAGGATCGGCCACCCCCGTCAACTCGACTCCGGGGATGTCGCGCATCATCAGTTCCTTGATATAGTTCTCCCCATAGCCGCCGATACCGACGAGGAGCAATGAGACATCGTTCATGCATCGACTCCGTTGAACGGGGCGGCTAGGATCCCCCCCCTGTCAACAGTGAGGGCCTGGGCGGGACAGACCTGGAAGCAATAGCCGCACCCGATGCAACCGTCGAGTTTGTGCGCCTTGCGATCCTCCACGACAATTCCCTCATGCCAGCAGACATCCTGACACCGGCCGCAACCGATGCACTTGTCCTGATTGACCTGGGCCGTACGGTACGACTCGCCAAGCAGCTTCTGCCGTTTCTTCGCGAATGCGTCAGGCATGGAGAACAGTTTCAGCGCATCGCCCTTCAGGGCTGCCATGTCGGGATATCCGTTCTTGTCCATCCAAGATTCAAACTGCCGGATCAGAGACGAACACGCCATCGTCCCACCAGAACAAGCCAACGCCCCGATTTGGACCATGTCGCTCCCTGACATGACCAGACGCAACGCCTGGTCATAGCTGAACACACCGCCACCTGCGAACATCGGGATATCGATTCCTTTGTTCCGGGCCTCCGCCACGGCGTAACAGACAATCGGGTTCGCCTGCGTGCCGCCATAGCCAGCGCCGGGACGGGCCTCCGTCCGCTTCCAGTCCAAGTCAAAGTAAAAGCCTTTCCAGCGAGCCGTAGGGCCGACCGCCGACGCTCCCGCGGCCACCGCCTGACGGATTGAAGTCAATGGATCGCAGGCCTCGACAGCCAACTTGACCATGACGGGAATGCCCGGCACGGTCTGCCGGATCATCTTGGTACAGGAATAAACCAGTTGATAGTAGTTGAACTGCCTGTCCTTCGCCACCGCGACTCCGGGAGTATTGAAATGGAGTTCAAACGCATCGGCTCCGGCGTTCGCCAGTTCGCGGGCTTGATTCTTCCAACTGGACTCCCAGTCACCGCCCTTGACAATATCGCTGTAATGTCCGATCGAGACCCAGAGCTTGATATCCGAATCGAGATTCCGTTTGATTTCACGAACCTCATCGCAATACTTGTCGAGACTATCGACGGGATCAGGCAGCTGGGTTCCCACCGCATGACTGTGGAACGTCGGCGCGCCCTTGTACATCGCGGCGGCATCGGGATAGATGAAGCTCCCTCCACCCGTACCATGTCCGAAATTTCTCAGCACGATAGCGCCAGGACGGCATTTCGCGCTCTTGAGTACATTGCGCGCCCCTTGCGTAGCGGGACTTGACGCAATGACGAACGGATTGATCATATCAAACGCAGCGACATGCATATCTGCCATACTTATACCTCACTCCTCATATATCCATTTCAATCCGGTTCTCCCGCTCAAGCCATTGGAGCAGGGTCGCCGCATCATTGGCGAACTGTCGTACAGAATCGTCCTTTACGAACTCCAGCAATGCATAATGGTCTTCTGACCTATCGACCGCCGCAAAATAGTCACGCCAGACATCGGCTCCTTCGGCAAGCGGTCTCCGACCTGTTTCATCCCAATGGTAGACATGCAGGTTCACCAGGCGAGAGCCGATCGCACGAAGCCCGGCCACCCTTTGCGCGACAGTCAGAGCCATCGTCGGTTGCCAGAGAGTGCGGCAACTGGCGTTTCCAACACCATCCAAGAATCTGATTCCCGACTCGTTCGTGTCGGTAATCGTATTCTTGTGCCATTCCAACGCAACCGTCAGCCCCTGCCGTGCGCATCGCAGGGAAACCTTCCGCGCCTCATCGACCAAAAGGCCGAAGGCATTTTCATCCAATTCTGAAGACGGCCGATCGCCTCCCCAGATACGTATCACGGAAGAACCCAGCGCCCTCGCCGCTTCGATTCCGGAGGTGATATCCATGCCTTTTCCAAGACGGTAATAGGAACCGAACCCGGCGATCCGAAGCCCAGCACGTTTGGTCAAGGCCGCGATACGGACGGCCTCTTCCGCATTACCTTCCGGAACATGCCAGTCTTCACTCCATTCGATAGCCTGAAGGCCATGCGACGCGGCAAGCTCTATGACTTCTTCCACCGGCCTCCCCTTGAAGGTCGCGGATACAAGACCTGGTATCAACATGCTACAGCTCCAGAACTCCCTGCCATACGCTCTCGTCCACGAACACGCCTTTCTCCAGGCTCTCTTCGCGAACCTGCTTCATTCCCTGTCCTGGATAATGGACCGGACGCCCCTCATGCATCGGGACCGAAGTCCGCAAGTCCTGCAACGACAATCCAATCTGACGTTCCAGCTCCATCCTGTCGGGGAACTGGGAAAGGGCAACCGCCATGAAAAATTGGGAAATCGACGTTTCGGTAGGCAACTCTCCCACCCCCCTGGTCGTCGTTCCGCCCGCAAGCGTGGCGGCGACGAGGTCAAGGACCAATGACAACCCCGAACCTTTCCAGTATCCGATAGGCAGAACCTGATGGGTCTCAAGGATTTCCGCAGGATCCCGCGTGATATCCCCCGATGTATTGAATCCACCGTCAACGGGACATAAAACGCCTTCCCGCTTATATTTTTCCAATTTCCCGTAGCTGAACATCGACATCGCGACATCCAGCACCACCGGGGCGTCCTGATATGGAACCGCCACGACCATGGGGTTGTTGCCGAGCTTCGCATCCTTTCCTCCCCACGCAGGCATATTCGGTACAGTGTTCGTCCACAGGATACCGACGCAGTCATGTTCCACCGCCAGCATGCCGTAGTTGCCCGGACGCATCCAATGGTTGGTATTCCGTAACGCCACGACACCCACGGTATTGGACTTTGCCAGTTCTATCGCCCGGTTCATGCACAGCCAGGCATTCAGGTTGCCCGGCCCGCGCTGGCCATCCCAACGCTCAAGGGAGCCGAACTCCCCCACCCTGACGGCCCGCTTGGTAACGTTGACAGAACCGTTTTTGATCGAGGCGATGAACTTCGGGAACCGGTTGAGCCCATGGGTATGGACTCCGTCGCGCGATGCATCCGCGAACATTCTGGCGCTCAGACGGGCGTCGTCGCCGGTAATGCCGTATTTTTCCAGGACGCGGACGAACTGCGCCACCATGTCATCGTATTGTACTCTCATCGGATCACCCCTTCACGGCGCCGACCATGACGCCTTTGACGAAATACTTCTGCAAGAACGGATAGATGCAGAGGATGGGAACGGTGGCGACGACGATTGTCGCGTATTTGATCGTATCGCTCGCCATGGCAAGCGCATCGGCTCCACCCGCCGACATGATGCTCGTCTCATCCTGAATCAGGATTTCCCGCAGTATCAGTTGCAACGGGTACTGTGCTTTCTTGTGCAGGAAGATCATTGCGTTGAACCATGAATTCCAATGATAGACGGCGTAATACAGCGTGATTACCGCAACCGTAGCCTTGGTCAGCGGAGTCATGATGCTGAACAGGATGCGAACATGTCCGGCGCCGTCCATCATCGCGGATTCCGGCAAGCTGTCGGGAACCGACGCCATCGCGGTACGCATGACGATCAAGTTGAAGGTATTTATCGCCACAGGAAAGATCAGCGACAGCCGTGAACCGGTAAGGCCGAGGGAATGCACCGTCAAGTAGAACGGGATGGTCCCTCCCTGGAAATACATCGTAAACACGATCATCAGAGTGAAAAACCTGTTCAGCATGACGCCCTTGCGGGAGAGCACATATGAGCCGATCAACGTAAGGACGATGTTCAGGGAAGTCCCGATCACCACGACGAACAGCGTGTTCATGTACCCTGACAGTATGTTGGGGTTCTTGGCCACCGCCTGGTATGCCTGGGTGGAAAACTTAATCGGATGCAAGAACAGACCTTCATGCTTCATGACCTCGACGGGATCGCTGAACGAAGCGAACACGATGTTCAGGATCGGAACAAGTATGCACAAAGCCAGCAAAGCACAGAGGATAACGTTGACGACATTGAAAATCCGTTCGCCCACGGTAAGTTTGACTTTCATCTTTCTTCTCCTACCACAACCCGTTTCCGCTGACTTTCTTGCTCAGTTTGTTGGTAAACCAGACAAGCAGGAAACTGACCACGGAATTGAACATACCCACCGCCGTTGAATAGCTCCAGTTCATCTCCAGCAAGCCTTTTCGATACACGTAGGTGGAAATGACGTCCGCGACCTCATAAGTCAGGGGATTGTACATAAGGATGATTTTTTCATATCCGACGTTGAACATCTTACCGACTTGAAGAATCAGCATGACGACGATCGTCGGAAGCAGACATGGCAAGGTTATGGAAATCAATTGCCGGAATTTTCCCGCGCCGTCGATTTTCGCCGCTTCGTACAGCTCGGCGTCGATGGCGATGAGCGCAGACAGATAGATGATCGAGTTCCAGCCTATGTTCTGCCATATCCCTGAAATGATATACAACGGCATGAAATATCGCTTGTCATTCAACATCGTGACCGGGGCAATTCCAAAATTCGCAAGAAATTGAGTAATGGCTCCATTCTTGTTCGTCAAATCCATCATAATGGAAACCACGACGACGATTGAAATAAAGTGAGGGATATACGAAATCGTCTGCACGACTCTCGAATAGATTTTGCTCCGCAGTTCGTTGATCAGCAGCGCAAGGACAATCGGCATCGGGAAAGTGAAGATCAACGTAAAGAAACTGATTTTCAACGTGTTGAGAAGAACACGCTGGAAATAGTAGTCGGTGAAAAAATCCTTGAAATTCGTCAGACCGACCCATTTGCTATGTAAAAAGCCAGTACTCGGCTTATAGTTCTGAAATGCGATTACCAAACCGCACATCGGCCCATATTGAAATATAAGATAAAAAACAAGTACGGGCAGGAAAAGAGCATACAGGCTTCTATTCCTCCGCCAATCCTTCTTCATTTTCAAGGAGAGCGGCAAGTCGTGATACTCAACGATTTCCAACTCATCCCCTGCTGCATGACGCTTCTTCATGGAACCTCCAAATGCCCCCAGGACAGTTCCGATTGTTTCGTCAAGATGAGGCATCTGTAAACTGACAGAATAAAAATGAATGTGACAGAATTTTCTCATCAAAATCTCTCGGCGAATCCAATGCCCTATTGAATGATGATTATCTCTTTGCATATGAATGAATAATCAAAACATATCAAATTAAATGAAAATATTGAGGCAACGTGAAAATCGTGACATACCATGCAAAAAGAACTTTTTACGAGATAATCAAGCTACAAAATACCTTGGATGAACGTCTTTCGTTTTCTTCTTTTGGGTCTTCGCATCTCGCACATTTTATTGGCATGCCGGACTTGACCGCCACAGCCCAGGCCATTATTCTCCAATATAGACGTTCCCCCCGGACATACGATTACTAAAATAAGGAACGGAATCCATGTATCACAATCCCATTATCAGAGGGTTCAACCCCGACCCGTCGGTCTGTGTCGCGAACGGCAAGTACTATATCGCCGTCTCCACGTTTGAATATTTTCCGGGAGTTACCGTCTACGAGAGCGATGACTTGGCGAACTGGAAATATTGCGATTCTATCCTCACCAAGGAAAGCCAGCTCGACCTGGACGGATGCAGAAACAGTTCTGGCGTTTACGCCCCCACGCTGCGGTTCCATGACGGCAGGTTCTATATGGTTACGACGAACAAGAATACCGGATGGAATTTCATCGTGCATTCCGATGACATCAATAATGGCTGGAGCGCCCCTCGGCTCGTCGTCAAGATGGGGATAGATCCGTCTCTGTTCTTTGATGAAGACGGAAGTTGCTACTATACTTCAAATGGCACATTGGAAGGCGTCAGGGGAATCATGGGTGCGCATATCGATCCAGATACGGGGATTTTGGAAGAACCGCTGAAGCTCATTTCCCGCGGATGTTCCGGATATGCGACCGAAGGACCGCATATCTACAAACGTAACGGATGGTACTATCTCCTTGTATCGGAAGGCGGGACTGAATATGGACACCACTGTTCAATCCTCCGTTCCCGAACGATAGCCGGACCATACGAGGAAAACCCCGCGAACCCGATACTCTCCCACACGTTGCGCAAAGGCCACAGGATCCAAGCTACCGGACATGCGGATCTATTGCAAATCGACGAAACGAGATGGATCGCCGTATTTCTTGGAGTGAGGCTTCCCGGCAAGGCCCTGTTGCACAATCTCGGACGTGAGACATTCCTTGCCTCCGTGACCTGGCGTGGAGACTGGCCAATCATTGGCAATGCCGGCACGGTGGAAGAGGAAATGGATGACCTCGGCATCGATGGAAATCCCGTCACTTCCCTCTCTATAGAATTCAGCCACCCCCTCTCATCGTACCCGCTGCTTACCATCCGAAAACCAAAACCCCACTGTTATCGACAAAACACAAGCGATGCCACTCTTACACTTTTGGGAGAAGCGCCCCTGTCAGAACCTGCGGGGACTCCGACATTGCTGGCTATACGCCAACCCGAGTTCGACTGCGTCTTCGAGGCGACATTGGCACTACAGGGGCTTGTCGGCAAAGCGGGTATCGCCGCATGGTATAATTCCGACTACCATCTGAAACTTCAAGCCGGATGGACGGAAGCAGAGACGATTGAAGTCACCCTGATCAGACACCTCCATGATTTTGAATCCGTTACTGAAACTATGATGATCCATCGGCCAGCTTCAGAGTCCATCAACCTGAAAATTGTTTCCAATAATGAGCATTATCAATTTTTCTGCGATGGTCTGGAGCTCGGCAGGGCGTCCATCGCGACGCTCTGCACGGAAGGAACCATGTACATGACGTTCACCGGCGCGATGTTCGCAATCTGGGCGGAAACGGGTGAAGCGACGTTCCTCGACGGCATCAGGCTGGACACGAAGACCACCTAGCCTCCGATATCGCGCAATAGTTCCTGACAAGGGAGGGATTCAATGAAAATAACGGACACATCGCTTCAAGAAGTCAAAATAACTGCGGCATCCTTCCACTTGGGCGGGTCGGTGCGTCTCATGGCAAGGCCAACCATACAAAAAAACCGCCGGAGCGACCGACGGTTTTGCAAAAGACTGCGATAGAAGAACTATTTCTTCTTATGGCGATTCATTCTGAGCTTTTTCTTTCTCTTATGAGTAGCAATCTTATGCTTCTTTCTTTTTCTTCCACAAGGCACAATAGAGCTCCTTATCCAACGGTTGAGTTGTCGGTTTCCCGGCACCAATAGGATTGTAATTACCGCATCATTATGCAGTGATGAAGACTTAAGGTCAAGTATCGGAAGGAAAAAAACTCAATGTTCGGCAAAATGCCTGAATAAATAACCGTTCATACCCACGATAGTGTGAAATTTCCGTTAGAAAGTTTCAATCAACCCACTGGTTTGCCATTTCTTCAATTGCCCATCGGCGCGGATACTTGTAATATTGTGGTAGAAAGAAAAGGGAGAGGCAGTCTAGGATGAGAGTCCTTGTTTTTGGACTAGGAGCGCACGGCGGAGGTTTTGCCGCGGCAAATTATTTTCTGAACCGCGGCGATGAAGTACGGGTAACGGACCTGCGGGGATACGACGTGCTTGGCGAAACTATGGAAGTCCTCACGAACAGAGGAGCCACCTGTATCGCGGGAGAACATCGCATGGAGGACTTCCTCTGGGCCGATATTGTCATCAAAAACCCGGCGATCGCGCCGGACAACCCATATCTCCGCGCCGCGCGTACCGTCATCACTGATTTCTCATGGCTGTTCGCCTCCCCCTGGTGTTCGGAAGTCAAAATCATCGCCATTACCGGGACAAAGGGAAAAACAACGACGGCGGCGGCCGTAGCCCATGTGCTCAACTCGCTAGGCTATGAAACCGTACAATGCGGCAATATGGGAATCAGCGCATTCACCATACTGGCCGATTGGGAGCGGAGAAAGGCAGAGGGGAGCAGTCTTCCTGCCTATCTGGTCTGTGAATTCTCATCATGGCAGATACGGGACCTGTACGCTGCGTTCCAAGGAAATCTGCCTGAGATTCGGATCGCCGCGTTGACCAGTCTCTATGCCGATCACCAGAATGCCTACAAAGATATTGAAAGCTATCGGAACGACAAGCTGGAACTGTTCGGCGACCACTGTGAGAGCGTCCTCGTCCCTGAATCGATGATCAAGATGGTCAGGGACTATACTCATCTCCCTTCAAAGCGCATCCACGGCATCGACAGGCTGTCAGGACGCGTGCTTGCACCGAATTCCCCCCACCGATGCGCATATGCGATATGCCGGATGCTGGGATTGAGATGGAGGGAGGTCCTCAAGGCGCTTAAAAACTTCAAAGGTGTCCCACACAGGATTGAACAGGTCGGTGTCGCGGATTCAATCATGTTCATAAATGATTCCGCGGCTACCATCCCGGAAGCGGTTCTGTTCAGTTTCGAAAATTGCAGACCGTTGCCGATACACCTGATTTGCGGAGGAACGGACAAGAACCTGAAAGCTGAAGGAATGCTCATAGCCTTGAAGGAAGCATCCAGCCTCCATCTGCTCGACGGCTCATTCACTAGGAACAAGTTGGTACCCTTGCTGGAACAGGAAGGGCTCCCCTATTCAGGCCCATTTGGAAATATGGACTCGGCAGTCGACTCGGCGTATGAAGCGGCATTGAAGAAAAAAGAACCGAACGCGGACACCATGCAAGTGGTCATGCTATCCCCCGGCGCGGCGTCGTTCGAGCTTTTCCAGCACGAATTCGACCGCGGAGACAAATTCAAGATTCGCTCGAAGCAGAAGATTGCAGGAACGGACTCATCGGATGGCGATGCATCCGGTAGCGCATCTTCTCCCCACACGTGAAAAGCTTCCAGGTGAACCGCCGGTATACATAGTCCGTGGAGGGGGTACGGTAGAACGCATGTCCACCAAACGACCGTTTGAACAAATCCAGCCCACGCAGATGCGCACCCCGGCCATTCGGTCCAGGAATGCCGTGCAAATCGTAAACCTGACAGCCATGTTCACAAGCCATATGAATCGCATAATCCTGCAACGCATATGAGCAGGAACAATCATCGAGGCGCAGGGAGGCGCCGAACAGATATACGGCGGTATCCTTGGATTCGAGGTTGATGCAGCCTCCGACGATCTTTCCTTTGTATTTCGCGAGATACAGGTCGCAACGAACATCTCCGGCCACCTTGCCGGAAAATGCGAGCAGCCTGCGCAGGTAACTTCCCGGCCGCGCGGTAAAACCATCCCTCCTGGCGGTCTCCAGATACACATTGTACCAAGCGTCGAAGTCGGCGCGGCCGCCGTTCCAGACTTCCACCTTGATATGGTTCGCAGCCTTGCGGATGTTTCGGCGCGCCCGCTCACGATACTGGCGGGCAACCTTCTCGTAACCTTCTGAAAGCGCAAGCCGAACCGTCCCTTCGGGCTGGACGCTTTCCTGGCAGGCGCGAAACCTGCGACCTTCAATTTTCAACGTATTGGGTTCCTCCGGCTCGTCCCAAGGAAGATCGTACCTAATGGCGAATACGCCATGGGGAAGCATCTTTTTCAATTCCTTGGAAACGTCCCGCAAGAACTCCCCTACCGGGACGGGTATGGAAAACACGGCAGGACCGAAAGGCACGTAGGCGAGGCTCATGCCTGGAGAGAAAGCCCTGGTGAGTACAAGCAGATTGCCCACCCATGGCCCACCGTCGGCGGTCAGTTCAATTCTGAACGCCTGAGGCTTCCAGCCCGCTGGTTTTTTCACCACCGCCCAATAACTGCTCTGGAAAGGATTGCCCATGCAATCAAATGTCTTGTAGTCAATTTCCGTCACTTTCATAGATGCACTCACCCAATATCGCCGGCGGGCAACAATATACAGAAAAGCCATGCCCTAGGGAGCATGACTAATATCACATGGACAGGGCTCCCAAAGATGCCCCTGTCCCGCTATGTTCAGAACACTATCCTCCGCAGCTATCAGCCGACAGGACCATCCAGATATTTGCTCGCGGTCAGATAACCGCCGCCAGCGCCGATGGCCTTGCCATCGACTTTGACCACCCCCGCCTCCGTATACAGCGGCATGGCGAAGAAATGGTCAGGCTTCACGTAGCACTTCTCATCTTGCGGAACTTCAAATCCTTCCGGTTCCAGAACGGTCCCGACCTCGAACTGAGGCGCGAAAAGCACTTCACAAGTAGTGTGAGGCTCTGCGTCGGGATCACTGGCCGCCAACAGCATGCCCCGGCTCTTCACCCCGCGGAAATTGGCGGGCTTGAGATTGCTCACGACGACGATGTGCTTGCCCATCAACTCATCGATGGTGTAGTACGGCACGATGCTGGACACGATGGTCCGGGGTTCCGCTTCTCCGCAGTCCAACGTCAGTATATACAGGATATCACCATTGGGATGTTTTTCTACATTCACAATCTTCGCTACTTTCAGTATGACGCGGCGAACGAACTGCTGCGCAATGGTTTCATCCGCTGGAACAGCCCCTTGAGGGACGTTCTTGACTGTATCAGACATTTTATTCTCCTTATGTTCAGCTTGCTGTTTCTTCTCTTTTTCAGCGCGTTCCTGTTGGGAACCGCTATACCGTTCACGAAGTTCATCGATCAAGGAGTCGTCCAGCTTGGTAAACAGGTAGTCGACGTCGCCAATCGTATCGATACCCGTGAACGTAGACAGCTGGGGCCACTGGTCGCCGGAACAACCGAGCCAAGACAACAGCTTGCCGGACGCTACGGGCATATACGGTTCAATCATGACCGCGAGATCATGTATCAGATAGACCAAAGTACGAAGCAACGAAGCCGCCGTCTCAGGATCTTCAGTCCGCTTTTTCCAAGGCTCACCGTCCTGGAACGCCTTGTTTCCCATCGAGGAAAGCGTGAATATCTGTCTCAGGGCTTCACGTTCCTCGGCATGCTCCAAAAGATCGGTAATCACCGTTTCTTGGTCGATAATCGCCTTCGCCAAAGTCTGGTTGATACGACCTTCCGGCAACTTGCCGTCATAAAAACGCTTTACGAACGTCAAGGTCCGGTTGACTAAATTGGACAGGTTGCCGATCAGCTCTCCGTTGACCTTCTCCTGAAAATCCTTCCAAGTAAAGGTCACGTCGCTCTTTTCTGGCCGGTTGTAGTACATGTAGAAACGCCAGACATCGGCGGGAATGCCAGTCTCCTGCACGTCGTTGCCGAAAATGCCGATACCCTTGCTCTTTGAAAACTTGCCACCTTCATAGTTGAGATATTCAGTGGAACTCATATGATGCAGCATCGTCCAATTCTCGCCGGTGGCCAGCAACGTCGAGGGGAAGATGACGGTATGGAACGGGATGTTATCCTTTCCGATGAACTGGAACAGCTCCACCTCGTCGGGATTCTTCCACCAATCCTTCCATTGGCCGGTATAGCCGGCGGTAATCGAGATATAGCCGATGGGAGCGTCGAACCAGACATAGAACACTTTGTCCTCGAATCCCGGCTTCGGCACGGGGATACCCCATTTCAAATCCCTGGTGATGCAACGCTCTTTCAGTCCGTCCCGAATCCATGACCGTGTCATCTGCACTGCGTTTTTCGCCCAGAAACCCCTTTCGCTCGCTTCGTCCATCCACTTCTCAAGCAACGGAAGCGCTTTCGGCAGGTTCAGGTACAGATGCCTGGTCTTGCGGACCTCAGGCCGGGTACCGCAGACGCCGCACCGCGGTTCAATCAGCTCCGTCGGCTCCAGCAGGGACTGGCAGCTGTCGCACTGATCCCCCCTCGCCTCGGAGCTTCCGCAATGGGGGCAGGTTCCCTCGACATACCGGTCGGCGAGGAAACGCTGGCAATTGGGACAATAGAGCTGTTCAATCTCTTTTTCATCTATATATCCGGCGGCTTCGACTTCCTTGAAGATACCCTGCGTGATTTCAGTCTGGATTGGATCGGAAGTCCTGCCGAAACGGTCAAAGGCGATATTGAACCAATTATAGATGTCGCGATGGATCACATGGTAGCGGTCACAAAGTTCACGGGGAGAGATCCCCTCCTGCAAGGCCCTGGTCTCGGAAGCGGTCCCGTATTCATCGGTACCGCAGACATACAGGGTATCATAGCCGCGGGAGCGGCAGAAACGGGCGAACGCATCGGCGGAAAGCACTTGGGTCAGATTTCCGAGATGCGGAATATTGTTCACATACGGCAATGCGGAAGTAATCAGTCTTCGTTTTTTCATAGTCCGTCCATCATAGCCCTCCGCCGAGCTTTTTTCAATATCATTCAGACTGATACGATACATTTGGAACGGCAAACTTCCCGCCTCTTTTTTCCGAAGTTCCTTGACCATGAGTATCCCGCAATATACATTGTAGACTGTGCCGTCATTGTAGGCGACTTGTTCCAAAGGTATCCTGTCGGCACGAATCATGAAGGGCGCCAGCGCAGCCGCCTCCATCCAAGGGAGGAAGCCTGCAACCGCAAAAGGCGTCCAGTAGGAGAAGAGATGGAGGAGAATAACAGACAATCTTCCTCGCGCAAGCATTTCCGCATCAGTCCAAAACTCATTCTTGGCGTGATTGGGGTACTGATACTGATAGCTCTGGTCATGAGCAGTTTCTTTGTAGTAGACCAGACTGAACAGGCGGTGGTCTTGCGGTTGGGCAAGTATAACCGGACCGTAGGTCCCGGTCTCCAGACGAAGTTGCCGTTCGGTATCGACGTCAACTACAACGTCCCGACGCAGATCGTGCAGACCATGACGTTCGGCTATCGTTCGTCCAACCAGGTTGTGGCGAACCCGCTGCTCAACGCCGCGGACTATCCCCGGGAATCGGTCATGCTCACCGGAGACCTCAACATCATCGACGTCGAGTGGATCGTGCAGTACAAGATCGAGAATCCCGCGGCATGGTTGTTCAGCGTCCAGGACAGGGATACGACGATCAGGGATATCAGCCAGTCCGTCATGAACCAGCTCGTGGGAGACTTGCCGATCCTGTCGGTCATGACCAGCGAAAGAACACGCATCGAGGTGGAGACGCAGGAGGCGATGCAGAAGATATTCGACTCCTACAACCTCGGCATCAGGGTCGTCACCGTCAAGTTGCAGAACATCGTGCCCCCCGTCGGGACCGTCCAGGATGCGTTCGAAGACGTCAACAAGGCCATCCAGGACATGAACAGATTGATAAACGAAGGAAAGGAAGGCTACAACAGGGAGATTCCAAGCGCGCAAGGCGAAGCGAACCGGCTGGTGCAGGTCGCACAAGGCTATGCCGCCGAACGTGTCAACCAAGCCACCGGAGACGTCGCCCGATTCAATTCGGTGAGGGAGGCGTATGAACAGAGCAAGGACATCACCAGCATCCGGCTGTACATCGAAACGATGGAAGAAATCATCAACGACGCGTCCGGCAGGGGTTCTACCGTCATCATCGACAAAAACCTGGAGAATTTCCTTCCGGTCGGTTCAGTGGACAATCTTCTGGGAGGTGCCAAATGAAAAAGACTGTAACGGTACTTGTGGTCATCGGCGTCCTGCTGGTCATCTTCCTGCTTCTGGGGCCGTTCTACATCCTCGACGAAGGGGAACAGGCTGTCGTCACCCGTTTTGGGAAGATCGTGAACACAGAGACGTCCGCGGGACTGAAATTCAAGATGCCGGTCATAGACAACGTCGTGAAATATCCTAAGAAGATACTTTCATGGGACGGCGACGCGCAGCGCATCCCCACCAAGGAGAATCAGTTCATCTGGGTGGACACCACCGCACGCTGGAGGATCAGCGACCCTGTGAAGTTCTATGAGACGGTCAATACTGTGGCGAATGGACGTTCGCGCCTCAACGATGTCCTGGACTCCACGATTCGCACGGTCATCAGTGAGAACTATCTCAATGAAGCGGTGCGCAACTCGAACCAGATCAATGCGATCAAGGTCGAGGAACAGGTGCAGAACGTCGATAACATCGAAGACGCCGAACGCCTGCGAAACCTGACGGTCACTTCAACGCAGCAGGAGACGATCAAGATCGGTCGGGAGGGCCTGTCCCAGCGGATGTTCGAGATGGCTTCAGGATTCACCGACGCCTACGGCATCACGTTGATCGACATCGTCATCCGCCAGATCCGCTACAGCGACGATCTGACCCAGAGCGTCTACGAACGGATGATCAAGGAACGAAACCAGATCGCCGAAGCATATCGCTCCTATGGCCGCGGTCAGCTCGCGCAGTGGCAGGGCAAGACGGAGAACGACCAGAAGACGATCCTTTCCGAAGCCTATGCCAAGTCGGAGCAGATCAAGGGCGTAGCCGACGCCCAAGCGGCCCGAATATACGCCGAGGCTTACGAGGCGGATCCCCAGTTCTTCCAGCTATGGAGGTCCCTGGAGTCCTACAAGAAGACGATCCCGAACCTGAACAAGGTCCTCAGCACCGACATGGAGTACTTCAACTTGATGTACGGCAAAAGCAACCAATAGTCCCTAGGGGCTGTTGTTCTACAGCCGCTCCACGTCACCCCGCAGGGGGAGGATATGGAGCGGGTTGCCGGGATTCTACAGGGCCGCCACGATTGTGGCGGCTCTTTTCATCTGCAAGGGCCGTTGCATCATATCATCATCCCCCGTATACTACGCCCATGCATGACCACCCCACCCCATTGCTGATCGCTTTTGATTTTGACGGGACGCTCTACCCTCTTCGGCCATATGACAGTGAACAAAGGCTCCTGCTGAAAGCGACGGAGCGAGCGGGAACGCTCAAGCGCGCCATCGCGAAAAGAGCGGTGCTGAAAGACATGAAGGGGATGATGCACCTTGGTGAGTTTACCGACAACTACGTGAAATTAACCCGTAACGCCCCGTCCACGATGTTCGATGATGTCGTCACCGACTTGTGCGCCTTGGTGGAGCCGTCCGCATTGGAATCCCTGCGTAGTTTGAAAAAAGATACGGAAGCGGAGCTTTGTATCATCAGTTGCGGCACGGTGAACCTCATAGAAAGATATTTGACGCAGATGAATGTCCTGGAAATATTCAGTGACATTACCGGAAAGGTGTTCGATACGACTCGTGGAACGCTGGCTTCAGTCACCATTTCCGTCAGAACGCCACAGGACAAGGTACGGATATTGGACGATCACATAGCCCGTATCGTCACCACCACGGGTGTCAGGCCGCTGACGGTCGCTATCGGCGATGGCCCGACTGACATCCCGATGCTTCACCATGCGGATCTCGGCATCCTTATCGACTGGGACAAGCTTCCCGGCGAAAATCCTGAACAACGGGGGTTTGCCTTGGCGGGTTCGGTTGACGAGGCCTGCCTGATCGTGAGGGCATGGTTGAAAACAAAAACGAGGAATTCCCAGGAAAACTCAAATTAATCCGTCAGTTCCCACACCAGAGCCCGTTTGTCTTTGGGCTGAGGAAAGCTTTCATTATCCGCGCTTGATTATGCGGCCGTGAAATATCCGCGCTTTCCTTTTCACATGTGGCGGATATTGACCATGGCGTATGGAATACCCATCCTTTGGAGGCGACCGTCCTTGTGATGCATTCACAATGGCAGAAGTCCTTTCTGCAAAAGTCTCCGGTGAATACGGGTTCTGGCGTAGCGTCGATTGTGAAAGGGCCGCCCACAACTGACGGAACCCATATCCGGAGCAGACTGGGGTATGTGCCGTTTATTGTCCTGAACGTAGCCTTATGCAAGGCATGCGTCCATCGCCAACCTGTTCCAAAGAGACTACCTCCATCTGTCGTCCATGGCGGACTTGACCTGGTTGGCTTTGAACGCTACGAAGTCGTTGGCAGGAACATCCAAATCCCCCAAACCGACGCCGTCACTTACGTCGTTGAATATTACCCCGTCATATCCTTTCTTTTCCGCATATTCGGCCCATTCGCAAATATCCTTCTTCATAGCGTTGAATTCCATGCTCCCATAATTCTGACCGTTCGCCTCTATGTCCAAGGGATTGCGCAAATTCAAATAGCAGGCATAGAGTTCAAAGCCATATCCACCCGCGTTGTCCATGTCGCTATTGAAGAAAAAACCTGAATTCGCACGTCCCTCGTTCTTCCTGCGGAACACGGAGAACCGGGAGTATTCCGTGCCATAGCTCTTCCATTTGGGGTTCCATGTGCTTGCCTCATCACGATTGGTCGTCCCGTGATAGACCACCTGCGGCTCGCCGTTTTCATCAACTACCTTGGACGAAGTGAATATTTCTTGTATTATTTGCAGTAATCGCTTATCCTTTATACATGAGGAGTTGATTTCCAAATCTGTTTGTTTCTGGTTTACAGAAGAGGAAATGAACTCCTTTATTTTTGCCAGTTCAGTCAGCTTGTGGTCATAATACCGGTTGCCGTCCTTGGCGATCGACACAACGGATTTGACCATGTACTCGAAACCGTCAATGGATATAGCCGATACATAATACCGGAATCTATCGATCTCTGGTTTTCTTGGATTGTCGTTCTTCAATTCCGTGACAAACTGCGAGTTCTCAGCGATATAGGGGATTGCCGCGATGGATTGCAGGTGATGGACGTCCTTGTAGTCATGTTCCAGAATTTCTTTCAGACTGCCGAACTTACTGCTCGTAGTAAGGTTGAAGGAGAATCCATCCGACAGGTTCGTATAAGTCCCCGTGAGGGTCTTGCCAAAGTTCGCTGCGCTTGTCTTGACGGCCTTGAGGTCTGGACTGGCAGGAATCGCTGAGACATTGATTGCAAACGGTCGAGAATCAACAATACGGTTTACCGCTTCCCGGCCTTCCCAGTTCCCGAACCACTTCTTGAACGCCGGAGTCCGCACCTGAACCCACTGTTCGTATGTGAGGTTGGAGGGCTTGCCATTGGGAGCGAGGTGGTTGCCGTCAGCGTCGAAGTTGTCGGGGTTCGCACGAAGCCGGGTCTCGGTGTCGGCGTATTCCCGCCGCACCTGGGACAAGGCAGCGTCATCAGCCTGGAACAACGCGCCGGACGCCGCCCGCTCCCGGGACACACCGGAATTGAGCAATCCATCGTCCGTGATGGTCGCCCCCTTGGTATTCTCAACGGCCTCCCGGAAGACATCAGAATCAGGTAATGCGATGGGGTAATCAAGTTGCCGTACCGTTTCCGGTGCAAGCTGATAGAGGATGTTCGGGTTCTCCGCGTCGAACGTCCCCCGGTTGTCCGTGGCGGACTTGATCTGTGTGGAATCGAATACAACATATTGGTTCACACTTTCCCGGCCTACGCTCCGTGCATCAGCGTCAGTGTTCCGTATGACAATACCGTCATATCCTTGATCCGTGAGAGACCGCTTGTATTGCGCTATCGCCTTTTGAGAATCATCCTGGGCTCTATGCTTCCTTCCCCATTTGTGTTTTTTGCCGTTATAGGTAGCGAACTCGTCAAGATCGTCAAGCATCTGGAGATATGCATCTCCGTTTTCAGCCACGTTCAGTTGCTCATACAACTGTTTTTGCCGTGCCTCAAGTGCATCCCATTGCTTGAGCTTTTCGCCAAAAGGCTTTCCAAAATAGAGGTTATCATTCATCGCTTCCTTGTAAAGCCGGGATTCACCTGTCTGGACAAAGGAATTGTCCGGTTCCTTTCCGGTCAATTCCTTGAGGATCGCGTTCTTCTGGGTTTGGATATGATCTATCTCACCTTTCAGTCGACTGGCTTCGCCTGACATGTCCTTGGTGATATATTCCTTTGGGTTCTTCATATCCAGGAACACTTCGTGGACACCGGGATTTCTTCCCCACCACATCCGCGAGAAGCTATCCGCCAAAGCCCTGTCTTCGGCGAACCAAAAGCCTATCGGAGCATTGGTGTTCGATGAACCGGACCGCTCAATTTCAAAGGTGTGAAATCCAGCACGGGGAGAACCATGATACATGATTTTCGGCTCGCCGTTCTCATCAACTACCCTGGATACACTCTCTGCGTTGACGCCATCCAATAGTCGTGATATATTTCCCTTGTCAGAAGTTCCGGAAAGGCTTCCGGAGAATACGGTTTCTGCCGTAGTATCGATTGTGGATACGCCGCCCGCATCTGACAGAGCCCCTACCCTGGGCAGACTGGGGTATGGGTTGTTTTTTGTCCTGAACGCAGTCTTATGAAAGAGCAGGCGTCCATTGCCGGCCTGTTCTAGAGAAACCACTTCCATGAGACGGGATTGCTTCTTGATGAAAATCAAATTGTCCCTTGTTGTTTCTTTGCTGTTCCTATGCCGGGTGTCGGCAATAATCTCATCGGGGGAAGACAATATCTCCTGGATATTCAGATATTCAGATATTCATCGATCCCCAAATCGGCATGATGATTCAATGCGTGATCGATGAAATAAGCTTGCCCGCTGTATACCCTGTTATCGACCGCATCCCCTTTGAAATATTGAAGGAACCGCTGGGGAATGTATCGTCATGATTCTTGCTCTTTTGTAGTTGAACACGACGCAGGCAGGCACACAACGCTTGAACGCCAGCCTGCGAAGGAAAGGTCGCGGGAGGCAAGGCCGTGAAACAGGGGCAGTGCGAAAAGCACGGCCCTGTTGAGACAACGACTATCACACGCCAACCATAGCAAATCCTGCGAAGGAGAATGGGAGCCTGGCAAGGCGCGAAAGGATTGACAGTACTACAGGTACGGCAATCCTGAATGCAACGCAGGCATGCGCCCATTCTCCGAGCAGGGAGTTTGACTTTTAGGGAAATTGCATATACCCTTTTATCGACATCAACATCCAATCGGTATCGATGTCACCGACACACCGCCAAGGAGTTATGATTGGACAACCAACGGAAGGCCCGTATACGGAACAGCAACCGCCGCATCCAGTTCTTCTTATGCCTGTGCGGCATAGCTTTGCTGACGTCCTGTTCGTCCAGCCCGGAGCAGGAGGAACAGCGGCGAAGCCTGGCGTTGGATTATGGTGTAATTACAGGAAGCATCGCATATCCCGGAAACTACTCCTATACCGACGGCAGCCTGGTGATCGACATCTCCCTGACGCAGTACGACTTCGTGACCGGGAACACACAGGAGATATCGCATCAGCGGATTAGAAATCCGCAACGCTTTCCGGTGAACTATACGATTCGGTATGACAGCAAGGACATCCTGCCCTATATGAGGTATTCCATCAGCGTCCAGGTCCGCAGAAGCGGAGAGACGGTCCCCTACCTGGAGGCTACCGAGGACGCCTGGGTGCTTACCGCGGGCAACAGCGACAGGGCCAACATCCAGCTGACGGTGTCGCGTTAAAAACAGCAGGCGTCCGGTTCCCGGGCGAACACAGAGGCTACCGCCCGGACCATCTTTCAGTTCGGGATGCCCCGCTACGGGACGGTGCATGTTCTCGCATCGCATGACAGGAGGCCTTCCGCCTGGCCCGGTCCGTTCAGAAAAGGCCTACTGCGGCAGATAGGCGGCTCTCGCTTGCCCTAATGCGGCCCTGTAGCAGATGAACGCCAGAAACAGGGACACTGCGGTGGCGGTATACATGCACCATACCGGCGCAAGACCAAGAATTCCGGGAACGATGGCCGACACAGCCACAATCATCAGATACAGCAGGCTCAATCCCATTCCAATCAGTCCGTTCAAATTCTGCTTGACCGCCTGTTGCGGCAGTTTCCAATCCAAAACCGGCCGGTGATAGTCAACAGCGAGATCCAACGCACCGGTACCGAAGATGGTGAACAAGCCAAGGAACAGCATCCAGGGAAGATTCTTCGCATCGATATTGAATATCCAGCAACACAAGAACAGGTAGATTACATGGGGAACGTACAGCATGACCATGTGCAACGCCATTTTGCCGTTGACATGAGTTCGGAACGAGACAGGCCAGGAACGGCTCAACGAGAACAAAGGGCCTTCGCGGGAAACGCTGGTGGAACTTACCATGGAAAACGAAGCCATCAATACCAGAATACCGCACATCCCGGCGGAAAACCAAGGTGAAGAGCTTACGGATTCAACCATGCCCCGCATTTCGCCGAGCACGCCGCTCAGCGCATAGACTATGACCAAGATGATTGGGATACAGACTTCCCCGACAAGTTCAATCAGAAAGGCGGGAGTCCCTCGAATAATATCCCATTCCTTCGCGGCAAGACTGACAACACGCGACGACGGTTCAAACAGAGCGCTCCGTTTCTTGCGAAAGAAATGTATTGAAGCAATCAATTTACGACGATGAACCTTATTCACTCCATTCTGGGCGATTGAAACGCACTGCCCGTAGGAACGGGAGAGAAACAGGATTGCAAGCCAAGTAAAGACCACATTGATCAGCACACTCAAAACAAACGCCAGATAGGGATTGAGAAAACCGTATTGGGAAAAAAGCATTGATGTCTGGCAGGCAAAATAGAATAAAGACTTGTACGCCGTTGAAACAGTCGCGCCGAGCGCCGCGACCAGCTGGCTGGGATCCGAAGATTCGTCAAGCCCCGACATCCGCATCACCCCGCCTTGGGCGAACAAGACCAAAGCCATGACGACCAGAACGGCGACAAGTTCAATCAACACCTTGTTGTTGCGCCCCTTGGAGAGCTTCATGACAACCCTTCCGAACACTGCGCCAAGCAAGATGGGAACGACAGGTCCGAGAAACAGGGTGAACAGACCGCCGAACACCAACGGCACGGACCAGCCGGTGACACCCCATACGATCACGATGCCGGGGACGGTCACGAAGAAATAGAGAGGAAACAACGCGGTGTACAGCAACACCAGGCGACTGGCGAGCAATTCACTCTGGCGTACCGGTACGGTCATCAGCATGGAAAGGTCTTTGCCCCGATAGAGCGTCGAGGCGGCGGTCATGCAGGAAAACAGGAATACAAGGACAGCGCCGAGAATTTCAGCGAGAAACGCGCCGAGATCGGGAAGACCGATCAGCAGGCCCATCTGCTGAAACGAATAGTAGTTGACCCCGATCATGACCATGAGCATCGCG
The DNA here is from genome assembly GCA_034114085.1 of Sphaerochaetaceae bacterium. Taxonomy (GTDB): domain Bacteria; phylum Spirochaetota; class Spirochaetia; order Sphaerochaetales; family Sphaerochaetaceae; genus Spiro-02. The sequence goes on along the minus strand of JAXEWB010000081.1, from coordinate 33,771 downwards.
AAAGAAAATGCAAGCAGCACCCCCAGCAGGATACCGCCAATAATCCTGAAGGCCTTTTTTGCCAGGCCCGCGTCTTTTCCCGGACGGCGGGAAGAAACGATCTGAAACAGATGCGTCCAAGGCCTAGTACCGGAATAGTAGGAACGGACAAGCAAAACGACTGTACGAAGGTTCATCGCAGGACCTCCTCTGTCGTCTCCGCCACCTGCCCGATATCAGTCTGTCCTGTAAGTTGCAGGAACAGTTCCTCCAACGTAGCGTCAGTCTCCCCTTTCTGAGTTTTCAACTCATCCAGCGTACCATTGAACAGCAGGTGGCCTTTGGCTATGATGCCGACCCTATCACAAAGCCGTTCGGCGACTTCCATGACATGTGTCGAAAAAAACACCGTACGCCCCATCTTGCAGAATTCCCGCATGACATCTTTCAAAACAAAGGAAGAACGCGGGTCCAGACCGACCATGGGCTCGTCGAGCACCAACACCTGGGGATCGTGGACCAATGCGGCGATGACGCCGAGTTTCTGCTTCATGCCATGGGAATAGCTGTTGATCGGATCTCGCAAGGCATCCGTCATTTCAAACATCTCGGCGAGCTTTAAGGTTCTGCTTTCCCTGGCCTTGCCGGGAATGCCATACAGGTCACAGATGAAATTGATATGGCGCAGACCTGTCATGCGTTCATAGAACAGCGGCTCATCAGGAACGTAGCCGAGCAATTTCTTCAATTCGGTCGAAGAATCCAGATTGTCGAAAGAACCCACTTCGATGCTGCCGGAATCCTGCCGGAGCATGCCGACGAGCATCTTGATGGTGGTTGACTTGCCAGCGCCGTTAGGGCCGAGGAAACCGAAGATTTCACCAGGGCGCACCTGAAGGTTCAAATGGTCTACCGCAGGGACTTTGCCCTTTCCATAACATTTCGTAACATCAGTAAAACTGACCATTGGCTTTTTCGCGTCTCTTGCAGCGTCCATATCAACCCCTCCATCTATCCGCGGTTAGCAGGCCGGAACGATTCAGCCATCGTCGCCCGACACGGCCAAATCGCGCCATATGATATCAATATGATATCATTATGATTCAAACTTGGCAACCCGCTCAAAACAGGATTCCGCCTATTGTGGAAATCATACACTATCGGGAGGCGTTCTGGAATGGCAGACATTGATGGAATATCGCTAAAAACGCAACGCCATCCATCATGGCCATGAATAAATATTTAATAAATTCCATGCATTATAATAAGTTAAGACTTTTTTACGAATAAATATACAAAACATATTGCATATTTTATCAATTTTCGCATATTATCGAACCATCAGAAAAACGATTGATCCTACGGAGGGATACACGATATGAGCAAGGAAAAAGTAATTCTGGCATACAGCGGCGGACTGGATACTTCCGTCATCCTCAAATGGCTGTCGAACAAGGGCTTCGATGTCATCGCCTATGTAGCGAACGTAGGACAGAACGAAGATTTCGACGCCATTGAAAAGAAAGCGTATGCGACCGGCGCGTCGAAGGTATACATAGAGGATCTGCGTAAGGAACTGGTGACGGACTATATCATCCCGGCCATGAAGGCGAATGCAATTTATGAAGGGACGTATATGCTGGGAACCTCCATCGCGAGACCGATCATCGCGAAGCGGCATATAGAAATCGCGAAAAAAGAAGGTACCGTGTACGTGGCGCATGGAGCCACCGGCAAAGGCAACGACCAGGTCCGGTTCGAGTTCGGCTACTACATGCACATGCCGGAAGTGAAGATCATCAGCCCATGGAAGGATCCCGAATGGCTGAGCCAGTTTGAAGGACGTTCCGACATGCTCGCCTATGCGGAGAAATACGACATCCCCGTCAAAGCCTCCTTGAAGAAGCCCTACAGCGAAGATGAAAATCTGATTCACATCAGCCACGAAGCCGGTATTCTGGAAGATCCCGCCAACCGCTGTCCCGCCGACGTGTTCTCCCTGACGCTTTCTCCGCAGGACGCTCCAGACAAGGAAACCAACCTGGCGATCGAATTCGTGAACGGAACACCCGTGAAGGTTACCAATGAAGACGACGGAACGGTCGTGACCGACCCGCTTGAAATGGTCCTGTACTTGAACAAGATGGGCCATGACAACGCTATCGGCAGGGTGGACATGGTGGAAAACCGCTACATCGGCATCAAGAGCCGTGGCGTCTACGAGACCCCCGGATGCGAAATCCTCTGGAAAGCCCACCACAATCTGGAGGGAATCACGATGGACAAGGAAGTAATGCACCTCAGGGACTGCATGATGCCCAAGTACGCCGAGTTGATCTACAACGGCTACTGGCATGCGCCTGAGTTCGACATGCTCACCGCCGCGTTCGAGCAGAGCCAGAAGCATGTCACCGGCACAGCCAAGGTCGCTTTGTACAAGGGGAATGTGGTCAACGCAGGAATCACCAGCCCCTGTTCCCTCTACAACGAGGCGCTGGGCAGTATGGATATCGCAGGTGGATACCATCCAGTCGACTGCAAGGGGTTCATCAACATCAACGCGATTCGGCTGATGGCTTCGGCTACACGGAATAATTGAGGAACATGCGAGGACAAGGCTTTGACAGCGTTTTCCATGGACGCTCATGAAGAAAGACTGTTAAACGGCGACAACGACGTCGTAAGAGTACGGATTGCTCTTACGACGTTTTTTGTTGCACTTTGTTGTTTTTTGTTGTGAGAATGAATTCGCCATGCTACGATGTCTTATATTCCAGGAGGAAGATTACTTTGGAAACGACTTGCGCGATTGAGATGAAGGGCATCACCAAGCGCTTTGGCAAAGTGGTGGCCAACGACGACATTGACCTGACGATCAACCGGGGTGAGATACTCGCTCTGCTGGGAGAGAACGGCAGCGGGAAAACCACCTTGATGAACATGCTGTCGGGAATCTACCAACCGGATGAAGGACAGATTTTCATGGACGGCAGCCCGATTTGGATACGTTCTCCCAAAGATGCGTATGACTATGGAATCGGGATGATCCATCAGCATTACAAGCTGGTCGATGTGTTTACAGCGGCCCAGAACATCATCCTAGGTCTCGATGATGGCAAGATGGATTTGAAAGCAACGAACACCAAAGTCCAGGAAATCTGCGACAGATATGGTTTTGACATCGCCCCGACGAAGAAAATCTACGACATGTCGGTTTCCCAGAAGCAAACGGTCGAAATCGTCAAAGTGCTGTACAGAGGGGCCAAGATACTGGTTCTTGACGAACCGACCGCGGTCCTGACGCCACAGGAAACGGAAAAACTGTTCAACGTACTGAGAAATATGAAGGCGGACGGCAAGGCCATCGTCATCATCACCCACAAGCTCAACGAAGTCATGGATGTTTCGGACAAGGTGGCCGTCCTGCGAAAGGGAAAGTATATCGGAACGGTGCATACCTCGGATACAAACCCGCAGGCGTTGACCGACATGATGGTCGGCCATGCGGTAACGCTCAATATAGATCGACCGTCCTACGATACTCCAAAGCCCAAATTGCGAGTCAAAGGACTGACTTGCGTCGACAATGAAGGCGTCAAGAAACTTGACGATGTTTCATTTACAGCGATGACGGGGGAAATCCTTGGCGTCGCGGGCATCGCTGGCTCGGGACAAAAGGAACTGCTTGAAGGAATCACGGGCCTATACCCGGTAGCGGAGGGTTCGGTGCAATTCATAGGCGAAGATGGAACGGAAACCGAACTAGTCGGGAAAACCCCCATGCAGATTCGCAAGACGGGCGTCGGCATGGCATTCGTGCCAGAGGACAGACTCGGGATGGGGCTGGTCGGCTCCATGGGCATGACGGGCAACATGCTGCTTCGTTCCTGGAAAAACGGCAAAGGCGCCTTCCTTCACCGAAAACAGCCGGAAGAGCTTGCGAAACGTATTTGGGATGAGCTGGAGGTCGTCACCCCCAGTACGAGCTTCCCTGTCAGGAGAATGTCAGGAGGCAACGTCCAGAAGGTGCTTGTAGGCCGGGAAATCTCCGGAGAACCCGCGGTACTCATGACGGCCTATGCCGTGCGGGGACTGGACATCAACACTTCCTACACCATTTACAATCTGCTTACAGAGCAGAAGATGAAAGGCGTCGCGGTGCTGTATGTCGGAGAGGACCTCGACGTGCTGCTGGAGTTGTGCGACAGAATCCTGGTGCTGTGCGGCGGACGGATCAGCGGCATAGTCGACGCCCGCACCGCCACGAAAGAACAAATAGGCTTCATGATGACCAGTATTGAAAGTGAGGAGGCGGGCCGATGAGCGCAGAACCCAAAACGCAACTGATACGTCTTGCGAAACGTGACCATATGGATCCGAAGAAGGTCTGGTGCATCCGTATCGCCTCCATCGTATTCGCACTTGTCCTCGGGTGCATCCCCATGCTCCTTACAGGCCACAACCCCGTCGCGGCATATGGAATCATCGTCCAGGGTTCGTTGAGCAAGTCGATATACCTCAAGCAGACGATCAAGATTGCCATTCCCCTCTTGGGAGCGGCGCTCGCCATAGCCCCGTGCTTCAAGATGCGCTTCTGGAATATCGGCGCGGAGGGCCAGATCACCATGGGGGCCATCGCGGCTTCATACTTCGCGCTGTTCTGGTATGACAAGCTTCCACGTTTCCCGCTTCTTGTAATCATGTTTCTCGCCGCAGCGTTGGCGGGGGGCGTCTGGGCGCTGATCCCGGCGTTCTTCAAGGCGAAGTGGAATACGAATGAGACGCTGTTCACGTTGATGATGAACTATATCGCCATCGGTATCGTGGCGTGGTTGCAGGGTGGTCCCTGGGAAGGGAGAAAAGGCTCCCAGATCATTCCGATGTTCAAGCAATCGGCCAGATTGCCGAGCGTCTTCGGAATCCACTGCGGCTGGATTATCGTCCTCGTCCTCGTCGTCGTGATGTACATCTATATGAACCATACGAAGCACGGGTATGAGATCGCCGTCATCGGGGATTCGTACAACACCGCGCGCTATGCGGGAATGAACGTGGGACGCATCATGATGCGCACCATGCTCGTCTCGGGCGCCATCTGCGGCATCGTGGGGTTCATCGTCGTGTCCGGCGCAAACTATACGCTCTACAAGGGTGTCGCGAACGGCGTCGGATTCACTTCGATCACCGTGGCCTGGCTGAGCCAGCTCAATTCCTTCGCCATGATAGCCATCTCGATGATCCTCGCGATCCTGACCAAGGGGGCTAATACGTTGCAGACACGGATGCAAGTGCCGGCGTCCATCGCGAATATCGTAATCGGCATCCTGCTGTTCTGCATGCTGGGCTGCGAATTCTTCATCAACTACAAGGTTATTCTGCGACACAAGGCGGTACGGGAGGTGAAAGCATGAGCACCTTGATATCTTTGATCATCGCTGCCGTCACGTTCGGCACGGTCCTCATGTTCGGTACCTTGGGCGAGATTCTGACGGAACGGTCGGGAAACCTCAACCTTGGGGTCGAAGGCATCATGTATATGGGGGGCGCATTCGGACTTGCCGGCGCTTTCTACTATGAAAAAATGGTCGGGACAGCGGCTTCCAATGGGGCGGTCGCCATAATCGTCGCGATTCTGGCCGCTTTCGCGGCGGGCGCGGCGGCATCGCTCATCTATAGCTTCCTGACCATCACGCTCCGGGCGAACCAGAACGTGACCGGTCTCGCGCTTGCGATTTTCGGCACGGGTGTCGGACAGTTCACCGGAGAGTTCATGCGTGTCAGCGAGGGCGGATACGTCGCACTCAGCAACAGTCTGAAGGCGGCGTTCTCCCGGTCGATATTTCCAAAGGCGCTGTCAGAAATTCCTGTAGTCGGAAATATCCTGTTCAGCCATACGGTGTTCTTCTATCTCGCTGTAGTACTGGCTATTCTAATGCATCTTTTCCTCTACAAGACCCGCTACGGCATGTACCTGAGGGCCGTGGGGGAATCCCCGGCCACCGCGGACGCCGCCGGTATCAACATCACGAAATACAAATACCTTTCAACAATCATCGGAGGAGGGATTTCCGCTATCGGCGGCATGGTGTATATCACGACCACCGCGGGGTGTGTATGGAACCACGAGGGGCTCGCCGGCGTCGGATGGCTTGCTGTGGCGCTCGTGATATTCTGCATGTGGAGGCCTTTGAACGCCATCTGGGGTTCAATCATCTTCGGAGCCATGATGATCATGTACCTGCGCGTCGTAGTACCGTTCATCCCCACGGAATTATACAAGATACTACCCTATGTCGTCACGGTCATCGTCCTCGTTTTCTCCAGCATGCGCAATAACAAGGAAAAGCAGCCGCCAGCTTCTCTCGGGCTCAATTATTTCAGAGAGGAACGATAAGGACCGCCGTTCTGCGGGGAAGGGGGCGGATGAAAGCGCCCCCTCCTTTTTGCTTCCCGTAGGAACTTTCCGACCGGCTTGCGGGTGAAAGTTTCACTGAAACGGATAGCAACTGGCATGAATTTGCCAGATTGGTGCGAACATATTGTGTTTTTTCGCAAACAATGTTGAAAAACACAATAATTATGATAAAATCGTACATATGTGGAGTTTTTAGTTCACAAAAAAACTGTTCCAGGTCTCTGACTTCGGAACAAAAGTGGAGAGAAACATGAAAAAAATCACACTTACGCTTCTTGCCATGCTGCTTGTCGCAGGCTTGGCGTTCGCTGGGGGGGCATCGGAAGCTCGTACTACAGCCAGCGCAGGAACGACGCTGAAGGTCGGACTGCTGTGCATCGGTGACGAGAATGACCAGGGATATTCGTACAACTTCATCCAGGGGCGCAACGAAGCTACAAAGAGACTGGCCGCCGACGGTATCAACGTTGAATGGGTAACGAAATACAACATCGGTGAAGATTCAACATGCCTGGATGCCAATATCGAGGCAGCAGAAGAGGGTTGTCAGATTATTTTTAACAACAGCTATGGTTTTGAGCCCTTCATGCTTGAAGTCGCGCCGAGCTATCCCAACGTAAAATTCGTAGGCTGCACGAACTGCGTCTCCTGCGTTGACGATCTGCCCAACACCTACAATGCGTTCGCCAATATCTACGAAGGCCGTTATGTAGCTGGTGTGGTCGCAGGCATGAAGCTCAACCAGATGATCCAGGAAGGCAAGATAACCGCGAACAAGGCCGTTATCGGCTATGTCGGCGCCTACTCGTTCGCAGAAGTAATCTCCGGCTTTACAGCCTACTACCTTGGCGCAAGGAGCGTCTGCCCTTCAGTGACCATGAAGGTTTCCTTCGTAGGCTCCTGGTCTGACGCGACTGCGGAATCTGATGCCGCATTGGCCCTTATCGACCAGGGTTGCGTAATGATTTCCCAGCATTCCGACAACACGACTCCCGCAACCGCAGCCCAGAGCCGTGGAGTGTTCCATACCGGATACAACGCGGACATGACGGGTGTCGCTCCCGCTGCATCCCTGATTTCAACCCGCATCGACTGGTCTGAATACTTCTACGAATTCATCAAGGCGCATGTTGACGGCGTAACGATGGAGCAGGACTGGTGCAAGGGCATGTCCGACAACGCCGTTGTCATGACTCATCTGAACGAAGCTATCGCTGCTCCTGGAACGGCTGAAAAGATGGCGCAGGTCATCGCCGACATCAAGGCCGGAAAAATCCAGGTTTTCGATACTAGCACTTTCACCGTCGATGGCGCACCGCTTACCCATGCATTCGCACTTGACACCAACGGTGACTTCGCCGCTGATACGGGCGAAGCAGTATTCGATGGCGCATTCCATGAATCCCATTTCCAGAGCGCTCCGTACTTCACCGCTCAAATCGATGGAATCACATGGCTGAACGCCGCATATTGATTTTTCTTCACTGACTATCACGGGGGTGTCGCATCAGTCGGAAGACAACGGCGGCACCCCCGTTCCGTTATCAACGTCCCGGCACGACCATAACCGGAACGCCTATAGCCTGTGGTGATATGGGTATTTCGCATGGATGCGGGTACCTTGACGTGAAATACCGTACAAGTACTTTTTTTCTACATGTTCAACAGCCCTCCCCCTCTTGCGAATGTCTTGACTATAAGTACAATAGAGGCATGTTCAAAATCGGAGAATTCTCCAAGCTCATGCACGTTTCGATTCGCATGCTCAGATACTATGATGAAATGGGGCTGCTCAAACCCGCCGTTGTGGACCGTTACACAGGCTACAGGTTGTACTCTATCGACCAGATACCGGCGCTTCAACAAATATTGCTCCTCCGTGACCTCGATTTTCCTATCATGGAAATGCCTGCGATACTCTCTCATTGGGATGATGACAATATCCGCCGCCGACTTGCTGAAAAACGTGGAGAGCTTGAATCGGAGCTACGGCGTCAACAGTACCGGTTGCAAAAACTTGACCAAGCCATCCAGGATATCGAGCATGGAACGCTTGACTTGCATTACGCCGTTTCGCTCAAGACAATCCCCTCCCTGCTCGTACTGTCCCTTCGCAGAATCATCCCCGCATATGATTGCGAAGAAACGCTCTGGTATGAACTTGGCGACTATATGCGCCGCCATGGAGTCTGCCCCGCCTACGCATCAAATGAAAACAACCTGACGATCTACCATGACCCAGCCCATAAGGATCACGACGTTGACGTGGAGGTCGCCTCGGTAATCGAGAAACCATGCCTGCCTACCGAAGCGGGATTCTCCTGCCGGAACGTGGAGGCGGTGGAGAACATGGCCTGCGTCATGGTCTACGGTCCTTTCAGCAATATAGACGGCGCATACAGAGCCTTTGCCCGCTGGCTCGACGACCACAACCAATACATCATGTCAGGACTCAGCCGCCAAATCTGCCACAAAGGTCCCTGGGATGAACCAGATCCCGCAAAATACCTGACGGAACTACAGTTGCCTGTGGAAAGAAAGAACATTACCTAGCCGTCCGATATCTCCCAACTTCTGCCAGCCTGCGTCCTACTCCGAGCCTCCTGTTGTTCGCAGGTTGTTCTCCAACCGTAACAGCTTCATTGCCAGCGTCATCCTGCGCTCTACGGCGAAAAAAGAAGACTACATGAGAAAAAACTTGACTCTCCCATCATGTGAGGGTTCAAAGTGGAGGCAACGGAGGAAAACGACATGAAAACACAGACATTCAGCAACGTGGAAATCGGTACGGTACGCTCGGACGGACAAGGCATGAGGATTGAACTGGGACAACGATATGTGCCGGGACTAAGGACGTTGGAACAGTTCGGGCACATCGTGACGCTTTGGTGGGCGAATCGCTTCGACACCGAAGAAGACAGGAGCGTTCTAGAGGTCCCGGCTCCTTACAAAAACGCACCGGAAATCATGGGCATCTTCGCCACCCGTTCACCATTGAGACCTAATCCGATCGCACTTTCAGTCAGCGGCATTCTAGGGATAGATGAACGGACGGGAACCATCTATCTCGATTATATCGATGCCGATGACGGGACGCCGGTACTGGATATAAAACCCTATATACCGAGCATCGACAGGATAGAAGAACCCAAAACGCCAAAATGGTGTACGCATTGGCCAAAAAACGTGGAAACATCAGGCGACTTTGATTGGGAAGCGGAATTTAATTTCTGACAGTCAGCACGCCAACGCTACTGGGGTACGGGATGTATAGCCCGTACCCCTTTCACAGCGGGCCGTTGCCAATGCGTCAGTGATACGGTGCCACCGGCTAGAAGAATAGCTGGGCTTCCCGCCTCGTCCCGAGACAACGCTCCTCCAGCATTTTCAGCACTTCAGCATGCCTGGAATCGAAAAAACCACGGACATGAAGCGGACACGCCTTGATGCAAGCAGAACAACGTATACAGCGGGAGACATCCGTCTTGCCCGGGGTCGCCGGGTCGATAGCATCGACGGGGCAAACCTCCACACATGCGCCGCACTCAGAGCAATGCCCGGAAACCATGGCTCCGAACGGAGGATCGGAGGAACGTATACCGGACTTGTACGGACGTTTTCCCTCGATAGCGCCCATCAGGACCTCCCCCTCGTTGAGCTTTTCCAATGCGATGCGGCCGAGCGTATGCATCGCGTCTAGATCCTTCGCATCGGGACGGCCAGAACCAATGCGGTCATCATAAGAATGGACTCCTACAAACGCACCGGCACATAAAGGAATAAAACCTGACGCCCGGCATAAATCCTCCAACTCAACGAGGGCATCCTCATAAGCCCGGTTGCCATACGTAACGGCAAGGACGGCTTTTGAACCATCGGCGTGGATCGACGATGGGAACAACTCCGCGAAACAGGAGGGAAGACGCCCCGCATAGACTGGCGCGCAGATGACGACGACATCATCCTTGTCAAAGTAAATGCCCTTCGACCTTACCTCGCGGCGCGACACGGCTTTGGTCAAATCATGATTCAAGTCGATATTGGACTCAAGCCCGAAAGCCACCGCATTGGCAGTCGTCCGGCTGTTGCCGGTAGGACTGAAATACAACAGATGTACATGCTCGACCATTACGATGCTCCTTATTCCTGAATAAAATATGCCAGGAAAACCCGCAAGCCGATATGCCCGCAGGAAGTCTCCAAAGCGGAACGGAGAATTTCCCAAACAGGACTGACCGTCATTCGCAGCTGTACTGGCTATCAGTTCAACGTCTCTTCGTAGTGCTCCGTACCGAGGGAAAGAATCCGGGCGATATGGTCGTCATCAAGCCGATAGTAGATGTTCCGGCCCTCCTTTCTCCAACGAACCAGACGGGAGGCCTTCAACAACTTCAATTGTTGACTGATGGCGGATTGCTGCATCCCCAAGGCATCGACGATAGCATTCACGGGCAACTCGCCCCCTTCCAGCAGAAAAAGGATTTTCAGCCTAGTCGGATCTCCGAACACTTTGAAAAAGCCGGCGATGTCCACCACTTTTTCATCTGCCGGAAAAGCCTTGATAGTGTCATGTTCCATGCCTTGCCTCCAGAACCTATTATACGCATGGTTTCAAAATGAGGAAAGAGTTCTTGTGGAATCCTCTCTTGAAAAAAACGCTATTTTCTTTTTATAGGAAATCGGCTAGGATACATGCAAAACCACGTATTGAGGAGGGGCGATATGCAGGCAGGAACTCAAGCGAAACCTATTGTCGGTTGGATTGGAACAGGAGTGATGGGACGTTGGATGTGCCATCATCTCATGGCGGCGGGCTATAGCGCCGTCGTCTACAATCGGACGGCATCAAAAGCCCGACCTCTAGTGGAAGAGGGAGCCACGCTCGCCGCGACACCTCGCGAAGTGGCGCAAAAAAGCGACATCACCTTCACCATGGTAGGCTTCCCTACTGATGTTGAAGAATGTTATTTCGGTGTTGACGGACTGTTTTCCAGTGCAAAGCCAGGAAGTATCTTTGTCGATATGACAACGACAAAACCTTCGCTAGCAATCAGAATCAACGAAAAAGCGAGAGAACTTGGTTGCGATAGCGTCGATGCGCCAGTATCCGGCGGAGACGTGGGAGCTAGGGAAGCGAGACTCTCCATCATGGCGGGAGGATCCAAGGAGGCATATGAGGCGGTCCTTCCTTTCTTCGACATCATGGGCAAGGCTTCCGTTCTGGAAGGCGGTCCCGGAGCGGGGCAGCACACGAAGATGGCGAACCAGATTACGATCGCCGGAACCATGATCGGCGTCTGTGAAGCATTGCTGTACGCACGCAAGGCGGGACTGGATCTTGATACTATGGTCGGAACGATTAGCAAGGGTGCCGCCGGTTGCTGGACCCTGGACAACCTGGCGCCACGAATTATCAAAGGCAATTATGCACCAGGTTTCTTCATTGATCATTTTGTCAAGGACATGGGTATCGCATTGGAAGAGGCGCAAAGGATGCACCTCTCTCTTCCAGGGCTGGCGTTGGTCAATCAGCTATACATCGCGTTGCAGGGAACTGGCAACGGCAAGAATGGCACACAGGCGCTGGTGCTGGCGCTTGACAGGATTTCAGGGGCGGACTGTTTTACCGAATGACGCCAACTGATGAAAGCCGTTGAACCGGCCATGGACATGTCCGTCGGCGACAATCATGGTCACGAGGCGTTGACGGCCAGAAAGGCTGACACATATTCGCCGTTCGTCAGGCATGATTCTTGCGAAGAAACGATCGGGATGTACTGGTTTTTACATACCTTGAGCAATTTATCAACGGCATATGGAAACGTCGCGACAAGCATGACAGGACAGGCCTGCCGAACATGGCGCCACCACATCCAAAGAGAAGGAGTCTGTACATGGAAGTAGCCAAAAACAGTGCAAAATTGATTCTTGACGGCAAAGAGCTCCCCTTGACAGTAATTACTGACAACATGGGGGACAAGTCGATTGACATCACCACCCTACGGAAAGAAACTGGTTATATCACCTATGACCCAGGCTTCGTCAATACAGGTTCCTGCTCCAGTTCGATTTGCTATATCAATGGTGAACAGGGAGTTCTCAGGTACAGGGGCTATGACATAGAAGATCTGGTAGAGCATTGCGATTTCGTTGAAGTCGCCTACTTGTTGATCAAAGGCGAACTTCCGGATACTGCGCAACGGCAAACTTACGCGGACCTGCTCAACAAACATTCCCTCCTCCATGTGGACATGCGAAATTTTTTCCGAGCTTATCCGCACCATGCCCATCCCATGGCGATTCTTGCGGCCATGGTCGCATCCCTTTCAGCGTTCTACCCTGAAATGGATGACATGGATCCCGAGGAAAATATCGACCTCACCGTCACCAGGCTCCTTTCAAAAATGAGGACTATCGCGGCATTCAGCTACCGGCAGATGCGCGGCCTCGATTTTGTAGAGCCTTCCTACAAATATTCCTACTGTGAAAACTTCCTCAACATGATGTTCAACTCCCCGGTCACTCCATACGACAGGAACCCCGTACATGTAAAAGCGTTGAACCAGTTGCTGATTCTCCATGCCGACCATGAACAGAATTGTTCGACTTCCGCGGTACGGTTGGTCGGTAGCAGTGAAGCAAATCTATTTGCTTCGGTATCGGCGGGATGCTGCGCCCTGTGGGGGAGCAAACACGGCGGAGCGAACCAGGCGGTACTGGAGATGCTGAACAAAATCAACAGCGAAGGACTCTCCGTAGAGGATGTCGTCAAGAAAGCGAAGGACAAGAACGACTCGTTCAGGCTGATGGGATTCGGACATAGAGTCTACAAGACGTACGATCCTCGGGCGAAAATAGCGAAGAAGCTCTGTCAGGAAGTGCTTGACTCCACCAATGTCCAGGACCCCCTGCTTGATATCGCCATGGAACTGGAGCATATCGCGCTCAACGATCCGTATTTCATCGAACGGAACCTCTATCCGAACGTTGATTTCTATACTGGGATTATCTTCCATGCGATGGGAATCCCATCGTCCATGTTCACCGTACTGTTCGCGATGGGCAGGCTACCCGGCTGGATCGCCCACTGGCTTGAATGGAGACATGATCCGTACCAGAAAATCGGCCGCCCCCGTCAGGTCTACAGCGGGCCGTCCGTCAGAAAGGTCCAGCCGCTCGATCAGCGGTAATATCTCCGTCGGGGAAGAAACTTGGGCATGCCCAGGTTTTTTCTCGTTTGAAAGGAACGTACGATGGGTAAAAAAGGGCTCATATTCGATTTCAACGGCACCTTGTTCTGGGATACCTGGCAGAACAGGGAAGCATGGAAAGTCATGTCCCGCGAAATACGGGGAACAGAACTCAGCGATGAGGAATCCGCGATGCTCAACGGCAGGACGAATCCCGCGACGATCGAATACCTGCTTGGCCGACGCCCCTCGCGGGATGACATATCCCGGATTTCTGAAGCCAAGGAAGAGATGTACGCCGCGCTGTGCCTCGCGCACCCAGAAAGGCTATGCCTCGCGCCTGGTGCGGAACAGCTGCTGGATGCCAGTAAACGTGCAGACGTACCGCTTGCGATCGCCACAAGCTGTGGCGCGGACAATCTCGCCCGGTACATAGAATGGTTCGGCCTTCACCGTTGGTTCCTGAACGACAGAATCACTTATGACCGGGGGTTGTTTCCCGGGAAGCCCCACCCGGCCGTGTACCTTGCCGCAGCCAGGACATTGCGTCTGGAACCATGCGATTGCGTCGTGTTTGAAGACACCAGAAGCGGTATCGAAAGCGCTTTGGCCGCCGGTATTGGCCAAGTATGGGCGGTAGCGTCAGAAATGGCGGATATCGAGACGACATCCAAAATATCAGGAGTCAGCGGAGTACTTCTGGATTTCGGGGACTTTGACCTCGCATCTATCGAAAAACAATAAACAATTGAATACATTTGCAGAATAACAGCGCTATGCATGGCTTTGGATACTATTTACACAGGTAATCATGTTTTTCTCGAATTTTCACATGCGAACTCCTTGCCTTGGAGTTAACTCCAAGCAGTATTGTACTTCCAGCATCCGCAATGGAAGCGCTGTCCGAAACGGCAATGGATGAAGAAACAAATGGATATGCTAAAACACAAATGCCTGCTGATAGCGTATTCCGCATGGACGGGGTACAACTATACATGGGCAAAGGGGAATCGACAATGAAATATCGGCAATTGGGCGCTACCGACCTGAACGTCAGTGAAATCGGTCTGGGCTGCGAGGGATTCGTTGATCATGACGGCATCTATACGGGAGCTCTGATCGATGCCGCGCAGCAAGCGGGGATCAACTACATCGACCTCTACATCCCCCACCCCACATTTCGTAGCCGTTTAGGCGAGGCATTGTGCGGACGGCGGGAGAATTTCATCCTGCAGGCGCATCTATGTACCGTCTGGAGGAACGGGCAGTATGAACGGACACGCCGAATCGAAGAAGTGAAAGCCAGCTTCGAAGATTTGCTCGCCCGTCTGGATACCGATTATATCGATGTCGGGATGGTGCATTATGTCGACTCCTTGGACGACTGGGAAACAGTCTCCAAAGGGCCTGTCATGGAATACGCCCGCGCATTGAAACACGCGGGAAAAATCAGGCGCATCGGCTTGAGCAGCCACAATCCCGCCGCAGCTCTTGCGGCGGTGGACAGCGGACTCATCGATGTGCTGATGTTCAGCGTCAACCCCTGCTACGACCTCCAGCCGGCGAACGACGATTGCTTTGCGTTATGGGATGACAAGAACTACGAAGACCCTCTGGTCAACATGGATCCTGGCAGACAAGCCCTCTACGAGACATGCAGTCGAAAAGGAGTAGGCATCACCGTCATGAAGGCTTTCGGCGGCGGCGACTTGCTGGATGAAACATTATCTCCCGCCGGCAAGTCGCTCACCCCCTGTCAATGCCTCCATTATGCATTGACCAGACCGGCAGTAGCGACGGTCCTTGTCGGCGCGCATACGGTCGGCGAACTGGAAGCCAGCATCGCCTATGAAACCGCTACTGACGAGGAAAAGGACTACGCACCGGCTTTCGCCGGTTTTCCCAGAATCAGCTGGGAGGGGCACTGCATGTATTGCGGCCATTGCGCCCCCTGCCCAAAAGGAATCGATGTGGCAACCGTTACAAAGTTCCTCAACCTTGCGAACGCGCAGGGTATGATTCCGGAAACCGTTCGAGAGCATTATGCGATCCTGCCCCACGGCGCGGGAGAATGCATCTCATGCAGAGCCTGTGAAAAACGCTGCCCGTTCAACGTAGAAGTCGTGGCGAACATGAACCGGGCCGCTGAAGTCTTCGGACGATGACAGAATATGGGAGATTTTCATTGGTGCGGCAAGTCCAGCGACTTGTATGTCACTCGATCAAGATAGAACGCATATGATGAGGCAAGGTTATGACAATAGCGGAAGTAAGCCAGAGATTCGACGTATCCGCCGATACGTTGAGATATTATGAGCGCATCGGACTCATCCCTCCGGTCCGTAGAAAAAGCGGCATACGGAACTATGATGAACAGGATTGCAACTGGGTTCAGTTCATCAAGTGCATGCGAAGCGCGGGACTGCCGATTGAAGTATTGATTGAATACGTCACGCTCTTCCAGCAAGGTACGGAGACGATAGCGGCAAGAAAACAATTGCTGATTGAACAACGCCGCCGACTCGCTGTACGCCTCGCTGAAATGCAAGACGTACTCGACCGCCTGGACAAGAAAATCGATGGCTATGAGGAACGGATGCTGAAAGCCGAGGAACAACTGAGAAAACCGGAAGATATTTGGGAAGACTAGATACGGCAACATATCGCAGGACTCCCCGTCTCCCGCTCATAACCGCTCATAAAGACGATGCCCCGGCGGCTCAAGCAGCCTGGGCATCGCTATCTTTTGTACAAGCGACCCTTTTCGAGTAACTGGATCACTCCATGCATTCCACTAGGTATTCACCGAACGCCTTTGTTCCGAGCAATTCCGCATGCAGTCCATCGGCAACCATCAAACGGTGGAAGTCGGCGGTGACACGCCTGCTGCCGATAGCTTTCTGTACGGCGAGAACGACCTTGTCCGCAGCCTCGGCCCAACCTATATAACGTAGCAGCATCTCACCGGAAAGAACTATGGACAACGGATTTACCTTGTCCTGTCCGGCGATATCAGGTGCGGTGCCATGTGTCGCCTCGAACACGGCTACTCCGCTATCGTAGTTGATATTCCCTCCCGGCGCGATGCCGATTCCCCCGACCTCCGCGGCAAGGGCGTCGGACACGTAGTCACCGTTGAGGTTCAATGTAGCCACGACATCGTAGTCGGCGGGCCTAAGCATGATGTTCTGCAAGAACGCATCGCAGATGCAGTCCTTAATCACCAGAGGAACGCCACCATCGCGGGCAATGGACCAGACACCATTCTCGTCCCGCTCGGCGCCGAACTCCCGCTTGGCAAGCTCATACCCCCACTTACGGAAGCCGCCTTCGGTGAACTTCATGATATTGCCCTTGTGGACCAGCGTCACGTTCCGCCTGCCGTTGTTCAGCGCATACCTGATGGCGGCCCGAATCAGACGTTCCGATCCCTCGATGGACACCGGCTTGATCCCCAATGCGGAAGTTTCGGGAAAACGTATCTTCTTCACACTCATCTCATCCTGTAGAAACCGGATGACCTTTCTGACCGCGCCGCTTCCGCTCTCCCACTCGATGCCGGCGTAGATGTCCTCGGTGTTTTCGCGGAATACCACCATATCGACCAGCTCAGGATGCTTGACGGGAGAAGGAACACCAGCAAACCAACGTACAGGACGCAGGCAGACATAGAGATCCATGTCCTGGCGCAACGTGACATTGAGACTTCTCATACCGCCGCCAATCGGAGTCATCAGAGGTCCTTTAATCGCAACCTTGTAATTCCTGATGGCATCAACGGTCTCTTGCGGCAGATAATTTCCATTGCATAGCCGAGCGGCCTTGCCTCCGGCCAGGATTTCCTTCCACAACAACCTGCGGCAGTCGCCATATGCAGCACGAACGGCGGCATCAAGCACATTCCGCATGACGGAAGAAATTTCAGCGCCCACACCGTCCCCCTCGATATAGGGAATAACCGGGGCATCAGGAACGACCAGCGTTCCACCTTGCATCTGAATGGCGTGGTCACACATCATTTCAACTCCTTGAGGCTATTGAGCAGTCCGCCCGCAAGCAACATCTCCAGCTGGGCGGCGGTAATGTCGGCAGACAGTTCGATACTCGTACCGGATGTCTTGTCCTGCAATATGACGGAAGATTTCGACTCAACGGCTTGCTCCAGTTGCCTGGGCAGTTCGTCGATTACAAGTTCGTCCCCCTGGGAAATCCTATTGTAATCAGATTCGTCGCGAAACGTCAGCGGTACGATTCCGAAATTGCAGAGGTTGTTCTGATGGATCCGTTCAATGGATTTCGCCACTACAGCCTTTACTCCAAGATACATAGGACAGATCGCCGCGTGTTCACGGCTGGATCCCTGCCCGTAGGACAGACCGGCGACGATGATATTATCCTGGCCTGCGTCACGCTGCTGGGCCGCACGCCGGGGGAACGTAGGATCCACTGGCTCAAACACATACTGAGCGTAAGCGGGAATATTGGATCTATATTTCAAACGCTGACCCGCAGGCATGATATGGTCGGTGGTAATTTTGTCCCCGACCTTGATGATGGAAACGCCATGAAGCTTCCGCTTCAACGGGGTATTGGACGGTGGAGCGCCGATATTCGGCCCGCGCAAGACCTCGACACAGGAACTGTCCGCGGGAGGAAATATGAACATGCGGTCATCGACGCCGAACTTCTCAGGCATGGAAACCTGGGGATACGGCACCCCATGGAGGGACAGCGGATCGACGAACGTTCCGAAAATAGCCGCCAAAGCCGCCGTTTCGGGGCTGACGAGGTATACCTGTCCGCTTTTGGTACCGCTACGCCCCTCAAAATTCCTGTTGCTCGTCCGTAGGGAAACCCCATCGGTATTGGGACTGAAATGATTGCCGATGCAAAAACCACAGGCGCTTTCCAGAATTCTGGCACCAGCGGCGACCATCTTTTCCAACGAGCCATCCTCAGCAAGCATCATCAAGACCTCCCTGCTTCCAGGGGCGATGCCCAGGCTGACTCCGGGCGCGACCACGTGGCCGTCAAGAATCTCAGCGACCTTGCGCATGTCGGTATAGGAACTGTTGGTGCAGGAACCGATGGCCACCTGATTCACTTTCGTCCCCGCCATATCCCTCAGCAGGACGACATTACCGGGAGAATGCGGCGCGGCGCATCTGGGTTCAAGCGTGGAGAGATCAATTTCAAACAGACCGTCGTACACCGCGTCGGCGTCCGCAGAAAGAGGTGTCCAGACATCCTCCCTCCCCTGCGCGGCAAGAAATCTGCGGGTATTGTCATCGGAAGGAAACAGGCTGGTGGTGACCCCGCACTCGGCGCCCATGTTACAGATTGTGGCCCGTTCGGGGACTTCAAGGGAAGCGACACCGTCTCCAGTATATTCAAAGACACAATTGACATTGCCCTTGACCGTAAATCGCTCCAAGACGGCAAGGATGACATCCTTTGCGGAAACCCACGGCCTGAGTTTTCCATGCAGCCGAATCTCAATGACTTTAGGACTGATGATGTGGAACGGTCCGCCGGCCATGGCGACGGCGACGTCAAGCCCACCGGCGCCGATGGCCACCATGCCGATACCGCCGCCGGTAGGAGTATGAGAATCGCTCCCGAGCAACGTCTTACCGGGTGCGCCGAACCGTTCGAGATGCACCTGATGGCAGATGCCGTTGCCGGGACGGGAGAATACGACACCGTATTTTGCCGCGACACTTTGCAAATAGCGATGGTCGTCGGCGTTTTCAAAGCCGACCTGTACGGTATTGTGGTCCACATAACTGACCGCAAGCTCATTCTGGACACGAGGAAGTCCCATCGCCTCAAATTGCAGATAGGCCATGGTTCCGGTCGCATCCTGCGTCAGGGTCTGGTCAATGCGAATTCCAATCGGCTCCCCTTGCTTCAACGTCCCTTCCATAAGGTGGGCGTTGAGAATCTTAGCGGTCAATGTCTTGCCCATTGCGCACTCTCCATCTATATAGTCTGGGGGTATACTACTCCAATCCCCGAAGAATTGCAAAACCTCGTACTGACGACATGCTCTCAGACATGCCGCCACATACGTCGTCGCGTTTCTAGAACGATGACACCGACGGCCTCCACTGCAATGAGCGTCACCACGAAGAGGAAGATGGCGAACAACACCTGCTGAAAACTAAAATGCTCGTAGATGGTTCCACCGAAAATCGCGCCTACGATAGTTCCAACCGTGAGCAACACTTCATGAATCATCATGCGACGTGAACGATTGATACAACCGGACGCGCCATGGAACATGCTCAACGTATAGGCGATGGCGAACAAAATTCCGAATACAAAAAAGAACATCCCATAGGCGACAAAAGCCGATACGGAAGTGGTTCCGGGTATCGCCATCCCCAAAAGGCAGACCAGTCCGAACAGCAGTTGGACACAAAGGATGACAGGGAGTCTGAACTGCCACCAACAGGTCTTGCCGAGGAACATGAACATGCAACAAGTAGAAATCCCTCGAACCAGCAACAGGAACCCCGCGGTACTTTCCGAGATTCGCATTACGTCCTGGGCAAACAAGGGAAAAACAGTCTGTACGACGCTCAAACCCGTATAGACCATCACGATGCCCGCCCAACACAGATACCGAAGGGGGGTGCTATGATCCTCAGAATGAATTTCTCCGACATGGGCATGCTCGCTGCCCACCGCCCTGATACCGGGGACGATGGCGCTGGCGAGAAAAACCAGCAGGAACACCATGGCGAATATACCGATACCCGCGGCAAGGGGCAAGGTCGCGGAACGCTCGACCAGAACGCCGGCGGCATACGGGGAAATTCCAGCGCCAAACGACCAGGAGAAGTTGAAGGAGCTGGTCACGCGGTTGAGCTGGGCACCTTCCTTCCCTCGAGAAAACCACCCCTCCACCTGCGGCCAAAGCATTGACATGAAACTTCCGTACAATGCTAACGCAAGAAACACCTGCCATAGTTTCCCGCAGAAAATCAGCAATGCGATGGATATACTCATGCCGACCATCGACAGCTCGATACAATGGCGGGGACGCATCCGGCCGCACACACCGCCGCCGATAATGCAGAACAGGAAATATGTGAATGTATAGACGCTGGTCGCGATGCCGATCATTTGAGCGGAAAGAGTGAAACGGGACCGCAGATAATAGACGACGGCGAGGTTGACCATGGCAATTGAAAGCTGCCCCAAAAACGAGGCGACGTTCAATACCCAGAACTGTATCCCATCAGTCTTTTTCTGTATGTCCATTGTACGCCTCCGCAAGAAACATCGCTACAGGAATCAAAAAATATCGCTACAACCGTCGGCGATCCCCGTTGGAAGACAGATATAGCAGTTTCCAGGTCGCCTGGCAAGCAACGCAGGGGGAAGCTCCTCCGCGTTTGATGAAAAAAAGACCGGATCGCCCTGCAATTCCCATGATAATGTTGGCAAAGAAACAAAAACAGTCTACAGTATGCGTTGCGGAGACAAAGAACAAAAACTGAAGACACCGCGGTTCCTTCAGGGATCGAATCGTTTTAATGAAGAGATGATATCAGGTATGACTTTCGAAAATCTACTTTCAAACGCACCATTGCTCGCGGCTTTGTTCAGCACGGTAATCGCGCAGGGAATCAAACCGTTCATCCATCTGATGATCGATCATGAATTCAACTACAAGCTGTTTTTCTCCACAGGGAGCATGCCGTCCTCCCACACCGCGGCGGTCATTTCATTAGTCACAAGCATCGCCATGACCCAAGGGTTCGCCACAACGGAGCTTGCCATAGCGGTGGTTTTCGCGTCAATCGTCATCCACGATGCCATGGGCATCCGACGAGAGGCGGGCAAACAAGCGGAAGTCATCAATGAATGGAGCAGAATCCTCACCGACATACACCGGGAAGGGCAGTTTACTCCGGAAAACCTCAAGACTATGCTCGGGCATAGTTTCTCACAGGTCGTCGGTGGCATCGTCCTGGGGCTTGTGACGGGAATCATCGTCACGAATATCGTAGTCGGCATCTAGCGCTCAAACAAACCCAAAATCTGTTTTTTATCTTTTTCCATGCAGATTCATGCAGACTAGTGAAATGTCTATTGACGTTTCTGCATAAATATTCAATATTTGTGTATCAATACTCACATTACCTGCAAAGGAAGTACCTACATGAAAAAGACCCTTATTGTTCTGTGTGTCGTCCTGGCATGCTCCGTTCCTGTTTTCGCAGGCGGAAGCAAGGAAAATACCGACGGCTATGTCTTCGCGGCTGACGCGACCTGGCCGCCTCTGGAATTCGTTGACAACGGTGTGCTCACCGGTTTTGAAGTCGAGCTGATGCCCATGATCGGGGAAAAAGCCGGAGTGACCATGACTGTCAAGAACATTCCCTGGGACACCATCTTCGCAGGGTTGGCCAACGGCGCCTACGACGGCGTGGCATCAGGAGTTACCGTAACAGAAGAACGCAAGCTCACTATGGATTTCTCCACCCCGATTCTCAGCGCGGGACAGGTCGTCATCGTCCGCGCTTCCGACGTTGCGACAGTCAAAGGCATCGATGATCTTTCCGGCAAGAAAATCGGTGTGCAGATCGGCACTACCGGTGACTTCGCTCTGGACGACTATCCCGTCGTGAAGCGCGCCTATGATGATATAGGACTTGCCATCGAGGATATGATGAACGGCAATCTCGACGCCGCCGTCTGCGACTCCCTGATCGCCAGCGATTTCGTCCTCGCGAACGACAACTACAAGGGAAAGATCACTGTCGTAGGAGAGCCGTTTACCGAAGAAGATATCGCCATCGCCGTCAAGAAAGGCAATACCACGTTGCTGAACTTGGTCAATGATGGTCTTGCGAAGATGGAAGCCGACGGATCGCTCGCCGCCCTTAAGGCGAAATGGAATATCCTGTAGTTTCGCTTTTGTCTTTCCGCAGTTGCCGTTTGGCGTGGGATTGAAGCCATCCTTCAGCAGACGCTTCAATCGCTGACGTAAAAAGGGCGTATCATTTTCAGTTCAACAAGGTTAACCTTGTCGAACTGAGTGGTAACATCTTCCATTGCTTGTGGCAGTATGACTGCAATAAGATTGTCAATCAGCGCCACTCCATTCTGCAAGCGTTTCATACAGCCTGTATGGCTCGATTATACAAATTGGATTACACACTTATCGCATCCTGTTTCAACGCAATTACGGCTGTACGAACGAAATTCTTATGCATTTTTCAAGGGAAGCGTTTTATTGTAATTTGTCGTAACAGGCAAGGCACTAAACAGAAATCGCCGGTTCCGCTCTGCATGGTGTCGGGCCGTACCCTATGGCAGCCCGCGCCGGGGCGACCTGTGGTACATTATTCCAAAGCAGTATTTTTATTCACAGCCAACAAGCACTATCAAAATAATTTGCATATTTATACAATAATTACTTGACAACAGTTGCATATTTATTCATTATATCGCCATATTCAATTGAAAGAGGTTGTAAATCATGAAAAAAGTCATAACGTTGCTGCTGATTCTGATGTGTCTGGCCCCCATGTTCGCAGGTGGGCAAAAAGAAGCGAATTCCTACGTATTCGCAGCGAACTGCGCATGGCCCCCGCTTGAATTCGTAGATGAGAAAGGCGATATCGTAGGTTTTGAAATTGATCTGATCAAGGAATTCGCCACAATGACCGGTTATAACATGAGCGTCAGGAACGTTGCCTGGGACGGTATCTTCGCAGGTCTTTCCAACGGTGCCTACGATGCGATCGCCAGTGGCGTATCCGTCACCGAGGAACGCAAACCGGCGATGGAGTTCACGACTCCTGTTCTCTATGTCACCCAGTCAATCATCGTCCATCAGGGAACCCAAGGAATGGCCGATTTACAGGGACTAAACGGAAAAAAGGTAGGCGTCCAATTGGGGACTACCGGACATATCGCCCTTGAAGACGCAGTCAAGGCGCAGGCAAACCTGAATATCGACATCAAGGCCTATGACGAAGTCGGTTTCGCCGTCGAGGATCTGATGAACGGCAATCTCGACGCGGTGGTCTGCGATTCCCTGATCGCCAGCGACTACGTGCTGAGCAACCAGAATTATGCGGGCAAACTCACCGTTTCCGGTGTTGCGTCGGAAATCACCGAGCCAATCGCCATCGCCGTAAAGAAAGGAAACTTGGAATTCACCAACTTGCTTAACGACTGTATCGAAAAACTGAACGGAAACGGCAAAATGGCGGAACTCAAAGCCAAATGGAATCTGCTGTAATCCATAATTGTAGCCGATAGCGGGAAAAGGGATGGAGACACCCCAGTTCCGAAATGAGCAGAAAAACCCGGGGACAGGATGGGGAACTATCGTGTACCGGGCCTTTTTCAATGGAAAACAAATGACGGCCCGACCAATCCCAAGCCGAAGGTGAGGCAGTGACCAGCCGGGGCATCCTTATGAAAGTTCTACGACGCTATGGTTCAGCCGCGAACGTTCCGCGGCGAAGCACATCAAGTGGCTTTCCAAGGAGACCGCCGCACTGGAAAGATTGCCGTCCATACCCCCGTTTCTCACCGATTCCACGAAATCACGTACAATCGCATAGTCCCCTCCCCCATGCCCGTAGCCGACCATGTCCTCCGGTTCGTGAAAATCCAGCCGATGTTCCTGTTCCGTAAGGAAATCGGTATATGTAATTCGGGGTTCGCACATGTCGGCGATTAGCTGACCTTTCGTTCCCATGATTTTCAGCTGTCGTCCATGATCGGACGTAAAGCCGCACATAGTGAACGTAGCGACCTGTCCATGGACGAATTCCATGTTGACGACCTGATGATCCACCACATCATTGTCGCAGTGATAGACACACCGTCCGTACGGCCCCTCCTTCAATGCCTTGAACCGCCCTTCGTAGCTGAGATCGGTGGCGATGACATCCGTCGGCCATCCGATATCGTCGGTCAAGTACAGCCGCGGAGCGTAATACGGACAAGTCGAGGCATGGGGACAGTCGTCCAAACAACGGAGCGGCGCGCCTTGAGGAGCATTGTCCGGTGCAAAATGCCGCAACGAGCCGAACGAGGACACCCTGACGCACCGATCGTTCATCAACCAGAGAATGATATCCAAGTCGTGGCAACTTTTCTGTAGAATCATTGGGCTGGTTTCGCCGCTGTTCCTCCAGTTACCCCGGACAAAGGAATGCGCCTGATGCCAATAAGCGACGTTCTCCACTTGGTCCAGAGCCATGATATCGCCCAGCAAACCATCGGAAATCGTCCGTTTGATGGTCTGAAAGAACGGGGTGTGGCGCAGGACATGACATACACTCAGAATCCGTCCAGAACTCTCCGCGGCGCGTACGATTTCCCTACATTCCGATTCTATCGGGGACATGGGTTTCTCCAGCAGTACATGATACCCCTTGCGCAACGCCTCGACCGCGGGGCGGGTATGCAAGGAATCGAGCGTACAGACGAACACGCAATCCGCGAAACGTTCACGATCCAGAGCTTCTTCCCAAGAAGTAAAACGGACGCAACCGGGATCGCAGACCAGTCTCGCGAATTTCTCCAGCCGGTCGGCCCTCGGCTCCGCGGCCCCCACGATCCGCAACTGATCCGGATGCTGTTTTGCATACGCGGCGTATGCCAGGCCCCGTCCGCCACACCCCAGTACTATCGCCGTCACCGGTCCTTCCGCCATCATCATCCTCCAAAATACAATTCAACGCACTTATCCACGATAGCCGAAAACAGAATCTTTGCAAGCGGAATCGGGTGGTTTCAAGAAGTTTCCCCGCCACTAAAACAGATTCCATCGGCACTTCGGCAATGGAAGCGACAAGGAACATCCTTGCAACGGTTTCATGGCAATTGGTTCTTATGCAAAAAAATACAATTCTTGTGCATGTTTTGTATTCCTAGGCCTACTATCGGGAAATTCGTATAAAACAAAATTATCCGATATACGGCATATAAATATGTTGACTATCAAGCAATATTTTCCCTATAATCTCACAAACGAAAAAATGAATTTCTATACAGTTGCCGCATCAATATACATGCATGAACGGGTAGGAATCCAATAATCATCCTACGCGTGTCGCGTCTCTGTTCCGCCGCTCGAAAAGCCCTGAACCGCGGAGAGGCGAACGCTAGACAGAAGGTGCCATGGAAAACTCGACCATAGACAAGGACAGACCGATTGATGAAGAGGTGAAAACCCAAGTCGTCAGACAGAAGACCGTGTCCATAGACCCTCATGCGGGTCAGAAAAAACGTACTACCATCCAGATGACCGACGGCGTACTGATTCCCCGCAAGGACGATCATCATGTGCTCAACGCATGGAGGATCACGTTCATTGCGGCATTGGCGTTGCTTGCTTTTCTGGTAATCTTCAAGCCGGCGCCGTACAGGGACATCTTCGTAGTGACTATCAAAGGCGCGCCCGTCACGTTTGAAGTCACTATCTTCGCCATTCTTGGGGCAATCGCAATCGGTTTGATCTGTGGGCTTGGCGCAGTCAGCAAGAGCAGGATCATCAACATGGTCAGCGGTGTCTATGTGGAGTTGATCAGAGGCATCCCGCTGCTGGTCCAGTTGATCTTCATCTATTATGCGATGGGCCGATTCTTCCACATCGAAGGCATGGTGGCGGCTGTAGTGGCGTTGTCGATTTGCTTCGGCGCGTACATGGGAGAAATTGTCAGGGCCGGTATCCAGGCCGTCCCCAAGGGGCAGATGGAAGCCGCTATCGCGTTGGGACTGAGCCGGGGACAGGCGTTCCGACATGTTATCCTGCCCCAGACGGTCAAGGTAATTCTACCCGCCATCGGCAATGAATTCATCTCCATGCTCAAAGATTCATCGTTGGTATCGACCATCGCTTTGAGCGATATCCTGCGGAAAGGCCGCGAATACATCTCCCGGACCTTCCTCTCGCTGGAGACCATGCTGATCGTCGCGCTGATCTATCTGGTCATCACATTGCTACTCTCCCGCCTCGTGGGGATACTCGAGGAAAGGCTGCATCAGAATGGCTAGAGTCAGAATAGAAAACCTCTGCAAGGATTTCGACACCCAAAAATCCACCGTACATGCCGTCAAGAACGCGACGCTGACCGTCAACGACGGGGAAGTCGTCGTAATCATCGGACCTTCAGGCAGCGGCAAAAGCACCCTGCTCCGCTCGGTCAACAAACTCGAAATCCCTACATCGGGACGGATTTTCATCGATGACGATGAGGTCACGGCCCTGAACGTAGATATCAGGAAGATACGGGAGGAGGTCGGCATGGTGTTCCAGAGCTTCAACCTGTTCCCCCATCTGACCGTCCTGGAGAATATCGTCCTCGCGCCGATGAAGGTCAAGAAGATCGACCGCAAGCAGGCTGAGGAACTGGGAATGGGACTGCTCAGAAGAGTCGGACTGGAAGAAAAAGCCTCCGTCCATCCGCCCCAGTTGTCGGGCGGTCAGCAGCAACGTGTGGCGATCGCCCGCGCACTCGCCATGCAGCCGAAGATTATGCTGTTCGATGAACCGACCAGCGCCCTTGACCCTGAGATGATCAAAGAAGTGCTGGATGTCATGCTTGACCTTGCGAAAAGCGGCATGACCATGTTGCTCGTGACCCATGAAATGGGCTTTGCCAAGGCCGCGGCGACGAAAGTCGTGTTCATGGATCAAGGAGAGATCATCGAGTCAGGGACACCGCAGCAACTTTTCGAGCATCCGACGAACGAACGGACAAAGCTGTTCCTCGATCACATCCTGTAGATACTCAATGCGAAGTGCCGCAGTGAAAAACAATTCTGGCGATGCTTCTTCCCCTCTCCATAATCCCGGGCCCCGGACTTTGGCAGCCAGAGTCCGGGAATCTCAAAAAACAGTCCCCCGCATAGCGTCAACCGCCGGAGTCATTTGATTGTCTTGGCGAGAGTTCCTCCGATGATTTGTTGCGTAGCGGAAACCGACAGTACGGTTTCCGGAAAATGGGAGCGAATGAACTCTCTGATTACAGGGACGTGTTTTCGTTTCACCGTAATCTGCAACGTGGTTCTGTCCGCTCCATTCATGCCTTGAGAAGGTATGATCGTCAGCGCATAGCCTTTGCTTCTCAATTGGTCGGCAGCCAGAAGCGCACGGCTATTGTCCATGAAGACGCAGAGGATTGAACAATAACCGAGCGCAAGCTTTTCCTCCAAGATGGACCCCAGCACATTTCCCGCGGCAAACGCGAGGATGAGAACCAGCATCTTGATTGGATCGTCCGCGAATCCGGTAATCGCCGAGGCAGTTATCGTCAGCCAGAAAGCGTATTCAAACACCGCGACAAGTGCGCCGAGCACTCGCTCCCCCTTGTGGATGAGCTGAGAACGGAGAGAAGACAACGCGACCTCTATCAGCTTCCCGAAAAAAATAAACAAGTATACGTACACCGAGGATCCTGTAAGGAAAACCGTAATCTTATCCATATTTGCTCTCCCTCCTTCCTACAAAAAAAAGAGCCTCCGTACATACCGTAACAGCACATACCGAAAGCCCTTCCTACCGTAGACGGTTCTTTCCTGCCTATATGTGACTTTGTACCATAATTTATGAAAAAGGACAAGCTGATGTTCTTAGTATGAAAAAAGTTAGTTTCATTTTCAACACCGATGCGGAACGCGAAACGGTCATTGATTTCAGAGCGAACCGCATCGTGACATCCTGCTACGAACCAGGCTTACATCCCCAAGTTCCATGTGCCAAAGCCAGACCAGAAGAATAGGGACGCGGGGTGTCCGCCAATCATCGGCGATAATATGATCAGGGCCTCATTCGTTCGATAAAAATGTTTGCATATAACCATAGTAGGATTCCACTAGTACAAAAAAGGTTCGACGATTCCGTGGAATCGGTTGTCGCAATGGTTCTTGATGGATAATCTAGATTTGACAATAGGGGGGATACTGTTCAGTATCGAGAGGAGATTCGGTCGATGAAAGGAACGTACACTTCGGAATCATGGCTTGAACGACATATCAGCCTTCATGCGCATGACGATGCAAAAGCAGAACGAGAGAACGCAATCACCCATTTTGTCGGCGCGGGACTCGCATTGATAGCGTTGGTCATGATTATTGTCAGACTACCGTCATTACACAGCGGGGCGTTAAGGTTCGGCATGGTCGTATATGGATGTACGATGCTGCTGCTCTACAGTGCGTCCGGCCTGTATCACCGTCTGCCCATCGGCGACGGGAAACGGTTTTGCAGGATTCTCGACCACAGCAACATATATTTTCTGATCGCCGGAACCTATACCCCGATCCTGCTGTACGTCGGCTCATCGAAGACGATCACGATTGCATGGCTCATCTGGCTGGTGGCGTTGGCGGGAGTGGCGTTCACCCTGGTATTCTGGGGCAGACTGAGACCGCTGCACGTCGTATTCTATCTGGCGATGGGCTGGATGCTGGTATTCTTCTGGAATGACATCATCCCGAACCTTCCCCACGGACTGATGGCGTGGATACTCGCCGGGGGCGTCACCTATACGCTGGGCGTCATTTTCTATGCAAACAAGAGAATCCCCCACTACCACGCGATATGGCATCTGTTCTGTGTGGGGGGCAGCCTGTTCTTCTTCGTTGGTTTCTGGATATATCTTATCTGATGATGAACGCCAGTACAGGCCAGAAGGCATACGTTCCCTCCACCCTCATTTCCTGCATCGAAAACAAGCGCTAGCTAAGTTTCTTATATGGCGGCGTGGCGAGAATACCTGTGCCGACAGGTACTTCCAGCAAGTCGCCGTCGAAATGTTCGGGAACGCACTCCATGGCAAGACCGAGGCAACGACCGTTCTCCTCGCGCCCCATGCCCCAGACGATCCTGCATACCGCCTTTCCTAAAAGGATCGAGCAAGTAATCATCCCATCATAGAAAGCACCTTTTCCGGGCCGCCGGTATGCTTCGCGAACATCGTCGTGTATCGTGCGGTTCCTCCAATGTCCATAGAAGACAGAAAAACATCCAATTTATTTTCCCGCTACCAGACAGACCCATTCACTTGAGGGTTTTTCAACTAGCTTCACTACGCTGAAACCGGCTCGCTCCAGGCGATTTTGCAAATCCCCACCACTGTAAATCGTCAATCCCTCGATACGCTCAGACCATTTTGTGGCTGTCGTATCCGCCATTTCACAGGCGATAAGGAAAATTCCCCCCGGTTTCAATATGCGACGAACTTCAGAAAAGGCCAAGGCAAGGTCGGGCCAAAAATAAACTGTCTCAAAAGCGGTTACAGCATCGTACAGACCGTCCTTGAACGGTAGATGCAGGACATCGCCATGGACTATGGAACAGCGCGTACCAAGCGCCTTCACATTCTTCTTCCTGCTTAATGAAACGCTTGCTTCGGAATAATCGACACCATCCACGATTCCCCGCGGATACAGGGACAACAATCTGGAGATAGTCGCTCCGCCGCCACAGCCTACATCCAGAATCCTCGCATCATCGCGAAGGTTCAACTGCGCCAAAGCCCATCTTGCCAAAGGGCCATGCCCCACGTTCATGCCGCGCAACAGAAAACGACCGAAAAAACCTTCAGGCTTTCCAAACTGACTATTTTTTTTCATCATCATCCCATATCCTGGAGTTCTTTTTTAAAAAGCAACGTCCCTGCATCTTGCTATCGCCACACACATCGGTTGTTTCGAGATGAACATCCTATGAGAAACAAGCGACAGACCTGAATCCTGTAGAAAATCAAGAAATTGAACGGATGTCCATTCGTTCTGAGGTTGAAAACCAAGCCTCCCAATCAATTTCAAGAATCGACGGCCTGAAGAATCGGATTCCGCATTGACGAAATTGGGGAAGATCAACAGCCCGCCGGGACGGACCACCCGCACAAGCTCATCGACAGCCTTTTCAGGTTCGGGCAGCAGGTGCAGGACGTTCGCAGCCAGTACGCTGTCAAAGCTGGCAGCCGGGAAATTCAGCGAGGTCACATCCTGAATGGAAAAAGATACATTGTCCAAGCCCAACACATGGGCCTTCCGTTTCGCGGTCTCGACCATCTTTTGCGAATAATCGCAACAGCAGACTTGCGCCAGATGTGGCGCCAAGGCACAGGTGAAACGGCCTGTACCGCAAGCCGCCTCCAGCAACGTACTTCCGGGGGCGAGATATCCGGCGATATATTCCGCTGCAATGCGATCCCCGGCATCGCCCTTCTTCATTGCCAGATCATATACAGGCGCGCAGCAATCCCAAAATTTCTTTTTCATGAACACCTCCGGAAAACAAGGAAAAGAGGACATCCCCCACCCAACAGAGCAGACTGCCGAACGACCCCGTCAGCAACAGGCGGCGATAGTTTTCACGCGACTTCATGAAGAAGCCCTCCTTCAGGACAGCCGCTATATTTTTCTGCGGAATATCTTGATATCCCGCCACTGGCAGATAACGGACAAGAACTTCCAACGGCACTGCGATCCCCCGTCCCAGGTGGCAGCCAAATTATACAGCATATGTTAGCAAATGCTAATATATTTACATAACATATTTTACTTCTTGTCGCAGCCGCGCCCTTGAACCGCTATCACACAATCCAGCCAGGGACTCCTCGTTTTCCTTCGTATTGCAACAGTACATCGGCGCGACAACCGAAAACAAGAGACGGCCAGGATGTAACAAGGCATACAATTCATTGCATTTCAACATGTTATCTAGTAATGAGTGCAAACAAGGGAAAACCTCGGCCATTACTGGCTGAGGTTTTCCTTCGAGACTGGCGCGATACGGGACTCATGCACGCATTCAGAAAAATCCATGTCGAAAAATATCTGAAATGCCGTTAGGAGCTGCTAACCCGTTCAGTCGAGAAGCTTTCTGATTTCCTGGAACATGGCATCCTCCGGCACATACCCCAGGTACCCACCGGAAACAGTACCGTCCGCGTTGATGAACACCGTTGTGGGAATCGCGTTCACCCCGAACATGTATGAGAACAGGCCGTCATCGATGTAGACGGGCGCCCGGAGACCATTTTTCGCGGCATAGTCGGAAATACCAGCGACAGTCTCCCGCTGTCCGTCAGGCGTACTGAGCAAAATGAACGCGATGTCCTCCCCCAGTTCCTCCCACGCCCTCTGCAACACAGGGAGTTCCCGCTTGCAGGAGGGACACCAGGTCGCCCAAAAATTCAGAACTGCGGGACGTCCCGCCCTCACGGTGTCAAAGGAAGTCACAGTCCCGTCAAGCAACGTCAGCGGCAGGTCAGGGACTTTCGGGGCGGATGCGGGTTCTTCAACGATACCGCTTTCCCGAGCCTCTACAATTGAAGAAGGAGTCGCGACAGCATCGTTTTCGACAACACCCGCCGTAGCATCCGATGCCCCACCTTCCGACATCGCGGCATCCCCGACGGCATCCCCGACGGATATCGCATCCACAGTTGACGGAGTGTCGCCGTGTTCCACAGGATTCTCCCGTCTAGAACCAGTCTCCATGGCAGTCTGAGAAGCCGAGGAAACGGTAGCCGCCCTAGAAGCGCTTTCCGACAGGCTGGAGGAACTATCCATCGCAGGCACCGTCAATTGCGGCACGTAGGATGCGGACGGGCCGGAAGATTTCGATGCGACCGACTGATAGGTCAGATATGCGCCGGCCAGTACGACGACCAGCGCGATGATCGCAAGCAAGAGATTACGTTGATTCTTGTTCATGTCGACACCTCAGGAGAACAGGGCCGCGGGGTTGAAACCGGCGACCAACGCGATACCCATGGCAATCAGCAGGATACCGGCGACCAGGACGATAATGCGATAATGCTTTTTGATTGCGGCGAACGCACCTTCCAACTGCCCGACAAGCAAGGCGACGAGAATGAACGGGACGCCAAGGCCCAGCGCATAGCAGACGAGAGTCAATACGCCGGTGCTGAGCTGTGTCGTATTGGCGGCCATCATCAGCGCCGAACCGAGGAACGGCCCGACGCAGGGCGTCCAGCCCAACGAGAACACCATGCCGAACAATACCGACCGGAACGGCCCCATCCCCTGCATGTCCTCCATCTTGAGCCGATGCTCTCCACCAAGGAACGGCAGGGAGACCACCCCGACATAATTCAGGCCAAGGAGGATGATCAGCACGCCGCCGATACGGTTGAGCATGGATAGATGTTCACGCAGGAACTGCCCCGCCACGCTCGCGGCGGCCCCCATCAACACGAAGATGATGGAAAACCCCAGGACGAAAGCCAGGCTATTTCCGACCAGTTTTCCGCTACGGCCCCCCGGGGCGATGCCCCCGGCGAGATAGCCGAGATACAATGGAATCATGGGCAAGATGCACGGACTGATGAATGTTACGATGCCTTCTAGAAACGCGGTAAGATATCCCATGTGGCAAAGATACACGCTGTATAGCAAAATGGAAAGTGACTTTGTCACGGAACATACAAGCTCCATGCCGACAGTACGTACTGATACTCTGTGAGTCTTATCAAAAGGATTTTCTCTGATAGGTGCCATACTGAAGTATTGATGAAATCGTACATGAACGACCGCATGGAGAACGTTCTGTTGTCATATTGCTAAAAAATATGCGTGAAAATGAAAATTTCGATAAGCCAGTTTTCATTCACGGGGAACAGGACGAAAAAGTTACGGCAACTACCAGAAAGAAAATATGACATGCGCCTTCAAGGTTCACAAGGAGCAAAAAATCTTGTACAGTGACTTCCGTTGAGGAGCAAGCATGGCAAAACGACAGCCTCCGCCGGCGGACGCGGCGGCACGATTCGACGCATACTATGAAGAGATTTTTGGAGAGCGATGGAAACCCCTGAGGCAATCCATGTTTGAAGAACACCGTCAGGTCGCCTTGGAGTTCCCCTCGCTCCGGCCATATTTTCTCGATGAAGCGTCGAAGCTCGCCGCTGATATATTGCCGGTCCGCGAGGGAGACTCGATCCTCGACATGTGCGCCGCCCCGGGCGGCAAGACGCTGGTACTGGCGGCAAAGCTCGCAGGAACAGGTTCTCTGGTCAGCAACGACCGTTCCGCGACGCGCAGGGCGAGGCTCCGTACAGTCCTGGAGGAACATCTTCCGCAGGACTTCAGACGGAATATCATCGTAACGGGACACGACGCGTCCCGCTGGGGGCTTCATGAGCGGGAAGCCTATGACCATGTCCTGCT
>JAXEWB010000080.1:0-55787 GCA_034114085.1 Sphaerochaetaceae bacterium | reverse complement strand
GTAAACGTCGATGAGCAGCAGGAACTTGCGATGCAGTTCGGGGTCATGAGCATTCCGACATTGCTCGTTTTCAAGGACGGCAAGGTCGCATCCAAGGAAGTAGGCGTCAGAAACGAGGAACAGCTCAAGCAGATGCTCGGACTGTAACGCAGAAATCGCAAAATAATGGCGGGACTTACGTCTGAACGTTAGCCCCCGGCTTTATTCACTCAGTACGGTAAGCGCTGGATAGTCAACGATGGTGACCTCCCCACGTGAGAGCGTCACCATTTTTTCATCCTGAAAATACTTCAGCAGACGGGTCACCACTTCTCTCGCCGTTCCCAGGTCGTGGGCGATTGCCTCATGAGTCAGGCGCAGGGTGTCGCCTCCAGCTAGAGCCGCCTGTTCCAGCAGGTAGATCGCCAGCCGCTTGTCCATGGACATGAAAACGAGCTGCTCCATGACCCACATGACCTCGCTGAAACGCGAGGAGACCAGTTGGTTGGTGAAATCCTGCACTTTCTGGTTGGATTGTTCCAGCCGTTTATATATCTCCGTGGGGATGTTCAGCACTTTTGTGGGTTCTTCGGCTTGGATATGGACATCAAAGGTAATGTTGCGCAGAACGCATGACGCTGAAAGGACGCATACATCACGCTCAACCAATCTGTACAAGGTAATTTCCTTACCATCATCACCGACTATGTAGATTCTCAGCCGCCCATGGACCACCAGAAGGACACCGGTACAGGTCTTCCTGTCATTGTGGATGACAGCGCCCTTGGAATATGGCATGTCGATGGCATGGCTGATGAGCAAAGCCTTGTCATTTTCTGATAGCTCCTGCCAGAACGGCAGACATTCACCCATGTAAGCGGCATCATCACCATACAGCATGTCATACACCTCTTGTGCCAGCATATCACAAAACTCAGGAATGCGACACCTTGCCGATTGTCGGATATTTTTCACAATTGGTGAAATGATACTTGACAAATTGTTTCTGTTTATAGTAACGTTGGCATATCTTACAAACGAGGAACGAACGATGAACAGATTTTCATGTGGATGTATCGACGATCATTCCCTCCGGTGGCGACGCTAACCCTTCATTTCAGCCGGCACGTCCATCAGACCGTAGGTCGTTGGATCCCGGAATTCCATTGACATACAATTTCAAACATACATGACAGGGCCGTGGTCTTTCATATTCCGCCACCCCGTGCGATAGGAGCATATCATGAACAACGCCATCACCAAAGAAATCAACACGACGAACCTTCCCAACTCACAGGGATATTTTGGAGAATTCGGAGGGGCTTATCTTCCCGAACAGCTTCGGAAGGTCATGGACGAAGTAACCAGGTCCTACGAAGAAATCGTCCAGGATCCAAGCTTCCTCCAGGAACTGAGCGACTTGCAGATCCACTACGTCGGCCGTCCGTCTCCCGTATACTATGCGAAGCGGCTTTCAGCGGCTGTCGGCGGAGCGCAGATATACCTCAAGCGAGAGGATCTGAACCACACCGGCGCCCATAAGATCAACCACTGCATCGGCGAGGCGTTGCTCGCCCGCAAGATGGGCAAGAAGAAGGTTATAGCAGAGACGGGCGCAGGTCAGCATGGCGTGGCTTTGGCGACCGCGGCCGCGCTGATGGGTCTTGAATGCGATATCTACATGGGCGCCGTCGATGTCCGCAAGGAAGCTCCCAATGTAAGCCGGATGAAGGTTCTCGGCGCACGCGTCATTGAGGTCACACGTGGTACGCAGACGCTCAAGGATGCGGTCGATGCGGCGTTTG
This sequence comes from Sphaerochaetaceae bacterium, assembly GCA_034114085.1. Lineage (GTDB taxonomy): Bacteria > Spirochaetota > Spirochaetia > Sphaerochaetales > Sphaerochaetaceae > Spiro-02. The sequence goes on along the minus strand of JAXEWB010000080.1, from coordinate 54,003 downwards.
AAGCCTATCTTGCTGATCCTGTCACCCAAATCTATTGTATCGGCTCCGTCGTCGGGCCGCATCCATTCCCGATGATGGTACGCGATTTCCAGAGCATCATCGGTGTCGAGGCCAAGAAGCAGTTCAAGGAAATGACCGGCGGGCTCCCCGACAATATCGTCGCCTGTGTAGGCGGCGGTTCAAACGCCATGGGAATTTTCAGCGCATTCCTCGAAGAGCCAGTGTCGATCTACGGCGTGGAACCAGCGGGAAAAGGTCTGGACACTGACAAGCATGCGGCGACATTAACAAAAGGGACCATCGGTATCCTGCATGGGTTCAAGAGCTATGTGCTCCAGGACAAGAGTGGCGAACCGTTGCCAGTCTATTCAATCGCGAGCGGTCTCGACTATCCCGGCGTAGGCCCCCAGCACAGCTACCTCAAGACGATCGAGCGGGTCAATTACGTCAGCGCCACCGATAGGGAGGCTGTGGAGGCGTTCTACGGATTGAGCCGAATGGAAGGCATCATTCCCGCCCTTGAATCCTCCCATGCGGTCGCCTATGCGACGAAGCTAGCCCAAACGCTTCCCAAGGACAAGACAATCCTGGTGAATCTTTCCGGGCGTGGCGACAAGGACATAGACTTCGTGATGGAACATTATCCCCTGGTCGATTATGAGCCGAGCGATGCCTGTGAAAACGGCTACAAAGAATTCCTCGCCCACATCAAGGCGAAGCAAGACTGATTTCCATCGTGTTTTCTTTCCACCAGAAAGAATGAAAAAGGACTGCCGTCGGCATTGGCAAAAACACTGGCGTATTCCTTCTTCAATTGGAGACATCTTCGATTGAGGGAGATACGCTTAGTTGGTAAGCCATCCTGACGATAGTCCTTATTTTTTACGTTACAACGAGATTTTAGGTATTGGCTTGTTGATATTTTCCCAAGGAACTGCTACATAATGCCATATTTGTCCCAGCTTGCACGAGCTGGCATACCATTGCGAATCCCCTCCGCGACCATCTTTTCTCCAGTAGCTTTTTCATATGCCCTTTGTATGACTTCGTTTTCCACCGTCTGTGGAACAACTACGACACCATCCAAATCACCAAAAATGATATCACCAGGATTAATACGAACTCCCTCAATCTCAATGGGTACACGCCAATCGATAACTTTGCCTCTCGGACCTTGGTCTTGGGCATATCGTCCATAAGAAAAACAAGGAAAATCCAATTCAAGAATTCCTTTTGTATCGCGGTGGAATCCATTCACAACAGCACCAGCTGCACGCAGAATGCTCATACGTGTACACATCAGTTCTCCCACCAACGCATAGGAGGGAGACGAGCCAGTACAGACATAAACTTCATTCTTCTTCAAATCATCCAAGGCTTCCAGCATAAGACCAAAATTACGACTCATTATAGAGTTTTGACCTTGAGAAACTTCCTCAAACGCATCAGTTTCTAAAACAGGCATTGCACGTCCTACGACAACCATGTCATCTCTCAACGGTTGTATTCGTTGCGGAAGAAACTGATGCAGATAGTGCAATTTATCCAGAATATCCCCGATTACAGAAGAATACAGTTCCTTTTTCATAATCGGAAACAATTCATCGTCATTTTTCCATTCAATCATTTCAACATCCTTGCTTCATATTTTTTTTGAATCTTTTATTTTTTTTCACAATCCGATATGTGGACAATACAATCACTAGCAGTGTCAGCACTAATAACACTAGGGAAATCGGACGGGTAAAGAACGGAAGTACACTACCACCAGACAGTTTCAACGCTCCCGCTAGTTTCTGTTCAATCATCGTACCGAGCACCAAAGCAAGCGTCATCGGTCCCAACGAATACCCATCTTTGCGCATCCAATATCCAATCAACCCAAAAGCCAGAGCTACGAATACATCGAAGTACGAATTACGTGTCGCATAACAACCGACGACACAAAAGACCAAAACAAATGCAGAAAGGATAGAAGTCTTTACATTGAGCAAGCGGGCAATGAGTTTGATGCTGAACAGACTGAATAAGAAAATAACAACATAACTCAATATGACGGATATATATATTCCTTTAACAACGACAGGGTTTTGGGCAAAAAGAAGAGGTCCGGGTTGCAATCCATGAATCATTAGCGCACCAAGCAAAATCGCAGTAACGGGATCCCCTGGAATTCCCAGAGCCAGCAACGGGATCAACGCCCCGCCAGTAACCGCATTGTTTGCACATTCAGGACCAATAATCCCCTCCGGCTGTCCAGTTCCCATGAGTTCAGGGTGTTTCGAGCTATTTTTCGCTTGATCATACCCAATAATTGCGGCAGTGGTCGCACCAACACCGGGAAGCGCACCAAGACATGTACCGATTATAGCAGATTTGAAGAGAAGCCATTTGTTCCTAGCCATATCCTTCAGGCCCGAAAACAAGTTGGAAATTTTCTGGGAGGGAACGGCATCCCGATCATTGGAAGAAAAACCTATGAAAATTTCACTAATCGCAAACAAACCAATCAGGACGGGAATCTGCTGGAATCCACTGAGCAACTGGACATTTCCGAAGGTAAAACGAGCCATTCCATTCATAGAATCCATGCCGACCAAAGGGATGGCTAAACCTATTACCGTACTAATCAGCCCCTTTACCATATCATCGGAAGACATGCCGATAACCATGGACAGTCCAAGGATTCCAAGCATAAAATATTCAAAATGCCCGAACGATATTGCGAAATCAGCGATGAACCCCGCAGCACAAATTAAAATGATAGCGGAAATAATTCCTCCGACAATCGAAGCCCAGCAAGCCAATCCCAATGCTCTACCGGCTTCTCCTCGCTTTGCCATTGGGTAACCATCATAAATGGTACATATCGCAGCAGGAGTTCCGGGAGTCCTAATCAATATCGCAGGAATGCTTCCAGCGAATACCGCAGAACAATATAGTGCAATCAAGAAAGCAAATGCATCAGCAGTCTGCATGCTATAAGAAAATGGAACAAACAGTGCGACTCCCATAGTAGCGGAAAATCCTGGAAGCGCACCTATTACGTAGCCGGCAATAGTACCGACTACCAACGCAACCAAGTACATGCCATCTATACTACCCAGAGCTTGAATAAACGAAGACATATCCACCTCTCCTTACATCGAAATTCGCAATGTCAGCATCATCACGTACAGGACGCCGGTCCCTACAAGAGACACGATAATGGATTTCCACCATTTCACCTGTGAAAACAGACAGAGATACCCGAACAAGAATAGGAAAATACCCAGCAACGGATAGACATATTGCATAATCAATACAGCGGCGATGAACATTACGCATACAAGAATGATTTTAATCCCAGCACCATTCTTCTGTACGAATTCACCTTTCTGTTCCTTATTCCAATGTGTCGCGATGTAAACGATGGAAAGGGATATCAGCAAAGTTGCCACTACTTTTGGGAAAAAAGCCGGACCAATCCCTGATGGAACCTGCTTATAATCCTTCACCAAATAAAACATGAGGCAGCCTAAGACAATCAGACAGAGGGGAAGAGAATTCTTCTTCAAGAAATCAATTGTTTTTTTCATTTCTGTCACCTTGTTCCTTAAATCATTGTCCGTGACACCCGTCGTGTCACGGACAATACAATATTCTTTTTTTCTAGATGTATTTTGCGATGACAGGTCCATACTGCTTTGACTGATCAGCCACAAGCTGCGCAAAATCCTCTGAATTTAGATATCCAGTACCAAAACCCATTGTTTTCAAGAATTCCTGAAATTCAGTACTGTTATACGCAGCGGTGAACAGACCATCCAACTTAGCGACAACCGCATCATCAGTATCATCGGGAACCATGAAACCTCTCCAAGTACCGACTTCGATATCGAAACCTCCTTCATTGAATGTTGGAACGGAAGGATAGTTAGGGTTACGATTATCACTTGCAACCGCCAGGAACTTGAAATCCCCGTTCGCAACATATGCGGCGGCCTCGGCCATCGTACAGATGATTCCATCGACATGACCACCAAGCAGATTTGCAACTTCCTGCGCCGCGCCATTCGGCTCTTCGATAAGATTGAAATTAGCTCCGCTTTGCTCTTTCAGCATAGCTCCGCATAACCAATAGTTTGTAGGAAACGCACTGACGTTCAAGTTCACGGGTTTTGCGGAAGCTCTCGCATTCGCAACATATTCCTTCAATGAATTGGCAGGATTATTCGCTTTGACAATCAAGGCAGCCGGATCGAAATTCACACGAATGATCCCTCGAAAATCGGACGGCTGAAACGAAGCCAAACCAGCGGCTGGAAGCAATACGACCTCCACGGTGGTCATCGTCACTGTATATCCGTCATTTTTCGCGACGGCACCTTCACCCATGCCGACTGCACCACTCCCCCCCGTCTTATTCTCAACAATCAAAGAAACACCAGACTGCTTCTCAACGATTTCAGCTATCTTCCTTGCCAGAGCATCAGTCCCACCGCCAGCCCCAAAAGGAACTATCAAACTGATGTTTTTTGACGGATATTCAGCCGATGCCTTTTCCGTGGTTCCATTGGCAAAAGTCATTCCAGCCACAAGAACCAAACACAAAAGAACCATTAGTACTTTTTTCATCTTTTTCTCCTTTTTCTTACCCCTGAATCATACCCATTTCTATGAGTTTCTTCCGAATATTGTCCAATTCAACCGGTGTCGCCGGATTGAAGGGCTTACGAGGATAACAATGCGCGATGCCCCGGATTTCCAACATCGCATAAATCGCTAGTTGTGTAGATTTCGCCAAATACATGACATCCCGAAGCTTATTAATCTTGAACTGCGTCGCTCGACATGCTTCCCAGTCACCTCGACAGGATTGATTATACATATCGACACAGATTTCAGGGAAAGCGTTCGCAAGACCAGGAATAAAGGCATTGGAACCATATACCGCGGCAGGAAGCCAGAGCGCTTCAGTACCGAGGGCGATATCAAAGTCCTCACCTTCGAATTCCCGAACGATGTTAGCGAATTCCATGACATCGAACGAAGCGGCTTTTACACCAGCAAGGCCGATGTCCTTCAGCCGTCTGAGGGTCTTGAGGTCAACTGGATAGCCACTGAATTTCGGATTGGTGTAGATATATAGTGGAAAATCATTTCCGACAGCCGATATCACATCGCCATAAAATGTTACGACATCATCCATATTATGGTGGAAGTAAAACGGAGCAACCGCACTTGCGGCATCAAGACCTATCGATTTTGCATGACGGGTCAGTTCAATGGTGTCTCTAGTATTCGTCGTACCTGTCATGGCAATAATCTGAAGCTTCGTTCCTTCTTCCTTGCAGATTTCCGCTACTCGTTTACGTTCTTCAAGGTTCATCAACGGACCACAACCATATGATCCGCAAATAAAAATCCCATGAACATTCTCATTGAGAAAACGCACCAGCTTGCGCAATTCCGGTTCATCTACATTACCTTGCCGATCAAACGGTGTAACCATCGGCGGTATACACCCTTTCATTTTGTATTTCATGTATCATTCCTCCTCTACGGATACATCCTTACCACATAATGCCAGACAACCAGCGATGGAGATGTCACGATTTTTTGCAGAACCATCAATCATCACCACTTCTAGGGATTGATCAATATGGTGTAACGCCATGGCAAAGTTTTCACATCGTTCCTGTTGTCCTACAAGAAAATACTTTCTAGCACGAAGTTCTTCCTTCCGGAAAAAGCCATTTATTGAATGAAGATCATCGAAAGCAATCGTCGCATCCAGATATATAAGCCGTTCACGAGGTGTCATGTTGGTAAAGGATTCCATGAACCGGGGCAGTAGAATAGCTCTATTCAGCCCATAGGTATCCAGCATCCGTTTCGCCAAAGCCACAAGTTCCACCCTATTCATCACCATTGAAGCATCAATGCTGGCATCAACACTCTTTCCAACGATGGTTTTATGAACAATACAATCAAACAATTGCCCACTCATCGTCGTCATGCTTCTACAAATACATCCCGTATCATCGACATGAACCGCCTTGAAGTGCGTTCCCAATGTTATGACGTTGATTGGTTCCGCAGGTTTGTAACATTCCAAAATTCCCATGACCTGAGTCTCTTCCCCACGCATAAAGTCACAAAAATCGACGTTTTCAAGGGCTTTAGGATAAGCCAACGCATTGCGAATACCTCTGACTATCAGAAATTCAACTCCCGACCCAAAGATTTCCTTTTCATATCGATAGATGCCACGCCGAAGTTCTTTCCTCCCTACGGGAGCGACAAGATGAGGAACAACTAGCAAACCCAAATCAGAAGAAATCATGCCAAATGCTATCACCTTGGCTAATCGGGCATATGGCATTTTTGCTTGGGTGACGGCGGCTCGTACTGTATCTGACAAAAATTCGGCATATTTGTTTCGTCCAGACACACCGACGTTGTTACGACAACCAACGGGAGTATAGGTTTCCGCAAGAAGCACCCCTGTAGTTTTGATTACATAACATTTTGTATTCGTCGTTCCACAATCTAAAATCGCCCACATGACAACCTCGCAATTTTTGAAACAAATAGTTTCGTCATACGAAACCAAGTTTCATATTGTACATATAAAAAACTAAAACTCTCTACTTAACGCAACAGCAGTCTCTTGCGAAATCTGATCATAAAACGACAGCTTGGTATCAGTAATGACTTCCTTCAATCCAGAAATAGAAAAAGCCGCTACGACCTTACCCCCAGCACCGAAAATCGGACGTGTCAAACAACGAAGAAATGGTTCATGTTCCCCATCGTTGATGGCATAGCCTTTCTGATGGACTTCAGCCAATCTCCTCCTGAACAATTCAGGGTCATCTACCGTAGTCTCTGAATACTTCTTGAAATCACAGGCAGCGATCAGCCGATCCTGTTGATCTTTGTCCGCATAAGCCGCCAGTACACAACCGACTCCAGTGCAATGTACCGGCACACTGCCACCGACTCGAGCAATCAATCCCATAATGTCAATATGGGCTTCCGCCCATATCCGGTCAATTACAACGATTTCGTCCTCAGCAAGAACAGCAAGATGAATTACCTGACCACTTTTGATTGCGGCCTCTCGCAATAACGGATAACAAACTTTCTTGATATCCATGAAACCATAAGCCGTCGTACCAAGCTGATACATGACCAGGCCGAGATGGTATTTTCGTGTTTCAGCGTTATACCGCACGAATCCCTCTGATTGTAAACTCGCCAGAATCCGAATCATACTTGTTTTACCAATACCACATTTTTGACTCAGCTGTGTCAATGTAAAATCAGGGCCATCGGACGCAAACGCCTTCATCACCTTAAGAGCTTTTACAACTGAAGTTATTTTGTAGTCATCACGTTCGACCATAGTTTCATCCTACGAAATTCAATTTCATCTAACAGAACTATTCTATCATATACATCTCATCTGTCAAGAAAAATAATCAAAAAAACATAACTTCAACTAGATACTAGTTTTTATTAAACAAATCTCACCGTACTTCTCCGCTATGCAGATTGGTTCATCTCACATACGTGACCGTATCCGGTCGATTCTCCCTCACTTCAAAAACCGGTACAGCCGGGTAGCCAAGGGCGAGGCATCCATGAACCTGATATCCATCAGGTACACCGAACGCTTGGAGGGAAGTATCGAACTGACTGTTGCCGTTGAGCCGGTTGCACCATACGGAACCAAGACCGAGGGAGGTCGCCGCCAGCATCATGCTTACCATGGCACAGGCACAATCATCCTCCGCAAAACGATTTCCGATGCGATAGGAAACAAGTACCAAGGTCGGAGCATTATAGAAGAAAGACTCGCCCTTCCCCGCCACAAGTTCGCCAAGCTCCCGCAGCTTTTCAGAATTTTGGAGAACCGTAAAATGCCACCCCTGGGTGTTCATACCGCTCGGAGCTGATTGCCCTGCACGAACCACTAGTTCAAGTTCCGCATCGAAAACCTGCCGGTCAGCGTAGTTCCTCACGCTCCTGCGATGAGAAATCGTATTCAATGTTTCATTCATGGTGATATCCCTCCGATACATCAACTGTATCCATTTTCCCAACGAATAGGCAACTCGAAGAAACAATGATATTACAATTTCTTGCACATGGCACGACCAGAGGTTATGCTGAATCATGTACATTTCTACTAGGAGGTAGACATGAAAAAACATCCTTTTGAGAAACTGACGCTCCTGATGCTCGCCACGCTCTGCTTGCTGACCGTGTCCTGCGCGACAACGACGAAAGCGGAAATCATCATCCCCGAACCAGCCCCAGTAGTGACTGCGCCAGTTTACGCAAGCGTACAGGGTTCAGTCGCCACGATAGACAAGTACGGAAACGTCGCAACCGACATCTCCGCCGACGCAATGACGGCCGCAGGTTACGAGCTTGGGGACATCATCACCATCAGCGTGGGTACGAACAATATCGACGCACCCTTCGTAGGGACGTATAGCGATGTGGACAGGGGCGCGTTCCTTGTCAGGCCGACGAACGGGATTATCGCACTGGCGATGAGTTATGACAATTTCGCCGGCAAGACGGGAACCGAAGCGGGAATGCCGGTAACGCTCGCCATGGCGGAGAAGGCGGGATATCTGAACGAATATGAGATACGCCATCTGGAGAAATCCGAGGAACGCACAGACTACGCCTCCGATCCTGTGTTCGCGAACTTCCGCAATGTGACCATGGGGAAACTTCCCGCAGGGCGGTTGTATCGTGGGTGCAACCCTGTTTTGAATGACGCAAGAGCCCCATATGCGGCGAAATTGGTAGAGGAAGCCCGAATCCAGACCATCATCAATCTTGCGGACAGTGAAGAAAGCATGGCGCCGAACCTTCCTGCCGCCCCGTATTACCAGAGCTTGGTGAACAAGGGGAACGTCATCGCCCTGAACATGGGAATCGACTTCAACGACACCGCGTTCATAGCGAAGCTCAAGGACGGACTGTTGTTCATGATTGACCACGAAGAGCCGTATTTCATCCACTGCAACGAAGGAAAGGATCGCGCGGGAATGGTCGTAGCGCTACTTGAAGCACTGATGGGAGCCACCGTTCAGCAAGTTTCCGACGACTATATGATTACGTACATGAATTACTTCCATGTAGCGGAGACTGATGCGAAGTACCCGATTATCGCCAGAATCATTACGGATTTGTTCACTCAAATGAACGGGGGAACGCCAGTGACCGATGCTAATATCCAGAACATCGCGGAAACCTATCTCATCCAGACCGTCGGCTTGTCGGCGGACCAGGTGCAGGCTCTCAAAGCCAGGCTTTCCTAACGGCATCAAGTCTGAAGCCCGTTGTTGAAAGGCGTCAGGCGAACGAACGGCTATCGGGTACTGTGGGAAGAACCATAGTTTCCCGGTAGCCATTTTTATGCAGTCTGGGCAAGTACCGAAACGGCGAGCAGGCTTATGGAGGAAAAATCATTGGTTTCCAATAGTCATTTTTCTTTTCGTTGAACACCGCGGGAAGGCTGTACAAAGCGCAATGGCTCAAGTAGGATACGTGCAATGAGTGGAGGAAAACAGATATGAAACTACTTGGGCAGATTGGAATCGTCTTCGGAATCTGTCTTCTTGGTGAGTTAATCGCAGCGATACTGCCGTTCACCTTTCCCGCGAGTATCATCAGTATGGCGCTGCTGTTCATCCTGCTTGCGACGAAGCTGTTGAAAATTGAACATATCGAACAAAAAGCCGATTTTTTGCTCCAGAACATGGCGTTCTTTTTCATTCCGGCGGGCGTTGGGATTCTGGAACATATGCAACTGCTGAAAGGTTGCTGGTGGCGGCTGCTCTTGATCTGCGCCATTACATTGCTGCTGGTTTTTGCCTCAACAGCATGGACGGTTTCCGGCGTACTCGCCCTCCAACGCAGGTTCGCCCGACGACGAATTGAGCGGGAACCAGAGGAAGGCGTGAAATGAGGGAAGCCCTTGCGCAAGTCGTCAGTTCACCATTCTTCGGTATCTCGCTGAGCATCAGTTGCTATGCGTTCGGCGTTTGGCTCAACCGAAAGACCAGGACGCCGCTGGTGAACCCGCTGCTGATCGCCATCCTCCTCGTAGTGGGAATATTGCTCCTGTTCGGCATTCCATTGGAAAGCTACAACCGAGGCGGTAGCATCATCTCAATGTTTCTCGGCCCCGCGACGGCTGTATTGGCTTTGACAATCTATCGGCAACGCAAGTTGCTTGGAAAATATCTTGTCGCGGTCCTTTGCGGAACGTTGGCCGGCTCTTTGGTTTCTTTGGGAAGCGTCTGGATACTCGGCAAGGCTTTCGGGCTGGACGATCAGCTTATCTTCTCCATACTGCCGAAATCGGTGACGACGCCTATCGCGGTGGAAATCAGTACACAACTGGGAGGACTTGCGTCATTGACCGTAGCCGCCGTCGTGATTACCGGCACGCTGGGAAATATCCTTGCGCCGACATTAGTCAAGTTGTTCAGAGTCAAGGATCCCGTCGCCGCGGGAGTAGGAATCGGCGCATGCAGCCATGCGGTTGGAACCAGCAAGGCGATAGAAATGGGAGAAATCGAAGGAGCCATGAGTGGAATCGCACTCAGCATGTCGGGAATCATCACCGTGCTGCTGGCGTTGCTTGTCTTTTGACGACAAGATCTTCGACGAGATTTTCTGGAGGCACGGCGCTCTCATCATATGACAAGTAAGTACAGTTCTCAATAGTAGCCCAAATCTCATTAATAATGGTCTCAAACCAATAAATATCTACAGTACAGGCTATCATTCATCCTCTTTGACCGGCTTGACCTTTACGTTGGCGAACCCCTGTCCCTGTACTTGATATGTTTCGTTGACGAACATGAAGGCATCGGGGTCTTCATCGTGGACGATCCGTTCCAAAGCATTGATCTGCCGGTTGTGGACCACAGCCATCAGCATGGTACGTGACTTTCCCGTATAAACTCCGACGCCGGTCAGCAAGGTTGCGCCATGCCGTAGCTCATTGATAATCCTCCGTCCGATTTCCTCATGTTTCTTGCTGACGATATAGGCTGTCTTGGCGTATTTCGTACCGAGGTTCATGACGACGAAATTGATTGTCTGTCCAGAAAGGTACAGGGTGATGATCGCGAACAACGCCCGCTCGAATCCAAACGTGACAGCCCCCCCGACGATGATCAGCCCGTCCACAAGGAACAGGGACGTCCCCAACGGCAACGGAGTATATTTATTGATGATCTGCGCGACTATGTCGGTCCCGCCGGTATTGGCCCCCGAACGCATCACCAAGCCGATCCCCGCCCCGATCAGTACACCGCCGAAAATCGCAGACAGCAGGACATCGACCTTGTCTGTATAATTCAGAAAACCGTCATAGCCAGTCAACTGCCCGATCAGGCTCACCCAGAGAGAGAGCAACGATGACCCGATCAGCGACTTCGCCCCATAGATAGGCCCGAATATCTTCATCCCGATCAAAAACAACGGGATACTGCAAGCGAGCATCACGATACCAGGGTCCCAGCCGAACGTATAGTAGCAAATCGTACCGATGCCGTTCACCCCGCCGCTGGCTATCTTCGCAGGGGTGATGAATCCCGCCACCGCCAACCCCGCGACAAACGTTCCAATAACAATATACGTATATTCAATGACCGTCTTTCTTGATATCCGCTTCAACATCGCATTCCCTTCCCCGTCATCCGATATTCATGGATACCCAAACTATACCTCATTCGGCGGAAAAAGAAACAGTATCCGGCTCACATCCTGTGGGAACTCCATGGTATGCATCTTTCCGCCCATTGCCATGTCACCAATGATGTTCTTTCTGACTTCCGCCTCCTCAGGTTTCCCATCGGCGACCCTACGATGTCCGCACCGCTGAGGTACTACTGACATCGCCCACATCGTTCCATGCCCCTATCAGCGACGAACAGTTCTAAAGATGGGCGGGAACGACTGACTGATAAACAGACCGAAGCCACACCTGCTTCTTCTCATCATATAAAACGAGGGCATCGCGCAAGTGCTCAAACGCACCTGTACAATGCCCTGAATGGTATAATGGAATTGTTACAAGGGCCCGGTTCAACCCACGTATTTGCGAAGCGTATTGCGAACGGCGCCAGGACCGGCGACCAATTCGGTAAAGTACTGGATTACCAACGGAGCAAGCCCGGCCTTGTAGAGATCCACGCCGAAAATCTTCGCATCCGACAGAATCGGACGAAGGATTTCATCGAACGGCCCTGCGTCGCCCAGCTTGATACCAGCGACGAACGGACAGACATGGGAAAGCAACGGGTCGGGACTCAACTCGAACGCCTTGCCTTCGTCATCCACTCCCATCAGATAACGGCACCAGCCCGCGAATACCAGCGGAATCAGCTTGAGGTCGGAGACGTGGAGCGTCTTGCTCGCCATATAGGCCTTGATCGTCTCACCAAACCGGATGGACAGCTTCTGGGAAGTATCGCAGGCGATACGCTGCGGCGTGTCAGGCATGAACGGATTGGGGATACGAACTTCAAGCACTTCCTTGATGAACGCCTGGGGGTCAAGGATGCCGGGGTCCACGACGACTGGAAGCCCTTCGACATACCCGATCACATTGACCATCTTGGAAAGCTGTGGATCCTTCATCTCATCGGCGATCAAAGTATAGCCGAGCAGACAGCCGTAGATGGCAAGGCAGGTGTGCAACGGATTCAGGCATGTGCAAACCTTCATCTTCTCGACCTTGTTCACGGTATCACGGTCGGTAAAGTAGACACCCGCCTGTTCAAGGGCTGGACGACCGTTGGGAAACATATCCTCAATGACCAGATACTGGGGCTCTTCAGCGTTGACGAACGGTGCGATCCATGTCTTCTTGTCAGTTACAATGACATCAGTATCTTCAAAGCCATCGGCATCCAGCGACGCCTTCACCTTGGCGTCAGGGCGCGGAGTGATCTTGTCAATCATGCTCCAGGGGAAACTGACCTGTGAAGGATTCGAGACATAATCGACGAAGCCCTTCTCCACCAAGCCGCGGTCAGCCCACTGTCCGGCAATCGTCTGGACGGCAAGCTGCAATTTCTCCCCGTTGTGCGAGCAGTTGTCCATACTGACCAAGGCGATGGGCAGCTTGCCAGCGAGATACCGCTCGTAGACCAGCGCGGTCAGCTTGGAAAGGAACATGACGGGGGTCGCCGGGCCAGCCGCGAAATCCGCTTCCATCGCAGGGAAGAAAACGCCTTCGGCGTTACGAAGTCCATAGCCCTTTTCGGTAATCGTGAAACTGACCATCTGCAAGGACGGGTTGCGGAAAGCGGCTTGGAAAGCAGCCCATTCAGTAGAGAACGAAGGGTCGCATTTCATAGCGTCCACAACCGAAGCGATGACCCGCTTCTCAATGGAACCGTTACTTTTCAGCACAACCAGCAAACTGAGATCATCATGCGGAGCATAAATCTTGTCGATGATTTCATAGTCGAACCCTTCTCCGACAACAATGCCCTTGTCGCTCGATCCTTTCTCCAGCAAAGCCTGCTGCAAGGCGGCGGGGAACCCCCTGAAAATATTACCCGCTCCAAAATGAATCCAGATTGGAGCCTGTTTCGTAGCGGCAATGACCTTTTCCCTGTCGAAGGATGGCACAGCGTATCCCTTTTCGGCCCAAAGCCGCCTGTCGGTCAAACCTGTAGCGTTCAGTTTCATCATGCATCTCCTCGTCATAATCTTGTTCATCCAGTATCGGCTCAGGCATGCAACGCACTGAGCATTCCATCGCCGGAAGTCTCAGGAATAAAGAAACTTGGGTATTTTTCCATCATCCACGCTGCTTCCGACAACAGCTTGGTCAGATGGTGATGCTCGACCTCAAGCACCTTGCCGATATCCTTTTTCCGAAATGCGGCGACCAGCTCTTCATGCTGGGCGATCACATCCAGCGAAACACCTTCGTTCCAGAAGGAAAGCAGCCTGATACGATGATAGTTCCCGCACTGGCTCTGAATCAGTTCCCAACTCCGGGCATGCCCGACGCCGGTAAAGATGATTGAATGAAATTCATCATCCCATGTGATGAACTGCTCATACGTGCGGTTTTCCGCAACGATCCTCTGCTGGGCTATCGCGGCTTCCATGGCGGCGAGGTCGGAAGGCGTCCACCTGTCCACGAACTGCCGCACGGCATGCTCCTCCAGGCTGGTACGTATGAACCGCTCTTCCTCGACCTGCCTCAAATCCAGCAGGGAAACCCTTGTACCTTTCTGGGGGAAGATATCCACAAGCTTGTCGTTCGAGAGCTTCATCAACGCGTCGCGCACGGGAGAACGGCTTACCTGAAGCCGCTCCGTCAAATCGACTACATTCAGTTCCTGTCCCGGCTCGAACTTCAGACCAAGGATCAGGTCACGCAGCGTTTTGTAGATTCCGTCCGCGGCGGTAGTCCGCATTGTTGATGATGGCATCCCATACCTCCAGCCCGAATATCTGTTGCATATCCGTCGCATTATCCGACGCACATCCGACATGCAGTCGGGAAACCGCCGATGCCCGGAATTGTATCACGGGCATCTCGCGGGATTCAACGTTCAGGATATCAGCCTTTGCAGCACCCGCGCTTGGCGCATTTGTCAATCGCCTCCCACAGACCGTTGATATAGACGGCTCCGAGGGCGCGGTCATACAGGCCGTAACCGGGCATCGCCACTTCGTCCCAAATCATGCGGCCATGGTCGGGGCGAATCGGCCCGTCGAAGCCGATGTCGTACAGGGCTTTGACGATCTCAAACATGTCGAACGAACCATCGCTGGACAGGTGAGCTGCTTCCTCAAACACGCCGGGCGCGAAATGATGCAGGTTACGGACGTGGGCAAAATGGATACGACCGGGCAAGGCGCGGATAATATCGGGCAGGTCGTTCTTCAAACTCGTCCCCAAGGAACCCGTACAAAGAGTTACGCCGTTGAATGGGGCATCGACGGCCTTCATCAGCTTCAGCAGGTTCTCCTTGCAGGTGATGATACGGGGAAGCCCGAACACCGGCCATGCGGGATCGTCCGGGTGGATCGCCATCCTGATACCCCATTTCTCACAGACCGGCTGAATGGCCTTGAGGAAATAGACGAGGTTTTCAAAGAGTTTGTCGCTATCGACGCTTTCATACGCCTTGAACAGTTCCTTGACATGAGCCAGGCGCTCCGGCTCCCAGCCGGGCATCACGAACCCATTGGAATTTGCGTTCGTCTGGTCAAAGAAGGTAGCGGGATCGATCTGGTCCACCACTTTCTGGTCATAGGCCAGGACGGTGGAACCATCGGGACGCATCTTCGCAAGGTCGGTGCGGGTCCAGTCGAATACGGGCATGAAGTTGTAGCAGACGATTTTGATACCGGCCTTGCCGAGATTCTCCAACGTGTCGATATAGTTCTTGATATACTTGTCCCGGTCAGGCGTACCGATCTTGATCGCGTCATGGACATTGACGCTTTCGATTCCGCTGATCTCCAGCCCCGCGGCCTCGACCTCAGCCTTAATCGCCTCAATCCGGTCCATCGGCCACGGTTCACCCGCAGGGATATCATACAATGTCGTAATAACACCGACCACACCAGGAATCTGACGGATCTGCTTCAGGGTCACAGAATCAAATCCAGTACCATACCAACGCAAAGTCATCTTCATAGGAATTTTCTCCTTTTGTCTATATTACCACCCCTTCCGGAGTCATCCGGCGTAGGACGATGGTTCTTTCAAATTTAGTGTAACATACTAATATATTAGTTGCAAGAGAAATCTGGATCACATCTGGTTCCAATCCGTTGTGCGTCACCGTCAGTAGCGGCAGCTATAAAATTCCGGAAACTGCTGGAAATGAACTTCGCGCTAGCCAGCCATGCCTGAGAACCCCAGCACCGCAGGGCATCACGTCCATAACCAAATGCACGCCCAACAGAGTCTACACGCACCTTCAAGTATCAGGCTCAGACAATCCCGTTTCATCCCATGTCGTTGCTACGTTCTGTATGACAGGATTACGTCCTTTATGTCGGGATTACGTCCTGTATGTTGTTGCTACGTCCTTTATGACGGGATTGCGTCCTGCTCTAGAAGTTGTTTCGTTCAATATCGATCTTTCCATGGGGGCGGAGACGTCTGGCGTCGAGTCCATGGGGTGGTGTGGCGAGCATGTAACGGCACACGTAACGGCAATGTGCCGGGTGCATGACAGCGATATGACAAGAGGGTTGTATTGTGTCCGTGGGGATTTCGTGGCATATGCGTGACAGCCGTGGAACGTCGTCTTTGCGTAGGGTGGAGGAATTCGCCGATGGGAAACGTGGAGTGGAGGAATTGGATGATAACTGCTTTCTCCGCCTTGACTCATCTCGCCATGAAATGGTACATTTCAAAGACCTCTTTATCCACCCTGAGGTGGATCATTCAGTCCGTAAGGAGGAACCATGAGAAATTATGAGTTCACCGTCATCTTCGACGCGAACGAAGAGAAGACGGCCGCAGGCATGGAAATCGTGTCTAAAGCATTCGCGGATGCCGGGGTGGAAATCACCAGGCAAGAAGATATGGGCGTAAAGATTCTCGCCTATCCAATCAAGAAGCAGGAAAAAGGCCATTACGTCTATTTTGAGATGAATGCCGATCCCGCTAGTATCAGAGGGTTCGAGCAGGCTTTTCTGCTCAGTGCGCCTATTCTGAAGTTCCTGTTCGTCAACAAGGAAAAATAAGCGATAACGTTATCGTATTGGAGCGCAAAGTATGGCAAATGACTTGAATGTTGTTGCGTTGATCGGGCGTCTGACACGGGAAAGTGAACTTCGGTATACCAACGGAGGTTCCGCCGTTTGCAGATTTTCCATCGCCGTCAACCGGAGGAAGAGGTCGGGGGACAAATGGGAAGATGAAGTCAGCTATTTCGACTGCGCCTTGTTCGGCAAGTCCGCCGAGTCCATGAACCAGTATCTGGAGAAGGGCCGGCAGGTATCCATCATTGGCGAACTTCGCCAGAACAGATGGGAGCAGGACGGGCAGTCTCGCAGCAAGATAGAGATATTTGTCAATAGCTTGCAGCTTCTCGGCAGTGGTTCAGGCGAGCAGCGTGGCGCCGCTCCCCAGGGAGGGAGGTTCGATGATTCTTCCCGACAGGGAGGTGGTTACGGCGACCAGCCGCGTGGCGGAGCAGCGGCTCCGGCCCGCCCTTCCGCACCAGCGGTAAGTGATTTCGGACCCGAACAGTTTGACGACGACATCCCGTTCTAGGACGGAAGGTGCGCCGTTACCGATACGATGAATGCCGGCCTTTTGCCGGATACGCCCGCTGGAACGAAGAGCGGGTGATCTAAGGAGTGAATTTTCATGCGTGAAGATAAAGATGCCATGACCAATGACGCTATGGACGCCAAAGGCGGCGCCGGCCTCAAGGATAAGAAAATGGGCGGAAAAAAGACCACTTTCAAGAAAAAGGTCTGTAAGTTCTGCTCTCAGAATGCGGTCGCTGACTATAAGAATCCCGAAATGCTCAAGAGATATATTACCGAGCGTGGCAAGATTCTCCCCAGTCGCATCACCGGTACCTGCGCCAAGCATCAGCGTGCTTTGACTACCGAGATCAAACGGGCGAGGGTTCTGGCGTATCTCCCCTTCGAAAAGAAGTAAGGAGGGTAGGGAGTTGATACAGCGGGATGCTGTTCGTGACAGGTTGATTCGTGATTCATTGCTGATGGTTGTTGCAAGTTTGCTGTTGTACCGTCTGACGTTCACCAATATCCTGTATACGATCCCACTGCTGCTGTTGGCTCCTCGGTTCGAGGATCGAAGGGTGGCGATGCTTCCTGTAGCCGCCGTATTCCTTCTGGTCGTCGGTGGAGAGCTGTTTTCAGCGCGTAAAGCGCTGGGGCTGGACACTACGCCATTGATCCTCACGATTGGTTTGTTCATTCCAGTGGTGCTGCTGGTTGCCGCCGCGGTCTGGATATGGCTGCGGGATGCAAGGTGCTTGGTTCGTTACCTCGCTTCCTGCGCGTTTTCGGTGGTAGCCGGTATCGGGCTGGCGGTCTGGTTGCAAAGTGGTTCTGAAGCAGTTGGAAAGGTTGCGGAAATCTATTCCAATACCTTTAAGACGTTGTTCAGTACCTTGATGCCGACGACTCCCGCCTTGATCGCTACGGAGGAGGTCATCCAGGCAACGACGGAAACGACGATACTTGGTGTCAACGCCGATGTATTGTTCGCTGTGTGTGTGCAGGTCGTATATCATTCATTCGTCCCCATGTGCATGGCGTTGATTGGCGTTTCTGCGTTGATATCGGAGTGCGTGCTGCATCGTCAGGATACCATGTGGCAACAGCGCGTCGCAAACTGGCGTTTGCCGGAAAATACCATCTGGGTATTTCTCGGCGCCTGGGCGCTGGTACTGGCGAACATGTTGCTTGCGTTTCCCGCTGCGGTAAGCGCGTTGTCCGTAAATCTCGCGCTGTCGGTATCGTTGCTATATATGGCGCAGGGGCTGGCTATCCTGCTGTTTCTGGTTCGCAAGCGGAATCCGCATGTTACCGTGGCTAGAATCGTGGTGCCTGTGATACTATGCATGATGCTGCCTGGATTGAACGCATTGGTTGTCCTGGCGCTTCCGTTGTTGGGAGCTCTGGAGACATGGATTACTATGAGAAAGAACGACTAAGGAGTTTTCGATATGAAGATTATTCTGAATCAGGACGTACCAAACCTCGGCGAAGAGGGAGACGTCTGTGAAGTCAAAAACGGTTACGCTCGCAATTACCTGTTGCCCAGCGGTGCCGCTGTACATTACAACAAGTGTAATGTAGCTATCTTCGCAAGCAGAGCCGCCGCCATTGAAAAGCGGAAGGTTGAGAAGCGTGCTGCCGCGGCGACATTGAAGGAGAAGCTCGACGCTTTGACACTCAACATCGTCGTGTCTGCCGGTGAGAGCGGCAAGCTCTTCGGTTCAGTGACTTCCTCCATGGTGCAGGACGCTCTGGCTAAGGCCGGGATCGACGTTGATCGTAAGAAGATTGAAGTCTCCACCCATGCAATCAAGATGACCGGTACCTATCAGGTGCGCGTCCATTTGTATGAGAGCGAAGTTTCTTTGGTCAAGATGGTCGTTGAAAGCGAGGCTGATGTAAAGAAGCGCCAGGCCATTGCCGCTGCCGCCGCTGCCGCCGCCGCAAAGGAAGCTGAAAAAGCCGCTTTGGAAGCCGCTGCCGCCGCTGCCGCCGCCGAAGCCGAAAAGGCTGAAGCCCTTGCCTCGGAAGCTCCTGCCGCGGAACAGGCTGAAGCTCCCGCCGACGCACAGTAAGGTTCCTGTATTTTATATGGCTTCGAATACCATCGTGGGGGGGCGTATCCCCCCACATAACGATGAAGCGGAGCGTGCCGTCCTCGGTGCGGTCTTGCTGAACGATCGTGTGCTCGCCGATATTATGGATTTTCTCCACAAGGAGGATTTCTATAAGGCTGGGCATCAGGTGTTGTTCGAAGCCATTGTCAATTTTCGTCAGGAAAACAGTTCTCAGGCGATAGATTTGATTACTATCGCCGAATATTTGCGTAAAAAGGATATCCTTGAGCGTTGTGGAGGTCTATCCTATATATCATCCCTTACCTCCGACGTTCCCACCACGACTAACGCCACCTATTATGGGCAGATTATCCGAGGTCTTGCATTGCGCCGCCGTATGCTTGAGATTTCAAGCGAGATGCGCGAGAAGGCGTTCGATGAAGCGCAAGACGTCATGCAGATGGTCGATGAAAGCGAGCAGTTGCTTTCTGACATCAATACGTCGACCCCCGGTGGTAACAAGTACTATGATATCAAGCCATTGGTCAGTAGCGCTACTGATCGTTTGCTGGAGCGGATGAACAGGGGGACTTCCGATGGTCTGCTTACTGGCTACGGGAGGCTCGATGATATGACTGGCGGCTTCAAGCCGAGCGAGTTCATCGTCATCGGAGCCCGTCCGTCGGTTGGAAAGACTGCATTCGCCCTTTCCATCGCCCAGAATATGGCGGTGCGCAAGAATATCAAGGTGGGGTTCTTTTCTTTGGAAATGAGTGCGGATTCCCTGACCGAACGACTGCTCTCTGCGGAAAGCAAGGTTGATTTCAAAAGAATCCGTAACGCGACTTTAAAAAAGTCCGACCTTAATGCAATCATGGAAGCTTCCGGACGGTTGTATGAGAAGACGCTGAAAGTCCAGGACACTCCGAACATGAAGCTGCTGGAACTGAGGGCGCAGGCTCGCCGGATGCGGCGCGAGGACCATATCGAAATCATTTTCATTGACTATATCGGCCTGATCGACCCCGAGGCGAACTCCGCTCAGATTCCTCGGCATGAGCAGATTGCCGCCGTGTCCCGGTCCATGAAGGCCCTCGCTAGGGAACTGGGTATTCCCATAGTCTGTCTATCCCAGGTCGGACGCCAGAGCGAAGGTAAGGAGCCGACACTGGCCGACCTTCGCGAGAGCGGCGCTATTGAACAGGACGCAGATGTCGTGATCTTGATGCATCGCGACAGGTTGCAGTCCTCTGATGGAAGCGGCAAGAACCAACAGGACGAGCAGAAGAACAAGGACGGCAATCCCGTCCAGCCGACGAAAATCATCCTTGCAAAACAGAGAAACGGCGAGACTGGTGATTTCTGGTTAGGTTTTGTCAAGAATTTGGTCAGGTTCGAGGAACTGGAAACTCAATACAACGAGTAGGGAATGTTTTGCCTCGACCTCTCAATGATTCGGCTCGTCTATCTGTCTAGCCTCTGTTGAGTCAGAAGTACCGCATGTCCGTGAAGGTCATGAATCCCAGAATCAGCAGTACGCACCCCATTCCGATGAACTGCAACATGAGATATGTCCGTGGCGACACCTGCTTGCGCAGAAGCATCTCTATGACGCTCATCATGATCAGCCCTCCATCCAGCGCTGGAATCGGCAGAAGGTTCGCTACCGCGAGCGAGATGCTGACAACGCCCAGCAGGTAGAGCATCGCCCTGATGCCTGCTTTTGGGCTGTCCGAGAACCCTTGCGTCGTAATATCCCCAATCATCATGGATGCCCGCCAAGGGCCGGTGAAGGACGATCTGATATCCGCTTTTCCAGCGATTACCTGGCCAATGCTGGCGAATGTATTTTCGACTAACCGGAATGCTTGGCCGATTGAGTGCGCCAAACCTTCATGGAAACCCAAGCCCTCGATGGTTCTTGTACCGCTGTGCAGTGAAAAGCTAAGGGTCGGCATGCCGTCGTCGCTGACAGAGGGGATGAAACTTAGGTCGAGGGTTTTACCATCCCGTATAACCGTCAGGGTGATTTCTGTAGGTCGCGTCAAGAGTAACGTCGAAAGGTCCAGCATGTTCGATATCGTCGCGCCTGATGCCGCAACAATCCTATCCCCCCGCTGAAGTCCCGCGAGGTATTCAGGACTGTCCTTGGTGACACGCTCAACGACTGGTTCGATGTAGGCGCTGATTCCGAAGAAGTAGCTCCTGTCCTCTTTGCTGGTTGGTGTCAGAGCTATCTCCAATGGCTGGCCGCCGCGCAAGACGTCCATTGTGACGGTGGAGCCGTCAGACGCTTTCAACAGGGTCAGCAAATGCTGGTAGTCTTCAACCGTTTGTCCGTTGTACCGCACGACTTCGTCTCCGGTATGCAGCCCGGCGATGACGGCGGGAATGTCGGCGGTTTCCTGTTCCGTCATGGAGAAAAGGGCGGGGTAGTCGCCTGTCACAACGATTTTTGGGGGGTCTGAAAGCGTCTGGTAACTCATCATGGAAAAAAAAGTATAGACGATGATTGCGAACAGAATATTCGCCATGGGACCGGCCAGATACGTAAGCAATCGTCGCCAGGGCGCAACCGAAAACAGGGAGCCAGCTTCCGCGTGTTCGAATTGCTTCTGCTTTGACTCCAATGCCCTGGTAAGGTCGTCCGATCCCCTCATTCGGCAGTATCCGCCGAACGGCAGCAGGCTGATCCGAAATTCTGTTTCCTTGCGTTTCCATGAAAATACTTTCGGCCCCATCCCGAAGGAGAAGACTTCCACGAAGATGCCGAACGTCCTTGCGGCTAGGAAATGGCCGCCCTCATGAACGAATACCATGATGCCGATGCCAAGAAATCCGATGATGGCGCTGAGAATTGTCTTGAGCATTATTTTCCTGACACCTCGGCCAGCGCTCGGGTCGCGAACCGCCTCGCAAGCCCATCCTGCTCCAGAACAGACGGATAATCCATTGCCGATTTATGCCAGTCCTGCTGGAGTGTCCTATCGACGATTTCATTGATATCCGTAAAACTGCATCTGCGGGAGAGGAAAGCCTGTACAGCCACCTCGTCGGCGGCATTGAACGCTATACAGTATGAACCTTGTTCCCTGATGCAGGCGAAGGCCCGCCGTAACAGTGGGAAACGGTCGTAGTCGGGTTGTTCAAACGTAAGGGTAAGCCGTGAGAAATCAAGAGGGCTCACCACCTTGGCCAAGCCCAGCCGGCCATCCGACAGGGCCTCCATGATCGGCAACGTCATGTCCGACGGAGACATCTGTCCGTATACGGCCCCGTTACGCAGTCTGACAAGTGAATGAACGATACTTTGGGGGTGTACGGTGACTTCGATTGACGATGCGGGAAAACCAAACAGATAAGAGGCTTCGATTACCTCCAGCCCCTTGTTCGCCAGCGTGGCGGAGTCTACCGAAATCTTTGCGCCCATCTTCCAAGTAGGGTGGGCAATGGCTTGCTCTACGGTAATCTCACAGAAACCCTCTTTCGGCAATGTCCTGAACGGGCCGCCGCTCGCTGTAATGACCAACGTCTCGACCTGATTTCTTCCATGCGCGTTAATCAACGAATACAATGCGCTATGCTCGCTATCGACCGGAATGATCCGTCTGCCACGAACCTGTGCAAAGTCGAACAGGAATTGTCCCGCCATGACGACGCTCTCCTTGTTTGCGAGAGCGACGTCATGGCCGGTATCCAACGCACCCAAAGTCGCAGGAAGACCGGCTGCGCCGACGATGCCGTTGAGCACGATGTCGGCGTCAATGTCCTTGAGCATGTCCTGCAAGCCCTGTGGGCCATGATAGCAGGTGGTTGTGGAGGGCAGGAGTCCTTTCAACGTTGCGATATCGCCGGCGGGATCCGTCAAGCAGACCGCCGTTGCACCGGTCTCCTTGGCCGCCTGAGCCAAAGCCAGCACCTGCGTATGCGCGGAAAGCGCCTTGACAATAATTTCCTTCTGTTTGAGTTGGCTGATACCGTTCAACGCTGTGCGGCCTATGCTCCCTGTACACCCGAGCAGTATCGCTGAACGTCGCGTTTTCATCATGCTAGAGAATCCATTGGGTAAGCAGCAGCAAGAACGCTGGAGCGCTGACAATAATGGAATCGATGGAATCAAGCAAACCTCCACGTCCGGGAATAATCGTGCCTGAATCTTTCAGCCCCGCCGAACGCTTGAACGCCGATTCTATCAGATCTCCGGCGTTCGCTGTAAATGATATCACCAGGCCGAGGACCCCCGCCTGCAATATGCTGATTTGTCCGGAAAGCTCTGGCACGAGGGAAACCATGCCGATTCCCAGAAGCACGCTGGCTACCGCGCCTCCGATAAAGCCCGCGACACTTTTGTTCGGACTGACCTTGAACACTCCACGATTGTTCTTGCCCAGCCACATACCGAACAAATATGCGAACACATCATTGCCGAATACCAACAGGAACATCAGCAACAGATAATAAGTCGTGTAGTCGAGTACGAACAGCCGTATCAGAAAGCTAGCGAAGAAAGAGGGGTAGACGATGAGGAAGGTGGTATGGGAGACTCTGGACAACGTGCCAGAGAAATTGTCATGGCTGCCCCGGAATATCTCGACGATGAACGCAAAAATGAACAGCGCGATCAAGGTGATGTCAAGAAGGTCCAGCGCCGGCACAAATGTGATTTCCGCCCACTGTACGGCAGGCAGAATGCTGGGAAGCCAGAATGGTATGAGTGGTTTTTCACGGATGCCGTCCGCCGACACAGGAAACGCCATGTTGATCATCTCATGGGATCCGACCAGCGCTGCGAGAACGACGACGATTGAAAACGCCAGATAATTGAGATGTGGGAGAAAGAATATGACGCAGAACAGCAATGGAACGGCTGTAAATGTTGTAATGAGTCTTTTCCCAAAAGAGCTCATGCTATGACTCCTCCGAATTTTCTCGTTCTTTTCGCATAGTCGGTACAGACGGTCTGTACCTCTTTCGCACCCCAATCCGGCCATAGCGTATCATAGAAGGCAAATTCTGCATAGGCACTATCCCAAAGCATGAAGTTGCTCAACCGTTGCTCCCCTGCGCTTCGAACGATGATGTCGGGAGCCGGGACCTGTGGATTGTCAAGGTGCGAGGCGATATCCGCCGGCGTAATGGGTTGTGAGGAATCGTGGACTTCTTTTCTCCATCGGTTGACGGCCCTCGCTATTTCGTCCTGTCCTCCGTAGTTGATGGCAAGCACACAGACAAGTCCATCATTCCCGGCGGTTTCCTCGATTGTTGAAACAATCGTCTGGGCCGCTTTCTTCGGAAGAGTTGAAATGTCTCCTCTCACAAGAATTTTGATACCGTACTGATGATAGAACGAAAGTTCTCCGTGCAATTTGCCAGCGATCAAGGTCATCAGATAGGAGACCTCCTCCTGGGAGCGCTTCCAGTTTTCCGTAGAAAACGCATACATGGTGACATACCTGACACCGAGACGCGCCGATTCGGCGATGACTTTCCGACAAGCTTTAAGCCCCGCCAGATGACCGGCCGTCCGAGGAAGCCCCTTCGCTGTCGCCCAACGGCCGTTGCCATCCATGATAAAGCCGATGTGCGTCGGTACGGCTCCCGGCATCACAGGTATATCTTCCGCCATGTCAGATCTCCATGATCTCCTTCTCCTTCGCTTCAGCCAACGCATTGATCTGCGCGATATAGGAGTCGGTCATCTTCTGGATCTTCGTTTCTCCGTCTTTCTGCTGGTCTTCGCTGATGTCGCCGCCTTTCTGCTGTTTCTTCAGCTCATCGATGGCATCCCGGCGGATGTTCCTGATTGCCACGCGGCTTTGCTCTGCCGTCCCCTTCGCGTTCTTCGCAAGTTCTTTGCGGCGCTGCTCTGTGAGGGGAGGAAAGTTGATGCGCAACAATTTACCATCGTTGTTCGGGTTGAGGCCCAGCTCGCTTTTGAGAATCGCTTTCTCAATCGGGGTCAGCAATGTCTTGTCCCACGGCTGTATGACTACAAGCCTGGCTTCCGGCACGGAGATGCTCGCCACTTGGCTGAGCGGAGTTTCTTGACCATAGTAGTCAACTTTGATTTTATCGAACAGCGCAGCGGTGGCGCGACCGGTACGTAGTGCGCTATATTCCGTATCAAGGGCTGCGACGCTCTTTTTCATTTTTGCTTCACAATTGTCGAGAATTTGCTGCATACTGCACGCTCCATGTTGTTTTCTTAATGGAACCGCCCACTGATATCCAGTGAGCGGTGACTGTATTCCATGGAATAAAGCTTACGCTTCAGCTCCTGCACGGTAGAACTTGAAGCTGACGATTTCAAGCTTTGCGCCGATTTCCTTGCCGAGAGCGTTCATCTTCTGTTCGACGGAAACCTTGTCGTCCTTGACGAACGGCTGTTGCAGGAAGCAGACTTCGCTGTACAGCTTGTTCACCTTGCCCCTGACGATTCCTTCAAGCACCTTCTCCGGCTTGTCCATTCCTGCGACCTGTGCGCGGAAGATTTCTGTCTGCTCCGCGGTATAGGCGGGATCGACGGTGGAGGCGCTGAGGAACATCGGTGTAAACGCAGCTACATGCAACGCGCAATCATGGGCGAACTCCTTGACGGCCTCGTTCTGGAAAGCCTCGGGTCTGTCGCTCTTGAGTTCGACCATGACACCAAGGGAACCCTCGCCATGGATATAGGACGATACATAAGTACCGGCGGGAACGTCGAGGGCCACGAATCTCTTCAAGTGCATGTTTTCCTTGATGACGGAAATCAACGCGTCGACCATGGCTTTCAGTTCATCGTTGGGTTCCGTATAGCCTTTCTCGATGATGACCTTGGTCATGTCGTCGCCGAGCTTGACGAAGTCCGCGTTGCGGGCGACGAAGTCGGTTTCACAGGACAGCTCAAGCATGACGGCCTTTCCATCCTCGATCCGGACGAACACACGTCCGTTGTCGGTGGCGCGATCACTGCGCTTGGCCACCGCGGCGAGTCCCATTTCCTTGAGGATTTTTTCTGCGGCGGCGAAATCGCCCTCCGCCTTCATAAGCGCCTTCTTGCAATCCATCATGCCCGCGCCGGTGGCGTCACGCAATTTCTTTACGGTATCTGCTTTGATTTCCATATTCCTCAGTCCTTATAGAGAGTCTCTTCATCGACTACGATGCCGTCCTTGTCCGCGTCATCGTCATTTTTGGCTTCATTTACATCTCCAGCTTCATACTGGGAGTAGTCGGCCTCTTCTTCGTCATCGGTGGAGAATACGATTGCTTCTTCATCCTCGTCCTTCTCCGCGACAGGTTCCACAACCTCTTCTTGGTCCTCAGCGCCGCCAAGAGTCTCGATGATCTGGATTCCGGCTTCATTGTCAGCGTCCACGACCGCGTTGGCGATAATCTCGACGAACAGGGAAATCGCACGGATTGCATCATCGTTTCCCGGAATTGGATAATCGATGTCGGTCGGGTCGCAGTTCGTATCGACTACGGCGATGACGGGGATGCCAAGGCGCTTCGCTTCCGCGACGGCGATGGCTTCCTTCTTTGTGTCGATGATGAACAGCGCTCCGGGCAGATCCTTCATGTCCTTGATGCCGCCGAGGTTCTTTTCGAGCTTCGACTTCTGCTTGGTGAGCAGGGCGACTTCTTTCTTGGTGAGGCTTTCGAACGTACCGTCTACTTCCATCTTCTCAATTTTTTTGAGCGTTGCGATGGATTTCTTGATGGTGGCGAAGTTGGTGAGCATACCGCCGAGCCAGCGGTTGTTTACATACGGCATGCCGCAGCGTTTGGCTTCGGTCTCGATCGCCTGCTGGGCCTGCTTCTTGGTGCCGACGAACAGGATCGTCTTGCCGTTCTTTACCTGGGCGCGGACCGCATCATAGGCTTCTACGATACAGGCGCTGGTTTTCTGAAGGTCGATGATATGGATACCGTTTCTTTCAGAGAAGATAAAACGGGCCATTTTGGGATTCCATCTTTTGGTCTGATGGCCGAAATGCACGCCTGACTCAAGCAGGCTCTTCATGGTAACTACGGACAAAATTTCCTCCTGCTGACGACACGGCTCGGTGCGACACACACTTCATGCCGCTCCAACGTCGTCACCCTTCATCTGTTTCTCACCCATTGGGCGGATATTCTGCGCCCCATTAACAGAACGCAGTATCCGATACTATGCCAGAAATCATCGAAATAGGCAAGCCCACCACAGTAGCGTAGTCTCCGTGTATCGATTTGACCAGCGACGAACCACGTCCCTGTATCCGATAGGAACCGGCCGCGCCCTTCCATTCATCACAATCAAGATATGTCTCGATATCCTGATCGGACAACGGATGGAATTCGACGCGGGCATAGTCGTAGTACCAGACGATTTCAATTTCGGAGGCGTCCCGATGTTCGTGGAAATACTGCGGATGCGCTTTGTCTGCGCTGCGGAAGCGGGGAGACAACCGGAGTGTGCCGGAGGAGAAGGCGAGCGCCCAGCCTGTGTAGACCTCATGCGCCGCGCCGCTGAACGACTTGAGCTGTCTATAGGCGTCTAGCCGGTCGGTCGGTTTCCCTATCATCTTCCCATTATGGGCGATCATGGTGTCGCAGGTGAGGACGGGAAGCTCGTGTTCCGCTCGCATGAGATACGCATCCATCTTGCGCCGGGTGATCGCCATGACTTTTTCATAAGGTATCGTTTGTGAAACCTGTTCATCGGCATCCGTGGGGCGGACGGCTACCGTGATGCCCGCGTTTGCCAATTCCATCCTTCTCGCCGGCGACGCGGAAGCCAGCACAAGGTATGGGAGCGCCTTCGCGAGTCTGAGTTGCGCTTGCGTAGGTTCTTGCGGCGGACTCCAGGGACTGAGTTCTGTTTTAGTTTTCATCATCCTGGTCCATTTCCTCCAGTTCCGACGTGGTCGCGAACCATTGCTCCGTCAACAGCTCGTGCCGGGCCTGCATGTCTTCCTTCTGTTTTGCGAGTGCGGTGATTTTCGCCGCGATCGAATAATTCTCCGGCAATCCCATCCGTTCCTCGATGTCCCCGATTTGTTTTTCCAAGGCCTCCGCATCAGCCAGCAGCTGGTCCGCCCGCTGTTGCAGGGAGCGCTTTTTATTTCTGCGACGGTTGGACATCTTTCTTGCCTCGGCGGAATTCACCGGTTCGCTTTGGGTTGCGGCCGGTGTCTCCCCGCCGTTTCCACAGGCGGAGGCGGGCAGGGGTTTGTCCTTGTCGCCCGCTAACGCCGACACCTGTTCCTTCTGTTCCAGCTTCCACGAGAAATACTGATAGTCGCCTTCGAAGAATTCCGGCTCGTCCTCCGAAAGATAGAGTATGCGTGTCGCGATATGCTCGATGAAATAGCTGTCGTGGCTGACGAACACCATCGTTCCGTCATACTGCCGCAACGCCTCCAACAGCATTTCCTTCGCATTGATGTCAAGGTGGTTCGTCGGTTCATCAAGAATCAGCAGGTTCGCCGGATGAAGCAGTATCTTGAGCAGCGCGAGACGGCTTCGCTCGCCGCCGGACAACACCGAAACCTGCTTGAACACATCGTCGTCACTGAACAAGAAAGAACCGAGCATGTTTCGTAGGCGAGGAACATCCGCCGTTGTGGCGATTGTCTCAATCTCTCCAATCACATCGTTCTTGGGATCAAGCGTTTTCTCTGTATCCTGGGCGAAATACCCGATTTTCAATCCTGCGCCGTCCCTGATCGTTCCCTGATAATCCCCGTCCGTGCCGGCGAGCATCCTCAGCAAGGTCGATTTTCCCGCTCCATTGCGACCGGTGACTGCCAGTCGCTCGCCTTTTCTGACTACGAACGAAAGGTCCGAGAAAATCCGATGGTCTCCATAGCTTTTGCTGAGGTGCTCCACCAGCAGTACATCATTGCCGCTGTGCGGCGCGGGAGGGAAGGAGAACGAGAGCTTCTTTAAATGGGACGGTACTACTACCGGGGAGATTTTCTCCAGTTGTTTGATACGGCTTTGCACCTGCTTGCTCTTGGTAGCCTTGTACCTGAAACGTTCGATGAACTGTTCCGTCCGTTCAATTTCCGCCTGTTGCCGTTTATACGCCTCTTCCAGGGCCGCTATCTCCATTTCCCGTTGATGTAGGTAGGAGCTATAGTTTCCCGCGTAACGGGTGAGTACTCCGTTGAACAATTCATACACTTCCGTGACGGTTTCGTCGAGGAAATATTGGTCGTGGCTCACAATCATCACACCGCCGTGGTAGAGCTTGAGATAGTTCTTCAGCCATATGCGGGCCTCTATGTCGAGGTAGTTCGTCGGTTCGTCCAGCAGCATGATGTCGGGGGCTTCGGCCAGTACCCTTGCCAATGCGATCCTCATCTGCCAGCCCCCTGAAAACTCGCCGCAGGAACGGTCGAAGTCCTCCTTGACGAATCCCAACCCCTTGAGTATTTGTTCCATGACCGCGGAGCGTTGGTAGTAGTCGCTGTCAAACAACTGCTCCTGTACCTCATGCAACTCCAGCAACAGCGCCTGATGCCTGTCGGTCTCTGAAATATTGCTGAGCCGGGTCTCCAGTTCCCGTTGGCGCTCCAGCATGCCAGTGAACCGACTGTAGCCAAGCTCGACTTCCTGCAGTACGGTCCTATCTCCCAATACGATGTCCGACTGGGGAAGGTAGGATACCCGCATTCCCTTCGTCATGCTGATGGAACCGGCGTCTGACTGCGTCTGGCCCGCGACAATTTTCAGCAATGTCGATTTTCCCGTTCCGTTTCCGCCGGCGAGCGCCGCGCGGCTTTTTTCCGATAGTGTAAATCCGACTCCGTCCAACAGGTCCCTGTCACCGAAAGCCAGCCGTATGTTCTGTACTTGGAGAGTGCCCATCGCCTGATCCTTCACAGCAAATAAAATGCGCCGACGATGTGCGCCGACGGTTCTGGTGGGTGTTGCAGATTAGCTGTTTTACCAGTATGATAGAGTCTAACATATGCGTGCCCGCGGTGACAAGTCAACCTTGTTCTCTCTGGACGGATACTTCCTGAGAACGGTTGTCTGTAGCTGGGCGCGTCTGGTTTGTATTTTGACTGACTGGGAGGATTCCATATGCTGTGTCTGACTTTGACAGGGACCACTCTAGACGAGGACTTTTCCCAGTATGAACGTAACAAGGCCTGGATCAAGCTTGTGGAGTTGCGGATTGACTTGCTTGACGAAAACGAACTGGATCGGGCCGCCTCTTTTCCCCAGCGTGTGGACGTCCCCGTCATATTGACTTGCAGACGGGTTTCCGACGGGGGCAAGTGCGATTTGCAGGAACGTCAGAGGCTCAATCTTCTCAAACGCGTTGCTGCGGGCGACTTTTCCTATGTCGATATCGAGGACGATGTCAAGAAAAGTGATTTTGAGCAGGAACTCCACGCTAGAGGCGTCAAAATCATACGTTCCTTTCATGATTGCGAGGGCATGCCGGCCGACATCTATTCCCGGCTCTCCCGGATGGCGACGAAGGGCGATATTCCCAAGATAGCGGTCACTCCCCGTACTTTCATGGACGTAATTTCCCTGTTCAGGGTCGAGCAGGAGCTTGCGGAAGTTCCTGAGAAAATCGTAATCGGTATGGGCGAGATGGGGGTGCCGACCCGTATCCTCTACAAACGTACCGGCTCGTTCATGACCTTCTGCTCCGATGGCAAGTCGGCGGGCGGCGCTCCGGGACACCTTACGCCCAAGGTCATGAGTGAGCTGTACCGCGCGGACCAGATAGACAAGCAGACCCATATCTACGGGATCATCGGAAACCCGGTGATGCATACCGCGTCTCCGATGATCCACAACCCCGGCTTCCATGCCATTCAGTTCAACGCCGTCTATGTGCCGTTCCTCGTTGATTCCGTCCGTTCTTTCTTCAAGCTGGCGGAAAGCATGCGCATCTATGGGTTTTCCGTGACGATTCCCCACAAGCAGGACGTCCTTCCGTATCTTGGACGGATTACCCGCGAAGTAAAGCAGATCGGCTCCTGCAACACCGTTGTCCGGATTCAGAACATGTGGAAGGGAATCAATACCGACTACTATGGATTTCTTACGCCGATTCAGAATGATATCGAGCAGGGGAGAATCCATTCCGCCTTGGTAATCGGTGCCGGCGGCGCCTCCCGTGCAGTCGTATGGGCCTTGCACAACCACAATATCAAGGTGACGATTGTAAATAGGAACGTGGAGAAGGCCAGGGCGTTGGCTGATGAGACGATGGGAAGCTATGATTCCTTGGATAATGTCGCGGCATACCGGGGTCAGGTCGATCTGGTCGTGCAGACTACCTCGGTGGGGATGGCTCCTGACGTAGATGGCGATCCTGCGCCTGATTTTCTTTTTTCTGGTGATGAAATTGTCTATGACCTTGTATACAAGCCGCATGAGACTAAGTTCCTGAGCCGTGCGAAGGCGGCTGGTTGCAGGGTTCAGTATGGCATGGACATGCTGGTTCAGCAGGGCAAGCTCCAGTTTGAAGCCTTTACTGGTTATCATTATCCCCAATGGGTGCATATGTATTCGGAAAATTGATAGTTGGTGAAGTTGCGGTTGCGTCTGGTTCCTGTTGCTGATATCGGCTGTATGGCGGGCGAGCGTCCCTATGGGCGGATGTTTCGCCATGATCAAGTGGCTGAAGGCTGTCGCGGCTCTTCCATGGTCTTAGGGACGCAAAGACTGAGAAAGAGAAAAATGTTGACTGAACAAGAAGCCAAGACAAAGAAAAGCGTCAGGGACGTACCCGACGTACAACCTTAGAACGTTTGCGCGTTCATTGTTCTTTTGTCTGGGAAGGGGGAATTACGGCGGTTTCTCAACCATGGGATTGGAATTTGAACATAAACCCGGTTTGGCTGGAGCCTTCTGAACAAAGCTATTATATCGCGGAGAGATGGGCGGGCCAAGGACGGAAGGATTTGTTGGATTTCGGTTGCGGTCTGGGGCGGCATTCCATTTTCTTCGCACGGCGGGGATTCCGGGTGTCCTCGTTCGACCTTTCCTCCGAGGGGCTTTCCCACGCGAAGTCGTGGGCTGGACGGGAGCGGCTGGATATCGACTTTCGGCAAGCCGACATGCTTGACCTGCCGTATGAGGGGGATTCCTTCGACTGTATTTTCGCCTATCATGTCATTTCCCATACGACTACGGAGGGGATGTCCCTGATTCTGTCGCAAATTCGACGGATACTGCGGCCCGGCGGTGAAATTTTCCTGACCCTATGCTCGAAGGATACCTGGTCATTCACGGATGCCGGGTTTCCGAAGCTCGATGCAAATACCGTGATCAGGACGGATGCCGGACCAGAGAAAGGGATACCGCATTTCTATGTCGGTCTCGATGATATCCTTGACCTGTTCCAAGGCTTCGATATCCGCAGCGTGCGCCATGTTGACGATTGCCATGTCGGGGGGCGGAGGCAGAACAGCAAGCATTATTTTCTGTTGGCGTCATTGCCTGAATGATGCCGTTCGGATGGCCTCCGTCAGAGGCGAAAGGAGGGGGGCCTGGCAAATACGGAAGTGTCGATGGAGTTCTCCGCCGCAGAATACAGGCGTGACTGGGCGCGTCGCCGACAATTTGTGGTTCCGGATGTCGTATGGTATCCGCATTCTGCGCAGCCACTGCCCGTTTCCGGAATCGACGGCCTGATCGTCGGTGATTTCTATCTTGGATGATGGAGGCTTGCCATGAATTGGATCAATGTACCGGGCATGTCGGTTGTGGTGCTGATGCTTCTCCCCAACATCATATACGCTTTTATTTGCAAGGGCGATGAAAACCAAAATCGTTGCCACAGTTTTTTGATGAACTTGGTGGAGCAAATCGGCCGTTATGGTTCCATGTTCCTGATGGCGTTCAATATAGGAGTGTTGGAAAGCGGTTTTTCTTCCAAAGCCGCCTTTCTGTCCTGGTTGTTCACTATTGCTCTGCTGATGCTCGGATACTGGGTTTGCTGGGTGCTCTATTTCAAAAAACGGCGTAGGGGGTATGCGTTGGCACTGGCTATTCTTCCCAGCCTGATGTTCCTGTTGAGTGGAATATTGCAACGGCATTGGCTATTGTCACTGTCTGCGGTACTGTTCAGCGCCGGTCATATCCATGTGACCGTTTGCAACGCTTGGGATGATGCCAAGTCCTAGGGGGGTATATGCCGAATGATGGTGGTTCCATTTTAAAGACTGGAGTATTGCCTCAGCTTCCCGATGCGTGGTTGGATTGGGCTATTGAACTGCAAAGCTTGGCGCAAGCCGGGTTGTTCTATGGCAAGGATCGGTTTGACATTGAACGGTTCGAACGCATCAGGGAGATCTCCGCGGAGATGGTCGCATTCCGTGCCGACAAACCGGTGGAGAAGGTTCGTGATTTGTTTTGCAACGAAACTGGATACCAGACTCCTAAGCTCGACAGCCGTGCCGCGATTTTCCAAAATGACAGGATACTGCTGGTTCAGGAGAACAACGGCACTTGGTCGTTGCCCGGAGGTTGGGTCGATGTTGGACTGTCGGTGAAGGAGAATGTGATCAAGGAAGTCCGCGAAGAGGCCGGTCTTGATGTATCTGCCGACCTTGTGATCGCTGTACAGGACCGTGAGAAACACAATCTGCCGCGCTATGCCTACAGGGTCTGCAAGATATTCGTCCTTTGCACCTCCCTCGGCGGCGAGTTCCACCCTA
This sequence comes from Sphaerochaetaceae bacterium, assembly GCA_034114085.1. GTDB lineage: Bacteria > Spirochaetota > Spirochaetia > Sphaerochaetales > Sphaerochaetaceae > Spiro-02. The sequence goes on along the minus strand of JAXEWB010000080.1, from coordinate 20,009 downwards.
ATTCGGAAACCATAGGAAGTGACTATTTTCCCGAAAATTCCTTGCCCCCGCTCGCTACGGAAAAGAACAACGAAGAGCAAGTGGGAATGTGCTTCAATGCGTATCGGAGCGGACAGTGGACGACGCAGTTTGATTGAGCGGGGCTTGTAGTGAGTAAGCCTTGTCAGCGGCGTGTCATAAGCGTGCGTCCGTCTCAAGGCGTAGGTGGAATTGAAAAGTGCCCGTGCGTCTGAATACCGTATTCAGGAACTGTGACGCACCTTGGGACGGCCGTGCGCCTATACTTGGCCGCCCAACAACGACAGTCGCTGGCGTATGACGAGGAACATCCTGCTTACAGGTATAGTGCGTTCTTCCAGCGAGGGAAGCACTTGGACCTTGAGCAGGGCATCCTTGCTTGTCGGATTGAGCAGCTCCTTCGCGCGGACAAGCAGGATTTTCTCTTCGTCGTTGTCATACATATGCACTTCCAGCACCATGTCGCTGTTTCCGACGGCGCTCCTGCAGAGATTGATTTTGCCCCTGAAGTCAAACCCCGACGCGGAGAGCAGGCCTGTATACAGCCGTTGGCGCACTATCTGCGGGGAGACTAGGAGCAACTTGCTCCTGAAGCGGCTCTCCATTTCTTCGGCGTCAGCTCCAGTCAGGCGTAGTCTTCCGATGTCCGCCGCTATGTCAGCCAGGAACGCCGGTTCCTTCCATGGCGTTTCTCGCGAAGCCTGTCTGGGGATATCGAATCGGGGCGGATTGCAAACGGACATGTCCCGGAGTTCTTCCCGTATCCGTCTGATTGCCAGCTCCCCTTTGCCCGATGTTTCTTGCTGCATGGGAGTGATTTGCTTCGTGCTGAATGGCCTGACTTCCCCGTTTTCCTCATGGACCGTCCGTGGGAGCATGTCGGCGCCGGCGTTTTTGAGCAAAAGCCTCCACTTCATTTCATCTTCCCTGCTGAACAGGTAAATGCCTTCTTGGATTCTCTGGACGATGTATTGCTGGAGCTGCGGGTGCTGATCGACGAGCCTGGTCATGCGGGCGTCGCAACAGACGATGATTCCATCATAGATACGCACGCTGTGGTAAGCTGCATACCATTCTCCCATGAGCTGGACAAGATGGAGCTGTAGCTTTTGTCCTGAGGCTTGATTGAGATATCCTACGATATCATCGAATACAAGACCTTGGTCCAGCGCATGCCTGAAGCTCTGCCGGGTTATCTCATACCTGCACAAGGCGTCTACCTGCCTGACTTCTCCTACTAGATAGAGCAAGTCGCTTGCGACATCCGGCGCGTTCTTTCTTGAACCGCTATAGCTTACGGTACAATCGCTGTCTATCGTCAGCGTGGAGGACTGAAATGTCTCAGGAATCTCCGTAAACAGTTTTTTCATGAGTGAAGTGACATAGTATTCCCGTTTTTCATCGTTTTCATCGGTCGTTATGTCCATGACGCCCATGACGAGCAGCAGCTCAACGATACGCTCCAGCGGACCGTCGACCAATGGGATTCTATTGCGTTTCGCAAGAATCTTCGCCAACCGGAGAAAATGCTCCATGGACAGGGTGGAGAGGCATCGTGTCAACGAAATGAATTCCATCAATACCGTTCGGCAGCGGAGGAACAGGGCCGCTTCGTCCATGGTAGGGCAATGTCCTGTGACCTCCGCGTAGAGGGCGGTGGAAAGCAACAGCACCACCAGCGTCCTGTCATCCTGTTGCAATAAGTTTTCCGCGCGAGTCCGGTCAAGCATCAGCTTCCCGGCGGAATCCCTGACGATGATCTCCATGGAGGCAAGAAGTGCTCGCACGGTGCTGAACAACGCGGGAATCCTGTCTTCCTTGATGGTCGGGAATATCGCCGCCAAGTGTGGTGAGGCGAAAAAACGGCTTTCCATGAGCGCGGATTCGGGAATCTGTTCTTGGACGACAAGGTTGAGGAACCCTCTCAGGATTTCGTTGGAAAGAATCGCCGGCGATGGTTTCCGCTGTACAAATCCATGGCTGGCGGTTCCAATCAATGGTGTCAGGCTGAGTGTCTCTTGCGACAGTCTTTTCTGGAGCAGGGGATTGATGGCGACCGCCGCTTTTCCATCGCAGTCCTCTTCTGGGAGCAGAAGAAGCCTTTCTTCAAGATTGACAATCCTCCGTTGCAGTTCCGCATAGTGAAAATCGTTCTGGAACAGGTCAAACAGGTCCTTTTCCTGAGGCGCCTTCATCAACCATACAGCGCTGAGTATCAGTGCGTCATCATCATCAATCAAAGAAAGAATCCTATCCTGATGCTGTTCGTTGAGGAAGAAGGTCGTCAGCCTATCCGTCAGGGCCGGCTTATGGAACGGCGTGCTTACCGGTCCCAGGTAGTTGCGTACCAGGAAGAAATAGCTATCGTCGCTATATCGGGAAAGCATTTTCTGCCAACGCGGAATGGAACCGGAATCGCTGTTCACCGCCACACCTCGATATGATAGGAATACCCTTGCTCCGCAAGGAATTTCTGCCGGTTCGCGGCGAACTCTTCTTCTGTCGAATATCTGGTGACGAGTGAATAGAAGCTGCTCGAACATTCCTTCGGACGAAGGATCCGTCCTAGCCGCTGGGCTTCTTCCTGCCGCGAGCCGAAAGTACCTGAAATCTGGATGGCCACCGATGCGTCCGGCAGGTCTATGGCGAAATTAGCCACTTTGGATACCACGAGAATCCGTTGTTCACCCTTTCGGAATTTCGAGAAAAGCTCGTCTCGCCTGGCATTGCTGGTCGAACCGGTTATCAACGGAAGATCGAATTCCTTCGCCACCTGCTGCAACTGGTCGATATATTGCCCGATTACCAGGATAAAGTCGGAAGGATGCCGTTTGAACAATTCCCTGATGACGTCCATTTTCAGCGGATTTTCACTCGCTATGCGATATTTCTCGCGTTTGTTTGCCAGCGCATACGGAAGTTCCAATTCCGTCGGCAACGGAATGCGTATTTCATAACAGTTGGCTTCCGCTATCCAGCCCTTGCTCTCCAATTCGCCCCAGGGAACGTCGAATCTCTTAGGGCCGACCAGCGAAAATACTTCGTCTTCTCGTCCGTCTTCTCTGATCAAGGTCGCGGTCAGGCCGACGCGGTACACAGCCTGAAGCTCCGCCGTCACCTTGAATACCGGCGCGGGGAGCATATGTACTTCATCGTAGATGATCAGCCCCCAGTTGCCTTCCTTGAGCAACCGCATATGGGGGAAGTCCCCCTCCTTATCCGGCCTCCACGTAAGTACTTGGTAGGTACAGACTGTAACGGGTTTCGTTTCCTTTCGTTCTCCGGTGTATTCTCCAACCTGGTCGGCGGTGAGATCCGTTTTGTCAAGGAGTTCCCCGATCCATTGGTGTACGGCCGCGACATTCGTGGTCAGCACCAAGGTACGGGTGGAGAGCCTGCTCATGATTTCCATGCCGACGATGGTCTTTCCTGAGCCGCAGGGGAGGACTATAGTTCCATATCCGGTTCCCGGTCCTCCGTCGCCGACCAATGCGTTCGCCGCGAGAATCTGGTAATCCCTCTGTACGAATTTTCTGCCGGAAAGCGTGGTCGTTCGTAGATGGCAGGGTACGGACTCGCCTTTAGTAAGGGGAATCCTGTCATCGACGGGAAAGCCGATTTTCACTAATTGCAGCTTTACTTCCCCGCGGCTGTATCGCTCCAGCAGGAACTGTCCGTCACCTTGTGGAATCAGGAGCTTCGCCAATTGTTGCCGTGCCTGGAGTTCCTTCGCATACCGGGGAACCGTCACACGGAGTACATAGTGGTTCTCATCCTGAATATCTTCGGGCAGGGTCATGATAATCGTCCCGAATCGCCCCGCGGTATCCCTGATGAAGAAAATGACCGACTCTGGAATATCGAAACGTGACCACCTGCGCAACTTGGCTTCGATTTCTTCCACGGCGATTCCCGCGGAAGCCGCATTCCAGAGCGACAATGCGGAAACGGCGAACGTATGCACGTGTTCCGGGGACTTTACCAATTCCGAGAATGCGATGATATCGTTACGGCACGCTTCCGCGTCCGGCGAATGGACGTCGAGCAACATGGTGTGGTCGCTCTGGATAATCAATGGTCTGTCTGCCACCTTCTCTCCTTCTCGGATAAAAGGTCTGGCGACTGCGTCATTGTTCCGGAGCCGTACATGTTGTACTGTCTCCGTCACGCTTCCTCGTCCCAGCCCCTTTCTCCTTCGAACAGTCTTGGACATTTTTGACGTTCTCAAGATGCTTCACAAACAATCAGTCCGGTACTGCTTCAGGTTCTCCGTCGAACGTATCTCCTGATGCTTTCCGGCGAAAGACCGGATATTGCGTCATTGTTCCGGAGCCGTACATGTTGTACTGTCTCCGTCACGCTTCCTTGTCCCAGCCCCTTTCTCCGTCGAACAGTCTTGGACGTTTTCTGCAAAAGGTCCGGTATCGCGTTTCACCCCCGACCGCCATTATTCCAAGACTTTCGTCTGGAAAAGCCTGCCATAACTGGCATACCAGGCGTCGAGGAGCGTAATCGCGGTCATGGACTCCACTACGACGACCGCCCGAGGGCAGATGCAGGGATCGTGCCGTCCGTGTATCTCTATCGTCCGGTTTCGCCCGTCCGTATCGATTGTCTGTTGGGGACGGGAAATTGATGGAGTCGGTTTTACGGCGACGCGGAACAGAAGCGGCGCGCCACTGGACATGCCGCCGAGCAGCCCTCCCGCATGGTTTGAGAGAAAAACCGGATTTCCCGCGTCATCCAGCGACATTTCATCATTGCACCGGGAACCGGTCATTCGGGCGCATTCGAATCCATCGCCGAATTCGATGCCCTTGACGGCGCCGATGCTCAACATCGCATGGGCGAGCGTTGCGCCCAGCTTGTCGAAAACAGGTTCTCCCAACCCGACGGGAAGTCCGGTGGCGACGCATTCAATGATGCCTCCCACGCTGTCTTGGTCATTCCTTGCCTGTTCTATCCTGTCTCGCATGAGTTTTGCAGCCTGTTCATCGGGACAGTTGAGCGGATTCAAAGGGGCGATGTCCCAATCTCTTTTTTGCGCCTGTACATCTCCGACTTGTATGGTGCCGGCTGAAATGTCTATTCCTTTTTGATGAAGTATCTGCAAGGCGACGGCTCCCGCTGCGACCCGTGATGCCGTTTCCCGTCCCGAGGATCTTCCTCCGCCTTTCCAGTCCCGCAGCCCGAATTTCTGCTGCCAGGTCCAGTCTCCGTGTCCCGGCCTGTACAGGTTCGCTATGTTTTCATAATCGTTGGAACGCTGGCCGGTATTGTATACGATCATGGACAAAGGCGCGCCGGTTGTCAGTCCCTCGAACAGCCCGCTGATTATCTGCACCGCGTCCGCTTCGTTTCTGGTGGTGCCCAGCTTGTTCGCCCCGGGACGTCGCCGGTCCATGGTCCTCTGCAATGCTTCCTGGTCAAGCCGGAACCCAGCTTCCAGCCCGTCGATAACGACCCCTAGCGCCGCGCCGTGGGATTCTCCGAACGTAGTGACCCGCAACGCGGTCCCGAAACTGTTTCCACTCATCGTTTCGCTCCTTTGCCTAATCTATGGCTTCCATGGCTTTTTCTAGCGATTCAAGCAGAAAGCTACAGGTCTCTTCAGGATTCTCACAATCGGGCAATTGTATCACAAAATCACAGCCGCTTCTATAGAGCCCGTCACGTCGTACATAGAGTTTTGCGAAAGAACCTTCGATGTCGGCGGTGTCGAGAAAAGGCGGAACGCCGTGTCGGAGTATCCTGCGAAGCAACACTTGGGGATCATGCGCAAGATAGCAGCTTGTTCCGTTTTGGTGAACGATATCCATCAGCTCGTCATTGTCGCACGCCCCGCCGCCAAGGGCGATGATCATGCGTGGCATCCGTCTTTCGTCTGCGTCCTTGGCGTGTACGTTGGCAAGAAAGGGAGTATGCGTGGATTCCGGGGTAGGGGGATTGGCGGAGCTGGAAGATGTCGGTACGGCTGATGAATCTACCCCCGTGTGGGAAGGTACATCATCACAAGACAGATTCCCTATAAAATCCCGTAGAGCCTTCGCTTCCCGGTTCTTGAACTGTTCAGGTCCCGCATCTCGATAGAAGTTTCTGATGTCTGGATAGTCCGCTTTGATCGTCTCCAACAGGATATCGTCGCTGTCGTAATGCGGAATGCCCAGTCGTTTTGCGCACAGCCGCGCCATCGTAGTTTTGCCGCTATGCTTGATTCCCGCGAAAAAAAGAATGTCTGTCCGAGCCATGTCCCACCGTCCATGCCGTCCCTCTTGCCCACTTGCTCTCTGAACAAAATGAGAAGAAAGGGGGACGTGAATTCCAAAAAGTATAGCATGCCGGGGGCCGCGACTGCAAATGGTGTGGGCCGCAATCGTCGCGCTCTGAAGAACCCATCCTTAAGAATCCTCCAGATAGCATGGCAAAAAGCAATGAAGCGGAACATCCATGGACGTATGGCGCAAACAAAGCAGGGAAACCGTCTGCGACAAGACGATGGCATTGAAGGAAATCCTTCCACGATGTGTCAGCGCTGGTCCAGATAGTCCGTCCAGGCCTCCGTGTACAGGCCTGTTTCCGGAACATAGGAACCGGGCACGTTGTTCCTGCGGAAACGTCTTGCCTGTCTCCGGTAGTTTCTGAACGTGACCTTCTCCAGATACCGGGCCTCGTGGTAGTTCTTCCACGTGTCGTCGAGGTGCTTGTTGTGCGCGATGGTTTTCTTCAGCGCATAATGGAAGGTGATGACCCCCAGATACCAGAAGGCCGACAGGACGAGCACTACGATCAAGACGTTTTGGGTCGGTTCCATTCCGACGGGTTTCATTGTGGAGACTATGGCGAGCAGCTGCGTTCCGCTGAACCAGCCGATGATCGCCGAAATCCCTAGGGGAATGAGCCAATACAGACCTTGTCGGGAGAATAAAAAACGCAGGCAGGAGGCGAACGCCAGAAAGTTGAGCAACAGCGCCAGCAGCGGCAGTACGTACGGTTCCAAGACACACCTCCATTCCGTATTTCCGTATCCAACGAATCAAATTATATGCAGTCGGCCGATATTATGCTACCATTAAGATATCACAAGCGAATCGATTGGGGAACAAGAAGATGGCGAAACTGATAAACCTATTGGATGATTCGGTATTGCAGCGACGACTGCATGATCGTGCTGACGATGTGCGCGGAGCCTATTACAGGGATACGACCGCGATCATCCACAGTTCGCCGTTCCGTCGGCTGAAACACAAGACGCAGGTGTTCTTTTCCCCGAGCAACGACCACATCTGCACCCGCATGGAGCATGTGTTGCACGTTGCTTCAATCGCCAGCGCGATTTGTCGGGGACTGGATCTGAACACCGAGCTTGCCTGGGCTATCGGCATGGGGCACGACCTCGGGCATACCCCGTTCGGCCATGTGGGTGAGCGCATTATCTCCGGTCTTATGAGAGAGCGGGGCCTCGGTGATTTTGAACATGAGCTGAACTCGCTTCGAGTTGTGGATTTCCTCGCCGATCATGGCAGAGGGCTGAACCTGACTTATGCGGTGCGCGACGGTATCGCCTCCCATTGCGGAGAACATTTCCTGCAGACGCTGATGCCTGATTTCACGGTGAAGGACCTCGCTTCCTATACTACCCGCAAATCGCTCGTTCCTGCCACTTGGGAGGCGACGGTCGTCCGGTTTTCCGATTCAATCGCATATCTGGGGCGGGATTTCGAGGACGCCACCAGGCTGTCCATCATCAACCCCGCCGAACTGCCGCCGATCGTCCGACAGCGGCTTGGCAAGACTAACGGCGAAATCATCAATACCTTGGTGAACGATATCATAGACCATAGCGGACAGGAAGTGGGGATCAGCTTCTCAAGTGATGTGTTTGAAGCCGTCGAGGCGATGAAGCGGTTCAACTACCAGCATATCTACCGTAGTCCGATGCTCAGCGGCTATGAGAAGTATTTCTCCCGTTTGCTGAGGCTGATTATCGACTATCTGCAAGGACTGTTCGACCAGTATGGTTTTGACGAAACCCCGTACCTGGAGGAAAAGAACATGCTGGCGGTCGGGTTCTTCCATCACCTGGTCGAGATGAGGGAGCCGTATCTCAAGCATGACGGGTCGTTGGCCCGGATTGTGTTCGACTATGTGGCCGGCATGACCGATAACTTCTGCCTTGATTGTTCCAACGAGATACTAAAGCCTGAGCATTTGAACGACTCAATCGAATATTCCCTTACCGGAAAATGGTTTGATGCCCGATAAGGCTCTGCCGAGGTGTTGTGTGGCGGAGTACGGCGGGGAGTACGGAACGTCCTGGCGGCCGGGGCGGGGGAGATTGGTCCAAAAGTATCTTTCTTGAAGGGCGTTCCCTTTCTGATAAGCTTGAGATATGGATCCTTGTTGTTCTGCCGACTGTTGGGACTGTCCGAGCCGGGCTGGTCACTCCATCCCTTTGCTGAGGTGTTCGATTTCCTGGATGAACTGGTCCACGTCGCCGAACGCCCTGTAGACCGCGGCGAAGCGTACATAAGCCACCTTGTTGACTTTGAATAACTGCCGCAACGCCTCTTCGCCGATGACGGATGACGGAATCTCCCGCTTGCTGCCGGCCTGAAGCACGACTTCATCTTCAATATTTTGGAGTATCTGCTCGATTGTCTCCTGGCTGATCTGGAGTTTTTCAGTGGACGTCCTGATACCGCGCTCCACCTTCGAGATGTCGAACGGCTGCCTGCGCCCGTCCCGTTTGATCACCATGAGTGGCTTTTCCTCGATTCTTTCATAACTGGTAAATCGATACCCGCATTGCAGGCATTCCCGTCTACGTCTGATCGTGGATCCGCTGCTATTCTGACGGGATTCCAATACTTTGTCGTCCATGTAACCGCAATGGGGACAGCGCATGCTGAGCTCCTTTCGCCTAGGATATTGGAAATATACCATGCATATACCGATAACACAAGAAAATCTAGCGTTGTTTTCTCAGATTTATATGAAATTATTTCATTGATTAGCACTATTATATGTGAACATCGGACATTGACATCACGATTGCAGACATAGCCCGCATTGGTAGCTCCATTCGGAACAATGGGGGATGATGAAGCTCGCCATGTCCGTCCGCATGTCGGAGGCATGGTTTATGTCCGCGCTTGACATCTTGGATATGTCATCCGGTCAGCGGACCGTCGGCATATCGTCCGTCGTTGATTCGCATGAAAAACAATCTGTAGCCAGCAATGTGGATATGCGACAAAACTGTTGAAATAATAATAGTCTGTTAGTATAATAACAACATAGTTGAAAATGAACACCAGTGATCTTTATTGTCTACGACCGTTTCTGCATGGCGGCGGGATGGGGATTCTGGGAAGGAAGTCGCACATGACCGATTCTGTAAGTAGCTGTGTAAAACGAATCATCGACAAGACACCATTTCTCCACGAGATGTTGATTCAGGGCATCCTCAGTTGCAGCAGCTATGCGGAATCGATTCACTCGCAGGTCGAGGAAGCCTACGGTCGGCCGGTGAAGATTTCAGCGATCATCATGGCGATCAGACGATATGCGGAGGATCTCCGGCAACGTGAGAATTCCCAGAAACGTTACAACGTCGAATACGAGATTGTCATGAAGACGAATATCTTCGACGTGAATCTGGTGCGTCGGGACTCCTTCGTGACCAAGCTGGGGACATTGTACCAGAATGTCTCAACCGAGAAGGGTGATTTTCTCAATGTGACGATGGGTAATCACGAAGTGAGTATGGCTGTTAGCGAGAAATATCGACGCCTGGTCGAAGATTTGGTGAAGGGGGAGGATATCCTCAATCGGATGGAGGACCTCGTGGCGCTCACGCTGATCTTCTCCGGGGATTTCCTTCAGACGCCCGGAATCGTCTATGAGGCCGTCCGCAAGCTCGCCTGGGAGGAGATAAACATGATCGAGGTCGTGTCCACAATGAACGAGCTTACATTCGTCATCCGTAGAGAAGACTCCATGAAGGCGTTTTCTGTATTGCAGAGTTTCCTCGGTACTGACTGATGAGCCTTTCTTGCGTTCCTGTACATTCGGCAGATTCTTTTGAGGGCAAGGATTCGCTGTCCCGGATCATACTGATTTCCGGAGAACGTGATTCCGGCAAGACAACGCGGCTGTGGCAAGAAATCGTCAGATACAGGGTGACGCCCGGTGTGCGGCTCGGCGGTGTCGCGACATTGCCCGTCCCCCCCGGCGCATCGAAGAACGAATACGTCCTGCAAAATCTTCAGACCGGGGAGAAGCGGTTGCTGATGTCCGAGCGGGAGATTCCCGGCGGCGAACGATTTGGAAGATTTTTTGTCGATACCACTGTCTTTTCCTGGGCGAACTCAGCTATACTGGCGCAGTTCGCACATTCAACCCACGTTGTCTTTGATGAAATCGGGCGGATTGAACTGTCAGGCGGTGGCTTGGCTCCTTCGTTTTCCGTAGCCGTTCAGCAAAAGCGGAATGTGGTGATAGCCGTAGTGCGGACCTCGTTTCTCAGCGACGTCGCTAGAACCTTTGCGCTGGACATGGATGAATGTACCATCATACCCTGCGTATGGGCGTAGGGGGGCATTGCCCCTGGCTACTCTATTCTATGAGGTAACGCTACATGAATGAACTTTTCTGGCTTTTGCTGCTGGCGCTGAACTTTTGCGCCATCATGCTCGCTTTCCGTCTATGGGGACGAACCGGCCTCTACATCTGGGTTCCCATTTCCGTCATCGTCGCGAATATCCAGGTCACAAAGACCGTAGTCCTGTTCGGACTCGAAGCCACGCTCGGCAATATCGTATACGCCACCGGTTTTCTCGCCACTGACTTGCTCAGTGAATTTTTCGGGGCGAAAGACGCCCGCAAGGCTGTAGGAATCGGGTTCTTCGCATTGGTGGTCATGACGATTTTCATGCAGATTGCACTGATGTTCGATCCCGCCCCCTCCGACTTCGTGCAGGAGAGCATGTCTACGATTTTCGGCCTGATGCCCAGGATCGCCTGCGGGAGTCTGCTGGCGTACCTTGCGTCGAATCTCCATGATATCTGGGCGTATGATTTTTGGAAAAAGAAAAAGCCCGGTCGCAAGACCTTGTGGATCCGAAACAACGCCAGTACCTTCGTCAGCCAGCTGATTGATACGCTTTTGTTTACGCTGATTGCATTTTACGGAGTATACCCCTGGAGCGTCCTTTGGCAGATCATGGCTACAACCTATCTGCTGAAATGGGTCGTGGCGGTATGCGACACCCCGTTCATGTATCTCGCCCGCAAGTGGCACGACGCGGGGGCGATTCCCGAACAGCTTCCATCAAGTCCTGTCTCCGGACAGGAATAGCCGTCGCGCCGCCGGAATTTCCGTTCAGGCGTCAACCATGTCCGGCGACCATCCGCCTTTCCTACGACAGCTTCCTGCGGCCGGTTGCCGGTTGAATTGCCTTGGTGACGCCGGTTTTCGCTGAGTGAACGCCAATCAAGCCCAGAGCGAACACCGGGCAATCACCGAACGAACCTATTGTTCTTGTACCGGCAGGTGTTCTCGCAAATAGTCTATGCACGCCCTTGTTCCCGCATAGACAGGCATCCTGTACGGATTGCGATTGAGGATAAAGTCATCGTCATAGACGAACGGCGAGCCATCGACATATTCCATCAGCATGCCTTCGTGGAGTAGCACCGCATGGGCGGACGCGACATCCCACACATAGCAGGGCTGATTGACGCACGCTTCGAAATGGGGGTATATCACCGGCGACAGCAGATGGAGGATGCTGCTGCCGAAGGTCCGTGCCTTGCCATGGAAGTGGGAAAACTCGATGTGGCTCCGGCCGCTTGCGCTGACCGTTATCTGCGACGGCTTGTCCTTGTCGCCCCGCAAGACCAGCGGCCGACCGTTGACCAAGGTATGTTCCGCGCCAGGATCCAGCCGCACGAACAGTTCATCGCAGCCGACGCCCCACCGTGGAGCATCGATGAATGCTCCGACAGGGGTCCTGTCGGCATCGAGTATGCCAAGCGCGACCGCCCAGGAGGGAAGACCCTGGCTATAGACGTCCGTTCCGTCGATCGGATCAAGGACGAAGGTGCAGGGAGCGTCATCCCTCCATGGAGTCAAGGTTTCCTCGCTGATGATGTTCGCGTCGGGGAACATCCTGCCCGCTAGGTCGAGGATGCGCCTGGATACCTCCAAGTCGGTTTCAGTAATGACCGTTCCGTCCGATTTGTAGTTGCGGTGGATGTCCTGTTGTACTTCTCGGGCGAACGCACCGCACGCACGAACCTCATCCGCCAGAATATTCAGCCTTGCAGTGTCCAAAGAGATGCCCATTGCTTGCAAACCTTCTTGTTGATGTGATAGGGTTATGGCGCTTATGCAGACACAAATCGCCACGTCGGTCCAATCGTATATCAAAAACAGCGAAGCTTACAAGAGCTATTGCCGGGATTGCCATGTCCCATTGTCCGTAGAAGGGCTGGACGGCTATCCCTTGGCGGAAGCGTTGCGCCTGTTCGCCAGAAAAGCCGCGGGCCGGGTGTGGGCCGTCTGCTCCACGGAGGATTCCGCCCTTCAGGTAATGAAGGACGGCGGGCTTGCCGCCGGTGGGGGCTCAAAAGTCTCCAAGGCGGAGAAGGCCAGCAGGAACGCCCGGATTCAGGGACTTCCGGAGGATACCCCGTTCTACTACATACCATCCAGCGGCAAGACCTTGTACAGCCCCTGGGAAGGAAGCCAGCGCGAATATGAGCAGATGCATAAACTTGCGACGGTATATGAAGCCAGGCAGGGTGTCATCGTCACGCATCTGCGTGCATTCGTGTCTCCCGTCGTCTCCCCAAGGGCAATTGCAGATTCATCGCTGGAGCTGGTGGTCAACGCCCGGTTTGACCCCTCGCTAATCGCCGAGCGGTTGTCCGAGGGGGGATACTTCCGCTCCCCGAGTACAGGAACTCCCGGTGAATTTTCCGTCAGGGGCGAGGTGATTGATATCTTTCCGCATGAACAGGAGTTCCCCGTCCGCATCTACGCCGACTGGGACCGGATCGACCGGATATGCCTGTACGACCCAATCAGCCAGGAAACCGTCAAGAGCCTGGGACGCATCAAGATGAGCATTCTTGGAGAACAGAACGACGTGACCCTTGGATCGATTGAGCCGTACATCAACAAGGACGACTATTTCTTTTTCATTGGCGATGAACGTCTGGAGACTTCCTTCCATTCGCTGGAAGTGGAGGCGAAGGCTCTCTACAGGACCGCTTTCCAGGCTGACAGGAACGCACTCAAGCCACAAGAGATACTTTTTGACTATCCCGCCTTCAAGGAACGGTGGAAACAATGCGTCACCATCATCGACATCGCGCGACAACGGCGCGACAGCTTCCGGTTCGACATCGAAGGCCCACGTTCCTATTTCGGTAATTTCACCATGCTCCGCGAGGAACTGGGGCAGCTGGCCTCAAATGGCTGGAAGGTCTCCATTTTCACCGGCACGGAACTCCAGCGCAAGCGGCTGGCTCAGATGCTCCAACAGTTTCCCGGCATTGAATACATTGAACGGGAAATTTCCGGAGGCTTCGCGATCTCCTGCCTCAAGGTAATCGCCATCTGCGACCATGAGATTTTCGGGCGGAGGAAACAGGTCGTCAAGACACTGCACCATATCCAGTCCAGCCCCCTCGATTCCTTCGTCGACCTGAAGGAAGGTGACTACGTGGTCCATGTGAACTACGGTGTGGGTCGGTTCGTCAAGATCGACCGGGTCAAGATGGGGGACAAGGAACGCGACTATATCAAGATACTCTACGCTGGCGACGAGCATCTATACGTCCCGATCGAGCAGGCCAACCTGATTCAGCGCTACATCGGCAGCGAGGGCGGTATCCCGAAGCTCGATAAGCTCGGCGGCCAAGGATGGGAGAACAAGAAGGCGAAGGCCCGTAAATCCGCCGAGGAGCTGGCCGGACGGCTGATCAAGCTCTATGCCCGGCGCAAGAACACCATGGGGTATCCCTTCGCCAAGGACACCGACTGGCAATTGCAGTTCGAAGCCTCCTTTCCATTCGATGAAACCGAAGACCAGCTGACATGCATCGATGATATCAAACAGGACATGGAAAGCCCGATTGTCATGGACCGGCTCGTCTGCGGCGATGTCGGCTATGGAAAGACGGAAATCGCGTTCCGCGCCGCATTCAAGGCGGTGATGAGCGGCAAGCAGGTGGCGTTCCTCGCTCCAACGACGATTCTCGCCGAACAGCATTATTCCAACTTTCTCAAACGGCTCGGTGATTTTCCCGTCAAGGCCGCGCAGCTGTCCCGCATCGTACCCAGGAAGGACCAGTCGAAGACCTTGAAGCTGCTTGCGTCCGGAGGTGTCGACATCCTGTTCGGTACGCACCGGATATTGCAGAAGGATGTGGTCTACAATGATCTGGGGCTGCTGATCGTCGATGAGGAACAGCGGTTCGGGGTCAAGGACAAGGAGAAGATCAAGGAGCTGCGGACCTCCGTCGATTCACTGTCCCTTTCCGCGACGCCCATACCCCGCACCCTCTACATGTCGTTGCTCAAGATCCGCGACATGTCGTTGCTCACTACACCACCCATCGCCCGAAGGCCGATCAAGACGGTCATACAGCATTTTGATGAGGACATGGTTGAGCGCGCCATCAGGTTTGAGGTCGCCAGAGGAGGGCAGGTATTCTATCTGCACAACAGGATTGAGACATTGGATGAGGTTGTCATCGGGCTCCAGCGCAGGATGCCCGAACTGATCATTGAAAGCGCCCACGGCCAGATGGACAGCGCCGATCTGGAGGATACGATGCGTCGGTTCGTCCATGAAGGAATCCAGGTCCTTGTCGCGACGACGATCATTGAGAACGGCATCGATATCCCCAACGTGAATACCATCATCATCGACCGGGCCGACATGTATGGTGTAAGCCAACTGTATCAGCTGCGCGGACGGGTGGGGCGAAGCGACAAGGATGCGTATGCCTACCTCTTCTATCCTGAAGCCACGGCGCTGAGCGAGCTTGCCGTCAAGCGTCTGAAGGTGATTAGCGAACATACCGAATTGGGCGCGGGATTCAAGGTCGCCATGAAGGACATGGAGATCCGAGGCACCGGCAATCTGCTGGGGCGGGAGCAGAGCGGCCAGATGTCGTCCGTCGGCCTCGACATGTACCTGCGCATATTGGACGAAGCTATCGCGGACCTCCAGCAAAGCGGGGATGCCGAAAGCCAGAAGGAAGTCTTCTTGGAACTGGACTACAGTGGTTTCATACCGGACGGCTATATCAAGGCTCCCTCCGTCAAGTTCGAGGTCTATAAGAAGATTTCATCAATTCAGGATGAGGAACAGCTACAGGCGCTGACCGCAGAACTTGAGGATAGGTTCGGGCAGATGCCCGAGGAAGTGGCGAACCTCCTGTACATAGCTGAACTCAAGATCATCTGCCGCAAGCTCTCCATCTATCATCTGGCGGAGCGTAACGGAGTTGTCACGATTGAGTTCTCCCGTCTCGCCAGCTTGTCGATCGATCGGGTGATCGAATTGATCCGTCTGTCCGGCGGCAAGGTCAGGATCGACGCCAAGCGGATGAATTTCATGGAGATGCGTACCGACGCCGTTTCCCTGAAGGACAAGGCTCTGTTCATATTGGAGAAGCTGCAACGTCTGGTATAGGCGTGCTAGGGAAGCGTCCCCTGACGTTCTTGTAGCGCGGGACGCCTATTGGTCGTCATTGCCCGGCCTTTTGCGTCCATCGTTCCATGGAGTATTCCGGCAGGTCGTCGACGGCGGTCATCATGTATATAGGAGTTCATGCGATGAGAGAACGGCAGACCAACGTATTCAATGATATCCCCGAACTGGGAAGGGTGGAAGTGCGCCCTTCCGACGAGCGCCGTGAGATCAAGAGCTATGTCCTGAGGGGCAGTCATCTTCATGCGTTCCAGATCGACGCCCTGAAGAACCACTACCCTGCATATGGAATTCCCTACCGGAACGAAAGGCTTGTCTGGCGGGAGGTTTTCGGTAACGACAATCCCGTTATCATTGAAATCGGCTTCGGCATGGGGGACAGCACCGTCCGCATCGCTCAGGAGCGTCCCGGATACAATTATCTGGGCATTGAGGTATTTCTCTCCGGTTTCGCGAAGTTGTTGCATGAATGCGGTACCCGTCCGCTTCCGAATGTCCGGGTGATGCGTTTTGACGCGGTGCAGGTTCTGAAGGATATGGTCGCCGATGGTTCAGTCGCGGGCTTCCACATCTTTTTCCCCGACCCATGGCCCAAGAAGCGGCATCAGAAACGTCGTCTTGTACAAGTGCCACTCGCCGAACTGATGTGCGAGAAGCTCGCCGCCGGAGGCTATGTCTATTGCGTGACCGACTGGAAGGAATACGCCGGCCAGATGCTTGAGGTTTTCGCTCAAGTCCCCGGACTGAAGAACCCTTATAGCGGTTTCGCTACGCCGCGTCCATGGCGTCCCACCACCAAGTTCGAGCAGAAGGGCCTTGCGAAGGACTATGAAATCAACGAAGTGTGGGTGGAAAAGGTCGAGAACCCCCATATCGCCGGCCGCATCGGTTAGCTCCGGGAGAATGATGGCGGGGATGGGGGAATGGTTGGCCGACTGTAGTTGAGCCGACAGCCGGCTGCCCTTTGGTGTTCGCATGGGACTGTCGGCGATGGAATGGCGCGACGGTAGTAAACAGGCCGCCGTTCCATCCTGTCGGATTTCCCGGCGGCCTGTTTTGGCTCGTTGCAGCCTGGACTGTTTTACTGTTCAGCTTCCTGAGCCGCCTTCGCGGCCTTGATGACATCGTCCGCCAACTTGCCGTTGAGCGTCTCGTAATGGTCGAATTCCAGTTCATAGGAACCTGTTCCGCTTGTCATCGATTTCAGTTCGATGGCGTAGTTCAGCAGCTCCGCTTGCGGGACTTCGGCCTTGACCTTTTGAATGTGTCCCATATCATCTTGCCCAAGCACTCTGCCGCGTTTGCCGGAGAGGTCCGACAGGATATCGCCCAGATAGTCGTTCTCGACATAGACGAACAGTTTTACATAGGGTTCAAGGAGAACGGCGCCGGACTTGTCGAGCGCCGCCCTCATAGCACCCTTAGCGGCAAGCTTGAACGCCATTTCCGAAGAATCGACAGGATGTTCCTTTCCATCGATCAGCGTCACGCCAATGTCAACCAACGGATACCCGGCTAGGAAACCTTCCTCCATCGCTTCATGCAGACCTTTTTCAATACCGGGGATGTAGCCCTTCGATACGGAGCCGCCCTTGATGGCATTTGTGAAGGTGTAGTACTGCCCCCGTTCAATCGGCCCGATCTCAAGTAATACGCGAGCGTACTGGCCATGTCCGCCGGACTGTTTCTTGTGGGTGTATTCGGCGATTCCCGATTTCTTCGTGATGGTCTCCCGGTACGCGATGCGCGGCAACTTTGTGTTGATCTGTATTTTCTGCTTTTCCTTGATTCGGTCGAGAATCATGTTGATGTGCAGCTCACCCATGCCGGAGACGGTGTTTTCCTTGGTTTCCTCATTGTAGGCGACACGGAAGGTCAGGTCCTCCTCCGTGATCTTGTGAAGGGCCTCGTTCATCTTGTCTTCGCTCTTCTTGTCGCTTGCGCTGATCGCAAGGGCATAGATTGGCTGAGGCAGGTTGAGCGGCTTGAAGACGAACTTCATGTCGGGGGAGGCCAACAAAGTTGCGTTCGTGGAGGTAATGTTGCTTTTCGCGATGATGCCGATATCACCAGCTATCAGCGTAGATACCTCCACAAGTTTTTTTCCGACGGCGCGGTAGGTCTTGCCCACCTTCTCTTTCTTTGAGATGCCAGGATTATAGAGTTCGGTATCCGCGGAAACCATCCCTCCGGCGACCTTGATGAAACTCAGTTTTCCAGAGAACTGGTCGATAGTCGTCTTGAATACATAAGCGCAGGTCGGAGCGTCCTGGGAAATCAACAGATCCCGCTGCTGCCCCTCCGCATCAAGTATCATCTCCTTCTTGCCTTCAGGTGTGGGGAAGTTGTTCTTGATGAAGTTGAGCAGGGACGTCAGTCCGGCTCCTTTCGCGGAACTGCCGCAGAATACCGGCACGACGCGGTTGTCGTTCAGGCCTTCTCGAAGTCCCCTGCGGATTTCATCCGCGTCCAGCGTACCTTCCTCGAAATATTTTTCAATCAGGTCGTCGGCGCCCTCCGCCGCGGATTCGATGAGTAGCAGACGGTATTCCTCGACATAGTCGTCGTATTCGGCGGGGATAGGCGCCGCGGTCTCCTTTCCGTCCGCACCGATCAAATAGGCTTGGTTCTCAATCAGGTTGATGACTCCCTTGAAGTTTTCCCCATCGCCCATGGGAATGGTGACGGGAACGAACGATGAGTCGAACTCTTCCTTCAGGTCAGTGAGAACCGTTTTATAGTCAGCACGTTCACGATCCATCTTGTTGATGAATACCGCGCGTGGTTTGTTTCTATTGTTCAGGCGGCGCCAGAGTTTGATTGTTTCAATCTGTGCGCCATCGCGAGCGTCGACCAGCATCAGGGCCGCTTCGCAGGAACGGAATCCGCAGATGGCTTCGCCTATGAAGTCCGCGGTTCCCGGAGTATCTATCACATTGAGTATCTTGCCGTCCCAAGTCATGGAGGCCAAGGAAGAATGGATGGAAATCTTACGGGCGATTTCTTCTTCTGTGTAATCACTGGTTGTCTTTCCACTGTCGATAGACTCGGCCCGGGAAATAACTCCACTGTAGAACAGCATCTGTTCCAACAATGAGGTTTTCCCGGTACCGTTGTGGCCCACGATGGCTAGATTCCTCAAGTCGGTACTGGTTACGCTCATATCTTTCCTCCTTGCCTGAAGCCGTTGAACTGACATCAATGACGCCGTGTCTCCGTGGCTCCATCGCAATAATGCTTGCCGGCACTTCGTCAGAACTTCGTCACCGAAAACCGATGCGACATATTCATTTCGAAAGTTTTCCAGCGCCCTATGTTTTGAAATCGTGCGATTCCACACATAGGATACATTTCTAATATCGTATGCCGACATATCGCAGTTGTCAAAAACTTTTTTCGTTTAAGAAGTTTTTAGGAGGCATGCTAGCGTTATGGTAACGTTTTTGCGTATTTTGAAAGCCCTGACCATATGACCATACCGATACGCATGCCCGGATTGTCGCGTTCGAGACTAAACGGCAAAAGGCTGATAAAACAAAACAATCAACCATCTTGCGGATCGAGCGGGAAAAGATATTGTATTTTACGGGACAAGAAAAACCTCCCCGTCAAAACGGGGAGGCCGCGACTTGTACGTCAGCCGATTTCATGGAAGAACTTGTCGATGAGGTCCCCAATCTGTTGCTTGAACTTATACGCCAACTGATCGGTGGCATTGCAATCCCCCGGAAGCTTATCCCCATTCTCACAGAAAAAAGTCCAGCTAGGAGCCCCCATCGCATTCGAAATTCGTTCTATCGTTGAGAAAGACGGCGCCTTTCGTGAAGTTTCGATTTCTGTAACGAAAGAAGTCGATACGCCGATTTTTTCAGCGAGCTGAGCCTGAGTGAGCCCTAGTTTCCTACGCCTCTCTTTCAAGTTCCGAGCAAAGATGTCTTGTAAATTATAGGTTCGAGCCATATGTGCTACTCCTCGTTAGTATGATCGAATTATAGTCCCATATGCTATAATAACGAAATAATCTGTCAGCGAATTAATCCTTCCACCAGTAAGAAAGTTATTGAAAGTACGATTAATTTGTATTTTTTTCTTATAAATTAAAAGTACATTTGTGTAGGTTTTTAGTCAAGTTTTTTTAGAAGGATCATTCAAGGTGAATTTTGGGGCACAGTGGTCGGCGTCCAGACTCAAATGTGCCCGTGTGACCGTATCGGTACAAAACATCATCCTGTCGTCAGCTGGCGAAGAATGTATCGCCCC
>JAXEWB010000079.1:0-5465 GCA_034114085.1 Sphaerochaetaceae bacterium | reverse complement strand
CCGGCTCCTGCGTGGAAGGCCGGCCCGGTGGCTATGGCGGAGTGGACATACCCGTTCCCATCCCGAACACGGAAGTCAAGCGCTCCCGCGCCGATGGTACTGCGGTTCGCCGCGGGAGAGTAGGCCGCCGCCGGGCCTTTTCTTTTTCCCTTTTCCTTCGCGCCCTCGCGGCGCGTCCCCGGCCCCCTTCGCAGGGGGCCTTCCTTTTTTTTTCCGCCACGGGCGATCCTGGAGCGAATACTCAGCAAGCCTAGAGATTTGTGATTCATTTCCTTTGCCTCGTCAAGCACCTCATGGTATGCTGAGGCGAAGGGGTGTATTTCATGACGCTAACCGTTTTCTACGTGTTCCTGATCGCTCTTGTCGGAGCGTTTCTGCAAACCAACATGGGCTTCGGCTTTCCCATATTGGCGATGATATTCCTGCCGATGCTCTTTCCGTTCTCCACCGCGGTAACACTGTGTCAGGTAATCGCGATTGTCAGCACCGCCTATCTTTCGATACGGTATTGGAAACATATCCGTTGGCGGATTCTGCTGCCGTTATTGCTCGTGTCCCTGGTAGTCGGGGCTATCGTTACATATACGTCCATATCGATTCAGCAGGGCTTGCTGAAGATGGCGTTGGGGCTTGCGCTAATGATTCTGGCGGTGTTTTTCGTTTGGTTCTCCAATCGGATTAAGCTGAAAGGCTCCGTTGCAAGCGGTCTTACAATGGGTGCGGTGGCCGGACTTGGGAATGGACTGTTCGGGATTGGCGGACCGCCCGTGGCGTTGTACCTGATGGCTTGCATCGAGGACAAAAGCGAATACCTAGCGACTATCCAGGCATATTTTCTTCTGTCCAATATATCGACCATCCTGATTCGAGCGTTCAACGGTTCAGTTGGAACGGAACACATTCCTCTTGTCCTTTTCGGTTGGCTGGGAATAGGGCTGGGAACTTGGTTCGGATTGCTGTCGTTCAAGAAGATTTCCATGGCATCGCTGAAAAGGCTGGTCTATGCTTTCGTCGGACTGTCAGGACTATGGGTGTTCGTGCAGGAACTTCTGAAACAAGTCGGTTGCTGAGTTATGGGTGAGCTTGGCGTGAAAACGCTTCCGCCATCGTGGATGAGGAAGCGTTTTTTATCGGATAAAACATCAGGTGTTATCGTTTTGTCGAAAAGAACCTGTTATCTTCTGTGATCTCCCCAAGGTAGCCTATCGCCGTCTGCGTCAGGTCATCATCATCACCAAAAGTCTGCTTTGATATTCTGACGGCCTCTTCCGCAAAAGCGAGTGCCTTTCCCTGTTGCCCGACATGCTGGCAGCAGGTGGCGAGGTTGCACAGGATCATGACGACACCCTCCATATTCTTTTCTTCCCGCATGTAGGAAAGCAGTCGCTCGTACAACGGAATCGCTTGGGCTGGACAACCGTTTTCATCAAGGGATTCCGCTAACGTTTCAATGGAACCGAGCGTTTCCGGATGATTTGGACCATATATTTCCTCCATGTCGGCGACAAGCTCCCTGCGGACCTTTGTCTCCGCTCCGAATTCCCTCAGCATCTGATGTGCGTCGGCGAGGATTTCCTTTGCGTCCAATTCCACTACCAGATCATCGGGATCATAAGGATAATCGTCACGCAGCACATCCTGTGCGATGTTCTTCGCTTCCAAAGGTTGTTCTGCGTTGAGGTATGCATCGGCAAGGGTCAGGTATGCATCGACTGTATCTTTATGATATTCTCCGAATACCTTGCATCTGGCTTGATACGCTTCTTTCGTATATTCCAAAGCGCCGCCGACATCTCCTAACAGCATGCGCGCTTCCGCCAGACGCAACGTCGCTTCAATCGTCCCCGGATGCAACGGTCCCAACGCATTGAACAATGCGACTTTTTCCTCCTGCCTCCAGAAGGCTTTTTGCTGTAGTTCCGCATACAACTGCGCATCGACGATATTCTTGTTTTTGTCCTGATATATACTCATTGTTTTTTTCATACTATGTTCCTGTCCTGTATACTGTATCATCGTGCGAAAAATAATAAAAGAGGTTGGAAAAATCCAGTCCTTCGGTCTATTCGGCCATATTATCCGTTTCTATCGGAGGAATGATGAATATACCATTGGATTTGCCGGACATACAGGTCTTTCCAAATGATTTCTCGATTGACTTGTCCGCAACTCGTACTATACTGAAATGACCTGAATGCGTGGGGGTGTGGGTGAAAAGAAAAATCGGGGAGATTCTTACACCGCTTCGTACAGGTAGGGCAAAGAGTCCGATTGAGCCTACAGTGTGTAGTGGAGCATCATGTCATTCGTTGTGCATGATGGAGTGGCGACGCGTCGGCGCGGGGATACCGGAAGTCGCTGACCGGAGACTGTGTATTCCTCCAGGAGGTATGGGGTATGAGAAAAAGAAATATGGGGAGCGTGCTGTTGGCGGCCGTTCTGATCGCATTGTTCTGCCTTCCGATTTTTGGAACGGGACAGCGGGAACAGGTGCAGATAACAATCCTTGAGACAAGTGACTTTCACGGGACTATCGCGCCTTGGGATTATGCGACGGACTCCTCATATGACGGAGGGATGGCAAAGGCGTTCTCCGTCATCAAACAGGAACGAGCGAAGGACAAGGACCTGATTTTGGTCGATTGCGGCGATACGCTACAGGACAACATGATACAGGAATTCAGGTTCGACGATATCCACCCGATGATCAAGGCGATGAACTTCATGGAATATGATGCCTGGGAGTTGGGGAACCATGAATTCAATTTCGAGTTCGAGGCCCTGCAGAAGGCGATTGGCGCGAGCAAGGCGACCGTCCTGGGCGGCAACATCTATAAACAGGATGGAACCCGGTTCGTGCAGCCGTATATCATCAAGAACGTAAAAGGCGTCCGTGTCGCGATCTTCGGCATTGAAGCCCCCCATGTCAATCGTTGGGAAGCTTCAAACCCTGAGCACTTCGACTACATGACCTTTACGTCTCCGATGGAAGAGACGGGAAAAATTCTTGAGGAGCTGGAAGGGAAGGCCGATATCATCATCGGACTGGTTCATTATGGAGAAGATGGTGAGTATGGTACGGACGGCATGAAAGCCGTAGCTGAAAAGTATGGAGACCGGGTCGACGCGTTCTTGATCGGACATGCCCATTCCACGTTGAGCGAGACGTTGGAGAATGGCTGCATCTTGCTGGAGCCCGGTTCAAAAGGCACTGGCGTCGCAAAATTGACGGTGACGTTGGAACGGTTGGTCAGCGGTGGAAAGTGGAAGGTCGTAGACAAGTCCGGCGAGATACTGCCCGTCGCGAAAGCCAAAGTGGAGCCGGATCCTGAACTATCAAAGCTGATGCAGTATGTCCACGACAAGTCACGTGAAGTGGCGAACACGGTTGTCGGACAGGTCGGCGCGGATTTCTTGCCCAGCCTCAACTGGAAGGATCTGCCGGGAATCCCGACAGCCGTCCTACAGGACACCGCGATGATGGATCTCATCAACAAGATACAGATGGAAGCCACCGGCGCGGACGTATCGCTGGCGGCGTTGTTCGATTCCCGTTCGAATCTTCCGAAGGGGGACTTCCGTAAGCGTGATGGCGTGAAGATCTACAAGTACGACAATACGCTCATGGCTGTCCGGATTACCGGCAAGCAGCTCAAGGCGATCATGGAACAGCAGGCCGGCAATTTCTTCAACCAATATACGCCTGGTGACGTGACGATTTCGTTCAGTCCGAAAATCAGGCTATACAACTATGACATGTTCGCCGGAGTTGACTACGATATTGATATTTCAAAGCCCGCGGGGCAGCGTATCGTCAATGTCGTCTACAAGGGCGCGCCATTGCATGATTCCCAGGAACTGGTGCTGGCGCTCAACAACTATCGCTACGGCGGCTTGAGCAGCGCCGGTAAGATCAGCGACAAGCCGGACGACCTCGTCTACAACACGGGTCTGGCTATTCGCGACCTGATTTCCGACTACGTGGTGAAGATGGGGACGATCATGCCGGAATGCGATGACAACTGGCACATCATCGGCGCTGATTTGAACGACCCTGACGCTGAATTGATTTACCAGATGGTTCGTGACGGCGCTTTGGCTATTCCTGTCTCTGAGGATGGCCGAACACCGAACATCGCCGCATTGAACGCCAATGACCTGCGGGGGCAGGGAAAGATTCCCGCCCGTGCGAAGGCTAATTGACAGTATATTCTGCCTTTGTGATTTTTGTGAGCCGCGGTTCGGGAGAAATGCCCGTGCCGCGGTTTTTCATATAAGTATCTGCGACTGGCGGATGAACCGAACCTTGAAGTCTTTGATTCGGGTCGTATTTTGGTCATGCCTGCGTCCAGGTCGATACATGCAGATCAAATCACAACAAGCGAAAAAAAACGACAATCTGAGCAAAAGGCAGCCTAAAGGCGGTGTTCCGTGCGGTAATGTGCTATACTCAGGTTGTGCAAACAGCGCAAGGCGGGTGGTATTGTCTATGGCGGATACGGTCACTCCTGAGAAACGCAGTGAAATCATGAGCAAGATACGGAGTCGGAACACGAAGCCGGAAATGCTGGTGAGGCGGTATCTGTTTCGCCGTGGGTTTCGTTTCAGGGTGAACGACAGGCGGCTGCCCGGTACTCCGGATGTCGTGTTGCCGAAATACCGGACGGTTGTTTTTGTGAACGGCTGTTTCTGGCATGGGCATGGCTGCAAGCTCTATGTCCTGCCCAAGACGAACATTCCGTTCTGGAAGGAGAAGATCCGTCGCAATCGGGATCGCGACGATCGCAAC
This sequence comes from Sphaerochaetaceae bacterium, assembly GCA_034114085.1. Taxonomy (GTDB): domain Bacteria; phylum Spirochaetota; class Spirochaetia; order Sphaerochaetales; family Sphaerochaetaceae; genus Spiro-02. The sequence goes on along the minus strand of JAXEWB010000079.1, from coordinate 676 downwards.
CGAGCGCGACTCGAAGCCCTTGGCTGGAGAGTCATTGTCGTCTGGGAATGTGAGCTTCGGACGAAATCCCTCTGCGCTGAAACCTTGGAAGGACTGGTCAACGAAATATGGGAAGCTTGAATCAGAGCGTAGTGGAGGTTGTCGCGGCGATTTGTGTCCGGAACGGGCGGGTTTTCGCCGCACAGCGTGGGGGCCGGGGCGAACTCGCCTATCGATGGGAATTCCCTGGCGGCAAACTGGAGGAGGGGGAGTCTCCTGAACAGGCGTTGTCGCGGGAGATTGAAGAGGAGTTGAGGACAGGGATCACCATTCTTCAGCCAATCATGGTGGTGGAGCACCGATACCGTACATTTTCCATTCGTCTTCAAGGGTTTCTGTGCTCACTCTCTCCAGAACAGGAATTCGTCATCTCGGAACATGTCGATTGCCGATGGTTGTCCTCCGATCAACTGTCGTCGGTGGATTGGTCGGACGCCGATTTGCCGTTCGTTGAATGGGTTTCGGAGTACTTGCGCGAGCGTGGCTGACAATTATCTCGCAAGCCTCTTTTCTGCATGGGGGCAACTCTCCATGAGTATGCGCCGTTGGTTGCAATCTGAGCGGGAATTTAGCGGATAGCGGCGGTGAAAAGCCTTTTCAGGGCTGGACAAGAACTCTTTAAGCGAGTACTAATAAC
>JAXEWB010000078.1:0-33850 GCA_034114085.1 Sphaerochaetaceae bacterium | reverse complement strand
AATATTTTAAATTATACGCCTTTTTATTAAAACATCGTCCAAAACATTTTTTTTTTTTTTTACTTTATTCTTATCCCCCCCAACCCCCGCATAATTATTCATTATTCGTGTATAATTATGCATAGTCAGATTTGGTCGGTAACTTTTCTCATAATGCATCGCCTACCTCCTTGGACTGTCGCCTGGATCCGACGGATCTTTTCTATATTCTTTTGTCGCATCATACTGTTCAACCAAATAACACTTGCGACCGCGGGACTTCGCCTCATACAACTTGCAGTCCGCGGCGCGAAGCATTCCCGACATCAGCCATCCATTCAATTCCTGGGTTTCGTAAAAGCTGCATCCCAAAGAAATGCTCAGCGTAATTTCCTGCGAACTAAATCTATGACTATCAACCCGCGTATACAAAGAGTCCAGCGTTTTCAGCAGTTCCGCCTCGTTGTCGATCCATAGTCCAGCGACGAACTCCTCCCCTCCGAACCGCACGACATGCTGTTTTCCAAAAATATCAACCAGAATCTCGCCCAGTTCAATCAACGCCTGGTCTCCGATTTCATGTCCGAAGGTGTCGTTTACCGCTTTGAACCAATCCACATCAGCGATCATCAATGCGAATTTTCTATCCGAACGCAAAATGTTCATACGCTTGATGAACTGATTATTATAATAACTCCGGTTATATATCCGTACCAGAGAATCAACATAAATTTTATCAAATTGCAATCGACGATATCGAAAGTAGATATAGGCGAACAGTACCGACAGCATGACCAGAGAAACCGCCATGACGATGCCCAGGGCCAATACGGCTTGCCCGCAATAGGCATCATAATCATTGGTTTGCAGTTCTATGCCGACAACACCGACATATCGTCCCTCAGCTGAATAGAACGGCGCATACCCGCAGATATGGTCGCCCCATTCGCTGGAATTGAAGAGATAGGTTGGAGTCCTACCGAAGATCGAGGCGTCTTTTTCTATATAATAGGAATATCTTTTCCATTCATCCGCCTCTAAAGCCTGTTTCTCCTCGTCTTCAGTTACATTCACGTCGAGCAGCCACATGATATCCAGCGGCGTCCCTACGGGGGCGTCGAATCGATTCCTATTATCCGCGGTGACAGAATATTTCACTTCATTGTCCCGCAGATGAACCATGATGTACGCATACGCCACCTTCTGCGAAAAACTGTCATTGTCCATCATGGATCGGAGGGCTTTGTTTTCAGTCGAGTTCAGAAGTTCATTGTATGTATACCCCTTCAGTGTATCGACTTGTTTATCTGTCAGAGAAATATTGGCCGATACAAGCGCCGCAAAATTCTTGGCATTGACGCCTTCCGCCGCAAAATAGCCCTGTTCAATCAATGTCTTGCTTCTATGAAATGTAAAAATAGACGCTACGACAAATAACAACAAGAGTACGCCTATACATACAAATCCTTTTTGTTTCCCCATAACCTTGCCTGTTTTTCCTTGAAAATGCTGACATTTACCGTAGTTGCAATATTTCAGATACATAGTCCTTCATGCTGAGAAGCTCCTCGTTCTTCTCAAGCACGCCTTCTTGCTTCCCAGCGCGAAGAGGCTCCACGATCTCCACCGTCTTGTTGTACATGGGAGTCAACCCCAGATTGCTCAGCACACCTTTCAACGTATGGGCGCAGTCAAACGCCGTAGCAAGATCATGTTTTCTCAACGCTTCCGTCAGACGCGGAAAATTTTCATCTACCGGTATAGCGGCAAGGCATTCCAGATAGAACTCCTCATCATCGAGCATCCTTTCCATTGTGCCTTCTATATCGCACCCCCACTCTCGCAACAGTTCTATTCTTCTGTCCATCTCAACACCTCCTTCGCAATATCCGCAGTGAGCCGCCTGACATGACCTTGAGTATCCATCGTTTGTAAACGACCACGCTTGTCATTCATTCCACGCATGAATGACATCACAGAAACGACGGTACTGTTTTTTTACATCCTCAAACGCATCCAACGCCTCGTCGACCTGTCCCTCGCGCAGCGCAAGCAACATTTCTACAGACGCATCCGCCAACGGCAGGAAGCCAAGATTGTTCACAATGCCTTTCAGAGCATGCACCGCTTTTTCCGCCGCCGAATAATCGCACCTGGCTACCGCCGCGACAAGCGCGGGCATGGTAGGTTCATCCGGAAAATTCCGTACATATTTCAGGTACATTTCCCGATCATCCAAGAAGCGGTCCAGCGCATCGCCCGTCTCGGCTCCTATGCCGTCCAATTCCCGCAATATGTCATTCATTATCGTTCTCCTTGGCGTGGGTCTGCCCCACCAGTTTGTCAAGCACCTGGTACAATCGTTCCGTATCGATAGGTTTCGAGATATGGTCGTTCATCCCCGCCGCGAACGAAGCTTTTACATCCTCTATGAACGCGTTCGCCGTAACAGCGACAATCGGGATGCTTTTGGCCTGAGGATGCTGAGAACCACGGATTCTCCTGGCGGCATCGTGGCCGTTCAGGAGAGGCATCTGGATATCCATTAAAATAGCGTCGTATGTATGAACCGCGGAATTTTCAAATTTCTCGCAGACCTCCTTACCGTTGATCGCCAGTTCCGTTTCAAATCCAACATCAGACAACAGGGTTATAGCGATATCCGCATTCAGGGAATTGTCTTCTGCGACCAATACCCTTTTCCCTGTGAAATCGTAGGCAGATCCCTCCATCCTCTTGCCGTGGCCCCCACCCGTGATATCCATCAACAGGTCAAATACCGTAGACTGAAACATCGGCTTCGGCACAACGACATCGGCTCCAGCCATTTTCGCCTTCTGTGTAATCTCCGCAAGGTCATAGGCGGACGCCACGACGATAATCAGGTCGTCATCGAATATCGAACGAAGCGTCTTTGTAATCTCGATACCGCTCATCCCCGGCATACGCCAGTCAATGAAGCAGATATCATACCCACGGCTCTCCTTGAACGCCTCACGCATCAAATCGAGAGCCTTCTCCCCACTATCGGCGATATCACAGGCGATACCCATTTTGTTCATCAGCTTCTGACCGTATTCCTGTGTTTCATAGTCGTCGTCAATCAGCAACGCGCGTACCTTATGCAACCGTTCGGACGAGATCTGTGGAATTTCCTTGGAGACGGTAAACGGTAAATCAACCGTGAAGGTGCTTCCTTTGCCTTTCTCGCTCCGCACCCTGATCTGACCGCCCATCAAGTCCACGAGATTCTTGACTATGGACAAACCAAGACCGCTTCCGCCATGGGTACGGGCGGTATTGTTGTTTTCCTGCGCAAAAGGCTTGAATATCCATTCCTGCCGATCTCTTGCGATTCCTTCGCCATCGTCAATAACTTCAAAACGCAACTTCACCATTGTGTCCACACGTGAGAGCTGGCTGACGCAAACTGCAATATTGCCGCCTTCAGGAGTAAATTTAACCGCATTGGAAATCAGATTGACCAATATCTCCTTGAGCCGTAGCGGATCACCGAACAAAAACTCTTCGGTAACACCTGCGAAATTCATTTCAAAATGGATATTCTTTTCCTTGCACTGGGCATAAAACATGGAAGCGATGCTATTGGCTTGCCTGCGAAAATCAAAAGGACTTTTCGTAATGATTATCCTTTGATTCTCAATCGCCGACATATCCAGAATATTGTCAATCATCCCCAGTAAATATTTGGATGAATCCTCTATTTTTTCACAATACTCCCCCATCTTTTCCGGTTTCGCCACACAATCCTTCAATAAGCTGGAAATGCTGATAATAGAATTCAGCGGAGTTCGCAATTCGTGACTCATCCGGGAGACAAATGTCGTTTTGGCTTGGTTGATTTGTTCCGCCTGATTCAACGCCTGACGCAGGTTGTCTATCTGCAATACATATTTCTGAATCAAGTTGTCGACCCGTTTGTGAACGATATACGGATCATAGGGCTTGGTAATGAAATCATCGGCTCCAAGATTAAACGCGCGTCGTTCTGATTTATCCACTGCGCCAGTCGTAACGACAATCGGAATAGCCGCCAGCTTCTGATCCGCCTTCATTGTTCGGATCACCTCGTATCCGTCCATCTCCGGCATGCTCAAGTCCAAGAGGACGATAGCGACATCGTTTCCTTCTATAATCCGCAACGCCTGTTTCCCATTTTCAGCGGTAAGGACGATATAATCGTCAGCGAATATCTTGCTGAGCATCGCCCGGTTCATTTCGATGTCATCAACAACCAATATTTTATAGTTTGTTTTCATTCTTTTTTTTCACCTTCGCCAATAAATCGGCTCAGAGTATCAAACAAATGTTCATAATTAATCGGCTTGGCGATATGGTCATTCATTCCTGCCGCCAGTACGGCCGTTACATCGCTGGTAAAGGCATTCGCAGTCATGGCGATGATCGGAATACTCTTTGCCTGAGGGTGACCACTTTTACGGATTGCCCGGGTCGCCTCGCATCCATCCATCACCGGCATCTGGACGTCCATCAAGATGGCATCGTAAGTTCCCTCTCCGGCGGCTGTAAAAGCTTCCAGGGCTTCCTTGCCATTGACGGCCGACGTGACATTCAGACCCGCTTTGGAAAGGATGTCAACCGCAATCTCCATATTCATTTCGTTATCTTCCACGAGCAATATGTTCAAGCCGTGAAAATCGACCGCCTTCCCTTCCCTTGCCTTGACTGGTTCATATTTTCCATAGGTGTTCACAAGCATGTCGAACAGAGTTGACTGGAACAACGGCTTTGAAATAATCCTGTTCACCCCGACCTTGCGCGCCTCATCGACAATGGAGGAATAATCATAGGAAGTAGCGATAATGATCGGCATTTCCTTACCGCAAAAGAAACGGATCTGTCTTGCCGTTTCAATCCCGTTCATTTCATCCATATTCCAGTCAATAATACAAAAATCGTAGGGATATTCACTCGCCATGCGGTTCTGGATGCGTCGGACGGCCTTTTTTCCGCTAGTAAGCGTGTCGCACTTTACCCCACAGCGTTCCAGGAGCTTCTTGATATATTCACAGGCGCTTTCTTCATCGTCCACGACAAGGGCTCGCAATTTGGAAAAGCTCTCCGTAGACAAATGCTCAAGAGTCTTTTGTTCAGTTTTTCCAAAGGCGAGATTGACAGTGAATACGGTTCCTTTCCCCTGCTCGCTTTCCACCCCCAACGTTCCACTCATCAACCTGACAAGATTGTTGCAGATGGAAAGGCCAAGGCCGGTACCCCCATAATCCCTGGCAGTTGACGCATTTTCCTGTTCAAACGGTGTAAACATGCGATTCAAATACTCTCTGCTCATACCAATGCCGGTATCACGAACCTGAAACTGCATATACACTTTGTCGTCACGTTCGCCGACTTGATTGATATCAAGCTGGACTTCTCCGTTTTCCGGTGTAAACTTCACCGCATTTGAAAGCAGGTTCAGCAGAATCTGGTTGACGCGCAAACTATCGCCGATGACCCATTCATCCGTCAGGTCGCTGATGCGGACCTCGAACCGCACGTTCTTCTTCTTTGCCTGGGCATAGAAAATCGTAGTCAGAGAATGGACAAGCTGCGGAACATTGAACGCGGAATCGTCAATCTTCATATGCCCGCTTTCTATTGAAGAAATATCCAGGACATCATTGATGATGGACAGCAAATGCTTGGCGGCCACGCTGGACTGCTCCAAACAGTGAAGCATCCTGTCCTTATCCGATATTTCGTCTTTGGCAATGTCCAGATATCCGATGATGGCGTTGAGCGGAGTACGGATCTCATGGCTCATACGGGACATGAAGTCGCCTTTAGCCCGCCCGGCGCTTTCAGCCTGGGCCAAAGCTTCTTTAAGAATGGAAGCATCCTCCGAGACATCGCGACAAAGAATCCCGACGGTTTCGCAACCATCGATTACGGAAGCCATTCTTCCGGTTTCAATGATACTCAGCTTGTATGTACCGTCCTCCTGACGCCAGTCCATAGCAAATTTCTGAGTTTCAAGACGATACATGGTCCCAGACGCCTTTCGCAGAGCCGAGGGAGAAAGAAACTCCGCAAAACTCAGTTTCTCTTTTTCATCTTTGATCCTGTCAAGAAAAATGTCATAGAGCGCCTCATAGGAATCGGTCGGACACAACTCTTCCGCCGTCTGATTCCCATAGAATACCATCGTATCCATATCGACGAACAGGCGTTGGGCAAATGCCGCATTGGTAATGGCCATCAAACGTTCGTCTCGTCCACGAAATTCCATGATGCTGCATTTGTTGCGGTGATACAAATAGAATTCAAAGCAAATGAAGAACAGGATCATCAAGAAAATGACAAGAAAATTCCGCCTGAACACTTCAAAGAACGGAATGAGCATGCAAAGCGTGTTGCCATTGTCATACGGCTCCAAATGAAGCAGCATGGGCACGCCGTCAACATATACAAGGATAAGGTTCCATCGTGACACCTGCTCCTTTTCCCATGCGGCATACAAGCTTGCGCTTACGACGGAATCCGGCTGGAACAGATTATGCCCGAATTTCTTGCCGTCACTACAGCTGAGAATGTAACCATCCTTGTCAAACAACAGAAGCTCAGTGCCCTTGTATGGATAATAACGTTTTTGCAACAACGATTCTATTTCAATCAGTTTGATATCATAATCCACATAGATTTCATCGTTATATTTTCTGACTATGCTCATGACCAGCCATGAACCATCGTCTGTCGTCTGAGAATCCATGAAGGTCACATATGGCGCGGTAGTGGCGGTCTTTCCATTGGCGGCCTCCGCAATCAGATACCACCGTCTGGTCGCAGGATCATAGTCTGAATAATCGCCATAGGACCAACTACGGGCAAATCCACCTTTATATGTCAGAGAAACACCATCATAAATACCAGCCCCGCCCATGGCGCCCGCCCAAACATTCTCCATGCTTTTGAGCCATGCGTCCATCTCCTCAAAAGAGGGATCTTCCGCGATTTTTTCGGATAAATGGGTATAGGCGACATCAAACTGACGGATATAGGAAGTTATTAAATTGTCATACTCCGTCTTAATTTCCTCCGCGGACTGGCTGGCCTGCACAGAAAGATTTGAAAGACTGACTATGACGGCGACCAATGCGATACACAAAGTCAACAACACTTCAAACAACAGGGCGTTGCGTTGTCGCTTGATACGTTTCGTATAATCCTGCTCGTGCGGCTTTTTACTCATGTCGCCTTGCCTCCATGATTTGTGCGGACAGAACAGCGTACAACTGCGCCGGTTCAAAAGGTTTCGCAAGGTGAGCGTTCATGCCTGCGGCCTTGGTATTCCGCCGATCCTCGTCCAGGGCGTTGGCGGTCATCGCAATAATCGGTATCGTTTTCGCATCTGGTCTGTTCAGGCTCCTGATTTCCCGGGTAGCGGCAAGCCCGTCCATGACAGGCATGCGGATGTCCATCAGAATCACATCAAAGAAGCCACTCTCAGAATTCTTGAATGTATCAACGGCGATTTTTCCGTTTTCCGCGACAGTGACCATGACGCCTTTCCGTTCCAGCAACTTCTTTGCCACCGCCACGTTCAGAGGATGATCCTCCGCCATAAGGAGATTACAGCCGTTGAACGCCATATCTCCCGCTACGCAACGGTTCATATCGGGTGATGGCTCCAATGGAGCGCAGACCGTTGAATTCACCCTGTCAAGCGGTACGGTAAAGGTAAAGGTGGACCCCACGCCCACAAAGCTTTCAGCCTCCAGCGTCCCCCCCATCGCAACGGCAAGATTCCTGGAAATGGCAAGTCCAAGTCCGCTCCCCTCGTACTTGGATGTAGTGGAACTGTCTTCCTGGGAAAAAGGAGTGAACAAACGCTTCATGAACTGCTCGCTCATACCGATGCCCGTATCCGCGACGGTAAAACGGAAATCCGCTTTCTGTTCGTTTTGTTTTGCAATGGCGACAGTAAAACGTACTCGTCCGCCACTTCTTGTGAATTTCATCGCATTTCCAAGGATATTCACCAGAACCTGCTGGATGCGCATCATATCCCCGACATAGCTGGCATCCGTTCTTGCATCGCAGATACATTCATACCGGATGCCGTTTTTCATGGCGAGGTGTTCCACAATGGTCCGGACGCTTTCCATCAGGGTGGAGAATCCAAATTTAGCATGTGAAATCTCTATATTGCCGCTTTCAATGCGGGACATTTCAAGAACATCGTTGATCAGCCCCAGCAGATAATGGGAAGACATGTCTATTTTCTCCAGGCAGTCGAAAATCTGGTCATTGTCCGTCCTGTTGTCCCTCGCGATTGCGATCATGCCCATAATGGCGTTCATAGGCGTCCGTATCTCATGGCTCATGCGCGACAGAAATTCGCTTTTAGCAGCATTCGCCTGCTTTGCAACTTCCAACGCCTCGGTCAATTCCCTGCGTTTAGCGGCCTCCTGTCTTGATATTTCCGTGACATCAGAACGGGTCATCAGCACCGTCTGGCTTTTGACGTCATAGAGAACAAAGCGGTTGCGTTTGACATGCACCTCTCCATGTTCATTGACATGATGGATAAATTCATAACTGCCCTGAACAGCCAATTGACGACGTACTTGTGAAAGTGAAATATTTTGCAGGAACATCTCCCGATCCTCAGGGACAACCTGCGAATGGCCGTATTCGGTACTTATCGCAGTATAATCGAGGACTTCCAGCAACTCCTTCGCATGTTCCTTCCTGTTATGCAATATCGTAATCTGACCATTTTCAAGCATCAGGCTGCCGAACCGTTCATAGCTATAATCGACGGCCGCAGTCAGCATCTCCTCCAGCATTTTTTGCCTGTGTATATCGTAGCAATACTCATAATTGATTACATCGCCAGAAGTCGGTTCACATACAAGATGCATCTCTGTACGTACCCAGATGGTTCTCCCGTCCAGAAACGTCCGTCGGTACTCAAGCGCTTCCTCAGTATTGCCGGAAGCAAAAAGATCGAGCAAATGCGTCCTGTCATGCAAAGCGTGGAATGCCGCCCGCTCCTGCGAGTCATGAATCCTAGTTTCAACCAAGGACAATGCCTCTTGCGGGGAACTCCAATCCATCAATTCGGGACTTTCCTTGAAACGGTACGTGTGGCCGACTGATATACCGTTCGTAAGATTGGTTACGCAATGCACCAAAAGCGTCTCTTCATTGGAACTTTGCAACTGTTTTTCCAAATCGATTTTTGCTTGCAACGTCTTTTCAAAATCGACTGGGATCGCACAGGAAACGGCGAATCGGCCGCCATTGGGCTGCGTCACCCTTTGTACGCGGTACCTGACCCAGTGGACGGATCCGTCCGCATAGCGAACCTGCGCTTCAAACACCACCTGACCTTCGCCATTGCGAACTTGTTCAATGCTCTCCCGATACAAATCCTCATATTCGGGCAAAACAATACCCAACGCAAGAAACCCTTCAGGAAAATCAATCACTTTGGATAGCTGAAAATCATCCCTGAGTTTTTTACTTGGATAGGCGACTCTGGAATCAATATCATACAGCCACGACCACATTCCAACAAATTCACTGGCGATTTCGTTGATTTTCTCATCACGCAACAAATCTTCTTCAATCCGCTTCTCCTGTGTCACATCAAAAAACGTAGCATAGGCGCTCTTGCCACCAGCTTCATTCGGAATTACTTGTAATTTCACCAGAATCCATTTCCGATTGCCCTGTATCGTCTGGCAACGGTAAGAGATTTCGCCTGAGCCACCCGCGGAGAACATGCCGTGAAAGAAATCCGAGACAGCGCCAGCGTCGCTTGGATGAACCCCAAACACCAGGTCTTTGCCGTATAGCGCCAGCAGTTCTCTTTTTTCACCTTCAAATACCTGACAAAAACCATCGCTCACATATTCAATCGTCATGTCATTCTCAGAAGAGACTTGGCAGACGCAAAAACCACACGCCATATGCTTCAATATGTTTTCTTGTCTTTGGTTCGATGCCACGAGTTCTTCATGCAGACGTTCCCTGTCCGTTACATCCTGCGAAAACACGACCAGGATGTCTTTGCCATTCCATTTCTTTTCCTGACTCATGACAGCCAGGATTGTTCCGTTGGGCAGGCGCAGCCGCTTCTTCGAGCCGGTCCGTATGGCGGAAGGTTCTTTGAAAGGACAGGTTGCGCATTCGGCGTCCAATCCCCAAAACATCTGATAGCAGGTCAGGCCCGTTACATCGACCTGTGGAACACCATACATACGGAACACAGCGTCATTGGCGTAATAGAGTTCATGGGTATTCCTGTCTACCGCATATATACCGACCTCATCCATGTCGAGAGCTTGCAACTGTAATTCGTACTGCATGGTGGATGGTGAGAAAACAGCACGTAGGATTGGACGGCCGCCATCCTCTCCCAATTTGGAAAACGTACCGTTTATCCATAGGCATCCGTTGCTCTTGTCGAGAATCCGATAGGTAAGAGACACTGCCTGTCCCAGTGCGACAACGGACTTGATACCATCAAGAACTGTCAGCCGATCGCCTGGATAAATGGTTTTCATTGCGTCATCATGGCAGAGAAGCGCATATTCCTGATCGTTACGTCCAAATATCGGCGCTACGCCGGAAGAAGCGAACATGAGCGTCATTTTGAAATCAGGCTCAACCCGGTAGAGAGCCATTCCCCAGCAGGCATTATTGACAAGCCCATCCAGCAGGATGTTCAACTCTTTTTCCTTGGTAATGTCATAGCACACGGAAACAATTGCGAACCTGCCGTCCTCCGCTTCGGTCTTTCGGCCGATATCATGTACCCAGATATAACTGCCAGTCTTTTTTTTCATACGGTAGTCGACCTGATATTCACCGCGACTTTCTAGCTGCGCCCTCACTTGCCTGGACACTTCCGCCCGATCGTCGGGGTGCATGCAGTTTTCAATCAATCCTCCACAATCACGAACAAACACTTCCTCAGACTCGTATCCCAGGTAATCCAGCATACGCCGATTGACAAACCAAAACGGGAACCCGTCCTCAAGGTACCCGCCCATCATTCCACCGGGAAGAGTATCATACAGCAGCCGCCTCGCCGACTCCGCGCTGTTCGTCATACAATCCCCATGATGCGAAATCGGATTCTTAAGCAAATCGCATGTATCATCGCCACAAACCATCATTGGTACCTCTACTTTTCTGCCGTACAGCTGTCATATATGTCCTGAATGATGCCAATCACTTTTTTGATATCAATGGGCTTTGACAAATGCCCGTTCATACCGACCTGCTCGCATTTTCGGACATCATCGGCAAAGATATCAGCGGTCATGGCGTAAATAGGAATAGACGCTCCCTTGCCGTCCCCCAGCGCCCGTATGGCTCTTGTGGCTTCATATCCGTTCATTACAGGCATCTGGATATCCATGAGGATCAGATCAAAAGCCTCTTCCGAATTCCGCACCTTTTCAACGGCGACACGACCGTTCTCCGCCCTTTCAGCGTTTATCGCATAGAACTTCAATATCTTGTCCAAAACTTTCCAGTTGGTATCGTTGTCTTCGACAACCAATATTTTCATGCCAGGGAAGCTCGCCCTCGTAGTTCTAGGGTGTAAATCCTTGCCGGACAACGCAGATTCCACAATAGAGACGAGCTTGGACCGGAATAGCGGCTTTGTTACGAAATAGTCGGCTCCCGCACGACGGGCCTCCTGCTCGATCTCGATGATATTGTAGGCTGTCATGACTATGATGCGAACATCGGAACCAAGCTTCTTCCGCAACGCTTCAATCACCTTGTCGCCCGACATCTGGCCGATCTTCCAGTCTACAAATATGATTTTATAGCCATCGCCGGTATCGTGCCGTAAAACTGCCATTTCGATTCCCTGTAGCCCGTCCAGGGCGATATCAGCCTCCGCTCCCGCATCTTGCAGTGATAGTTGCATTGTCTTGAGCAAAACCGGATCATCGTCTATCAACAAAATGGAAAGATGGGAGCATGTGATACCCGTGAGCTTTTCTTGAACAATGGGTAGTTCGAGCGTTACCGTAAAGGTCGAGCCCACATTAAGTTCGGACTTTATCTGAATGGTACCGCCCATCAGATCAACGAGTTGTTTTACGATAGCCATGCCCAATCCGGTCCCTTGCACCGAGTTGATCCGCGTATCCACGGCTCTGGTAAAACGGTCGAAAATCGTACTGATGAACTCCGGCGTCATACCAATGCCGGTATCTGATACCGTATATACGTAGCGAGCGAGATGATTCCGACCCGAAACAAGTTCCTCCGACAATTCCACTGTGATTTTTCCGCCCGGTTCAGTGTATTTGACTGCGTTGGTGAGAATATTGATAAATATCTGGTTTACCCGCAAGGAATCGCCGACCACACGTTCATGCGATACATTCTGGATATGCACTTCAAAGTCAAAACCCTTTTCCTTGATTCTCGATTGACACATGTTGATTGTCTGCCCGACGGTATCAGCAATAGAAAAATCGCTAGAGTGAAGAACAATTTTGCCGCTTTCAATCTTGGAGATATCGAGAATGTCGTTCACAAGCGTCAACAGGTGGCTTCCTGAGAACTCTATCGACTTCATGCAGTCCTGTAGCACAGCCCTGTCGATATTCTTCTCCTCCAGTTGCCTGTCGGCGATGATGGTCATTCCGACAATCGCATTTATCGGTGTCCTGATATCATGCGACATGGAGGAAAGAAACAAGGACTTGGACTCATTCGCCTCTTGGGCCTTTCTCGTCATCTTGCGCAACTGCGAATTGATGACCAGCAGCATAACGATGTCTACCATGAACAATGCGATGAAGGCCAACGCAAAATTGAAAAAACTACGATTGAAATTATTGACGCTATGGAAGGATACGATCGGAACGATGCTCAAGATGTACCAATCGTTCTCATGGATCGGGACAATAGTATACACACAGTCCTGTTCCCTGCGATTTTGGTAATATAGAACATCAGAGTAGTTTTTCTGCTTCATTCGCTCACTGATGCCGATTTTATCCGCGCTTGAGAAAGTATCATTGTATAGTCCGATGTAATCGAAGAAATTGGTTCCTTGGAAATATATATTGGAAATCACATAGTCCCCGTCGTCATCCACAATGACATTGGAATAGTCGAAAAAGCTCAGGGAATCGACATCGTTATTGTTCGCAATCAGTTGGTTGGCATATTCACTTTCAATCAACAGCATCAATGTCTTGTACTGATAGTCATTTCCGTTTCGCACCCGTATCACGGTCGTTACCGCGAACGATTTTGCAAGTGCGTGGGAAGCTTCTGTGAATTCACTAGTATATTGAACAACACCCAGAGTACGCTCACTGGCCGCACAGAATATTTTTCCCAAAGCTGGATACGCATTCGCCTGATAGCAGAAAGAGTCTTCGTTCACATCGCACAGGCAGACGGCCTCGAAAACAGGATGTGCAATGTCGTCGTCATTTACCACACTATCCACCAACTGCCAAGTATTGGTCTTCTGTGCGCCATAGTATGTCGCAAAGAAATTCATCAATTCATCTTCCGTCATCCCCATATCGTTATAATTGTTGACATAATTGGAAACTGCTTCGATTTCCCGCCTAAAGTGAGTAATCTCCAATTCTACCTTATTGGCCGAAGCATTGGTCAACGTGCGAATATTTTCGAGGTTTTGAGAAAACGATATATCCGCGGCATCGGCGAACGCGGAAAGTACCGAATAAATGACGCAACCTATCAACGTTATATTCAGCGCGACGATGCAAAGAATGACCGCAGTCTGCTTCCTTTTGTCCTTGTGCATCTTATAGCGACCTGTAACGGGCGAATGCACTATCAAGGTCATTGAGATAATACGTTAGCGTACAAAATGCGAACCCAGGCGCCGCGGAATCTTCTTCTCCTACAAATTCCTTGTAAACAACTGTTTCTCCATTTCCAAGACACAGATATTCCTTGCCGGTCGCATCGGTTTTGTACTGGACGCTGCCATCCGCATCGCGACACAAATCCACCATATATTTCCGCGCATTGCATTTCACCACGTTGGCAAGGCCGCTCGCGAGAGGGGTAAAGCCGTTATAATCGTTGGAAAATTTAATTTGGCCGCAAAGCGTAATGTCAGTATCCACATTCAGCCCATAATTGTCCGCCACATATTGGAGCGCGTCTTGTGAATTGGGTATGATGGAGGCGGCCTTCGCATAGGTCTTGATATTGTCTTCCTGGAACAGAAAATTGACGAACTCACGTATCCAGATGAGGTTATCACTGTTCTTGTTTGCGCAGATGCCGAAATAGGGGGTGATGTAGATTGGGCTATTGACCCCTTCGTCATTCAACGGCGAGCATACGAACTTGAAATTGGTGTCCAGACCATTGTCTTCAATCAAACTGCGAATTATGGTTTCAGCGGAACTCAGGTAGGGAAAAAACGCCACACTGCCGAAGTTGTTCTCCGGCTTGCGGGTTTCAAATGTGCGGGAATCATATGAGAGTCCGAGAAACCCTCTGGCCTGGCCGAATTCCGTACTGTCGCGAAAAAAGCCTATGTCTTCAATAGCCTTGTAGTCGCAATAACGATTCACGGCAAGCTGGTACAGCTTGCCCATGGTATCCTCAAAACAACGGCTGACCCCTGCCTCCGCCCTTGCCATTTTTTCAAGCGCACCGGCATCATGGACGACTGTATTGGCGGCCTGCGCGATACCAAGTCCATAAGCCAAAGTCCCGGGATTACCTTGTATGGCGACGTACCCGGCTTGCTTAAGAGTTTCACAACATTGGACAAATTCAGGATAATTCGCAGGCACTGACAGCCCCAGGCTGTCCAGTAGAGTGAGATTCACAAAGATTCCTCGTATTTCACCGCCCAACGGATAAGTATACTGATACAGGATTTCCCCGCCGTTGCCGTCCGTTCGTGTGTGACGGTAATTATTGGTAATGCTCACGGCGGTATGCGAGAAATCAATTTCTCCATCCGCCGCGAAATTGTAGAAAAAATCCTCCGTGGTAGTACCTGTGGGGATCTTTTTTCCCGTGTTTTTATCCGTGACGGTATATTCTTCGTAGACTATGTCCTTTTGCAGGATGATATCCAGAGAATTCTGCTTGAATAACTGTACTGCGTTCGAATCATAATTTTCGATGTATTCAAGCTGTATATTGACATTCGGGTATTTCGCCATGAAAGCGTTGGAAACAATATTCAGAGCTTTGTTAGTTTCATATGGTATGGCGATTTTCAATGTGAGCTGTTGGTTCTCGTCCAAACCAGAAACGGGCGCATATATTTTATTTTTATCGTTCCCACAGCCGCTCATCAATAGAAGCACCAGTAAAACGCCAGATACCAATATTAGTGACACGCCCCTCTTTTTCCGTATTTTCATCATGTCCCTCTCCTGCCTAAGAATTTGTCCTAATCCTTTTCGTGAAATAGGCAATAATAGGTAAATCGCTCTTTGGCTTTCTTGATCATTTTTCCGTCCAGATGAACCATGTGATATTCGTTTTCGCTCATTTTGATCCGCATATCGATACTGACATCCCTCTTTTCCGCAATCGAATTCTTGATTTCAGCCATCAGCAGCCCCTTGTCATCAGGATGTACAAGGCATATGTTCGATGAACCATTCCGCGATATCGCTTTACCTCGTTCTTCGCCAATCATTTCAAACAGGACGTTATTCATGAACGCGAGTTCAATACGCCCGTCCATATATACATGGTAAATGCCCACTCCCGCAGGAATGTCGTTGGTCAGTTGGTACAAGGCGTTGCGTTCGGCGTCCTCCTGAGTGATATCCGTTGAATAGACGACATATACGGGACGCCCGTTCATATCCGTCGATTTCACATGGACACGATACTTCCTTATGGTGTTCGGGAGCGTGTAAACCAAGTCCGCGCAACCGCTTGAGTCGATTTTTGAAAGTGGACAAAATTCGCAGGGGACGTTCCCGTTTCCAAAATAATGGAAACAACGTTTGTCAACCTGTTTTGAGAGGTTTCGCTCCTCAGTTATTTTCCCGATTTCAGATAAGTAACGAGCAGCTTCTTTTTCCGCTTTCCGGTTGGCGTACAGCAATTGGTAGCTGCCCGCCTCAACAACATACAGCAAATTATCCGAACCATCGGCCAACTGGAACAAAAATTCCCGATCAATATCGGGAAATCCATATGCAGTCGCAGGATAACTACGCTTGACATCCGGCAACAACACTTCATTAAGGTATGCAAGACAATCGGCTGAGACATGGTTGATTCTTGCAATATCAAGAATTGTTTTCGCATTGCTACGACTGGGAAACCCCTTGCCGTTCTCCCACCGGTTCACGGTGACAAACGCCCTGTTTAGTTTCCTTGCCAAGTCCTCTTGTGTCAGCCCAAGTTCAAAACGTAATAATTTCAATGCTTCCTGTAGGCTCATACAAGCACCTCTGGTGAAAAATGATATATAAAATGATATACTTTTCGCCCAATAAAAAACCCATTTTCCAATGGGCGTCCATATGAACCGAAATATATCGTCTCACAAATTCTGCCTGTCCCCCACTTTCGGCGACATAGCATTTATTATAGCGTTATCTTAGCATTATTATTCGCCAATAGCAATTGAATTTATGCTTCAAGCTAGTTATTTACAGAATGATGGCTTTTGATGGCAGGGTTTATTATTTCTTTGGGACTCATTCCCGCACTTGAACGCAAAATGCGCCGCGCCATGACTGAAAAGTGATGAATAAGTACGTTTTTGTTAAATTATCTTATGTCTGCCAATTCAGCGATCGTTGCGAGCCAGTCGATTTGTCGCTGGACAGACAGGGGTGGAAGCATCGGTTCCCATCACGTGAATACAAGAATAGCCCCGTTGGTCCCAAAAGTGAAAATGAAGCAGCCCACTACGCTTCCGCCTGTACAAAAACGGCAGCAAAATAGAAACCATGCGAAATAGCATTTTCAACCTGACCAACGACCTCAAAGCCGATATCCCTCCAGGGGTAATATCGGCTCAAGGCGAGCCTTGGTTCAACTTCATCATCGGCAAGCAATAGTCTGTACATCATGGTGCGTCCTTTGACCCATTATAAAGCAAGTGAGGCTGATTGCAACGCCATTTTTCGTCTGCCATTCTTGTCCACTATTCCGCGCCGCCGCCCGTCTTCCGTATCGGGTCGGACCTCTTCACGATACCGCCGCGGATCCAACCGTACACGACATAGAGCAGCGACGTACCAGCCCACGTGACCGGATAGCAGAGGATGATCGACCAGATGGGACTTCCCGCGGGAACCGAGAGTATCCAGATGATACGGACCAAGCAGGTTCCGATGAACGTCAGGACCATCGGTTGCAGGGAATCTCCCGTACCGCGTATCGCGCCGGAATAGACATCACCAACGATATACGTCCAATAGACCGGAGCGAAAAAATGCAGGAGCAGGACGGTCATGTCGATGACGGTCTGGTCGGCGACAAAAATCCGCGCAAGCCAAGGAGCGAACATGTACAACCCCGCGCTCAATGGCACGAACAGGCAGAAACCAACGCCAATCGCCGTTCCAACACCTTTCGTCACACGGACTACAAGGCCAGCGCCGTAGTTCTGAGCCACGAACGTGGAGATGGAAATCGTCAAGGCGTCAAGCAATATCCAGATTAGAAAATCGACTTTTCCACAGACAGCCCAGGCGGCGACCATGTCAGTACCGAACGTATTGACCTTCGCCTGAATCAGTATGTTGGAGAATGCGTACATCGCCGATTGCAAGCCGATGGGAAGGCCGAGGAACACGATGCGGTTCAGCAGCTCCCTGTGAATGCGCACTTGCTTTACATGCACTTGATAGCAAGCCGTAGACCGGCATAACGTCCGGAACACCAGTACCGCGCTCAACGCCTGCGCCATCAGCGTAGCGATACCCGCGCCCCCGACCCCCAAGTGAAAAACCAACACGAAGACGATATCGAGGATAACGTTGAGAATGCAACAGAAAATCAGAAAATAGAACGGCCTGCGGGAATCCCCCACGGCCCGAAGTATCGCCGCGCCGATCGTATAGAGGAACGTTGGCAAAACACCAAGGAAGAACACCCTGGTATAGAGAATCGCATCGCTTTCTATCTCAGCGGGGACATGCATCGCCCGGAGGCATGAAGGAGCCATCAACAGTCCAAGGACAGTGACCACTACGCCCCCCCAGATGGCGAAGGCGATCGCCGTATGCACCGTCCTCGAAACACGGACCTCGTCCTTGCCCCCGAACGCCTGGGAGATCAATATGGTCGCGCCGCTTGCGACACCGATGAAAAACTGCACCAGCAACCTTGTCAGACTACCCGTGGATTCAATCGCGGCAAGAGCTTCCTTGCCGACGAACTGTCCCACGATCAGCGCGTCCGTACTGTTGTAGAACTGCTGAAAAAAACTTCCCAAGAAAATAGGAAGGAAAAAAAGCAGGAGTTGTTTTCCGATAGGTCCTTTCGTCAAGTCAAGTTCTTTTGTAATGGCCATACGCAGCCTTCCCCAAGGCACGGCTCGAACTATATCATACGCTTCATGTTTTGGGAATCAAGCGCATCGGCGGGATGGATTTCCCCACGCAATCAGGAAACGCATCCAAGAATCCAAGGGCAGAAAGTACAGACCTTCGATACTAGACACAATGTTAATTCTGTCTAGTATAATATGATAGATACTGATTTTCATTGACTGACGGCCTTTCCTTGACGACATTAGGATTGGAGGGCATCGCAAAAAACCAGAAACTAGCGTAGCGGCTCCCCGTATCGGATTGGTACGGACATTCCAAGTCTGAGAGGTGTCGAAATGGTAAACAATGAAAAGATCCGTGTCGTACAGTACGGCTGCGGCAAAATGGCGAAATACATTCTCCGCTACCTTCACGAAAGCGGGGCGGAAATTGTCGGTGCGATTGACGTAAATCCAGAAATCATCGGGATGGACGTCGGGGATTTCGCCGGTTTGGGAATGAAGCTCGGAGTCGCAATCCAGAAGGACGCGGACGCCGTACTCGATTCCTGCGACCCGGATATCGCGGTCCTCACGCTGTTCAGCTTCATGGACGATGTAGAACCCCATTTCGAACGTTGCGCAAAACGGGGAATCAATGTAATCACCACATGCGAAGAGGCCATCTACCCCTGGACCACATCCTCCGCGATCACCAACAGGCTGGACCATATCGCGAAGGAGACTGGCTGTACCATAGTAGGCTCAGGCATGCAGGACATCTATTGGATCAACATGATCGCCTGCGTCGCCGGAGGAGTGCATCGCATTGACAAAATCGAAGGCGCGGTAAGCTACAATGTCGAGGATTACGGCCTTGCGTTGGCTGAGGCTCATGGCGCGGGCATGACGCCGAAGGAATTTGAAGAAAAGATCGCCCACCCGACCACTTTGGAACCTTCGTATGTCTGGAACTCCAACGAAGCGTTGTGCAACAAGATGGGCTGGACCATCAAGAGCCAGACACAGAAGTGCGTCCCGTATTTCTATGACAGGGATCTGTATTCCGCGACCTTGGGCAGGACGATCAAGAAGGGCGACTGCATCGGCATGAGCGCCGTAGTCACCACCGAGACGTTCCAGGGACCGGTTATCGAAACCCAGTGCATCGGCAAGGTCTACGGCCCGGAAGACGGCGACATGTGCGACTGGAAGATCAAGGGCGAACCCGATACCGCGTTCTTCGTGGAGAAACCCGCAACGGTCGAACATACCTGCGCGACCATCGTCAACAGGATACCTACCGTACTCAACGCACCGGCAGGATACATTACTGCGGAAAAACTGGAGCCAGTACAGTATCTGTCCTACCCGATGAACCAGTATCTTGACTGGTGATACCGGATGTAAACCGGACACCGATCCTTACGCACCCCATGGAAACCATCGTCGCCCCGCATGGCCGGCGATGGTTTTGCTTTCTGTCCAGTCAAAGGCGCAAAGCCATTAGAAGAAAACGCAGTCAACGAAGGATTTCTCCACAGGCCATGGCGAACGCCTCGAATTTACGTTCAAACGGCATGGTGTTGGCGG
The DNA here is from genome assembly GCA_034114085.1 of Sphaerochaetaceae bacterium. Taxonomy (GTDB): domain Bacteria; phylum Spirochaetota; class Spirochaetia; order Sphaerochaetales; family Sphaerochaetaceae; genus Spiro-02. The sequence goes on along the minus strand of JAXEWB010000078.1, from coordinate 13,794 downwards.
GACTGGTCGAAGGCAGTTCCTTGAATTCGATCATATCGGGGAAAAGCCCGACATATCGCCGGTAGAGCGAACTGGCGGCCTTGCCGTTGAAACAGACCAGTTTCAGGTCTGGATGAGAAGCGAGAAAGCCCGCTATGTCGTTCGGAACAGGAGACATGATCGCACAGTCAAGCGACCCCTCGCGCTCACAGGCTTGTACGACATCCCACAAGGCGATGTGATGAGAGATGAGCAGTTCTCGCTTATCTTCATACGTCGCGACGCTCTCTCCGAGCATGCGGGACATGATAGGCCAGAACGCATTGCGAGGATGCCCGTAGTATTGTTGCAGTGAAAGCGAAGCAATACTTGGCATTGAGCCGAGAATCAGGATTCTTGCATCAGAACGCTCTATCGGAGGAAAACCGTAGATCATGACGAACCTTCCGGCAGCCTACAGCATAAGAACATCAGACGGACGACGCCGACATTTCGGGCGCACCGGCCAGCACGGAAGGCGCAGGGTTATACACCGATTCTGACGGAACATCGTCGAACATGGTCAACTGGGGGTCGGAGGCATGGAACGCGCCGCCCGCCTGCGCTTCAAAATCTGAGACCGAAAGCGGCTTCGCGAAATAGAACCCCTGCCCCATCTCACAGCCGATGTCCTTGAGGAACATGTATTGCGACTCCGTCTCGATGCCCTCGCAAATGACGTGCATGCGCAGATGCTGCGCCATGGTGACTACATCGGTGATTACGCTCCGACCACGCTCCGATTCCACGCATTCATCAAGGAAACCCTTGTCCAGCTTCAACGTATCCAGCGGAATATCCTTGAGGATGTTCAGCGTAGAGAAACCGGTTCCGAAATCGTCCATGGCTACGGAAAATCCTTCGGCTTTCAACTCAGTCAACATGCGAAGCATCCCGGCCTCATCATCCCGGAAGGAATTTTCCGTAATCTCCAATTCAAGCAGATTGCAGGGAATGCCGTAGTACCGGACCAACGACGCCAGGACGGGCACAAGCCCAAGATCGTCGAGGTGGCTGCGGGAAAGATTCACAGATACGGGAAAAACCTCCCAACCGGTGTCCAGCCACCGCCTCATGGTCGCGCACACCCGCTCAAACATATACAGATCTATCTTGCGGATAAATCCAGTCCGCTCGAACGTCGGAAGAAACTGATCGGGCAGCAGCAGTCCCAGACTGGGGTGGCTCCACCGGACCAAAGCCTCCGCGCCGCAGAGCTTTCCGCTGGCCAACATGTATTTGGGCTGCAGGTACAGCAAGAACTGGCGTTTGTCCAACGCATGTTCCATCGACGTCTCGATGTTCTGTTCCAGAAGCATCGACTGGAGGCTGCTTTCATCGTAGAACGCCAAACAGAGATTGGTATCGTCGGATTCATGACAGGCGATATTGGCCCGTTCCGCCATTGTCCTGACATCCATCGTCCAATCCTTGATTTCATATATGCCGAAGCGAATGGAGATTTGCCAGGAACAACCGGCGGATTCCTGCGGCAGGCTGGGACATTCTTCATGGATTTTCTGTAGGCGCCCGACGATTTCATCGCGAGAACCGGCTTTGAGCAACAGGATGAACCGGTCGGCGTAGGCACGGCAGAACAGCTCGTCGGAATCAAGGTTCGCATCAAGAATCGTCGTAATCCGACGCAACAGTTCATCGCCGGTCTGATAACCATAGCTGTCATTGATCAGCTTGAAACGCTCAAGATCGCAATAGACGATGATACGCAGCACCCCACCTTTTTCTTTCTCCAGAATCGCCTTGGCCTTCTCAAGGAACGCACCGTAACTGATGGAACCCGATACGGAATCACGCAGACGGGCATCCTCCAACCGTCGCAGCACATCCACGAGAAGCAACAGCAAGGTACAAGCGAAGCCCGCGAGCAACAAGATGCAGAGACCACCGACGACCATGTTCGTTCCCGAACTCCCTTGCAAGATAAACGAGAGCGGAACAATGGACAAAGCCAAGCACAGTACGATTCCACCACATAGAAACGCCACCATGCCTTTTCTGTCACCGGGATATTTCCGGTCGGTCGATTTCAGACGCAAAACATCTTCTGACACAAAACACCTCACTTGAAGCTTTGGCGCTTCACCTTACAATACCCGCTGTAAGAGTACCAGACACCTGCATATCTTTTAGGACGGCATCTGCGCACTGCGCCCCGTCCAAAGAAGCAGAAACAATACCGCCGGCATAACCAGCGCCCTCCCCGCATGGGTACAGCCCCATCAGTTCAACATGATTCAACGTCCGTCCGTCGCGGGGAATCCTGACGGGACTGCTCGTCCGGGTCTCAGCGGCGATCAATATGGCGTCTTCGGTCAAAAAGCCTTTCGACACCCTGCCAAAATAGGAAAGCCCCGTCCGAAGCCTATCAGAAATTACCGGAGGCAGCACCATGGACATATCGTATGGGCATACTCCAGGAATATAGGATGACGACGGCAAAGTCGAAGATACTTTCCGGGAAATGAAATCGGTCATCCGCTGGGCGGGCGCCCTCAGCGTCTTGCCTCCGGCGAGCCAGCTTTGCCGTTCAACCGCCTGCTGGAAACGCATCATGGACAATACTCCGTACCGCTGGAATTCCTGCGGCAAGTCTTCAGGATGCAATTCAACGACCATGCCGCTGTTCGCCCAACGAGAATTCCGGGCGGCGGGGGACATGCCGTTTACAACGACCTGACCAGGCTCGGTCGCAGCGGGAATCACGAAGCCCCCCGGACACATGCAGAAGGAATATACGCCGCGGCCTTCGACTTGCGTTACAAAACTATATTCCGCGGCGGGCAGCCAGCGCCCCCTTCCCTGCGGATCATGATATTGAATCGTATCGATCAGCGACTGGGGATGCTCCAACCGGACGCCGACAGCCAGCCCTTTGGCTTCAAGCCTGACGGATGAATCATGAAGATATCCATAGACATCGCGGGCGGAGTGTCCAGTAGCCAGAATTACCGGCCCAAGGAACTCCTTGGCGAGCCCTGATGCGGCATCAAGCGCGATGACGCCCTTTACCCCTTGCCCGTCCCTGATCAGCCCGGTCATCCGATGACGGAACAGGACCTCACCGCCGCAACGGGTGATCGTGCCGCGGATCGACTCGATGACCAAGGGCAGCCGGTCAGTCCCGATGTGCGGGCGGGCATCGGCCAAGATATCTGTATCGGCGCCATGCTGACACAGCAATGAGAGAATCCTGTCAACAGGCCCCCTTTTCGTAGACCTGGTGAACAGCTTGCCGTCGCTGAACGCACCCGCGCCACCTTCCCCGAAGCTATAGTTGGAATCAGGATCCACAACGCATTCCCGGCAAAGCCGGGCGATATCGACTTTCCGACGATGTACGTCAGTACCGCGCTCCAGCACGACCGGTCGCAACCCAAGCTCTATCAGTCGCAACGCGGCGAACAAGCCGGCTGGTCCCGCGCCCACTACGACGACCTGCGGTCGGTCGGAGACATCATGGAACTCAATCATGGGGAATTCATCATCGGCCGGAACCTCTCCAAGATATATCCGCACCGACAGATCAATGACAACGGGAACTCTGCGAGCGTCGATGGAACGGCGTCGGACACGAACAGCGGCCAAATCGGATTCCCTGATACCCGTCTTTTTAACGATCGCCCTGCGAATTAAGGACGATTCAGCGGCCTGTTCCGGCGACAATCTCAATTGTATGTCCTGTACCATACTCCCCTCGATCAATTTTCCCATGCCTTGGATCAACATTGTAACAAGGAGACGAAGAGAGTGCAATCAAAAGGAACGTTTTTTACCTTTAAACTCCGCGCGCGATTTTTCGGAACGGGAGGGGTTCGCGGAAACATACATGGGTATCGTCGGGAACCGGGTTTTACAATGTAAAAATTCCAAGGGTCGTAGGATGGATTTCATCATCGCCCATAAATTCACAATGGCGGAGCACAGGATTACCGTCACAAAATCGGGAGGATCACGTATGAACATGATCAAGCGGAGCTTGTATATATTTTGCTAATTAGTTTTGTATTCAAAAGATAATTTACCAGAAAATCTTATCAGTCTTCCCTTGTCACTTCATAAAATGTCGTTGTATTATAAACATGACGTGTGATGTATATAAAGCGCAGGCTCACAATTCGTTGTAATTTTGTTGCAAAATAAGCTACATATCCAGATGGATCTATTCCAAGGGGGTGCGGGTGGTATTATCCAGACAGACGCTTGAAACGGGAGCATCTCATAGAAGGGGGAGCTTTCGGAATGCGGCGCGCCACATTTTGCCGGGGATTCTGCTGGCTTCGTTTCTTTTTGCGGGGTGCGGTTCCGCGACCATTGAAAACCGGAGGACGGATATCACGATTGAATTGGAATCAAACCCAACTACAGGTTATACTTGGGACTGGATCCAAGAGGGTACGGGCAGTCTCTCGCTTGTCAATGAATCGTTTGTCGAGCCATCGGCGTCCATACTGGGGGCCGCGGGGAAACAAGTATTCGTTTTTTCAGGCGGAACTCCCGGAGAAGTGAGCCTCACATTTACTTATGCAAGACCATGGGAACCTTCGTCGCTTGCACCCGTGGATACGAGAGTATTCCATTTCACCGTCGGCTCCCGCGGAAATATCACAGAATCAAGGTAGAAGCCGATTTCTGAAGGAGCTTCCTCATGCTAGACTTGCTCAAGAACCTGATTCAAGAAGGGCGGCATCCGTCGGCGGATCAGTTGATTGAAAGACAGTTGCGGGTAACGCCGAGGCCGGACCGGATAACCGTAATCCAAGGTGTACGCAGATGTGGAAAATCCGCGTACCAACAATGGTTCATGATGAACCTGATCAAAGAGGGCGTGCCTGAAACGAACCTGATCCATATCGATTTTTCCGACAGCAGACTGCGAACGCTGCGCCGGGCTTCGCTGGACATCATCCTCAAAGCGTATCAATCACTCTACCCTGACCATGACATACGAAAGGAAAAGCTCTATTTCTTTCTCGATGAAGTCCAGCGGGTAGGTAATTGGCCGACCTTCGTCATGGAGATACGTCAACAGTTGAACTGTGAGGTTTTTCTTACCGCTTCCACCCAGTCGCTGTTCACACGGGAGGACACCGCCGCGCTGCGCCCTGAATGCGATATCTACGAGCTGTTTCCGTTCAGTTTCCTCGAGTACCTCAGACTTCGCGGGGTTCATCCCCACAATCCTCCGCAGGACAAGGAACTGCCGTTTCTCAGCCACATGTTCGAGAGATACATGGAGGTCGGGGGATTCCCCGCCGCGATATTGACCTATGACAAGGAGAGCAGGTTGCAACGGCTTCAGAACTATGTCAGCGGAGTTATCTGCACGGAGCTGTTCCAGCATTACCATATCAGCGATCCCCTGGCGTTTTCGGACCTCGCCCATCATCTGCTCGGACACGTCTCGCAGACCTTCACCAGCCGCCAGATCATCAATTTTCTCAAAAGCAACGGCCATGAATGCAATGAGCGAACCGTCCAGGATTTCATGCGATGGATGGAGGATTTCTATTTTATCGCGGGGATGGAGGAAATGCGACGTCCAGGCGATCCGGCGCAAAGGGACACCCATTGGAGAATCCTGAGCATAGACCATTCCTTGTCAAGGGCGGTCTCTCCAGAGACTGAATACCGACTCGACAGCTATCTGCGCAACGCCATGGCCATGTCGCTGCGGCATACCACCCCGACTTTGCATTATTATCGTTGCGACAGCGGGGCGGAAGTCGATTTCTGCGTAACGCCTTTCGGAAAACGACGGATGCTCATCCAAGTCCGGGACCAGATTGCATACGGTACGCCGGAATGGGAGAATACCATGAATGCGTTGTCAGAGGCGATGTATGAGCTGGATATCAGGGAGGACGGCTATCTGGTGACGAACGAGGACAGGATAGAGACTTGGATTGTCAACGGCAAGGTCATCCAGCAAGTTCCCGCATACCGGTTCATCCTGCATTTGAACAGTACGAACGCGCAATACGCAAACGCAATCCAGCGTTCCAATTCGCCGCCGCGGGAAAATTGACGCAGCGGTACGGCAAGAGACAAAGGAGTTCCTGGCAGCCAGGTCGTCACGCAAAGGAAACCGGACCGGATCAGGACGACGGAGGATGTTCAATGAGAGCCATGGTGATTGTGGGCCTCCCCTATTTTGGTCTAGGATCTAACGAAACATCGTATATTGACCGACGCTATTGTAGGTCTCCCCTATTTTGGGCTAGAGTCTAGCCATGAACGTGCTATCATTGGAAAATGTTTCGAAAACCCTGAAAGATGAACCTCTTTTCGAGGAAGTGACTCTTGGATTGGAATGCGGGGACCGGGTAGGGCTCATCGGTCGCAACGGTACGGGCAAATCCACGTTTCTCCGGTTGATCAAGGGGGACTATGAAACGGATACGGGCACGATGGCCCGAAGCCGGGATATGGAATTGGTCATGCTCGACCAACAAGTCACGTGGAACGGCGACGCGACAGTTCGGTCATATCTTCACCAAGGACAGGGAAAACGCATACAGCTGGTCAAAGAATATCAAAACTGTTTGGGCGAGTACCGCCACGCCCCCGATTCCCCTAGCGTTTCCACTACTCTTTCCCTGCTTACAGAGAGGATGGACAAGGAAGACGGGTGGAATCTGGAGAACGACTACCAGTCGTTGCTCAGTGAACTCGCCCTTGAAGACGGTATCATCGACAGGAAGATGTCCCAACTGTCCGGAGGCATGCAGAAGAAAATCGCGATAGCCCGTGCTTTGGCGGCAAAACCAACCATGCTGTTGCTTGACGAACCTACGAACCATCTTGACATTCCCACGATCGAGTGGCTGGAACGGTATCTGACGGATTCACAGATGACGATCATCGTCGTAACGCACGACAGATATTTCCTCAACCATATCTGCACTTCAATCCTGGAGCTGGACAGGGGCAGGATGTACCTTCATCCGGGGTCGTTCGCAGCCTATCTGGAACGCAAGGCGCAACGGCTGGAGGCGATGCAGAAGGAGCAGGATAGAATCACTACGGTGCTCAGAAGGGAGCTCCAATGGCTCCAACGGGGACCGAAGGCGAGGACGGGTAAGGATTCCGGCCGAAAAGCGCGGATCCAGCAGTTGCTCGACAGCAGACACAAGGTGACCGATGAGCCGCAGGCTGCGTTTACTTCAACGGCGAGACGGATGGGAAAGAAAATCCTTGAAGTCGATTCAGTGTCGAAAAGCTACGGCGGGCATAAGGTGATCGAGGATTTCTCATTCAGTTTCATCAAGGGTCAAAGGATTGGAATAGTCGGTCCGAATGGTTCCGGCAAAAGCACGTTGCTGGACATCCTCACATCCCATGTCGTTCCTGACTGCGGAACGGTCGATACGGGAATCAATACAGTATTCGGTTATTATGATCAGCTCGGCAGAAACCTGACCAGCGACAAAGGCGTCTTGGAATACATGCAGGATATCAGCGAACGGATTACCCTGGCCCCCGGACAGGAAGTGACCGCAGCGCGTTTTTTGGAGATATTCGGTTTTCCTTCATCGTTCCACAGGCTTCCGATTTCGGTGCTTTCCGGCGGGGAACGTCGCCGTCTCTACTTGATCAGCCGTTTGATCCGCAATCCGAATTTCCTTGTGCTTGACGAGCCTACCAATGATCTTGACCTAGACACCATGCAACGGCTGGAACAATATGTTCTCGATTTTGAGGGCTGCGTGCTGGCGGTGTCCCATGATCGCGCATTCCTGGACTGTACTTGCGAGCAATTGTTCATCCTTGACGGAACTGGCGCGGTACATTCATACGCGGGCACGTTCAGTGAATACAGGCAGGACTATGAACAGGAGGGAATGCTTGGCGCATCCGCGGTCCTGCACAGACAGAAGAACGCCTCCCTCGAACCGGAATGCACACAGAACTCGCAGGTTCATGCCGAACAGCCACGGCAACGGACTAAAAAGGGGTTGTCATACAAGGAGCAGAAAGAATTAGATTCTCTAACGGAAGAGATCGAACGCCTGGAAGACGAACAGTCCCGGCTGGAGTCGAGCTTCGCGACAGCCGAGCCGACCGGAGACGGCACGTTGCGGGAACGGACCGAACGGTATGAAGCCGTCCAAAGGTTGCTGGCGCAGAAAAATACCCGCTGGGAGGAACTTGCGGATATGGCGTAACGGAGCTACGGAAGGAACTTGGCGTATGACGACATCACGGCGATATCCTCGCAAAAAACGTAGCAGGAACGGGGAAAATATGTTCCACCGTAGCAGGCGGGGGCTGGCACTCTCCTTCTGTCTTCTTTGGCTGATGATGGGGCTTGCGCCCCTTGGCGCGGCAATATCCTCCGGGAAAACGGTCCGCGTGCCTATGACGCCTACATCGGCGATTTCCGTATCGACGGCCTTTATGCCGGCGTCCTTTATACCTACGGACTTTGTGCCGGAGAACTTCATGATGGCGACCACTGACGCAATGATTCCCGAAGCGGCGTTCTCTGGTGTGGCGTCATTTACGCCAATGACTTCCGATATACACTCATCGGCACACAAGGACATTCGTATCACACATGTGAGCGGAACAAGCGACGCGGGATCGGCGCAAAAGACCGAGGAGTCCTCCGAGGGTATTTGCCATATAGGCAAGGAAGCGGCGCAACGAGCATGTGAACGACATGTGAGTGCAGCCGATGACGCAGTATGTGTGGCAAAGCCGGGCATAATGTCCTCCGAAGGTATTTTGCGAGAAGCCAAGGAGTCCGAGGAGCGAGCATGTATCACACATGTGAGCGGAACAAGCGACGCAGGATCGGCGCAAAAGACCGAGGAGGATTGGGGGATTAGATCGATTCTGGTAGGCTTCGGCAACGACAACATCACCTACGGCATCGCCCGAAACAATGACGACAGGCTATCCTATGGTGCAAGGATCGTCGCAGACGCACCGAAATGGTGGGCTGAACTCGATTTTGAGGGATATACGAACAGGGGATGGCGGACGGACTGGCAGGAACCGTCATCTTTCTATGATGGCCGATACGATGTCATCCGTCTTGGGTATGGCATGAGATTCCAACCGTTGGCAAAGATCCTCCCCTCCTGGATGGAGATCAAGCTGAGTCCGTATGCGGGAGTCCACCTCGCGGGAAACCTCGGTCTTGTCGCGGTGCAGAACGCTTTCCATAAAATCATCAACCGTCCATATCTGACGATTACCTACGACGAGGGAACTACACCGGTTCATGCGTCGATGGAACTGAGCCTCGACCTTTCCATTGCCGGCCGATGGAAATTGCCGAGAACTGAAAAGGGTTCGTTTTCTTTTGCGATGGAGGCGAAAAGCAGAAATATTCCAACATTCGAGACTTCGCAGGAGTCGGGATTGTCGTTGAACCTCCTCAGCGATGGACTTCCGGTAATCCGGGTTTGGGGCGGTTGGCGATGGACGCAAAGTCATATCGGATGGACGACCGAACGTCTCATGGCGGAGGAATCGACCGGGCCGTTGATTGGTTTCGACGTTCGAGCGGGAGTCCTTGCCATAAAATATCATGTAAACCCATCCACCCGTGTTGGATATGGTGTCATCAGCGTAGACGCAGGTCTTTTATTCAGAGAGCCGAGCTGGCGGCGAAGCGAAGTGTTCATTACCATGGGAGCGGGATATTCGATGGGCAGGTCGCTTCATATTTTCAAGTTCAATACCAATATGATGAGGATTCCAGGGCTTTCGCTCGTCGCGACGGTACAATACAAAGGAGGGCCGCTCGACCCCAGGGATGAAGAGGGGAATCCCCAGAACCCCCGCAAGAGGTCGAACAATTCAAGCTGGATACTCTCCGCCGAATGGCAGTCGCCGGATGGTTGGTGGAACGGTTGGGTAACGCCATATGCGTCCGCGGGCATCGGCATCAGGATATGGGATCTCGTGGAACATACAAATCACATCAAGACCGGCGCCGCCTCCGGACCGCTCACTGTCATCTACGATGGCGCGAGGCCGCTTGTCGATCTGGAGGCCGGACTGCGGATTATTCCTCCCGGACTTATCAAGGCGGGAAATACCGCTTACCAGATAGAGTTGAGCGCCGGCGGTACGTATGTGTTTGGAACGGAAGACATACGGCGGGAAATCGCCGGGGCGGATTATGTGTTCATCAGCCAGATACAGCCATGGATGTATCGCTTCAGCATCTGCCTCCACTACGGAATCGACCTGTAGCGGCGCAGGCGTCTTGTAGCCGTCGGATCTGTGCCGTCCTATCGGGGCAAGCGCACGTCCAAAAACCTCCCATCAGCACCCTAGAACGCCAGATTTTCGTACGGGAACGCCATGGCATCGCAGGAAACGACGAATTTCAGATAATAGCAGGGTTCAGTGTCATTGCCGGCATACAGCCAGCGGGTCATCTCCAGCACCTTGGCGTCCGCACCCAGACGCAATATGTCGCGCTCATCTCCATCGGCCTCTCTAGCAACCACCGTCTGGTCGATACGATGTACTTGCAACGCAGCCTTCTTGAGCAAAAGCTTTACTAGCGACTGTTCAAGCCCCGGCCCTTGTATCTTCTTGAACAAGGGTTCGGAAAACCAGGAATCTTCGACCACGACGACACGTCCGGAAGCACTGCGCAGACGCCGGATATAATGGAGCTTCTCCTTTGGCTTCAATTTAAACCGGGTGATGAAACCCTCGTCCGGGCTAAATTCCTCGTCGCGCACCACGGTATTGCTGCCGTCTATCCCCATGCCCTTCAAGCTGTAGGAAAGGCTGATCAGTGGCTCGAACGCCGCGCTGGGGTTACGTTTGCAGACGAACGTACCGATTCCCCGGCGTTTTTCGATGACGCCTTCCCGTTCCAGGTCACTCAACGCAGCGCGGACGGTCACACGCCCCAAGCCGGTTTCGACCATGAGTTGCTGTTCGGTAGGTATCTGGGCATCCTCGGCATAGATTCCACGTTTGATACGGTCAACCAGCTCTCCCTTGAGCTGGAGGTATAGGGGAATGCGGCTCTCGGTGTCTATCACCATGTTTTTCTCCTGAAAGGCCGTCATGATGGCATTCGGACGTCCTGTCCTCTATAATACCTCATTCGTGGAAAATGGCAATGTGGAAGTAAATCTTTCAGATAGCTTATCACATGATTACAACGGCACTACGGCAAGTTTCCTGCCACAGACACGAAGCACCTTCACGATGGTAGAAAGCCGGGGATCGGTGACGCCCCGTTCAAATCTGGAAATTACCGGCTGACGGATTCCCGCCAAACGTTCCATCTCCCGCTGTGACATCTTCTTTTCATTGCGGGCGTCAATCAGGGCGCAGAGAATTTCCACACGAATATTGCTTTCTACTATCTCTTCCGGAGTCAATATGGATTTTGCATATTCATCGTCCCAATAGCTGCCAGTACCTGGAATCTTTTCGTTGTCGTCCATCATGCATCCTCCTGAACTGTTCCGTACGTTTCATTGCTTTTTGGATTTCCTCACGTGGAGTCTTCTTTGTTTTTTTCACAAAATGATGCAGGAACACCGTCGTATCGCCTTCGAAACAGAAAAAGAAAATCCTGTTCCGCAATGGTCGAAGTCCCCAAAGGCCTTTCGTGATATATTTAACATACGGTTTTCCCGCATATGCTCCCTTTTCAGCAAGCATCGCCATATATTCATAGATTTTCTGGATATTTACCCTGCTATCTTTATCAGTTCGTATAGCCAATTCATTGATAAATTCTTTTACGGGCTCTCGTTCCTGCCCATCCTCATAAAATCCAATTCTATACACCGGAACCTCCCTTATGATAACTTATGAGTTATCACTGGACAGGAAAGTCGAGCCGTGATTAGCTTTGTAAAAGCGTACACGGCGTTGATACGGACTACCGGGAGTACACGACTTTCCGGGCGAGCATGCGCCTGGACAGGAAAGTCGAGCCGTGAGTAGCTCCAGCGGAGCGTACACGGCGTTGATACGGACTACCGGAAGTACACGACTTTCCGGGCGCGCATGCGCGCCTGGGCAGGAAAGTCGAGCCGTGATTAGCTTTGTAAAAGCGTACACGGCGTTGATACGGACTACCGGGAGAACACGGCTTTCCGGGCGAGCATGCGCCAAAGGCGACACATGCGAGGCATAATAGAAAAACCGAGCGGCAAGTAGCTCCATGGGAGCGTATGCCGAGGGGATTCAAAGCCTGCGAATCTGGTAGTTGAAATGCAGATTTTCCATCGCTTCACAAACAGCCCCCCGCCCTCTTTTCCTTGACAGCTTCCCGATTCGGGGTGATACTTATTTATTAGGACGTTCGGACGTCTCTATCTCGTGTGCATTACATCACCCAAAAAGAAGGACCGAATGAAACGTGTATCATGGCTCAGACGTCAACTTGAGAAGCTCTCCCCCGGAATCAACTGCACGTTAGAAGACGGGTGCGTCCATCTGGCGGGAGAAGTCGCAAACTACGGCCTCGTACTACGGGCTGGAAAACTTGCGACGGCCTGTGACAGCGCAGGGGTCGTCAACGACCTGAAGGTCCCCGGCCTCGAAGAAACGCCGATGCGAAAACCCTCAGTCAGCGACAAAACCCTTGACGGACGAAGGGTCGATGTCCTGGTGATTGGAGCGGGTATCGTTGGCTGCGCCATCGCCAGGGAACTGTCCAAAAAAAATGTGAAGACATTGGTAGTCGATAAGGAATACGACGTGGCGGTGCGGACCAGCGGTCGCAACGACGGAATGATTCATCCAGGCATCGACATCCATCCAGGCTTGTTGAAGGCCGACTACAACAGCAGGGGCAACAGGCTCTACACGTCCCTGTCGCAAGAACTGGGCTTTCCGTTCAAGCGCATAGGCTCCTATGTCGTATTCGACAAATGGTGGCACCGGCTGACCATTCCGATTTTCAAGTACCGGGGCAGGCTCAACGGCGTAGACGGAGTGGAGTTCATCGGGCGCAAAGAATTGTTCAGGCGGCAACCGGAAGTCGCCTCATGGCAGAAGGGTGCGATGTTCTTCCCTTCCTGCGGCATTACCAGCCCCTATCAGGCGACAGTGGCGTTCGCCGAGAACGCAATCACGAATGGGGCGACATTCTCTTTGGAGACGGTCGTCATCGCCATGGAGGTAAGGAATGGCAAAATCCATAGCGTCGAAACGAACAGAGGGACGATATATCCCAAGACCGTAGTCAACGCCGCTGGAGTGTACTGCGATAGAATCGCCCAGATGGCGGGGGACAGGTTCTTCTCCATCCATCCAAGGAAAGGTACGGAAGCCATCCTCGACAGCAAGGCGGCGGGACTGACCGACAGTTCCATTGCGAAAGTCCCCTTCTCCGATGTCAGGAACCACACGAAGGGCGGCGGCGTCATGCGGACCATCGACGGAAACATCTTGGTCGGTCCGGATGCGGTGGAGACGATTGAACGGGAAGATGATTCCACCGACGCGGCCAGCGTTCACGCGATGTTTGAAAAACACCGGTTCACAGTCCCGCACCTCCGGGAATCAGACATCATCACCTATTTCTCAGGAACAAGAGCCTGCACCTACGAAGAAGATTTCATTATCAGCAAAGGACGGAAGACGAAAAACATCATCCATGCGGCGGGAATCCAGTCGCCGGGGCTGACGGCTGCGCCGGCGATCGCGGAGGATATCGCCAGAATGGTCTGTGAAGTGCTTCAGGACGAGACCGGAAAGACGGTAACAGAAAACGAAAGCTTCAATCCAATCAGGAAAAGGCCCGTGGCAATGTCA
>JAXEWB010000077.1:0-8847 GCA_034114085.1 Sphaerochaetaceae bacterium | reverse complement strand
GAAAACGAGGATTTCAAGCCGTACTCCTATGTTGTCGGGGAACTGTTCAAGGCGCAGAAGCATCAGATGTCCCCCGCCGAGGAAGCCCTCGCCGCCGACCTCAACCGTAGCGGCGCCGACGCATGGAGCCGATTGCAGGAGGCCGTTTCATCATCCGCGTCCACGATATGGGACGAATCGACCGGCGAGCGCAAGACGGTAATCCAGCTCCGAGCGATGGCTACCGACGCCGACCGCGCGGTCAGGGAGAAGGCGTACCGGAAGGAACTCGCGATCTGGAAAGAGCATGAGGTCGATATGTCCTATTCGCTGTGCGGGGTCAAAGGCGCTACCATCACGCTGGACAAGCGGCGTGGCTGGGATGATCCGCTGGATCATGCGGTAAGCCAGGCGCGTATCGACAGGACTGTGCTTGACGCGCTGATCCATACTCTGGAACGGAATCTCCCGATGTTCCGCAAGTATCTCAAGGCCAAGGCGAAGTTGCTGGGAGTGGGGCGTTGCGCATTCTACGATTTGTTCGCCCCGGTCGGGACTTCTACGAAGCGGTGGACGTTCGAGGAGTCGAGAAAGTTCATCATCCGTCAGTTCTCCGCGTTCAGCCCCGCCATGGGCGCGTTCGCCAAATCCGCGTTCGACCGGAACTGGATAGACGCAGAACCCCGTCCAGGCAAGGTCGGCGGCGCATACGATACTGCGTTCCCGCTTCGTAAGCAGAGCCGCATTCTCTCCAATTTCGACTATAGTTTTTCTGGTGTCTCGACGCTGGCCCATGAACTTGGACACGCCTACCACGACAGCGTGGTGCTTGACTATCCGTCGTTGCTGAGGACTTATCCCATGACTTTGGCTGAAACCGCATCGATTTTCAGTGAGTTCATTGTATTTCAAGGGGCGTTGGCCGATAGCGACGATGCGGGCAAGGTGACGTTGATCGAGCATTTCCTCCAGGACGCCTGTCAGGTCTGCGTCGATATCCTTTGCCGGTTCTATTTTGAGAACGCCGTATTCGCACGCCGTCAGGAAGGCGATATCATGGCCGATGAATTCTGCTCCATGATGCTCGGCTGTCAGAAAAGAACCTACGGCGACGGGCTTGATTCCGAAGCCCTGCATCCCTACATGTGGGCAGTCAAAGGGCATTATTATAGTAGCGATTTGTCCTTCTACAACTTCCCCTATGCGTTCGGCCAGTTGTTCGGACTGGGATTGTTCGCCCGAAGCAAGGAGGACGCTTCCTTCCCGGAAAGCTATGTCAAATTATTGCGCAAGACAGGTAGCGACAGCGCGGTAAACGTGGCGGCTACCGCAGGTTGCGACATTACCGGCGAGGCGTTCTGGCAGGAGGGCATGGATATCATCTCTTCATATTGCGGGCAGTTCTGCGACTTGGCTGATGGACAGGGCCGGTAATGAACCGTTTCGACGTTCGGGTGCGGAAATTGGTTCAGGGGGGAGACGGGTTCGCAGTCGCTCCCGACGGCCGGGCCATGTTTATTGCCGGCGCGTTGCCTGGCGAACTGGTTTCCTGTGCGCTTTCGCAGGAAAAAAAGAATTTCCTTCGTGCTGAAGTTCTTGAAGTCCTTGAACCATCTCCTGATCGGGTCGTTCCCGCTTGTCCGTATTATGGCAGGTGCGGGGGGTGCAACCTCATGCATCTGGCTTCTGCTTCACAAGCTTCCGCAAAGCGCACCATCGTATTTGAGAACCTGAGACGAATCGGTGGTTTTGAGCATAATGATAGCCTATTTAACGAATCAAATTTGGAAAATGGTAGTGAATGTCCATCTTGGGGATATCGTAGCAGAGT
Source organism: Sphaerochaetaceae bacterium (assembly GCA_034114085.1). Lineage (GTDB taxonomy): Bacteria > Spirochaetota > Spirochaetia > Sphaerochaetales > Sphaerochaetaceae > Spiro-02. The sequence goes on along the minus strand of JAXEWB010000077.1, from coordinate 7,037 downwards.
CCGTTTTCATGTGGACGCCGAGACGGGGACGGTAGGATTCCTTGGTTCCGGCGGTACGGAGCTGGTCGATATCCGTCAGTGTCCCGTTTTGGTCCCTTCCTTGGAAACGCTCTTGGATGCGGGGAGGGACAAGCTTGTCCGCCAGGCGCGTGCTTCCGTGTCGGGAAAGACAGAAAGAAACGGAAAGTCACGGGAGGAACGCCGTTCCCGATTTTCCGGCATTGTTTCCCAGCGGTATGCTGAAATCCCGGTATTCGCCGGCGATTCGGAACTTTCCTTTGGCTCTGACATCGTCCATGCGGCAGTGGCGGGGAAGGTGTTCTCCGTCGATTCCTCGGTATTCTTCCAGTCCAACCGGTTCGTGTTGCCAGGCTTGGTGGCTTTTGTCATGGATCAAGTTGTCGGTCCGCGAGTAATGGACTTGTATTCCGGAGTGGGGACGTTCAGCGCGTTTCTGGAAAAAATGGATTTGGAAGTCGTGGCGGTCGAACGGGATCCCCGTTGCCTTGAGCTTGCCCGCCGCAACCTCGTCCGTACCGATTTCTTTACCGGCGAGGTGGAACGTTGGGGCGTCGGCAGGCATCCCGCCGTAGATACCGTAGTGGTCGATCCCCCCCGCGTCGGGCTTGATGCCGAAGTCCCCCGGATGATCGCCTCCTGGCGTCCGGAACGAATTGTCTATGTGTCCTGCGACAGCGTTACGCTCGCAAGAGACTTGCGGAAATTCATCCAACGGGGGTATAGTCCAGTCAGGGTGAAGGTCTTTGATTTCTATCCCCAGACGTTTCACCAGGAAACCGTTCTGGTATTGGATAGGGGATGATGATCGGTCGTCCGCGCGGTTGACGGTCGCGGGGGATCAATAAGCGAGGAATAATAGGATGAAAGACGGTTTCGTACGCTGCGCCGCAGTTTCTCCAAGCATCAAGGTCGCGGATTGTTCCTACAACGGGACGCAGATCATGAAGGCTATCGATACTGCCTGCGAACAGCAGGTTCGCCTGCTTGTGTTTCCTGAGCTCGCCGTTACCGGCTATACCTGCGCCGACTTGTTCCTCCAGCAGTCGCTGGCGCAAGCCGCGGAGCGAACCTTGCTGGAAATTGTCGCCCATACGGAGGGACGGCGGATTATCGTGGTCGTCGGCGTGCCCCTCGCCTATGGAGCGAAGCTCTACAACTGCGCGGCGGTCGTCTGCGACGGGGAGCTGCTCGGCGTCGTGCCAAAGACCAACCTTCCCAACTATCAGGAATTCTATGAGCGCCGATGGTTCAACCCCGCGCCGCCGCAACTCGGCGCGGTTATGGTCGGCGGGGTGGAGTTTCCCTTCGGAAGCAACCTTTTGTTCCGGTGCGAGGATCTTCCCGAATTCTGTCTCGCCGTTGAAATCTGCGAGGACCTGTGGGTCCCTTGCCCGCCTTCCATTTCGCATGCGCAGGCGGGAGCGACGATTATCGCCAATGTATCGGCGAGCGACGAGACCACAGGCAAGGCCGAATACCGCAAGTCGTTGGTAGAGGGGCAGTCCGCCCGTTTGCTTTGCGGCTACATCTACTGTGATGCGGGGGAGGGGGAGTCTACCACCGATTTGGTGTTCACCGGCAATGATCTGATTTGTGAAGATGGCATCTGCCTTGCGGAACATTCCTTGTCCCCCGATGTGTTGCTGGCTACTGAAATCGATGTGCAGAAACTGACTCTGGAACGCCGGAGGCTGACGACGTTCGAGGAGCGTTCGCAGCGTGACGACTACTTTGAGATTGCCTTCAGGCTTCCTGTCGCCCCTTGCCCGCTGACCCGGCCCGTCGCCCGGTTCCCTTTTGTGCCTTCAGATGGGGTGGACAGGGTGAGAAGATGCGAAACGATTCTTGCCTTGCAGGCGTTGGGTTTGAAGAAGCGGCTTGAGCACACCAATGCGGCGAGTGCCATCGTCGGTCTTTCCGGGGGGCTCGACTCCACGTTGGCATTGCTGGTCGTCGCCCGTGCGTTTGATTCGCTTGGTTGGGAACGAAAACGAATCATAGCCGTTACCATGCCCGGTTTCGGGACGACGAAACGTACCAAGGGCAATGCCGGGACTTTGGCTGAGGCGTTGGGCGCTACGTTGCGGATGGTCGATATCAATGAATCGGTCCGTCTTCATTTCAAGGATATCGGACATGATCCTGAAAATCATGATGTTACCTATGAGAACAGCCAGGCAAGGGAGCGCACCCAGATTCTGATGGATATCGCCAACCAGAGCAACGGTTTGGTCATCGGTACCGGTGATCTTTCGGAACTTGCGTTGGGTTGGGCCACGTACAATGGCGACCATATGTCGATGTATGGCGTGAACGCCTCGATCCCCAAGACGTTGGTGCGGCACCTGGTCCGGCATGTGGCCGATATCAGCGAGCCGGCGTTGAAGAACGTCCTTTATGATATTCTCGCTACTCCGGTAAGCCCTGAACTACTCCCTGCGTCGGAAGACGGCACGATCAGCCAGGTGACGGAGGATATCGTCGGTCCGTATGAGCTGCATGACTTCTTCCTTTACCATATCGTCCGCTGGGGTTTTTCTCCCGCGAAGGTATTGCGTCTCGCCCTGTACGCGTTCGATTCCGTCTATGATACCGCCACCATCCAGAAGTGGCTGAAGACGTTCTACCGGAGGTTTTTCTCCCAGCAGTTCAAACGGTCCTGTCTGCCGGACGGCCCGAAGGTCGGTTCGGTGACGCTTTCTCCGCGCGGCGACTGGCGGATGCCGAGCGATGCTTCAGCGTCCCTGTGGATGCGGGAGCTTGAAGACGCGTGCGCAGGCAAGGACACGGAACGCTGACGAATAGATTTCCAAGTCCGCATGTGACGGGGGTTTCAAGAAATGGCGAATTTGTGGACGTTCCCTTGAAAGCTGGCGGGTGCGCGTGCGGTTTGTAACCGACGTTTGGCCGAAATCATGGGCCCGTCCGCCATTGTCTGCCGCTTGGAAGTGGAGGCAACTTGCTACAGTACAAGGGAGTACGTAGGGGATTCAGTCGTTTGGAAAGAGAGTGCCTTTGTATGCGGCGGGTGTGTAGAAACACGTTGGAATACAAAATATATATCAAAAAGTTGTATCCAAATAGCTATTAAGATGTTATATAATTACAATATGAGATAGCAATCGGTATTTTCCATATGCCGGATTGCGAGGAAAGTTTGACGGTATGAAGAAAACGACGTTGCTTTTGGCGGCGTTATTGCTGTTGTTGCCCATGTCGGCGGGAGCCAGGAATCTGTTCGACATGCGCCTCGGTTTTACGGGTATGTATGTAGGGCCGACGGTTTCAATGGAAGACGGCGAGCCCGTTGGTTTTTTTGAAGGCGTCAAGGAAGGGGAGAACTGGGGCTTTGGCGGCGAGTTGTCCATGCGGTTTTCCGTAATTCGCCTGTCCGCGACCTTGTTCTCTACGCAGCTGCACCAGAGTCAGCTTGATACTGCGCAGCTGAATGGAGTGGGATTGGCTGTTCCGACAGCCTCGACAGGCGGCATCAGGATGCTGGCTACATTGGGGTTCAGCTTCCCGATTATCAACAACTGCTTGAACCTGGAGCTTGGAACTGGGTTGGGGATGCGGTTCATGCTGCCGAAGACGGGAGACGCCTATTGTGCGTTTCCTGATTATGGTAGCGGCGGGTATGTCGGGATTCCAATGTCGTCGATTACGTTCATGGATGTGCTGAACAAATCCCCTTGGCATTTCCGTATCGGGCTGGATTTGACGATCGGGCCGTTCGGGGTGAGCGCCTTCTATCTCATGGAGACGAAGGCCACGGTCGAAGGCTTTGGCGCGGCGGGAGGCTGGTCCAGATTGTTCCAGCAGAATACAGGATCCTTGGGCATCGGTATCACGCTTTCGTTGTTCTAGAGAAGATATAGCCGTTTGAATGAGGGCTATGATGGATATTGGGGGATATGTTGAGATGAAAAAGACTTTGATCGTGTCGCTTGCCTTGATGATGCTGCTTCCGGCGGCTCTTTTCGCCGCCAGCGATTGGTATGACATGAGCTTGGGCGCTACCGTACAATGGCAGCCAGTTCCCAAGTATAGCGACTGGGAATCCGCCAAAAAAGATTTGCTGAAAATCGACAATTGGTCGTTTGGCGTTGATTTTCGCAACAGGGTGGCTTTGTTCGAGGTTGACTTGGTAGGCATGTATAATTACTCGAAGCCGTTGGATGTGCCCACTCATACGGTTTCGGTGCTGGGAACCGCTGGCCTGGTCTTCGATATCTATGATGTCGTGCGCCTTGGAATCGGCCTTGGGCCCAGCTTTGATTTCATCATCCAAGATGGAAAGTTGCGTGTCCTTGATACTGCCGGGGCTTTGGTTGACGCCCAGAATCTTGGCGCCAGTTTCTCCCATGCTCCGTTGACCTACCGGTTGACCGCTGATTTCCTGCTGGGGTCCATTATGATTGGCGCGAACTATACGCTGCCTTCCGCTTGGTCGTTCGCTGAGCCGACTTGGAAGGGGCTGTTGCCTCCGGAGTGGGGCAAGGGCAAGCTGGGGGTTTCCATCCTGTATACGATCCTGTAAAACGGTTTTTGGATTCTGGCCGACGATGCGATGGGCTGCCGGTGCCGACAGCCTGTTGCCGTCTTAAAAGACAAAAGGAGATACTTGGAATGAAAAAGAGAATTTGTATCGTTCTGATTGCTATTGCGCTACTGGTTCCGTCTTTCGCCTTTGCGCAGATGTTCGACGTAAGTCTCGGCGCTACGGCGCAGGTCGTGGCGAGCTATGACAATTTCGATTTTGGCGAAACGTTTGGAAAAATCGACAATTACAGCTTCGGCCCTGAGCTTCGTTTGAAACTCACCGTCCTTGAAATTAACGCTGTCGGGCTGTATTCGTCGCAGAAAAGTGGCGGTTTCAACGTGAATGTCCTCTCATTCCTGCCCACGGTAGGCCTGTCGTTCGATATCGTTGATACCGTCCGCCTCGGATTAGGCATGGGACCGATGATGTTCTGGGGGTTCGTGAACGGACATCAGATTTCCGATATGAGTTTCGGGGATAAGTTCATGGCGGCCAACTTCAGATATCGCGCCACCGTTGATTTCATGGCGGGTCCTGTGCTGGTCGGAGTGAACTACAGTGTTCCGACTACGTTCAATATCAAGACCCACGATGCGAAGGGACTCAAGCCTGACTTCTCTACGGGCATGATTGGAGTATCAGTATTGTATTCTTTCTTCTAGTTCTGGAGTGATAAACCGTACGGGAGAGTTTTCCGTATGGTTTATCGTTGCCGTATCTTCTACGTGCGGGTATAAAATTTTGTGTTATTATATGATTATTGAGAGACTGACGCTTGACTGAGGTCTTCCGTTGTCAAAGAATATGGGAAAGGAGATTCATAAGATGAAAAAGAAAATCTGTATCGTTCTGATTGCTATCGCGTTGCTGGTTCCGTCCTTCGCGTTCGCCCAGATGTTCGACATCAGCCTCGGCGCTACGGCGCAGTATGGGGCGAACCCTCTGGCCGATCCCGGCAAGGGATGGGATTGGAGCGGCATGGGAAAAATCGAGAACTGGTCGTTTGGCGGAGAGCTCCGGCTGAAAGTGACGCTTCTCGAAATAGATGTGGTAGGGTTGTACAACCAGTATGATGCCGCGGGAACGACGAACCATGTGATTTCCGGCATGTTCACCGGCGGTCTGTCTCTGGATCTGTTCGATGTCGTCCGCCTAGGGGTCGGCATGGGGCCGAATATTTCCTGGAACATCACTCAGAACAAGTTCGTATTGGGAGAATCCCAGCTGAGTAGCTTCAATGATTTTGGCGAAGGCTTCATGACCGCTCCGATGAATTATCGTGCGACGGCGGACGTCATGCTCGGGCCCGTGATGTTAGGCGTGAACTACACTGTTCCCACGACTTTCACGTTCAAGGCCATGGAAGCGAAGAACCTGAAGCCGTTGTGGGATTATGGCCGCTTCGGTGTTTCCGTACTGGTTTCATTTTTCTAAGATTATCCATGCGGGGGATCGCCGTGCGGGGGAAGTGCATTCCTCGCACGGTTTTTTTTGTTTGAACGGTAGTTCTGCCGCTACTGTCGGGCTTAAAAGAGCGCAGTGGGGTGATGCCACGGCAGGCCCTGGCCGCATCGCCGACGGCGTACGGCGGTAGTCGGCCTGAATGTTTCCATCTTCTAGCCCCCCTGGCTGAATTATGATAGTATTGAAATATCTTGTAACAGGAGCATCGACATGGCGAGACGAGGTTTTTTCGGTTCCCTATTTACGGCGTTGATTATCGCGGCAGTTGTGTTTCTTTGCCTGTATTTCTTTGCGCCGTCATTCAGTGAACGTTTCTTCGGCATCAGCTGGAGCATGCGTCGTACAGGCATGACCATCGGGCAGAATGCAGAGCTGAAAGAATTGACGGATGATCTCTCTTCATTTATGGAGGATGCGGGGTTGTCCAAAAATGAGATCAAGAAAATCCAGAAGACGTTGCAGGAAAAGATGAAGTCCATTGATTTCCGCGAGCAAGTTTCAAACGCGGTATCGGCGGGCAAGGACGCTGTGACCAGCTTGCTGGATGAAATGAAATGACGATTGACATTACGTTCCTTGGCACCGGCACGAGTCATGGGGTACCGGTCATCGGGTGTTCCTGCCCCGTATGTACTTCGCGGGATCCACGGGATCAGCGGTACAGGTCTTCGATATTAATCCAGACGGAGGGGCGGAATCTCTTGGTTGATACTGGACCGGAGTTCAGATTGCAGGCTCTTCGTGCCGGTATTACACGTCTTGACGCAGTTCTGTATACCCATGACCATGCCGACCACCTTAACGGCATAGACGACCTTCGGGTATTTACCCACGACGCGACGTTGCCGGTCTATGGCAACCAGCGACTTGTGGATTGTATTGGCAACCGGTTCGGCTATGTGTTGGGACGGTGTGAATTCGCCGGTGGGTTGCCACACCTTCGGGCGACGGTGCTGGAGGGTACCGCTCCCGCTTTTGTCGCTGGTATCGAGGTTCAGCCAGTGCCGAT
>JAXEWB010000076.1:0-30477 GCA_034114085.1 Sphaerochaetaceae bacterium | reverse complement strand
CTCGGATTCCTGAGTATTCTCCATTGTCGGATCAGACGCGTTAGCATGCTCCGACGCAGCATCTGGCACAGTCGCTAGCGGGTGCACAGTCGCATCTGCTGGCACAGTCGCATCTGCTGGCACAGTCGCATCTGTCGGCATAGTCGCATCTGTCGGTATAGTCGCATCTGCTGGCACAGTCGCATCTGCTGGCATAGTCGCATCTGCTGGCACAGTCGCATCTGTCGGTACTGTCGCGGACATCGAGGTGGAGGCAGGGATCGGCATAGCCGTATCCACCGACGCAAGCGAGGGCATCGGGGCAGAAGCAGGAATTGTCGCGGATGCGGACAAGGGAAAAATGTACGACAGCAAAAGCACAATGAACTGAAGCAACAAACAGTGGCAAACCTTTCTTTTCATATCAGTTCTTCCTTCAGACCCGCCAATCCAAGACCGCATACTGGTTCTTGCCATTTTTCTTCGCTTCGTACAACGCCATGTCCGCACGTTTCAGCACTTCGTTGTAGCTGATTCCCTCCCCTACTACGTTCGTAATGCCGATGCTACAACATACAGACCTTGCCTCTCCCATCGCTATTTCGTGAATCGCCAGGATGATCGCTTTCGCCTTCGCCGTAACAGTTTCGACATCTCCCGCGGATCTCATGTAGACGATGAACTCATCCCCGCCAAAACGTGCGACAATATCGTCTTTGCGGAACATCCCTTGAAGGATTATTCCAATCTGACGGAGAATCCCATCCGCCTCCAGATGTCCAAACGTATCATTGATCGCCTTGAAATTGTCTATGTCCAGGAACAAAACTGCATCGACGCTATCGGTTTTCTTTTCCCGCAGAGCGGTCGCAATGGCGAAAATAGCGTAGTTTTTGTTATAGATTCCAGATACTTCGTCCAATTGCGCAGCCATGCGCAGCTGGTTCTGCTTGATGATGATGTCATTGATATCATCGAGACGACCAATGACGCGGTAGCATCGCCCTGATTCGTCGGAAAGACTGACATATTTCGCACGATACCAGCGCATACCAGTCTGATAATAGTCCCCCTCAAAATCATAGGTGCCATTTTTGCCGGTCCGCAATGCGCTACGTAGCACGGCGGCCAATTTGCCTCGGCACGCACTGGAAATACGTTCATATGTGTCGATCGTTTTCAGATAATGGGATCGCACTTCTTCCGTAAAACCTTTATTTGGCAGCAATAATGATACCCGCATAACATCATCCTGCGGAGAATAATCAAATGTAATGATATCCACGGACTCACTGAGTATCTTGTACTTCTCCATTTGCCACATGAACTTCTGTTCCATTGCGACTTCATCGGAAATATCAGCCAGTACGGCATAGCACAGCGGAGTATCGCTTTGGCTCTTTCCTATGCTACAGAAAGCCCGCAACCAGAACCAACTGCCGTCTTTTCTCTGTACATGGAGCTTCTGAACGACAAGAGGTTGGCCGGACATCATCTTGTTCAAACCATCTGGAGGCAGGGAATCGGAGGTCGGCATGAAATTGATTGGTTTCCCATTGGCGATGCGCAGATCATATTCTTCCTTTGTGAATCCGAACATAGCGCAGGTTTTTTCGCTGGCGAAAATCGGCAGGATGTGTTCGCCGATCTCGTAAATCGCCACGCCAGTAGGAATGTTGGCTATAATACGATGCATGCGTTCGGAAAGCTGTTCCAGAGCCTTTTTGGAACGGACTTCCTCATCGACATCCAAAAATGTACCAATGGTACGCAACAACTTTCCCCGCCCATCGCGGATATAGGTTCCCGCCATTCTCGTCCAGCGGTAGGAACCATCGGTCATCTTGATACGCAACACCGCCTCGGCGTGGGAGGCCCCACGGTTCTTTGCATCAAAGAACCGTTGCAGTTCGACCTGATCATCGGGATATACCAACTGCCGGTCGCCGGAATTAGACATCATCGCTTCCTGGCTACGACGACTGGTCTCATATTTCCCATATGCTTCGGAATAGGAAAACTCGCCGGTTTCATGATTCATCTCAATGACCGCCATGCCGGTCTGTTCTACGACGATACGGTAACGGTCCTGCGCCTCGGTCTGCGTCTGGAGCAACAATATTTTCTTTTGCAGCTCTTCCGCCTGTTTTTGCTCCGTAACGTCCTTGTTGCAACATAGGTAACGCCACGAATCCATTTGGAGAAGCGTGCTACGACAGGAATGCCGCGAACCATCTGGTGATAAAAACATATATTCAAGAATCGGGACATCGTGCTTCAAGAACACATCGCGGATATTCCGCAGGTCAAGGAAATCGGCAAGGGCCTTCCTGTCCTCGTCCTTGACGAAATGGGCGGACCATTTTTCAATCGCGGTTTGCAATTCTTCAGGGACTCCGCTGGCGCACGCATCAGGATATTTGGATGAAAGCAACAGAAAAGTGCCGTTATAATAGTCGAATTCAAAGATTTCATCGTACAGGCCAAACAAGGTGCGGTTGTAGCGCTCCAAATCCTGAAGATATTCTTCATGCCGGGCGTTTTCGGGATCTTCCAAGAAACTGGAAGAATCCGTACCGGAAATGAGGATGACCTTTTTCCCCCGCCACAGGAACGGCGAGGCCTGCATGATGAAGTTTCTGCCGTCCCTGCTGATTTTCATCGGAACCGGGAAGCTATTGGAATGAAGCAGCTTGATGGGACAAACGTCGCACATGGCGTCCTGATTCATGAAAGCACGGTAGCAGGTGTCCCCTACCATCGGCTTTCCCGTCACACCAATGACGGAATCGTTGCCGTATAGGACTTCATATGTATCAGGATCTACGATATAGACATATGCGGGACTTTCACCAATTGTCCGCTCCAGTTCCGCGGTGAGACAGAATTCCTGCTTGCTACGGTTGGCGAACAGAAACGCTCCCAGAAGTTTCGCTACAACCTGAAGCGTATGGATTTGCCTGATAGTCCAGTTCCTTGTCTCCCGGCACTCATCAAAGCCTACATACCCACGGAACACTCCGGCATCCATGATAGCGCACTGGACGATGGCCTTGATACCCTGGGGAGCCAATACCCCCCGCATCCATTCCGTCATCGCAGAAATATCGGAGCAAGCCAGGATACCGTTCTGGTCGAACATCTCGATATACTTGTTCCGCATCCCTTCCGGGTATTCATAGTCCTGAAGGTTGTCGATTTCCGGGACGATTCCCGTATCGCACCATTCGAACGTATTTGAACAATGTATCCCATCCCCCTGTTCTTCAATGATGTATGCCCTACTGACACTGAACTGACGCCCGACAACGGCAAGGACTTTCTGAACGGCTGAACGAAAATCGGAAGCAAACTCCAGAATCCGTATCACTTCGTCGACGATGGAATGTTCATACGCTAGATCACCATAGTCGGAACCGGTAATTTCCACGAGCTGCGCCGACAGTTCCTGCCGCAAGCTCTCCGATATCTGGCTGACTTGACCGATGATGCGGTAGACATTCCCGGCTTTGTCCGCGATAGAGGCGATCTGGGCGTGACAGAGCCCGAATTCACCATTGAAGCGATTGGAACGATATTCGGTGGTCCAGCAACCGGACGCTTTGGACGCCTCATGAAAAATATCACGCATACGCTTACGATCCCCTACGCTGATGGCTGGATTTTCAGCGATCGTGGCGACATAATGCTCCGTGGTCTCCTCAACAACGCCTTGCTCCGTATCCTTGCGCTGAATCTTCAGCGTATCGGAAGCCAGGTCATAGTCATATACGAGTATTCCAGTACTTTCGATAAAGATACGATTCTGCTCATCTTCTTTCTTACGTTCCTTGATCAACGCCTGAAGTATCTCGTTCTCTTTAATAAGACTCTGCGCATTCTTCTGATCCGTAATGTCACGGTTGCAGGTCAGATAGGAAGAGCCGCTGAGGTACAGTACCGTGGACATCGCCCAACGCTCCTCGCCAGTGACCGAAACATATCGATATTCCAGCGTTTCAGGCACACGGTCCGTCTTATGCCCGATACTATCATAGAATTCACGTATGCGTTGCCGGTCATCGACGACCGCATATTTCTCGCACAAAGTCTCAAGGTGTTTATGAAAAGAGCCAAACCGGCCAATACGCGGATCATCGCTCCGTTTCGCGGAGCGCATGACGCAAACATCCTGCTCCATGTCGAACTCAAACACTTCGTCATACACGCCGAACAATGCGTTGCTCAGCTGCCGTGAATCTTCCTGCTTTCGCTCGGTGATATCGGTAAAGACCGCCTGTATCGTTTCTTCGCCGCTGGAATACCGCATTTTCTGGAACAAGGCACGCACCCAGCGGACGCTTCCATCGTGGCAAATGATTCTATGGTCGCAGTCGATTCGTTTTCCAGGCTCGGTCTGGCATACAGTGGAAATACACTCGCGAATGATCGGCAAATCATCAGGATAGACATCCTTGAGCTTGCAGGTGTCATGGACAGCCTCCACATACTGCATACGGCTTTCATATCTGTAGATTTTCCAAGCGGTATCGTTGAAACCAATCAGTCTGGCAGTGTCTTTTCCGTCGGCCGCCACGGAAAACTGCATGATACCACAGGGAATCGTATCGTACAGTACCTGTACGGAGAGCCGCTGCCACTCCAGGTCTTCGGCTTGTGCTTTCGCGACCTGCTCCTTACTGACCTGATCATCGATATCCATCAGGATGCCGCTGGCGAAAATCCGGTCGCATCCTCTGCGCACGACACGTCCTGACAGATGGACCCAACGCCAACCGTCATCGGCGCATCTGTGCCGGTAGGACGCGTCCAGCACCTGTTCTTTTCCCTGAAGCACCTCCGATACCTTCAACCGAAGCGACGGCAGATCTTCCGGATGCGCGACAGCCAGGGGCGTCCTCGCATACAGCCGTTCATACTCATCCCTGCTATAACCGAACATGGTAGCGGCAATATCATTGAAATAAACAATACTAATATCATCGGTCACTTCAAAATCAAGGATTCCACCCGGCACGCTGTCCATGACCGTAGTAAGATGTTCAGTCAGCCGTATCAGCTCGGTGATGTTCTCCACCGCGAGATACAGGAGGTAACGACTCCCATTCCGGTCCAACAGACGCATCCTCGCCCTCGTCCATATCCAACCATCCTGCTCATTCAACGGCAGGGAGCATATTTCACGGCTACTTTCATCACCAGTAGAGATCGCCTCATGAACGGCGGCAAGGAACAAGTTCCGGTTCTTGTTATCGAACCGATCCAGCATGTGAAGCTGTTTTCCGGCGTACGCTTCCCGGGTAGTTCCGAGCACTTCAAAGAACTTGTCGTTCAGACGGAGCGCTTCTACGTCGCATCCGTCATATTCAATGATAGCGGCCCCTCCCACAAAACTGTTGAACAGGAGGGTGTCCTGCGAAGCGGAGGATAGGAAATTGATGGAATTCCGGGGAACTTTCGCAACGGGACCTTCAGACTCCCCTTGGAGCGGCCTTGCGTTCAGGAGAGTTTCAAAATCAGGGATCGGCATAGGTCGGGCAAAATAATACCCCTGCATGTGCAGACACCCTACGCTTTTTAGGTATTCCGCCTGTTCCAACGTCTCCACGCCCTCCGCGATAACCGGCAGCTTGATCCAATTGGCCATGCGGATTACGGAGGTCAGGATACTGCCGCCTCTTGTGTCCTCAGGACTGACTTCAAGGAATTTCATATCCAGCTTGAGCTTGTCGACAGGAACGGTCTTCAACGTGTTCAACGAAGAATAACCGCTGCCGAAATCATCCATCTCCACAGAAAACCCTGCCGCCTGGAGCGTTTTCACCGTTCTAATCAGCTGTTCCGCATTTTCCATATACGCCGATTCGGTGATTTCCAACCGCAACAAAGAGGGGGAGAGACTATACTTCCGCACCAACCCTTCAATGATCCCGCACAGATGGGGATTGTAGATGTCGTATCGAGAAATATTGACGGAAACGGGAACTACTGGAATTCCAGCGTCCAGCCATTTCCGTTGTTGCTGGCAAACCTGCTCCCAGACATATTCATCCACTTTGCAGATAAAGCCGTTGCGTTCAAAAATCCCTATGAACTTCACAGGGGGGATCAATCCTTTTTCGGGATGCTTCCAGCGCACAAGGGCTTCCGCGCCATGAAGCGTGTTCGTCGCGTAGTTGTATTGCGGTTGCAGGTACACGACGAATTGCCCCTGCTCCAACGCACGGTCCATCTCGTTGATGATTTCCTGTTCATCCATCAACGCTGCGCGCATGGACTCGTCGTAATAGGCGACCCTTGTCCCATAACTGTTCTTGATGGAACGGAGCGCCAGCAAGGCGCGGTCGCACATCAGCGCCACGTCCAGCTTCGGATCGCCCACTTCATATACGCCAAGCCGGACTACGAATTCAAAATCTGCATGGAACTTCGAGACAAGCTGGGCGATCAGTTCTCCGACATGTTCACTTTCAAATTGGTCCTTGGGCATGCAAGACACGAAATGGTCTGCTTCCCAATGTCCATACGACATACCGGAATGCATGGTCTTTCTATATTCCTCACCAATCCTGGCAAGAAATTCATCTCCGGCGGCGACGCCAAATATATCGTTGAACACCTTGAAACGGTCCACATCCCAACGCAGCAAAACATATTCACGATCAGGATTGGCACATAGCAGCTCGCTGGTCCGTCGGCAAAAGGCATGCTTGTTGTAGATTCCCGTCTTTTCGTCGATTTCGGCTTGCCGCAGCAATTGTTCAAGCATCCTGCTATGTTCAGCCTGCTTGTCGGCTTCACGGCGAAGAATGATATTGCGGATACGATGCAATGCGATCTGCGGGTTGAAGGGTTTTATCAGGACATCTATCGCACCATAGTCCAGTGCTTTCAATTGGTTTTCCACATCATCGTTTCCCGTATCGACTACCACGGGGATATCTTTCAGCCGATGATCCTCCCGCATGGCGGACAATACGCCGTAGCCGTCCAGTTCAGGCATCAGGATATCCAGCACCACCACGGCGACATCCGGCAACTTTCGCAAAAGCTCTAGAGCCTGTATACCGTTTTCAGCCTGTTCCACATGGTATTCGTCCGAAAATATTTTCTTGAGCAACACCCTGTTGACATACGAATCATCAACAATCAGGATGGTTGGCTTGGTGCCTAGTCTCGACATTATCTGTCCTCCGATGCTTCACGTATGCCATCCATCGCATTGACATACGCTTCTTTCAACCGCATGAAACTGTCCGCTATCTCATCATCCGTACTGGTAGCATCACGAAGCAGCGACACGAGTGCGCAGGAAGTTGCATATACATCGGTCATATCGGCGTTTCCGCTGGAGCCCTTCAATTCATGTGCGCTGGCAAACAGGGACGCACGGTCATGGCGAGCGAACGCAGACAACGCCCGTTCCATAGCAGTATCCGCCAAGAACGCCGTGAGCACAGTTTCATACAACTCTTTGTCACCAAGAAAACGTCTTACACCCGCTTCATAGTCTATGCCGGCTTGCCGTAATTTCATGCTATTCATACCGATAACCTCTTTGTTGTATGGAACGCCCTATTCAAAGCAGTCAGAAGGATGTCCAAGTCTATGGGCTTCACCACATGGTCGTTCATACCGCTTTGCAGGACCATGGCGATATCCTCGGTGAAGGCGTTGGCCGTCATGGCCAAGATGGGGATGGTCTGGGCCTCTGGATGCGATGAACGACGAATCGCTTCCGTAGCACGGTATCCGTCCATCACAGGCATCTGGATATCCATGAGTATGGCGTCGTAATGTCCAGGTTCCGAAGCCAGGAACATATCGAGAGCGATCTTACCGTTCACGGCGGTTTCACAAATGATGTTCGCCTTTTTCAACAGGCCGACGCCTACAAGCAGGTTCATGTCATTGTCCTCAGCCAACAACACCCTGCGTCCGGTGAAATCGAATTCCGTCTGCCGGTCGTCCTGATTCGCAATACCGCCATGAGACAACGACATGAGCATATCAAAGAGCGTGGACTGGAACAGCGGCTTGGAGACAAAACAATCGGCGCCGGCAGCCCTGGCAAGTTCCTCCACTTCGGAATGGTCGTAGGCCGCTACGATGATCACCACTGAGTCCCGGCCATACTCCGCGCGGACGCGCCTGGCAACTTCAAGACCGTCAAGACCAGATGTCTTCCAGTCAGTGATGCAGACATTGTACGGATCGCGCCCACCCCGAGCTTCGTCCATGATCTTCAACGCCTTGTCACAGGATGAAGCGCTGGCATACGGGACACCGATGCGTTCTAATACGGTGGATACATACGACACCCGTTCCGCGTCATCATCGACTACAAGGACTCGGAACTTTTTCAATTCCACGGGATTGCCCAGCTCGCTTCGGGTCGTCCGGTCGAAAGGCAAATCCACGGAAAAGACCGTCCCCTCTCCCTTCTTGCTCTGTACAGCGACAGCCCCACCCATCATCGTCACAAGGTTCTTCACTATGGAAAGCCCCAGACCGCTGCCGCCATACTCTTGGGCGGTATGCGCGCTTTCCTGTTCAAAGGGCTGCCACAGTCTCGAAAGCATCTCGTCGTCCATGCCGCACCCCGTATCGGACACGGTGAAATGCAGGAACAGCCTCCCCTGCTTCAATACCCGCTGTTCAATGGTCAGGCGGACCCAACCGCTGGAAGTAAATTTGATGGCATTCGACAACAGGTTCATAAGCACCTGGTTCAACCTGAGCTGATCACCGACAAGCCATTCATCGACGGAATTGACGAGCCAGACATGGAAATCGATGTGTTTCGCCTGACATTGAGCGTAGTGTATAGCCGTAATAGACGAAACAAGCTGTTTGAAATCAAAAGGCGCATGGGCGATCTTCAGCTTGCCGTTTTCAATCGCGGACATATCCAGCACATCGTTGATGATGGAAAGCAACAGCCGCGACGACAGGGCCACTTTGTCAAGATTCTCCTTGACCGTCTCCGGTTCTTCAGCATGATCCATGGTGAGCGTCGTAAGTCCGATGATGGCGTTCATGGGCGTCCGTATGTCGTGGCTCATCCGCGCCAGGAAATCACTTTTCGCCTGGGAGGCGACCCGCGCCTGCTCATAGGCCTCGCCGAGCTGGATGTTCTTCGCCTGGATGCGTTTTACATTTCTATGCCGGATAACAAGAATGAAGGTACACAGACCCAGCACGACACAGAACAGCAGACCGATTATTCTGATGGGCAGCCGGAACTTGTAGAAGGTGTCCCGCCAAGTGATGTGATATGGTTTTGCAATGGTGTGGGCTACGATGATATCATTCAGCTCTTCATCGGTAATGGCGCTGATGGCTTTGTTCAGCACAGCCACCAAGACAGGGTCTTCACCGCCAAGCGTCACCAGCTTCATGCACTCTTCCACCTGATAGACCGGAAAAATTTCCAACGAATCGAATCGAGGACTTTGCAATGCATTTCTGACGACGTACAAGTTTTGCAACAGGATGTCGGCTTCGCCCGCCAAAATAGCGTCCAGACATTCCTCGTTGGAGTTATAGACCTGCACCAAAGCATTCGGGTACATCGACACGATGGAAGCCTGTCCACCGATAAACCCGACAGGCAACGCCACCGTCATGGTATGATTGGGGGCAAAGTTCTCACCTTCCCGTCCCACCACTACGATTGAAGTCTGAAACGCAGTATCGGTGTGCGCCAGTTCCGAGGACGGATTGCTCAAATCGGAATACATGACTCCTGAAACCAGTTCGCCTCCAGTCTCCCGCAACCAATCCACACCGCGCACGCCAGCCGGGACGACTTCATACTGAAACTCAAGTCCGCTTTTTTCGGCGATGAGGTCACACAGATCAACAAACATGCCAGCGGGTTCTCTGGTCTCGGCATCAAGATACGACAGAGGTTCCGCGCCGCCGAGTTGTCCTACTCGCAACACTCCGGCGTTTTTTACATATTCGGCCTCTTCCCGCGTATATGGCGTCACGGTTCGTTCTGGATAATACTTTTGATACAGCTGCGGCAACAGGGAGGGAGAATCCATCTTGATTTCATTGAGGGCGGTATCCAGCGTTTTGAGGTACGGGTCGCCGATTGTCATGGAAATGTAGTTGGACGCGGAATAGAAGCGGGCAAGAACCTTCAACTCGTCGTTCATGTCCATGATATTTGAAATGATAGCATCCACTTCCCCATCTTCAAGCGCCTGCCGGCACAGGGCATAACCGTTGTAAAACTTGAGGTTGTCCTCCGTAATATGTATCCCGTCCAGATATTCACGCACTTTGGTAGTGGCGTACAGTCCCTGTGTCATGGCTATTTTCAGCGAGGTGAAGTTTTCGTAATCCTTGTAATAGAGGTCGTCTCTGCTTTTCAGCGTCAAGATGGCATGATAGGTATCCATCACGCTTTCATTCGTATATCCAAGGACTGTAGAGGGGACTGACGGCATTGTTCCCGGCAATCTGATATCCGCCTCGCCGGAAAGGAGCATGGCCCGGGTCCGCTCCCATGTGTCAGCCGGTACGTATTCAAAATGAATTCCTGTGTATTCGCTGATTTTTTCCAAAAGTTCCACACCGTATCCAGTTTCTTTTCCACCAGAGTCATATTCAAAAAAGCCGTCCAATGGATAGAAGGCGACTTTGAGCGTTTTGTCGGTGTCCATTGCAAAAAGCGGCATCATGGAGGAAAAGAAAAGAAGCACACACAAGAGCCCGCATAGGATTCTGGAAACTGGCTTCCATTGTACTTTTGTCATGAACAAATCCTCCATGGTATCTCACCGTACCCATTTCGACTCGATTGATTCTTGTGTCTGCCACAAGACATACATAAAAAATCAACTGCGTACATACACCACAAGCATATCGATATAGTCGTTAAAAATATCGAGCAGCCCGTTTCCAGCCTCTTGCGGGCTGGCGGAACAGGAGAGGCACATTTTCCGCTGTATGACCCCGTTGTAAGTCGCGGTGACCAAAGCGGAGGCCCGGGAAGAATCAATGCCGTCACGGATTGAACCGTCCTGTTTGCCACGTTCCAATGCGTCGATGACGATTTCCTTGATTCTGTCACCGCCCGGCACCGTCCAAGAGTACTTTTTCATACCGTGCCGGACGCGGGACATTTTCATGTCGATGAACATCATGGCTTCCACCGCATCCGTCCGGTAGTAGTCTTTCCACAACTTCAGGAACAGCAGGAGCCGTTCCAATCCGGTTGTGCCCGTCTTGTCGACCTTTTCATATTCTTCGATGATGGTTGTGTAGGTTTTCCACAAAAACTTGGAGGCGGCTTCGGACAACAGGCCATTTTTCTCTGGATAATAACGATTGAGCGTTCGCGTAGAAATTCCAGCTCCAGCAGCTATCTGTGTAATTTGGACAGTATCCACACCAGAGCCAACGATGCAGTCGATGGCCGCGTCAAGGATGTTGTCACAGACCCGACCCTGAGAACACCTATCCACGCCCCAGCCTCCCATACATTGACGGCGACCTCCAGGTCACCGTCATTCACAAAGACACAAACAAAATATTCCAGCGAAACAAAGCTTTCACACCCCGGCCCCAACAGCTGGCATCCTCGTGCGGACGCCAGTATTCCAAGATGCCGAGGGTGTTTTTCATATCCGGCGATATCCCCACGTGACTTCTCATACGAACATGAATTCTCAGAATCGCATGGCAACACAATCCAACATCTATGCTATCGCTCGCCTTCCTATGCGAATACAAGCTTTCAACACTAAACAGCGCAATCACTCACAGTCAATTTATCATGCTTACTAGCAATTCTATAGTCTAATCACACAAAATGCAATAAAAGATTGATGTCGGCTCGGAAGATGATGACTGGTCGCATTCTCCGCAGGATCGCCGGGGAATGATGGAATGCGGTAGCGGCAAAAAGTGTGAGTTGCAGTCTATGGCCGGAGGTCAACGGCTTATCTGGATAAACATACAGAGGGTTGGTGACAAGAGCCACCAACCCGTTGCACGAGAGACGTACGAGAGACGCAAGCCTTCCGTATTATTCTTTCCGTTCCTTTCCGTCCCTTTCGGAAGGCTTGACGTTGGTCTCGGTCGAACCAGTATCGGAATCAGCGTCAGCTTTTTCCGTATCTTTCTCCTTGTCCTTCCGCCGGGTGGCGTCATACAGAAAACGCTTGATCTTCTGGGTCGGAGTCCGTTGGAACGGCTCTTCCTGCAACTCCACATCGCTCAACCGACTTGACGCACTCAGTTCCTTGTTCACTTCCTCGCGCAGCTTGGCGATGTATTTCGCAGCTTCCGCCTTCGCGTCGTTGATGTTCAGCGACATCTTCTCAGCGAAACTTTCAAGGTCGAGCTTAACCATTGCCAGCAGGCCGCCCTCGTCGGGAACGACCAGACTCTCCTGGACGAACGACTGGTTGTTGATGACCGATTCAATCAGCTCGGGGTAGATATTCTCGCCGCCGGGCCCCAAGATCATAGTCTTGGTACGGCCCTTGATCGCCAGACGGCCCTTCTTGTCCAGCATTCCCAGGTCTCCGGTACGGAAATACCCGTCATCGGTAAAGGCTTCCTTGGTCAGCGATTCATTGCCATAGTAGCCGAGCATGACGTTCGGCCCTTTCACCTCGATCTCCCCCACCCCGGTTCCGGAATCCTTGTTGGCGAGGCGAAGGGTCACATGAGGCACGATTTTGCCGATAAAGCCTACATGCTGGTTCTTCGGCCCGCAGCCGGCCAGCAACGGCGCCGTCTCGGTCAGACCGTAGCCGATGGCATACGGGAAACCGGCCTCGTAGAGGAACTTCTCGACCTCCCCGTCCAAAGGCGCGCCGCCGATACCGAAGAACTTGAGCCTTGCGCCGAAAGTCATCTTCAGCTTACGACCGATGATACGGCTGATCATCCGCCTGGTCACGCCCCATTTCAGCCAGCTCTTCAACCGGGGATTGTCCCTCAGCTTGGGAAGGACTGCGCTGCGGTATACCTTCTCAATCAACAGCGGGACGCTCAGCATGATGTGCGGACGAACCTTTTTCATGGCTGGCAACAACACGCTGGGAGCGGGAGTCTTGCCAAGGTAGTGAATCTCCACGCCACAGAGCAACACAAGAATCTGTCCAATGGTAAACTCGTACACATGGCTCATCGGGAGGATGGAAAGCACCCGGTCGCCAGGACGAATCTTCACATACATGTCGGTAGAGACATCGGCGTTCCAGACGATGTTCCTGTGGGTGAGCATGACCCCTTTGGGGTTCCCCGTCGTGCCGCTCGTATAAATCAGGCTGGCGAGGTCTTCCTCGGCAGGTTCTCGTTCCACCAAAGCCACTAGCTGCTTCTTGGTCGGCTTCAGCCGGGTCGTATCACGCCCGGGAGCATTGGAAAACTGTGCGGCATCGGTAATCTGAGCGCTGATCGGGCCAGGGATATGGAACAAATCCTCCATGCGGATCAGCACTTTGGAACCATCAGCGGCAAACGGCAGGCACTTCTCGAAATGCCGGCCGTTCACCACTATGCCCTTCGCTCCGGAGTGGGTCAGTATCTGCATGACCTCCTTCGCGGAAAAATCGGGCAGAATCGGCACGGCGACACCCTTGCAACAGGTGATACCCAGATAAGCCAAAAGCCAGCCCGGGCAGCTTTCACCCAGAATTGCGATCTTGTCCCCGGATTGGAAACCCTGCTCCAGCAAATAGCAGGAAATGGAATCGACCATGGTTTTCAAACGACCATAGGTGATTGCGCTGTCATCGACACCATAAATTTTGAGAGCAAGTTTTTTCGTATAGTTCCTCGCGGTACAATCAACCACGGCGCGCATGGTAAACTTGTCCACTTTCTTCATTTTAAGACCATCGACCCGTTTGACTTTACCAGGTTTGGGCGGTTTCTTCTTTTTTTCCCCGGCATTCTTGTTCTTGCTCATGAAACACTCCAACGAACCGGCATCACGCCAGCTCTCCTCTATAGGCTCGCCCCCGTTCGCAGACAGTGAAGCCGCCATGCCAGATATACCGTCCAGCTTCGCGGGCTACCAAGGCGGGGTCGTTGTTTTGCGCCGACAAATGGATGAAATACACTTTCCGATCGCCGCACCCATCCATCCGGTCTCCGGCAAACAGGGACATGCCATCATCCGAAGATTCAGCAACTTCAATCGATTCAATGATCCGACAACGCCGCAGGAACTCAAAGGCCTGGTCGTTGGACAGATGCCCCCAGTCCCCGGCGATCCTTTTCTGAAGGTAATAGGGATACGGACCGGTACGTAGCATCCGCTCGTCATAGTTCGCCTCCAAAAACAACACCTCGGCATGCTCCCCGAAGTGGACCATCGTCTCGTCGTAGGTACCTGAATCGGTCAGGATCAGTAGCTCATGCCCCGCTGCGTTGACGCTCCACCCCATGGAACCGGCGCTGTCGTGGGTCGTGCAGAACCCGCTCAACGAAAACGGACCATATTCGACTACCTCGCCCGGCTCCACCGTCACCAGCGAAGACGGCGGAATGTTCAGCTTCGCACAGACGGTTGTCTCGGTCTCGAACGCCTTGCGGCTCATGATTACGGGAAGCCCCGTCCTGCGGGCGAACACCCCCGCCCCACACCCATGGTCGGGATGCAGGTGGGTCAAAAACAGCGCCCGGACTGATTCAAACGGTATGGAGGCATCCTCCAAACGGCGGCACAGCTCCCTCAATGAAAAACCGCAGTCCACCAGAACCGAGTTGACCCCATCATAGAACACATAGCCGTTTCCACATGAACCGCTGCCAAGAACAGCGTACCGGATCATGATTTCGCCCCGTACCGTTGGAGAAACGCAAGATCGCAGCCGACGGCGCATCTACCCTTGCTACGCAGGACGGGAGTCTTCAACAACTGCCAATGCGCCCTAAGTTCTTCTTTCGGATCAAAGTCTCTCCATGCATAGCCTTCCTTCCGATAGTAGGCACCCTCGGTATCAATCAACTCTTCAGCGGAAAAAGCCGTGAACAGGTTGTCCCATTCTCCCTCGGACAAACCTCGTTGAGCCAAGTCTACGAACTGATATTCTAAGGAACGCTCGTCGCAATTGCGTAAAGCCTTTCGAGTCTCCTGACACTTTTTCGTACCGATGATCTGAACCATGATGAAGCACAACCGCCTTGGCTAAACTAAGGGGAAGGCAATATCTTTCCTTCCCCTATACAGATGGTATGAAAATTCATCAGAAAAAGCAAGGTTTTATTTTGACAAATCACAGGGCGAATGTCAGTAATAGTAATTTTTCACTATCATTATAGCCATTTTCTATGATGCCCAATGATATTCCGAACTCTTTGCCGGACATGATGCAGATGAACGGCCCGTCCATCAGGCGTACATAGACTCAATTTCCTCCTTGTAGATTTCATGGATTTTGTGTCGTTTGATCTCCTGCTTTGCGCTCAACTCCCTGCCAACTTCAAAGGAATGGTCGATGATGATGAATTTGTTGACCTGTTCAAAGCTCTTGAAACCATGTTTGTTTGAAACGGCACTTTGAATTTCTCGGTTGACCAACGCCTTGACCTCAGGAATATCCTCTAGATGCCCCCGGTTGATGTACGGAATCTGATGCTCTTTGAGATAGTGCTCCACCATTTTGGACGCAAGCACAATCAGTGCGCCTAGATACTTCTTGTCCTGGCCCACGACGACCGCCTGTTCGATGTATTCGCTCTCGCACAGGCGCGCTTCTATCGGTACCGGTTCCAGGTTCTCCCCGCCCGAAAGGACGATTGTGTCCTTCGCACGCCCGCAAATGGAGAAATCGCCGTCATAGGTCCACATGCCGAGGTCGCCGGTATCGAGCCAGCCGTCCTGGTCCATCACCCGCTCGGTCAAGTCGGGACGCTTGTAATAGCCCTGCATGACCTGCGGCCCGCGAACCATCACCACCCCCTTCGCCCCAGGCGCCACATCCCTGCCTTGTTCATCGACGATCCTGACTTCGGTCCCGCCCAATGGCCGCACCGTCGCCGACACCTGGCGTCGATATGCGCGCACCGCGACGACAGGCGCGGATTCCGTCAGCCCATACCCATCCAACAGGGAAATCCCGATCGCCTTGAAAAACGTATCGACGGGCGCGGACAGTGAACCTCCGCCACTGACGCCTGCGATGAAGTTCGCCCCCAGCTTCGCCTTGATCTGCCGAAATGCGAGCTTGTCCCCCAGATGCCACAATGGAGTCAATACAGCAAGCGGCAGCAGGGAGCGGCACACATCCAGAATACGGCTGCGTTTCCTGAATGTGGCGACACGTCCATGGAGCATGTCGCAGTACTTGGTTTTTGCCATGGCGAGGCCCACGAAAAAGTCGAACATCTTCTGCTGAAGCCTCCCCTTCGACTTGATTGTCTGGTATACCCCTGCCTTCACGGTTTCCCAGATACGGGGGACTGAACCCATGAACGACGGATTTATTCGCTGGAGGTCGGTCAGAAGAATCTTGCCAATCGGTTTCGAGTAGGCAATCGTCGAAGCTTGGGACAAGATCAGGTATTGGAGGATTCTCTCAAAGGAATGCCAGACAGGCAATACGGAAAGCCATCGTTGCCCCGGCTTGAACTCCACGATTTCTGGAAGTTGGTTCAGCTGGTGAATGAAATTCCTATGGCAGAGCATCACCCCTTTCGGATCGCCCGTCGTTCCACTGGTAAAAATCAATGTGGCGGTATCCTCGGAGGAACCTTCCCGCAGGCGAAGTTGAAGCTTTCGTGCCATCGTCTCATCAGCCAACAGCCTGACGCCGATATCAAGCAACTCCGAAAACCGGTGGATGGTCACGCCGTAGGTCGTTTCCAAGGTATTTGTGATGATGGATTCGTCCATGACAATCAGATGTCGCAAGGCTGGAAGCTGGGGCTTCAAATCAAGAATTTTCAGAAGCTGTTCTTCATTTTCCACGAAACAGTACCTGCTTTCGGTATACCCGAGGATAAAGGAAAGCTCATAGGGCATGGCGTCCCGCCCGCGGGGTACGTCTATCGCACCGAGGGAAAGCACAGCGAGGTCAGCGACCAGCCATTGGCCCCGGTTATCGCTGATCAGCCCGACGTTCTCCCGTTTCTCAAGGCCGAGGGAATCAAGGGCCGCGGCCATCGCCCGTACCCGCCCCTGCAACTGACGATACGTGGTGGCATGGAATGCGCCTTTGGCATCTTTGGACATCTGTGCGTCCATATCGGGATATTTCTGTGCGATTTCTTCAAACATCTGGGGAATCGTCTGGTACATGGTTCAACAGGACTCCTATGGTATGCATATTTTATTTTGACAATATTTCATTTATTGTAAATCTGTAAAAATAAAATACAGAGGTCAACGCTCTTTGTCAAGTGGACATGCTGAACTAGCTCTGAGTGTGTGTTTAGCAATTTGCTTGGTGACTGCTTGGTGACTGCTTGGTGACTGCTTGACAACTGCTTGCTGTCTGCTTGGTGGCTGCTTAATCATCCGTACCTTGAGGATTTTTCATTCTTTCGGGTGACGACAACCAGCCCAATCGGAGACTATTTATACAGATTGACAATCAACATGGATACTAAGTATAATTTGTTATACAAGTAATACAAATCTTGCATACGACCATAAAGGAGCGAAGCGATGGTTGCTTCAAAAAAAATCGTTGTCATTGGCGGCGGTATAGCGGGACTTACGGCGGGCATCTATGCACGGAAAGCGGGATTCATCACCGAACTATATGAAAAAAACGATATCGGCGGTGGAGAATGCACCGGTTGGGATCGTAAAGGTTATCATATCGACAATTGCATCCATTGGATGATGGGAACGACACCGGGAACTTCGTTGTACGAGATATGGGAAAACGTCGGCGCTGTCGGACCAGACGTGGAGATTATTCAGTCGGACAGGATGTACACCTCCGAGCTGAACGGGCAACATGCAACTTTATGGAAAGATGTGGACAGGACGGAGAGGGAGCTTCTGGAACTTTCGCCGGAAGATGGTCCGCAAATCCGCCGGCTGATGCAATACGTCAGGCTTGCGGAACATGTCACCATCCCTGTGTCTACCCCGCCCGAACTGATGACTCCGATAGATGGAATCAAGTTGGCGTTTACAATGAAGAACACCCTGAAGTTGTTCAAGGATTTCGCAGGAACGGACACCCAAGATCTGATGAACCGCTTCAAGCACCCACTGATTCGCTGTCTGATTTCCGACTTCTGCCCCAAGGATTCGCAGGGTTCGTCGTTCCCGATGGCGTACGGCAACTTTGTCGGCGGTGACGGCGGCGTTCCCAGAGGAGGTTCCCGCGCCCTGGCGATGCGCATGCAGAGACGTTTTGAACAGCTTGGCGGAAGGATGCACACAGGAACGCCTGTCTCAAAAATCCTTCTTGACGGACAAGGACATGCAACCAGCATCTTATTGGAAGACGGTCGGGAGATAACGGCGGACTACATCATCCCCGCCTGCGACGCGGATTTTACTTTCGGCCAGTTGCTGGATCATTCCTACATGGGCGATTTGATGCGTTCCATGTACGATTCTCCCGACGCCTATAAAATCTACGGCATGTTCCAGGTTGCGTTCGCAGTCGATTCCCCCATCGACGCATTGCAGGGGGAAATCATGATGGAGACTTCCGGCATAGCTTCCGAGCCTTGGTTCTCCGACAGGATGACCGTCAAGAATTTCGCCTACGAGCCGACCTTCGCTCCCGCCGGCAAACAAATCCTACAGGTCATGTGGGGGCTAAACGATCAGGCTTACGACTATTGGAACAACCTGCACAAGGACAAGGTGGCCTACAACACCCGCAAGCGAGAACTGGCGGAGGACATATTGCGACATCTTGAAGACCGTTTTCCCGACTACAGGGGCAAACTGACAATTCTCGATACATGGACGCCAGTTACCTACCACCGGTATTGCAATGCCTACAAAGGATACAATCAGGCTTTCACCATCACAAAACGCAGTGCAAAAAATCCCTACCCGTCGGCCTGGATCGACGGATTGGATAACGTGGTGCTTGCCGGACAATGGATCAATCCGCCGGGAGGTCTTCCTGGCGCAGCCTCGACAGGCAAATACGCCATCCAGCGAATCTTAAAAAAAGAGGGGGGCAAGTACAGGCTATAACCGGAATTCAAAACATCCCGACGACAACCACTTCAAACTTACCTTCATCACAAAAGTTAATGATGGCGAGTTACCTATCGATTACGTCTTACGTCCTTTATCTGTCGTCTACGTCCTTTAGGACGGGATTACGTCCTGTATGTCGGAGCTACCTGTCGTCCACGTCCTGCATGTTGTTGCTACGTCCTGTATGTTGTTGCTACGTCCTGTATGTTGTTGCTACGTCCTGTATGTCAGGATTACGTCCTGTATGTCGGAGCTACCTGTCGTCTACGTCCTGTATGTCGGGATTACGTCCTGCATAGCTGCCATCCATTTCCACAGGAACAAAAAAAGGCCATCGTCCAGCCTGCATAAGCAGGAGCAGAAGACGATGGCATGTCGATATCAACGGCATCGACTATCAGGACGATGCCTCAATCATCATCACACAAAAGGAGTTCAAGCCGCGATAGTGGAATCCTTGTCTTCCTTACCGAACAGCTTCTTGAAGCAAGCGATCATGACAACGATTGCCAGACCGACAAGCAGCACGGCGAAAATGATCTGCATACCGTCTGATGCGAACTTGAAAGCGTTGGTGCCGATTTTCGCAATGATCCTGATAATGATCTGCGCCAATGCGGTCAGCGTGACGGCCAGCATGAAGAACATCGGGATATAGAGCATCGCACCCTGCTTTTGGGTTTTCTTGAGGAACACGGCAAGCGCGCAAAGGGCCAAAGCGGACAGCAACTGGTTTGCGGAACCGAATAGCGCCCAGATGTTCTGGTAGCCGTTGGTGGAGAGCAGATAGCCGAACACCAAGGTGATGACCGTCGCGAAATACTTGTTGGTCAGGACCTTCTGCCAGGCGGGCATGTTGTCCTCGTCGGTACCGGAATCCATGAACAACTCCTGGAACGACAGGCGTCCGACACGAGCGACGGAATCCAAGCTGGTCAAGGCGAAAGCGGAGACCGCAAGGGAGATGATGGTGAACGAAGCGGCCTCCGGGATACCCAGTCCACCAAGGAAGCCGGCGACGGCGCTGGAGAATATCACCTGCGGCGTACCGGAAGGAATCACCCCGCCCTTCGCTACCGCGCCGACGGCGATCAAGGCGATGACGGCGAGCAAGGACTCCACCAGCATGGCGCCATACGCGACGGGAAGCATGTCCTTCTCGTTGCGGATCTGCTTGGAAGCGGTTCCCGACGCGACCAGAGAATGGAAGCCTGAAACGGCGCCACAGGCAATGGTGACGAACAGGATCGGGAACATCGCCTGACCGTTGACGAGGAAGCCGTTGAAAGCGTTCAGCTCGATGGTGGGATTGGCGACGAAGATACCGGCGACGGCGCCGACCATCATCAAAATAAGCAGATAGCTGTTCAGATAGTCACGAGGCTGGAGCAACGCCCAGACGGGAGTGACCGAAGCGATCAGAATATAGACGAACACCAGATAGAGCCAGAGCTTGGTGCTGAGGAACATCGGGAACAACATGCCGAGCGCGATACAGGCGACAAGCAGGACGATTGCAATCGTAGTATTCAGCCATGCGCTGATCTTCACGTGCTTGAGGAAGAACCCGAACGCGACTGCGACGGCGATGAACAACATGGAAGTCGAGGCTACCTGACCGTTGGCCAACGCCTTTGCCTCATCCAGACCGGTAACGCCGAAACTTTTCGCAACGATATCGGCGAACGCGGCGATGACCAGAATCGAGAACAACCACACAAACAGCAGGAACAGGCGTTTGCCGATCTTGCCGACATACAGTTCTATGATATAGCCGATGCTGCGGCCCTTGTTGCGAACCGACGCGAAGATGGAGCCAAAGTCCTGTACCGCTCCGAAGAACACGCCGCCGACCAAAATCCACAGCAACACAGGCACCCATCCGAAGATAGCGGCCTGAATCGGCCCGTTGATGGGACCGGCTCCCGCGATTGACGCGAACTGGTGTCCGAACACCACCTGCCGGGAGGTGGGGATATAATCGACATCATCCTCCATCTCATAAGCCGGAGTCTTGCGGGACGGATCGACACCCCATTTCTTGGCCAGCCAACGTCCATACAGCAGGTATGCCGCGCCCAGGACGACAATGGCGATGACCATCATCAAAATACCATTCATTTCTTCTCTTTCCCCTATGTTAACAATATATTAAGAATAGTTGCCACAAGTACACCCCCAATCATGTTCCCATGTCAACATGGTGGCACCGGAAAAATAAATTTTTTTGACAAATTTACGTTTTCTGTATTAGTGATGAAATGACTCACGGCTTCCTGCATGACTCCTGCATAATGACGCGGCCCATGACTTGGTTCATATTGACTCTCCATTGGAAAGTGGAAATAATTACGTCCATTACTCAATAGCCGTATTTTAGGCGGCAAGGTCCGTTGGGGCCGCAAGAGACGACAAGGAGCATTCCTATGAAAGAACGCATTACCGAATTACTCAAGAAAGCTCCGGGACCGGAAGTGGTCACGGCGGAAGGCTGGGTGCGTACAAAGCGCGACAGCAAGACTGTCTGCTTCCTTGAGCTGAACGACGGCTCATGCCTCAAGGGGTTGCAGGTTGTCATCGACAAAGCAATGTACACGGATGAAGCGACGCTTGCGAAAATCACTACAGGAGCGTCAGTTCTCTGTCGCGGGCCGATCGTCGCGTCCGCCGGAGGCAACCAGGCCGTCGAGATGGCCGCGCAGGAGGTCGTGCTTGTCGGTGAAGCTCCGGCAGATACCTACCCGCTCCAAAAAAAGCGTCACACCATCGAGTATCTGCGAGAAATCGCCCACCTTCGGCCAAGGACGAACATCATTGGCGCGGTAGCCCGCGTCAGGAACACCATGGCCTACGCCGTACACCAGTTCTTTCAGGAACGGGGCTTCTATTATGTGAACACGCCGCTGATCACCACCAGCGACTGCGAAGGCGCCGGAGAAATGTTCCAAGTCACGACACTTGACCTGAACAACGTACCGAAGACACCGGAGGGCAAGGTCGACTACAACAAGGACTTCTTCGGCAAGCGGGCCGGGCTGACGGTGAGCGGCCAGCTTGAAGGGGAAACCTACGCCATGGCGCTGAAGAACATCTACACCTTCGGGCCGACGTTCCGCGCCGAGAACTCCAATACGACCAGGCACTTGGCCGAATTCTGGATGATCGAACCGGAGATGGCGTTCTGCGATCTGGGCGGCGACATGGAGGTGGCTGAGGATTTCCTCAAATACATCTTCAAGCAGGTCCTGGTCAAGAACCAGGAAGACATGGAGTTCTTCTCCAACTTCGTTGAAAAGGGCGTGTTGGAGACGTTGCAGCATGTAGTCGAGACGCCGTTCGCCCACATGACCTATACGGACGCGGTCAAGGAACTGGAAAAATTCAACGACAAGTTCGAGTATCCCGCCTATTGGGGATGCGACCTGCAAAGCGAACATGAGAAGTTCCTCACCGAACAGATCTGCCACAGTCCCGTGATCGTCACCGACTACCCGAAGGAGATCAAGGCCTTCTATATGAAGCTGAACGATGACGGCAAGACGGTACGCGGCATGGACGTGCTGGCTCCCCGCTTGGGAGAGATTATCGGCGGAAGCGAACGTGAAGCCCGCCTTGACGTGTTGATGGACCGGCTGCACGAACTGAAGCTCGACCCCGCCGACTACTGGTGGTACCTCGACCTGCGCAGATTCGGCAGCGTCCCCCACGCCGGCTTCGGCCTTGGTTTTGAGCGGGCCGTCAGGTATGTGACCGGGATGCAGAACATCCGGGACGTCATTCCGTTCCCACGGGCGGTCCGTCAGGCAGAGTTCTAGACGCGAACAATCAGCCGCTGGAAAAATCCAGCGGTTTTTTTATACCTTCATGTCGCCAAAAGACTATAGGGCAAAATCAGTTTCACTGCCTAGAATGGATTCACCATGGACGACTAAACATACGAAACCGATATCAGATCATTCTTGCCGTTGTTTTTGACGGAATAGAGAGCCGCGTCAAGGGAACTGAATAGTTCATCGCTGTCCTTTGGTATCGGGCATGTACAGTAAGCGCCGGAGATGAGCGGTTCCCCGTTCAGCGTTTGTATCAGTTTCTCTTTCCACCCGTCGTTTACTTCCGTTGCAAGAATCAAAAATTCATCGCCACCGAAACGAAAAACAGAATCGGCTGGAAACACATCTAGAAAGGCGGAAGCGACCTTCTGGAGAATCTTGTCTCCCTGCAAATGCCCATAACCATCATTGATTTTCTTGAAGTCATCAATATCTATCAACATGACGAAGGACGTTTTTCCTACCATCCCCTGATAATAAGAATGGAGGGCGTTCCTGTTCAGGAGCGTGGTCAGGTTGTCATGATAGGACAAGTATTGAAGTTTCGCAGCTCCTTCCCGTTCCTTGACATAGATATTCGTTTTCACAAGAGAACCTACGATAGAGAAAAAGGTAAAGAACGAGATATTCATGATAAATCCGAGACCGATGTAATCGGTATTTTTCAAGACGGCCAAAAAAGCCGCGCAGGAAACAATATTAAAGATGATGACAAAGGGAACGCTATAGATAAAGAACACGGTCAGGCAAAGCACCACGCAAAGATATACCGACACTTGGCCGCCTCTAGAAAAATCCAACCAGCTGATGAATATTCCATAGCTTGTCATATACAACAAAAACAGGAAGTGAAAGCACAGCAAGACATTTTGTGAAATTTTTTTCCTGTCATAAGCCAGTGTCAACGCGAGACTCGCCAAAGCAACTGCAAGAGTAATGATATAGCAGATGATGTTGTATGAATAACGCGCTATGTTGTCAAGAAATACTGTAGCCATCGATATCAACAGGAAGAGTTCTTGCAATACCATAAACATGGACATTCGTTTTACAATCATCTTGTTGTAATCGAAAAAGTCAATCTGCTTATAATGCAACCATTCCATGTTTATTCCTTATATGCTCCAGCCGGCGCCGATAACTAAAAGTTTGAAAAAAAAGACTTTTACCTATATAAAGTTTGGAATAGCATACTACCGAATATAATTTAAATATACCTTTTTTTGTTTTTTTAGTAATCAAAGCTTTAATGTACAATCCTACATGCCACCAGAAAACGACAAAAGCAACGTTGACAACCTGATGTCGTTCACATATAGTTACGGTATATCTGTCGGGAATGAAGTTCTCCCATGGCATTCGCCAGAACCGCTATATGCTGATGACTTCTGCGAATACTACGCAGGAGTCCCGTATTGCAGCAGCTCCTGTAATTCAGGAGTTTCTATGCTTTTCAGCCTTTCAATCATTTTCCTTGCAGGCATATCGTTCGGCATGCTTGTCTCGAAGCTTCGGTCGCCAAGTTTGATTGGCATGATTTTCGCGGGAATCCTCATAGGCCCCTACCTTCTGAACCTACTTGATGCCTCGACGCTGGATATCGCCGCCGACTTGAGACGTTTTGCACTGGCCGTAATTCTGACGCGAGCGGGTCTGGCGCTCGACCTGGAGGAATTGAAACAGGTGGGCGGACCGGCGATGCTGCTGTGCTTTGTTCCCGCGACATGCGAAATTGCCGGTTGCGTCCTTATCGCACCATCTTTGCTGGGGCTTGCTCCACTGGAGTCCGCCATACTTGGTACGGTAGTCGCGGCGGTGTCCCCGGCGGTAGTCGTCCCGCGGATGCTGGGACTCATCAACAAAGGATATGGCTCGAAACAGGGAATCCCTCAGATGATCATGGCCGCGGCTTCGGTCGACGATGTGTTTGTACTCGTGCTGTTCACCGCATTCACCGGTCTGGCCGCTACGGGAAAGTTCTCCCCGTTCATGTTCATGTCCATTCCGATATCCATTGTCTGCGGAATCCTGCTCGGTTGTCTTGCGGGGATGGCACTGGCATGTCTGTACGGGCGTACAAAGCTGACCGCCCCGTACAAGACATTGATTCATCTTTCCGTCGCATTCCTGATGATGGCAGCCGAACACTTCCTCGCCGGCGTTGTTCCAGTCTCAGGACTGCTGGCCACAATGTCAATGAGCATCCTCGTAGCGAAAAAAGAACCAAAACAAGCTCATGAACTCTCATTGAGTTTTTCGGCCATCTGGTCGGGAGCGGAAATTCTATTGTTCGTCCTAGTCGGTGCTACAGTAGATCCAGCATATGTGAAGGCGGCCGGACTAGCCGCGCTCCTCGTCATATTCGGAGCCTTGGCATTCCGTATGGCCGGTGTCGGAGGTTCCCTCGTCGGGACGCGGATGGAGAAGAAGGAACGACTGTTCTGCATGATCGCCTACACACCCAAGGCGACAGTCCAAGCCGCGATAGGGTCTCTCCCTCTTGCGATGGGGCTTTCGTGCGGACATATCGTATTGACGGTGGCAGTGTTGTCCATCTTGCTCACCGCTCCTCTGGGAGCCTATGGAATCGACATGACATATAAGAAACTGCTACGTCCGGCAAGAAACGGAGCGAACCAGCGGGAGTATCCTGATAGCATGGTTTGACATGTATGGAAGCGACAAGCTAGACACCGGTCCTGTATCTGATGCGCATCCGGCGTATGTTCAGAATACCGTTGCCATCAGCAATAGGGGGAATCAAAAAAAATCCAGCATATCAGGCGCGGCAAGACATGGACAGATAATAAGGCATACATGCTTTTCGGCTCTTCCCAATGATGGGATACGACCGATGAACGGGAAAATCCGCTACCCGCCTACACGCCTACCCGCCTACACGCCTACCCCATGGAGCAATCCCCAAATCACCAATTGGCTCAACGTAGAAAGCCTTGTCTTGCGGTAGAGATTTCGACGATGGGCGGCAAGGGTACCGACGGATATGCCGAGTTTCCATGCGACTTCCTTGTTGGTAAGGCCATTGACCAGCAGGGAAAGAATCTCCCTTTCACGTTTCGACAATGCCACCCCCAGATCGTCTGCGGACGCAGCGTACTCAGGAACGGACTCCCCACAGTGGTTTCGCCGCAGATGCTGAATTCCCTGTTCCAGCAACTCTTCCAGATGTTCTGAAACAAAAGAAGAAGGAAGCAAAACGCTTCTGACCAGTTGATATCGTTCCGGCGGCACCAGGACAAGCAATCGCCTACATATCGCGGCAGGAATATATGCCGGAGGTTTTCCGACAGCCCTCCCGATATTGGCACACCCCGTACCGCCAGCGATGCCACAGGGAGGTCCGCCGGGAAAGTCCGGGGCTGGACGGACGCCAAAGCCTTGTGGACAGTTTCCGTCGGAACCGAAGGTACTTTCAAGAGGCACATTGCCGCTGAC
Source organism: Sphaerochaetaceae bacterium (assembly GCA_034114085.1). GTDB lineage: Bacteria > Spirochaetota > Spirochaetia > Sphaerochaetales > Sphaerochaetaceae > Spiro-02. Next base: position 4,056 of record JAXEWB010000076.1, on the reverse strand, counting down.
GTCGTGTGCAAAACACCCCTCTAGACGCAGCAACAAGGACAAGTTGCCTGAAATTGCAAACAACAAATCAAATTCAAGGTCACTGGCATTGAGCTCGGAAGGAGACAGCACGACCACAGGGCCAGCCGAAAACAATGACATTTTTTCCGCGATACATCCGACTTCGGGTGCGGACGGATGCCGGGTGAAAATTGCGATACGTTTTTTCATCTCCCCTATTCAGATGAAAAAACCCCGCTGGTGATTCAATGGCTACGTTTCGAGACGTTGAAACAATATCAACGGGCAAGCATCCGCTCCGGGTGCAACGCCACCTGCCCATCGGGAAAACGGCGCAGCAGTTCAACCAGCTGCCTGTCCAGCGCATCGGCAAAAGCCTTGGTTTCGACAACCCCTATCCCGCGGCTCCGTTCGGCATAGATGCCCATTTCACGAAATTCGGTCATTGCATTACGCAAGGAAAGCCGCTCCCCCATATTCTCGGTGGTAAAGCACCCGCCCCGGTCATCCAAAACGACCAGCTCCTTCTCGACCAAGCGGGCGGCAAGGGGAACATCATGCGTTACCGCAAGCGTCCGGGCTACGGCATGCTCAACAATATAGTCGTCGGCGCTGTCCGTTCCCGTATTCACCACCACCATGGCGATCGGAGTCCGTACCGCACGAATATTGTTAATCGGCGGAATAGGCACGGAGGGTGCGCGGACAATCGTCTCCGCAACCGGAACATTCGCTGAGTCGCCCCCAGCATGGCCGGCAGATGCGCGGACGGTCATCTCCGAGGTCGGAATGGGCGAACTCGAATCATCGACGCTACAGGAGGCGGAGAACCCGTCAGTGACATCGGCGTCCTGAGGAATGTCTGATATATTCAGAAGAGTTCGTGCTCCAGAACCATTGACACCATGGAGAACATCGGATACTTCGGAAACGCCGGAAGCGGAAAAAAGAGTCTTTACCTGACGACGAAGTGCGGCGGTATGGTCGGCCATCGCCTGAACGACGTCGGGCAACGGCCGGTCGGCGACGAACGTAGCGCGGATACCAGTGCGAACAATCGCCCGCAATAGAATCGCACGGAGATTTCTGGGACAGGAATCTCCGTCAATCCAGAGCAACACATCTGAAACAGATTCGGCAGGGGCAACTACATCAACCATGATTTCCTACAATACCATAAAATCGACCGCGATGTCCCCTAGCGAACTATGGATATCGACTCGACCGGAACCGGGCATCCCTATGGTGCGCACATAGACGCCGCAGCCGCCGCCTTCAAGCACCGTCAAATCGGGGCTGGCCAAAGCGATAGCTCCCGACGTTGAAACCTGTACAGGCTCATTCGCATACGGTAGCGGCAGGTCGTTTCCAGGAAGCACGGCGGTCAGCTTGATCTCCGCCATGTCGTAGGTATCCCCCAGATGAAGTTCCGTCTTTGTGGGCTGGGCTTGTAGCATCGGAACGGAAGAACCACCGAATTCGCTGACACAGGCTACCGTTCCATTCAGGACACCTTCAAACCGCCAGACTCGGCGACCGCTTCCCCATCCTCCGACATACTTGGAAAACAGCTCTACTCCATCGCTGAGTTTCATATGATACTTCACCAGCAGCCAGAGCATCCGCAACTTGTCCCCCAACGGAAGATTGAAGCCGACCTCGGACGCCTTGAGCAGAATCCGTTTGAGACGACCACGATCCTTGACGGAGAATCCAGCCTCCGCGTCAAGTCTGTCGCCGATGAAATCATCGATCAATACAGGAGGATGCGGCAGATAAGGAAAGCGGTCTCGGGAAGGATAATGACTACCGACCAGAACGCCATCGAGCCAGAGATCCACCCGGTCGCAGTTTGTGAACACCGCGATAGTCCCCAGGTTCCCCGCGGGATGATCCCCTATGTCCATTGTGGATGAGACCGCCATGACAGGCCGACCATCGTCCTGCGATGCATAGACCCAAGCGGCAAGCTTGGGGATACGGAACATATCGCAGACTCCATGATAGCAGACCTGATCGCCGCTTCCGAAATTGCCATGGGTATTATAGTCGGACATGCACCACCCTATCGCACCGCAAATCCTGCCGTCGCCGTACATGGCGTCAAGAACTCTGGCATGCCGCAGCGCATGCTCGGTCCGATGGCGTTCGCTATCAGTACGCTTGGTCGGAAACATGTGTCCATTATGCTCCGTGACCAGATAAGGGGCGGTATCGGACCTGGAAACCTTGCGGGGATTATCCAGGGCTACGTTGTCCCCCCTGTGGATGAAATCATTGTAGGTGTAGATGTCCTCCAGCAGTTCGCTCCCGGCGAAATTCCTGATGCCACTGGTAGGCCGGGACGGATCGAGGGAACGAGCCAATGCGGTGGTACGGGAATACAGCTCATGGTCGTCGGGGCTTTCATTAATCCTCACCCCCCAGGTAATGATCGAAGGATGGTTCCAGTCACGTTCAATCAGTTCCCGCACGTTTTGCAGGCATAACTCCCGCCAATGCCCGCCCGAACCGACATGCTGCCATCCGGCGATTTCCGTCAGCACCAGCAGGCCCAGCTCGTCGCATCGGTCCAGGAACGCCGGTGCCTGAGGATAATGGCTGGTGCGGACGACATCTACCGCCAGTTCCCGTTTCAACAACTCCGCGTCGGTCCTCTGTAGGGAATCGGGCGCAGCATAGCCGATATAAGGAAAGCACTGATGCCGGTTGAGCCCTTTCAGCTTCCGAAGCGTCCCATTTAGATAAAACCCGTCGGAAGAAAACCGTATGTCGCGGAATCCGAAGCGGGAGGACAGGCAATCTATTTCCGTATTGCCCTCAAACAGATGAAGCGTCGCCCGGTACAACGTGGGTTCTTCCAAGTTCCACAGGGCGGCTCCATCAACGGCACACCCCAGCCCAATGGTTCCGTCCTCCATCGGTGGAGCGGATACAACGGCAAGGACGTTACCGGACAACTCGGAGATATTCAGTTCCAGCCTGTAACGCGCCCAATCCAGAACCGCCCCTCCAGTGCCGCGACTTTCAATAAGCGCTGACACGTCTACCCTTTTGGGCGTGCGAAGCGGCTCAGGAGTCCGGATTCTCAATTTTGACAACCGGATGGATGGCACGGCGACCAGCGACACCTGACGATATATGCCGCCATAGGCCAGATAGTCCATGGCGCCGCCAAAAGGCGGAATTTCAGGCTGCTCCGAAGAATCCACCACGACTGCGACAAGCGAAGCGCTCCCCGCCTGTACAAAATCCGTCAGGTCAACATCGAACGGGGTATATCCACCTTCATGTTTTCCTACGAATCTGCCATCGGCAAATATTCGGGCGGAGGATGATACGGCTTCAAAATGCAGGAAGATGCACAAGCCTTCCCATTCAGCGGGGATGGTCAGACATTTGCGATAGCAGGAAACGAAACAACAGGCCTGGTCGTCGAAATAATGCCGAGGAAGCAACGTATTCGCATGGGGTATATCGACGGTCTCCCATCCGGTGTCATCAAATTCACGTTCGGTCCAGTCGGCACATTCGTTACGGCTGAACAGCCACTGATAGTTCATCGGAAGCTGGTTACGCATCGGTCATCCCCTTGATCGCGGACATGCCGCGGATATCGACATCAACCAGAGTACGATGGAGTGCCGCAGGAGTCAATCACCGTTTTTCCGTATGAAAAAGAGTGTTCTGCAAAAAAGCTTGCGCTATATGCGGGATTCAGGATATCATCGTCGGACTACTTTGGCTCCTATCATATGGGTTGTTTGCCCCATATCCTGAATGATACCATTACAAACAGCGTTACTCCCCTTGCAATACCTGAAAAAAAATTCTACAGTCTGGGATATCAAGAAAAAAATATCAAATGAGCGGTGTCGTCACGCCTTGCAAAAAGAGTGGAAGCGGGGTGTATGGTATCCGTGACAAGTTTGAAGGAGAGCATGCGGCGGACAGGGCCGTCGAACAAGGGCGGTACTCCGGTACGGCCTTGCGAGGACAACGCAGTCGGACGCCTGATATCAGGAAGCAAGTTCGAAGGAGAGCATGCGGCGGACA
>JAXEWB010000075.1:0-7972 GCA_034114085.1 Sphaerochaetaceae bacterium | reverse complement strand
ATGGAACTGAAAGGAACGAAGACTGAAGCGAATCTGATGGCGGCGTTTGCGGGGGAGTCGCAGGCGCGCAACAAGTACACCTACTATGCGTCGAAGGCGAAGAAGGAGGGGTACGTGCAGATCGCGAACCTGTTCGAGGAGACGGCCAACAACGAGAAGGAGCACGCGAAGATATGGTTCAAGCTGCTGCACGGCGGCGAGGTGGCGGACACGGCGGCGAACCTCAGGGACGCGGCGGCGGGCGAGAACTACGAGTGGACCGACATGTACGCCGGTTTCGCGAAGGAAGCGGAGGCTGAGGGGTTCAAGCAGATCGCCGCGCTGTTCTCGAAGGTGGCGGCGATAGAGAAGGAGCACGAGGAGCGGTACCTTGAGCTGCTGAAGAACGTCGAGGGGGGGCTGGTGTTCTCTCGGGACGGGGAGATGGTGTGGAAGTGCAGCAACTGCGGGCATGTCCACGTGGGGAAGAAGGCGCCGGCGGTCTGCCCGGTGTGCTCGCACCCGCAGGCGTACTTCGAGCTGGCCGACTGCAAGAACTACTGACCCGCTCGCTCGGATAATCAGCGGCGAGGCCGTGCGTTGGGCGCCGTCCCCGCCATGCGGCCTCGCCTGCCGATGGTCCTCCCTCGCGATGTCCGTTGGGTTGAAATGGCGCGGGCTGCGTCGGGCTCGCGAAGCCGTACAGGAGGCGCTGTCTTCGCTCGGCCTTCTTGCCCATATCGGCTATTCCTTCGCGATGCCTGCCTGGAGGACATCGGCGTCGCCGCGCCGGGTTGATGCTTGCCGGATGGACTCCGTGGCAACAGGCCCCTCTTTCGCGCCAAGGTGCGGAAAGGGGCCTGTTGTTTCTTCGGCATAGTGACTTTTCCGCCGCCCGCCGCCTTTTCCATCCCGTACAAAAACAGGGCTGATTGATGGGGGCTGGAATATTTCTTTATATGGCAACCCGTTGTTGGGAATTCTCTTGGTGGAGTTCATTGCCAGTTCATCGCCAGTTGATGGTAAGTTCGTTGCTGATTGCTTGCACGTTCATTGCTAGTTCGTTACTGGCTGGTGGTAAGTTCATAACCGGTTGGCTGCTACGCCCTTTATGTCGGGATTGCGTCCTTTATGTCGGAGCCACCTGTCGCCTACGTCCTGCTTGCTGACTATTCTTTGCGTTCGTTTTCGGTAAAGCCATCACCCAGGCCTTCCGGCTTTTGTGATAGCTCCGCGATTTTCGATGGCTGATGGTTTCTATGGACTCTTTACGCTTGCTGCTCCGGCTTCTGCCGTTGATACCATTTTTTCTTCGGTTTCGGCGTGGCGTCTTGGATACCGAAGAACCGCATCGGGTTCGTCTGGGAAAAAGCGACGACCTGCTGGTCCGAAAACGGGGAAAGTTCAAAAATTCTGTAATAGTTTGTATAGGATTCAACCTTCAGTAGATTTACGGAGAAGTCAGAACCGAACATGGTCCGTTCCAGAAGCTTGTCCGCTACGTCAGGTTCTGAATCTTCGATGAAATGCAGAAGATGTTCATAGAAATCCGGAGTGGTGCCTGAAAAGGATACGTCGGCGTAAACGCCGGGATATTCCTTCATCAAATCGACAATCTCATAGAACCAACCCGATTCCGGCATCTTGCTTGCGACTGCGGAAATCAGCGACAGCGGGCGTTTGTTGCTGACAATGGAATATTGCTTTCCATAGTGGGCGAAATCTACTTTGATCGTGGGAAAGTTCTCGAACACTGGTTTCCATGTCGCAGGGGATGTATATTGCCAGGCCAACTTCGCAGACACGCCGCGAAACCCTTGGTCGTCACAATGAGAAATGATCGGGACATCGTTGTCCACGCAGAACTGATAGATTAATTTGACTTTTTCAAGTTCCTTGACATCCTCAGGCCACGGATTGGTACCCAGCGGCGGATATATCTTGACGCCATAGAAGCGTTTCCGCCGTTCCAACGTTGGTGAGATTGCCTCGGCGGGCGCGATTCTCCGGTGATCGGTCCGGATCAATTGGAGTAAATCCTCGATAAAGCCTATGTCATGGACCGCGGGGTTGATGCCCAGCATCGGGTAGAATTCAAACAGCCCTTCTTGGCGGTTGCTGTAATACCAATCAATGCCATCCACCGTATCCTTCGCATAACCGAGAATACGTTCCGGTTGTGCGCATGTATAATAAATCTTGTCCCATTCCTTCTGGTCTTGTGAGAAATCCATGACGAGGGGGCACATGGCCAGCTTGTCGTAGGTCCTGTTCCTGAAATGAAACTTGCCGTCCCGTATGTAGCTCTGCTCCGGATACGCAAGGTTTGCCTGTGAACGGTTCCTTTCGGCGGGTTGCTGGTAGCGCCCCATCAGATCATCCTCCATCATGGCGAAAATTTCACCGATAGGACGTTCAAACGCCGACAATGCGTTCATCAGCGTGTAGAGCATCTGCATTCCTTTCCTGTTGGAGGGGGTGAAGATATAGGACGGGGAAAGCGCGCCGCCCGTGATAAATTCGGGAAGGCCTCCTTCGATTGATTCTATGAAGCTGATGAAACTTGGATGGGCAAGCGTCATTGCATGAAAATGAGTATCGAAAAAATAGTCCATCGGAACCTCCACTGTATATATGATATCAGAATGTATTCCACTAGACCAGCATATTTAGTTTTTCGTACCGTTGTTGTATTGATTTTTGAAGGTTTCTCCGTTCGTCGCAAAGTTCCCGCAGCGGCATCGTCTTGAGCAACCAGAGGATCTTTTCCTTGCTTGCCAAGGCCCGGTACAGAAGCCTGTCCGCCGTCTGCCGGTCGAGTTGCAGGTCGTGCGCGAGAGAAAGATATTGTTTTCGACCGGAAAGAACGTTTGCGTAGTTGCATCCTGAAGAATCCGGCCGGCTATCCAGCGAGATCCTTAGACCATATGCCGGAGCGAGTTTCCGTTCCTTTCGCTTGCCATGCTCCAGCAACATGAGCTTTCTCGGATCACAGGCGGGGACGGAAAAAAGGAAAGAAAAGAGTGTTCTGACCAAATAGTCAACGGCATCCGCCCTCGGGTACGACGATCTCCTGAGAACATCGGTACCGTTACCCACGATGTCCGTCCGGTCATGATGGCTTGGCCAACGATACGTTTGGGCCAATGTCTCGATGTGAAGTGAATGGGTTTTCATGAAGGTCGCCTTTCTGTCGATGCGATGCATGATGAGGCCTTTTCGGTGTTCTCTGACTGGAACCAACGCCCCTTGAAGCGCAGGAACCCCGAAGGCGCGTGCAAGCAGCATGGTCATCCATTCGTTTTCGATTTGCCTGTTTGCCAGGGTTCTGTCCAGTGCCGCGGGAATCTTCAAAAGAAATCGAGCGCAAGAGGCGAAAGATGGTGCCAGCGTCCTGCTCTGGGGGTCCTGATGCAAAGATACCAGATACGATGAACTGGAGAACGGATATACATATTCTTCCCATTCCGGTACATACTGTATCGTCGGCAATCTGTCTAAACCAAACAGAAGCTCACAACATTCCTTATGAGCGTCCTGAACTTGGTCTTGTCCATTGAGCCGCCGACCGCAGATTGAGCAAGACGCAAGTGGGGCTAGGACTATCGCCGTCTGTCGGCTGGTTGTCATTGAACTTCCGGACAGGCAGTGTTCGTCCCGTTTGTCGTACAAGGGTCTGCGGGAGGTTTAAACGAAAGCGTTCCGATGGTACGGCGGCCCAAATGAATAAGCAAGGCGAGTGAATCGGTGGCATTGCAATGATGCCTGTCCGCAAAATCCACAAGAGCCTTGCCTTTTGGCAGTAGTTCCGCAAAACAGGGAAATAGCGTCAATCCTTGATAAGCCGCTTCCCGCAACGGTAATGAATAACTCACTTCCTCGGCGAAAGGGGACGAGAGGTATGCCGCATCATACGTGAACATACATCCTTTTCGCGAACGTTGGAGAGTTCCTGCGAGAATTTCCTTCTGGAATACCTGGCAACAAGTTCTCATGTAGATTCCTATAGTCTGTAGATTATCTTTATATACCGATAGTGTATATTAAGCTATGCGGTTTGCAAGTTGAATATACGGTAATATATGATACGATAATCGACCTTTATATAAATGATAGGCGTTAATATAGAATTGTTGGATGAATTTTGCCGTATCGCTCAATCCCAATTTTCATATGTATGATGATGAATCGGCCTGAGGCCGGAGATTCCTTCGGAGGGCGGCGAAGGGGTGGGCCTTCCCCTGAAAATGAAAAAGCCGCCGCATCGCTCTCGCGCCTACGGTGGCTCGCCTTGCTTTTGTACGGGGCTACAGGCCTACAGCCCCATCTTCTGCTTCATTTTAGCCCAGGAATCTTTGAGCGTAACAGTCCGGTTAAAAACGGGATGTCCTGCGCTGTGGTCCTTGTCGTCCGGGCAGAAATATCCGTTGCGGATGAACTGCAAGTAGTCTCCGACCTTGGCGTCCCGCACTTCCGGCTCCACCTTGCAATGGTTCAGGATCACCAGCGACTCTTGGTTAAGGTCGTCAAGGTAATTGCCGGTGTCACCACCAGGATATTCCGTCTTGAACAACTTGTCATACAGACGTACTTCGCAGTCGACGGCATGCTCGGCGCTGACCCAGTGGCTGGTTCCCTTGACCTTCCTGCCGTCGGGTGTGGCGCCGCCCCTTGATTCAGGGTCATAGGTACAATGAACTTCGACGATATTCCCGTCGGCATCTTTCACAACGTTTTGCGCCGTAATATAATAGGCGTGCTTGAGACGGATTTCATTTCCTGGATACAACCGATGGTATCCCTTGGGAGGTTCTTCCATGAAGTCCTCCCGTTCGATATAGAGTTCTCTGGAAAAGGGGACTTCCCTGGTTCCCGCTGAAGGATCTTCTGGATTGTTGTCCGCCTGGATGTACTCGACTTTTCCTGCCGGGTAGTTGTCGATGACCACCTTCAGGGGGTCGAGGACGGCCATGACGCGCTTCGCCCTCTTGTTCAGGTCTTCCCGGACGCAGAATTCCATCAGGCTGTAGTCTACGACGCTTTCGACTTTCGCCACCCCGACGCGGGAGACGAAATCTCGCATTGATTCGGGCGAATAGCCGCGTCGTCGAATTCCGCTGATGGTCGGCATTCGGGGATCATCCCACCCGGAGACAATGCCGAGTTTGACCAGATTCAGCAGCTTGCGCTTGCTCATCACGCAGTAGTTGATGTTCAGGCGGGCGAACTCATACTGGTGCGGCGTATGGTCGATACCGTCGATACTGGTCGCCCAGTCATAAGCGGGCCTGTGGTCCTCGAATTCCAGCGTGCAGATGGAGTGGGTGATTCCTTCGATCGCGTCGCTGATCGGATGGGTGAAGTCGTACATCGGGTAGATGCACCACTTGTCCCCGGTGCGCGGGTGCGTGGCGAACTTGATGCGGTAGATGGCGGGGTCGCGGAGGTTGATGTTCGGACTGGCCATGTCGATTTTAGCGCGGAGTACATACGTTCCTTCGGCGTGCTTGCCCTGGCGCATTTCCTCGAACAAACGGAGATTGTCCTCGATGGAGCGATCCCTGTCGGGGCTGTTCTTGCCGGGGGTGGTGAGGGTTCCCCTGTATTCCTTCATCTGTTCTGGGCTGAGCCCGTCGACATAGGCCTTGCCTTCTTCGATGAGCCGCACGGCGATTTCGTAGAGCTGCTGGTAGTAGTCTGAAGCGTAGTATTCGTACTGACCCCAGTCAAAGCCAAGCCATTTGATGTCCTGCTTGATTGAGTCGATGTACTCCATGTCTTCTTTTTCTGGATTCGTGTCGTCGAGGCGAAGATGACAGCGCCCGCCGTATTTCTGCGCCAATCCGAAATTGATGCAGATCGACTTGATGTGTCCGATATGCAGGTAGCCGTTCGGTTCCGGCGGAAAGCGGGTGACAATCGTGCCGTCCGGAACGCGTCCGTTCGCCAAGTCATCCTCAATGATGCGTTCAAGGAAATTAAGCGGCGCTTTTTCCTTTCCGGGCTCCTCGTTGTTGTACAGCTCTTCCATGGGTTCCTTCCTTTGTCCTTCCATAGGGACTTGAGTAAAGATATCGCATAGTATCACAAGGATGATGGTTGTAAAAGTCCTTCGGCAATTGTCACGATGCCAGTCGTATCCGTTTCAGCGGCTATTCAACCTGTCGGTTTATCGGTGTCCGATAGTTCGTTTATCAGAAAAAAATGAAAAAACGTTCAGACCGGTCGCTAAGATACTGCAAATTTTTTGGATTCATGCAATACTGGCGGCGATTCGTTACAAAACTTCCGATTTACTAAAAGGAAACTCCCCAATGTCTATCTCTTCGATGAAATTTGTCGGTGACCTACGCAAGGAATTTGCCGGTTACAATGCGGTGTCCCTCTCCAAAGATTTGATGGCGGGTCTGACCGTTGCCGCCGTCGCGTTGCCGCTGGCCCTGGCTTTCGGCGTTAGTTCCGGCGCCGATGCCGCCGCAGGACTGATCACCGCCATCATAGCTGGTCTGCTGATTGGTGCGTTGTCAGGAGCTTCCTATCAGATTTCAGGCCCTACAGGGGCCATGACGGCGATTCTTGCGGGTCTTGCCGCCAGGCATGGGCTGCAAGGTGTTTTCATAGCCGGTTTCCTGAGCGGTTGTGTTCTTCTGGTCGCGGGAATCCTCAGGGTAGGGGCTTTGGTCTCCTTTATCCCCGGGCCGGTGATTACCGGTTTTACCAGCGGTATCGCCGTCATCATCGCCCTCGGACAGATTGATAATTTTTTCGGGACGGTTTCGATAGGGGAGAACGCTCTCCAGAAACTGGCGTCGTATGGCGAACTGGGATTTCATCCGTCATTGTACGCCATCCTGTTCGGTGTCCTAGTGATTGGCGTAATGCTGATCTGGCCGAAGAAATGGAACGCAAGGTTTCCTTCGTCGCTGGTCGGAATCATTGTGGCGCTTGTGGTCCAGCTTGTTGGAAATTTTCCCGTAGAGGAGGTCGGCGCCATTCCCAGGACGTTGTTGCCTGAAGCCCGCTTGACGTTCAGCCTGATTCCTTGGGCGCGGCTGGGGGAGTTCGCCGCCCCTGCGATCAGCATCGCCGCACTGGGCATGGTGGAGAGCCTGCTATGTGGAGCGTCCGCTGGAAAAATGAAGGATGAAAAGCTTGACGCAGGACGTGAGTTGGTCGCCCAAGGCATCGGCAACATGGTCATTCCTTTCTTCGGTGGCGTTCCTGCGACCGCGGCCATAGCCCGTACCAGCGTAGCGATAAAAAGCGGCGGGCGTACCCGCTTGACCAGCGTTTTCCACTCCGTCGGCCTGCTTTGCTCGATGTTCTTTCTCGGTCCGGTCATGAGCAGGATTCCGCTAGCCGCGCTTGCGGGCGTGTTGATCGTCACGGCTTGGAGAATGAATGAATGGGCCGCCATCCGGCAGATTTTCAATCGCCGTATCAAGACTTCAATTGCACAGTTTTTGGTAACGATGCTCGCTACGGTTATGTTTGACCTGACTTCGGCGATTCTTATTGGCATTGGGCTATCGATGCTGCTGTTCGTAGTCCGTAGCAGGGATGTTCGCATTGAGGTCGTCGAGCCTACGTTGTCCATGGATGACAAACGGACGCGGGTGGTGTATATCGATGGTGCGCTGTTTTTTGCCACTCAAGACAAGTTGCCGTCGTTGGTTGACGATTTGATTATGAAAGGATGTCGCCGCATCGTGTTTTCGTTGCGAGGCGTTCCAAGCATCGACCATTCGGAGGTGTCGGAGATAACCGCCATTGTCAGACAATGCCAGGCGAAAGGGGTGGATGTGCTGTTCGCTGGCCTGCAGCCGCCGGTTCAACGGATGTTCGAGCGTTTGTCTCTTGATGAATTGGTCGGGAAAAATCAGTTCTACAGCAGCGCGGTGGTGGCATTGGAGGTCTTGGGTGCGTCGTCCGCGACGGACGGCGCCGAACAGGGCTTGCCTTCCGGACGGTAGGCTATTGATCTGAATTCCAT
>JAXEWB010000074.1:0-19841 GCA_034114085.1 Sphaerochaetaceae bacterium | reverse complement strand
AGGACGTAATCCCGACATAAAGGACGTAGCAACAACATACAGGACGCAATCCCGTCATAAAGGACGTAGACGACAGGTAGCTCCGACATAAAGGACGCAATCCCGTCATAAAGGACGCAGGCGACAGGTAGCTCCAGCAAGAAAACGGTCAGTGACATAAGGGCCTGATACCGATATAAATTATCTGCTTGCGGTGATTGAGCCATCGACATTAAGCCAGCGGCAAATGGCCTGGCTTATCAAAAAAATGGTGAGAAAGGCGGAAACGGGCAACGAAAGCTGAAAAAAGTCTCAGAAAACCGCCCGGTTCTCCATCGCCCCAGGAATTCACATTTGACTTTCCGCAAGATGGGTTTTATCCTTTACATAGACCTTTTACAAGGAGGGCCTATGAATCTAACAGTCAGAGGTATCCGGTACAATCCCAGTGACGAAACGAAGGCGTTTCTGGACAAAAAGCTTCAGAAACTTCAGTTCGCCGAAGATTATTTGCATGACCTGGACATCGTCATCACACGCGAGACGGTGGGACAGGGTTTCCATCTCGATGCGAAGCTCCATTTTTCCTGGGGCGCGGTCAAGATGGTGGGCTACGATTGCTATGAATTATACGAGGGCATAGAGATGCTTGCGGATAAGATTGAAGCTGCCGCCCGCAAGGAAAAGGGAAAGGTCATCGAACGCTAGACCAGTAGCCCACCGGTATATGGATGACCGGTGGAACCCGGTAGCTTATAGTTGTGGAATGGCTGTTGCAGAATCTATGATGGTTTTGCAACAGTCATTTTTGTATACCGTCACCTTGCGATAAGGAAATCAAGTTGAGAGCCCATTTCAATCTCAAACGTGACCGAAGGGAAAGGCATGGCGGGATGATAAAAAAGTTTTTTTACCTTTACAGACGTAAAGTATCGAAAAAACATTCTCGTGAAACTTTTGATGTGATATAGTAGGGTGCGAGGAGTTCCTGATGATTGAATTTACCGTACTGGATCTATTGGATCTGGACCTGAAGGACCACAACCATCTCCATCTGACCTGCATAGCGGGTCGCAGCGGTCTTTCGCGGAAAATCCACAACAGCAAGATCAGCAGGCCAGGCCTGCCGCTGAGCGGTTTTTTTGAAGAGTTCAGCAACGACAGCATCCAAGTGTTCGGCAGAGGCGAGCAGCAATACCTCCTCAAGCTGGAGAACGAGCGCAATTATACGACGGTGGACACATTGTTCGGCTACCAGATTCCAGCCTGTGTATTCTGCGACGGAGGCAAGCCGAGCGACAGGTTCATCGAGCGGGCGGAAGAATCGGGATGCGCGGTTCTCCAGACAGACCTTCTTTCATCAGATTTCTCCAGGCGGCTCTATCAGGTCTTGGATGAAGTATTCGCTGAAACCCAGACGATTCATGGGGTGCTGGTCGAAGTATATGGCGTGGGAGTCCTGATTACAGGGGACAGCGGCGTCGGGAAAAGCGAGACGGCTCTGGAACTGATAGAGCGCGGACATCGGCTGATTAGCGATGATACAGTAAAGTTACGGAATATCAGTGACACATATCTCATCGGTTCCGGTGAAAATCCAATGCTCGCCCACCACATGGAAATCCGGGGGCTTGGCATCATCAACCTGGCGAATCTGTTCGGCGTTGGCTCGATCAGGGACAAAAAGCAGATACAGTTGGTTGCCCATCTTGATGAATGGGACTCAAACAAGAACTACGATCGCGTTGGGGAGAACCTGACAGAGACGTTGCTTGGGATTACCGTCCCGAAGGTAGAAATACCTGTGAAGCCAGGGCGCAACGTACCAATCATCATTGAGACCGCGGCGCGTAATGAACGATTGAAGATGCTTGGCTATTATTCGGCCAAGGAATTCGACCAAAGCGTTTTAAAATGGCTGGAAAGTGAAACCGCCAGAAACATGTACTATAGCAACGAGGAGACTTTCTGAAATGGTAACGACGGAAGTGGAAGTCAGCAACAGGGCCGGGATACACGCGCGCCCCGCGGCGTTGATCGTGACAACGGCAAATAAATACAAGAGCGACCTGTTTCTGGAAAAAGACACCATGAAGGTCAACGGAAAGTCCATAATGGGCATCATTACGTTGGGCGCCGCCTACAAGGCGCGCATTACTATTATCTGCGACGGTCCTGACGAACAGGATATGGCCAAGGCCATCGAGCAACTGTTCGCCAACCGGTTTGAAGTCTAGAGGGTACCTGCGCATGAAAGAGTTGACAGAGCGGCAAAAGGAAATCGCGTCGTTCATCCGTTCCTTCATTTTGGAGAATGGTTATGCTCCGACAGTACGGGATATCGCGGAGAATTTCCAGATTTCCGCTAAAGCGGCCCACGACCACGTGAAGGCATTGGAACGCAAACAAGTAATAAAAACCGCTGAGGGACTTTCGCGGTCGATGGAGGTCATCAGTCAGGACTTCGCTCCGAACAAGGAGATGGTCGAGATTCCGTTGCTCGGCAGCATCGCCGCGGGCAAGCCGATCATGAGCGAGGAGAACTGGGACGGGGCGATTCCGTTCCCCTCCTCGATGCTGAAGAACCACCACGACATGTACTATGCGCTCCACGTCCGGGGGGAAAGCATGATCGGCGCAGGAATCTACGATGGCGACCTGGCTATCATCCGTCATTGCGATACCGCGAATACGGGAGAAATTGTCGTCGCCAGCGTGGGAGAGAACAACGCCATCACCCTGAAACGGTACTATCCCCATTCAAATTCCATCGAGCTTCGGGCGGAAAATCCGGACATCGGGCCTATCTTTACCAATGACTGCCAAATCCATGGAAAGCTTTATATGATCATCCGAGACTACGGGGACAAGGCATGGTAGCACCTGTCTATCTCCTGCTCGGCCCTGAGACGGGCGACAAAGGGCAACGGATCAAGGATATCAGGACTGAGCTGAGGCAACAGACCGGCGGAGAACCGGAGTTGCACCGGTTCTATCCGTTTGAAACTGAAAACGGGGAGATGTTTGTCGCCTTGGACAACAACTCGCTGTTTTCTGAACATCGACTTGTCATACTGAGCCAAGCGGACGAGCTTTCCGCCGCACAAGCGACGCAGTTGGTCGAATACATCGGGCACCCCTCATCCACAGCCACGTTGCTGATCGTCAGCAACGAAACTTCCATCGCGTCGAAATTAATGTCGGCGGTACCGAAGGCACAGACGGAAGTATTCTGGGAAATGTTCGAAAACAAGAAGGCCGACTGGGTCAGGACATTCTTCCGACGGGCAGGAATGACGATTAACAATAATGCCATAGATTTGCTCCTCGACCTTGTGGAAAACAATACGCAGGAGTTGAAGAACACCTGCTCCCAACTGATTGTCTTTCTCCAGGCCGACCCAGAACATCAGGATCAGCCCGTTACGGAAGACGACATAGACAGCTATATCTACCACAGTCGTCAAGAAAGCGTGTTCTCCCTGTTCGAGCATATCGCTTGCGGAGAGCTGGAACGCGCATTGTCCACATTGCAGGTGTTGATTCGCAGCGGTGAAGGAGACGCAATTCCCCTGATAGCCGGCCTGGTGTGGCAGTTCCGCAGGCTTCTATCGGTGCAAGTACTCCGCAAGGAGGGCGCTTCCATGCAGGAGGCGTTGTCCGGAGCATCGGTTTTCGGGCAAAAGTCACCGATACGCCGACGCAAGGATCAGGACTTGTATGCCGCGGCCTGCAACAGGTATTCCCTCGAAGACATCCAGCGTATCATTGCGTTGCTCAGTGACTACGACATCAGGACGCGCGAAATGGGAGCAGATTTGCAACAAACGCTTCTTGAACATTGCCTGTATCTGATCATTGACAAAAAAGGGATATCAACCCAACCGCTTGCCTTGGCAAGCTTTTCAACCCTGTCGATATAGCGCGTAACGCAGGGGACGCTTGAGGAGTGTGAAAAAACTACGGGCTGGACACCATCTCGTCCCACTAGTCCATCCTTCGGGTTTCATTACGTTCCCGGCATGCTTCAACGCAAGTTTGCTGATTGTCAATCGACATGTCGGACAAAGCTCATCCGATACGTCAAGCCAACAGGCTGGCGATTCTGAACAATCGTCGTGAAAACCATTTCACAATCCCTTTGGAACTTTCTTCCATCGCACAGATTTTGTCGGCGACGCAGACCAGCCAGCCTTCCCGGCAGGCCGGGGGGATTGGTGTCAACGGGAACATGTGGCGCAAAATGATGTTGGTCTCCCGACGGTTGATGCGGAAATCAGCTTTGGCGTTCTTCCAAGCGGTATAAGGATGCCGGAAACCATGCCATCTATGCCACTTGGCTTTCTCATGCCAGTCATACAAGAAATAGTCATGCAACAAAGCACCCCGTATCAGCGACCGGTAATCGACCCGAAGGTGAAATCGTTCAGCCAGATGGCAAGAGACGTGAGCCACGGAAACGGAATGGTCGTATACGCTCAGGCTTCCATGCTGGATGAAACTAGCGGTCAGCTGGAACCGAGAACAGACGTCCAGGTTTTGGATTTCATCGCAAATCATTCGTTCATGCGAATCACATGTTCGTCTCACTGATGCAGGAACTCCTTGGGAATGCGTTGTGTCGGCCGCCGCGGCAAATCGGGCAACGGGCGAATAGGCATCCGTCGGAACAGATTATACGCAACTGGACGAAGTTGTACAATCGCAGCCCTGCACGGTTTTGTAAAATGGGGATAGCGGCGCCGCACATTCATCAAACAGACACATATGGGCTGAGTAGCAATTTCAACTCTACATAGAATATTTTCAGTGCCATATCTTGCATATCGTCGTGCAATCAATCGACAAAATCAACCGCTGCAACCGGTGGTTGACAAAAAGCAAGGTGGACTTGGTGGATGAATTCTTCCCGATAATGGTAGGATGACATCATACGAGGTGAAAGCATGAACGTATCGGACAGAATCCAGTCGCTCAGAAAAGCGAAGGGCATGTCGCAGGAACAAGTGGGAGAATCGCTGGGAGTCTCCAGGCAGGCGGTATCGAAATGGGAATCGGGGCAATCGATTCCCGACATAGGCAACATCATCCAGATGAGCGGGATTTTTGGCGTGACGACCGACTACCTGCTCACAGGAAAACAGCAGGACGCTGCGTCGCGGAGCGCGAATGGAGGACCAGCGGCTGTACAAGTTCCAGCAGTCTTCGCCTTTCAGTATGAATATGTCAGCAAACGTTCGCTTTGGGGGTTGCCGTTGCTACATGTGAACCTAGGTATCGGTCTCAGGCGAGCGAAGGGGATCATTGCAATCGGCAATATCGCAACGGGTGTCGTTGCGTTGGGCGGCGTCGCCACAGGCGCACTTTCAATCGGCGCATTGAGTCTCGGCATTCTGGCGTCGGGTGGCGTCGCCGCGGGAGGAATCGCCGTCGGTGGCCTGGCGGTCGGACTAATGGCTTTGGGCGGTCTCGCGATAGGAATCGTGGCGCTCGGCGGGTTGAGTATCGGAGTTTATGCGGCGGGTGGGGCAAGTTTCGCCGCGAAGGTAGGCGTTGGAGATTTCGCACGGGCGAAATTGGCGATTGGCAACACCCCGGAGGGAGAAACGACCGCTCAGCTTGCGCAAGTGTCCGCAGAAATGGGCAAAAACCTTATCATGGAGCATTTTCCCAAGACACCGAAGTGGCTCGCAAGACTTATGGCCGCTTGTATATGATAGCCTGGCGGGTTGAGGAGGCCAACGAAAGAATGCGCCGCAAGACTTCTCTCCATCCTCAAATGACAGCTTAATGAACTGAGGACGATAACGGGAAAACTTGCCACAACTTACAGGCTTAGCTTTTTCAAGAGCCGCTGGGCGACGGAGACGGGAACTTTCGCCTGCTCGGCGATTTCCTCCGGGGTGTGTTTCAGCAACTCGTCCAGCGTGCCGAAATGTTGCATGATCCGTTTGCTCCGTTCCGCGCCGATGCCTTCGACCGATTCCAGTAGCGCGAAGGTGGCGTCGCGGGAACGCATCATCTGGTTCGCGGAGGTGGCGAACCGGTGGCATTCGTCGCGGACCGCTATCAATACGCGGAGCGCTTCGGAATGCTCAGGCAGCAGCAACGAAGGGCGGTCGTCGGAGAACACGATTTCCTCGACATCCTTCGCCAAGCCTACTACGGGAATATCGACAAGCCCAAGGGTATCGAGGATTTCCTTCGCCGCGTTCACCTGCCCTTTTCCGCCGTCGATCATCAGCAAGCCGGGATGCTCGAGATTTTCGTTCAGTACGCGGGAATACCGTCTGGCGACGGCCTCACGCATTGATTCGTAGTCATCGATTTTACCGTCGAGCGACTTGATGTTGAACCGGCGATAGTTCCGGGGGTCGGGGTTGCCGTCCCGAAACGAAATCAGCGAAGCGACCGTATACTTGCCGGAAAGCTGGGCGATATCAAATCCCTCGATCAGACGGGGCGTATCGGGAAGCTCCAGCGCATCGCGAAGTTCCTCCAGGGCCGCGGTGTTGTCCCGGCTTTTCAGACGCTTCTCAACATCGCGGGAAGCGTTTTCCGCCGCCATCCGGAGAATGCGGAAATGCTTGCCGTCGCGGGGGACGGTTACTTCGACGTCGCTGGACAACTGCTCGGAAAAATATCGCTGCACCAGTTCCACGTCGATTTCGTGGGAGACATAGAGGTACTGAGGCAGTTTCTCACCGTCGGCGTAGTATTGGATCAGGAAGTTCAACAGCGTCTCGGTCTCGTCGCCAAAGGTTTCGGCGCGGTACAACGCCCGTCCCATCAGCTTGCCGTCGCGCATCTGCATGATGGATACGGTACACAGCGGTGCGCGCATCTCAATCGCCGCGTAGTCCCTGCTCTCCTGGACGAAATCCTCCACCTGCTGAGCCTTCGTCACAGATTCCAGCGCAAGGAGCATGTCGCGCTTCGTAGCGGCGACTTCATACTTCATTTCCCTGCTCGCCACCATCATTTCGTCTTGAATCTGCTTTTTCAGGACATCGTTCTTCCCTTGGAGGAACGAACGTATCTTATCGATGTACGCATGGTATTCCTCTTCGGTAACGAGTCCGGCGCACGGGCCGCAACAACGCCCGATATGATGGTACAGGCAAGGCCGAGGCCGTTTGCGCAGGGGAATCCCGCATCGGCGCAATGGAAACAGCTTTTCAATCAGCTCAACGTACTGCTCCAGCTTGCCGGCGTCGGGATACGGGCCGAAATACTCGGAGCCGTCCTTGATAATCCGTCGCGTCTTGAACACTTTCGGAAACGGTTCATGGGTGATGCGGATTACCGGATAGCTCTTGCCGTCCTTCAGCGAGATGTTGTAATGGGGGTTGTAGCGTTTGATGAGGTTGTTCTCCAGCACCAGCGCTTCATAGTCGTTTCCGGTGATGATGTGGTCGATCATGTCAATCTTCCTGACCAACGCGGCGGTCTTGGCGTTCCGGCCGGACAGGAAGTAGCTGGTCACACGTTTGCGGAGATCCTTCGCCTTGCCTACGTAGATGATCGTCCCCGAAGCGTCCCGCATCAGGTATACACCGGGAAGATGGGGTAATTCACGGGCCTGCTCCTTGGGGGGCAAGCCCGCCGTAGGCGACTTGACAGTCCCGAAGTTCTCTACGAGGGGGGCGTTCTCATCGATATGGTCATGTCGCTGTTCGGCAACCTTCTGGTCTTTCATCGCTAGAAGAATAGTCCCAGAACAGGAGTTTGGCAATACAGAGCGGCCTCGGAGTGAACACTGAGCGAACCCCGGTTGAGCCTGGAGCAATCACTGCGCAAACCCAGTGCAAACACTAATCGATCACCAAGCAATCACTCGGTGAACACTGAGCGCTCATCGGCCAAACAACGGAAAGTCCCGTTTGACCATTTCACAAGACAAGCCTACAATGCGATGTCATGGAACAAGACCAGAATCTCGCGACAGTCTATCCCCTATTCGCCTCGCTCGGCACCCAGGACCGGGAATTCATAGAACGGAGGCATGAGGAATGCAAGTTCTCATTCCAACAGCTCCGACAATTAGTGGACACCGCCGCGGATCTCAGACAATGGCAGGCCGGACCGTTGTCGGCATGGTGGAATCCTGATGCGGGCGGCAAAGCTTCGGGCAAGGTCAGGACGAAGCTTCTGGTCAACGACTTGCTGGAGCGAGTGGCGGAACTGCGGCGGAAGCCGACTCGCTACGAGGATTTCACCCCACCGGAAATACTGCCGGACAAGATACAGACCATCGTTGACGATACCGACGAGATCAAACTGCTCGGCAGATGTCCCTGCCCCGTCGAAGGGGAGAAAACCCGATGCTGCAACTTGCGTACCCTAGACGCTGTGCAACAGTGTGGATTCGCCTGCTCATACTGTTCCATACAGTCGTTCTATCATCAGCACGAAATCCGGTTCGTCGGCGATCTCGCGAAACGACTGGACAACCTAGAGCTGGAATCGAGAACCTGGCACATCGGAACGGGGCAGTCTTCGGATTCATTGCTGTGGGGAGACGACAACGGTACGCTTACGGCTCTGGCGGGATTTGCGAAAAAACACCCGGGAATCGTGGTTGAACTCAAGACAAAATCGGCCAGGACCGACTGGGTGGGGAACATCGACTTGCCGCGAAATATCGTCTCCACCTGGTCGCTGAACGCATCGACGATCATCGACAAGGAGGAACATCTGACTGCTTCGCTCGACCAACGCATCTTTGCGGCGAGACGGGTGGCAGACGCAGGACTTCTGGTTGGTTTCCATATACACCCGATGGTCTATTTTGAAGGCTGGCAACGACAATACGAAGAAGTGATCCGAAAAATTACAGAAAATTTCGCCCCGGCAGAAGTGGTCATGATCTCCATCGGCACGCTGACTTTCACAAAGCAAGTCCTGCGGCAGTTACGAACTAATGGACGTCCAAGCCGTATCATGGAAATGGAGCTGACGGAGGCCGCTGGAAAATACTCCTACCCGTTGGAAACAAAACGGAAAATGTTCGGACATGTCTATTCCAGCTTTCCAACAGAATGGAAGGAAGTTCCTGACAGGCCGTTTTACTACCTCTGTATGGAAGACCCCTCTCTCTGGGAACCGGTTTTTGGATATCATTACAACTCGGACAGGGAGTTTGAAGAAGCAATGAAAATACATTACCTTCGGAAAGTCCTAATTCCATCATTTTCGCTGACAAGCGGCATCTAATTGTCAATTATAATGGTCATATGTACTTGCATGCAGACGGCAAATCACATAGAATCGGTACAGTACAATGTGTTATATTGAGATGTTTTTGATAATATGATGCGACCACGCAGATAAGGAAAGACAATAGAATGAGAAGAAACGATGCGACCCTTGTAGTCGATGTGCCGCAATATCGAAGGATCATTCCTCATATCATGAAAAGAAGGTGTGATGCGCTCGTGTATCAGACCGTCGAGATAGATCTGACGAAGACTGTCCAGTTCGTCAGGCAGCAGAACCGGCTGCATCCCCAGGATCACCCGTACAGGGTGTTTGAAGTGTTCATAGCCGCCATAATGAGGACCATAGCCCTCCGACCCGAAGTGAACAGGTTCGTCGCGCGATACCAATACTGGCAACGCAATGAACTTTCACTGAATTTTGTCATCAAAGAGGACTACACGGACGAAGCGCCTGAGCACAGCACCCCGATCGTCATGAAACCCGACATGACGCTGCCGGAAATGGCGCTGATCATCAACAAGACTATCGAGGAGGCCCGCAAACCGGCGAATGAAAATTTCACCGACGAAGCGATCGGCTTCTTTCTCCACTTTCCCCTCTGGATCGTGCGCATGGTCGTCAATCTCGCCAGGTTCCTCGACCACATGGGCAAAGCCCCTACTGCGCTCCGGGACGCCGACGGGCTCCATACCTCCGTGTTCATCTCGAATCTCGGCAGCATCGGCTTGGCGGGAGGAAGCCCTCATCATCACCTGTATGAATGGGGGACGACCAGCATGTTCGTGACAATGGGCACGCTCCGTCGCAACAGGCTCAGAAACGGCGAAAAAACGACTTTCACTGACACCATGGAGGTAGGCTTTACCGTTGATGAACGGGTGACGGACGGCTTCTACTTCACGAACACGATCAGGACATTCCAGGATCTGCTGAACAATCCGGAGAAGTTGCTTGAACGGCCGACGCTCCCGCCGCCGCCCAAAACGAAAAAACAGTGGAAACTAGAGCAAAAGGAAAAAAAGCAGGCAGACAGGGCGGCCAAAAAATTGGCGAAGAAAAGCGCCTGATTTTCCCAGAAACGTTTTTACAGGACTCATGAGGTTTCTTGCACATCCGCCGTTGACGTGGGTGTCGTTGTTTTAGTTTCCCGAGGCTACCAGAGGAGTCAACTCGAAGCTCACGGAATCTCTGGTTGTCGGAGGATGAGAGCGGGTTCAGCCGATTGCGGATGTCATCCTCTACCATAGAACGCCATTGCGGTTCCTGTGTCCTGTACGAGGGTTCCCGCGGGCATCCGAAGCATCTTTACGGTGATGAACAAGTCCCCGGCAGAACCGGACAGGTTGATAATCTGTACAAAATAGAACACCCAGAACCAGTCATCAGCCGAAATCCATGAGATGAATCCCAGTACAAGCCCCCATACCACGATGGGAGCGAGCGCGATGACGATATAGGACTTACGGTCGAACCAAGCCTGGTCGGTCCCGGCATACAGATAGATTCCTTCGTAGCCATATTTCGGTTTTACTTTGCCCAAAAATCGGATGAAGACCCCATGAATCCATTCATGGAGTATCAGATAGAGGAACATGCAGGCGAACGCACAGCTGATTCTCACCGCTGAAGCGCTGAAACGGCCAGAAAACAAAAAGGTATTCCCTATCGGAGTCCGCATCCGCCCGACAAAATAACAGGCTATGCCGATGGCGACAGCCATCAGGCTGATGACACGCACGGATTTCGGATCCTTTTGCAGGTCTATGGCTCCTATCAGCCGGTATCCGTCGGGCAGTTCTCGGACGTTCATACTACTCCCTTGATGAGAACGCTACATCAGCTTCGCGTCAAACAACTGGCGGTCGCGGTCACTTAACGGACATCCCTCGCCGGCGAGCATCGCCTTGATCGCGGCGACTTCTTTCCCGCTGAAACTCCGTCCATTGCGCTTATGGTCTTCAAATGCTTCGACGGCGATAGGACAGACCGCACGGACGATTTCCAGAACCACTTCCGCATAAGCCCGGATTTCATACTGGGCGTGGGCGTCCAGCCGCAAGGAGAGGAAATGGAACAGATTATGAAGGTCCATCTGCCAATACCATTCGGTATACAGGCTCAACGGCAGGTCGATGCGCGCGATCTCGCGGGCGATTCCCATGTCGAGCAGTTTCCTGTAGGTCTCGTAGGTCTTTTTCTGGTCCTCGGCGAGCAAAGCCCGAACTTGCTCCTGCATCTGGGGGTCCACCGGGTCGGGAGCCCTGCCCTGCTTGTTGTCCTCGCTCTGGAAATTGATCTGGTCGCCCGCGGGGATATAGCATTCATCGCTCATGACGCTGTATCGGCCGGAGATTTCATTGACCCGCCCGGTGCGGTGGCGAATCCACTGACGGGCGACGAAAATCGGCATTTTGATATGAAAGGTGAAGTTCACCTGCTCAAAGGGAGATGTATGGTCGTTGCGGAGCAGATAGTTGATCAGCCCCTTGTCCTGACGATAGGTCTTGGTACCTGAACCGTAGGAAACCCTGGCGGCCTGGACGATGCGCTCATCGGAGCCGAGATAATCGACCAACCGGACGAAGCCATGGTCCAATACAGGGAATTCCTTATCCAAAATCTCTTCCGCAGCAGGAACTATACAATGCGCCATATTACATCTCTCCTTCATCGCAACATATCTGAATCTTCAACATTTTCCGCTTTGCCAAACCGGAAATCCCGGGATGCTCCGGCCTTTCGCGCATAGCGGCCAATGACATCCGGCAGTACCGGAACGCCAAACTATCCATCAGCATAACGGGAACAGGCCTTTTTTACAACAATCCCATCCGGCCCAGGAGTACGGCGACGCCCGCACTACAGGCGGTTTCGGTCCGCAACACCCTCGCGCCCAACGATACCGGCCGATAACCAGCCTGAACTAGCAAGGTACGCTCCCTCTCGGTCCAGCCGCGTTCCGGCCCTACGGCGAGAACAGCTTCTCCCGACGGCGGCGTCAGTCCAGACAGAGGGACGCCGTCAAGCACGTTGTCCAGCATCAACCGGACGGCTTGTTCATTCTCCAGCTGATGAATCGCGTTATCGACCGTATCGGCGAAGCATAGATCGCTCATGCCGGTACGGGCTGCTTGCATGGCGCCGTCAAGCAGGTATTTCCGGTATTCACCGCTTGTCCAAAGGCCGGACGCCCGGTAGGATTTCTCGGCGGTGTCAGTGCCAGTGACAACGATGCGACGGACGCCAAGGCTGACGGCTTCGCGCAATATCCGTTTCATGCAGATCGGCCGCACCTGGGCGACCAGCAACGTGACGGAGTACAATCCAACGGCTTCAGCGGCGGACAGCGTCTGCGTCCATGAAAAAGCCACTCCATGGGAATCGATGGAGGTGATGACGGCGTCGCCCATCGGCCCGTTCACAAGACCGATCGACAGCCGATCCCCTACGGCCAGCCGCAATACCCTGCGTATATGGTCACATCGGAAATCAGAGGTCGGAATCAGGCAGTCCTTTGGCATTTGCTCGAACAGGATAACATTCATGACGGCAGTATAGCATAATGCCACCGCAGGGGAGAAGCCGAAGGTTGCTCTGGGATTGATGAGTGTTCGCGCCAGGCTCGATTGGTGTTCACTCGGTGATTGATGAGTGTTCGCATCAGGCTCAACCGGTGTTCACCCGGTGATTGCTCTGAAGCATTCGCAACTGCTCAGTGACAGATTGCAACACGTCCAAACCTCTTGCAGATGAAAAACCAATAGCCTGTTGGATAGGTCCAACGAGCAAGACGAAATCGCTGGCTCAGTCAACCTAGAAACAAAAACATGACGTTTACTTGTTGTTCACCACCTTCTGGTTGCGCCGACAAGGGACTCTCTGGTACAATACGGGCATGGAATCAGGCAAGAAAAAACATCTTCGATGGCTCGGCTGCCTTCTCATTCTTACAAGCCTTGCGTTTCCCGCTTTCGCAAAAGGCTCCGATGAGACGCCTGTCGTTCAGATATCACCGTCCCGACAACTTGACCGATCAAAGACCCTAGTGGTAGCGATTGACCCGGGTGATGATCCAATAATGCTTGATCCACGGTTTGCCACCGACAGCAATTCGGCGTTTGTCGCGTCCAATCTGGCGGAAGGCCTGTGCGACTATGATCCGGAAACCGCATTGCCCGTACCAGCGCTGGCCGAATCCTGGGTAGTTTCCGAGGATGGCCTTACATGGGAGTTTCAACTTCGCGATGCCATACTTTTCTCCGATGGTTCTCCAATTACCGCGACTGATTTTATCGAGAGCTGGCTATCGCTGGTCAATGCCGACCTTGACAGGACATCCTTCGCCTCGCAACTTGATATCATCGAAGGAGTGGAAGCCTGGAGAACCGGGCAAGGGCCGCGTCGCAATATAGGATTGGAAGCGGTCAATGACCAGTTGCTCAGAATTACACTCAGGAGTCCCGCACCATATTTGCCGATGCTCCTTTGCAATGTCAGCTTCTCTGTGGTGCATAAAGCCGTCAGAGATAGTGTAATTGGCGCAGGTATGGTCACAAGCGGCCCGTACGTCCTACAGGAGGCGACGGAAACCCGACTGATTCTCGTGAGAAACGAATTCTACTGGTCAGAAAAACTGCCCAAATGTGACTATTTGGAGATTGATTGCCGAGGCGCGACCGCGGAAGTATATGCGGACTACAAGAATGGAAACATCCACTGGGCGCAGATGTTCATTCCCCGAGCCTATCAAGTCGGTGACGACTTGTATTTCTCCCCGCAGTACTCCACCAGTTTCTTCTATTTTAGCGCCGTGTCCGGCCCATATGCCAATCCCGACGTGCGAAAGGCCCTATACGCCCTGGTTGATTGGGACGCGATACGAAAAGCCGGAAGCCAGCCTTTCCTTACGGAATCTCTCGTACCGGGAAGCAAGGCAAAGGTTGAGCCGTTACCGGATTCAGGGGATGACCGAAAGGCCATCGCCTTTAGCTTGCTGGAAAAATCAGGGTATCCGCAGGGCCAAGGGCTGCCACCGCTCATCATGGCGGTCCACAGAGGTTCGCAGGTAGCGTCCGCCGCGGAACGAATCGCTGATACTTGGAGTTCGGAGCTTTCCCTGACTGTCATTCTCGACACAGTACCGCTGTCAATCTATGTAAATCACCCTGAGCAATCCCCCTACCATTTCGCCTGTGTTACCTGGATCGGAGACTACTACGATCCCTCCGCATTCCTCACCATGTGGATGTCAGACAGTACATTCAATCTGGCGAACTATGCCGATCCTACATATGACGGCCTGATTCATGGCGCTTTCACATCGATGTCGCCGAAAGTCAGGGAACGGTTGCTCCTGTCCGCAGAAGAATACTTGCTCGACGAACGGGCGGCCATCCCGACCTCGAATAGTTTTTCCATTAACTTCGTCAGGGCAGACCTCATCGATGGATGGTATGACAACATGCTGAACGTCCACCCGATGAAGTACATCGGGCTGAAGTAAAATAAGGACGAACGCCCCACGATACGGCTTTTCCACATTTCACGAAGGTTCTTAAGCGGAGATTGCCATGCATAGTAGCAGTCCGATCAGCATCGGATCATCCGATAGCGGTTTGTCTGGCCAGAACAGAAGGACTATCCACCAGACCTTACCAGACGGCGCCTTATCCCGCGCCAAGAACGCATCGCGCAACGATGGCGCAGAGAAGTTCCGCCCTACAGACACCCCATAATCGACAGTCCTGTCCAACAGTATCTGTGTCAGACGAGTACGGAAAGGGACTGTCGGTGACCGCACAAAAGAACAGGAACTTCACCCTGACACCCTTCAGAAAACATAGGGGAAGTCGCATGAGCAGAAATCATGCCGGAAAACAGAATGGAGGATGGCTGATGGTTCGGCTAGTCGGCCTTCCCGTCGCGACCGTAAAGCTGAACCATGCCGTGCAGGCGGTCGAGCATCCATCGCTGAATCGCGTCGGGACGCATCCGCCAGCTCCAATTGCTCGTCCCACATGTCGCCGGAGTGTTCATCCGGGCGTCCGCCCCCAGGCCGAGTATGTCCTGCATCGGAAAAATCGCATACTTGGCATGGCTCATCAGTACAGACCGCATCATCTGCCACACAACCTGATCATCGGGACATTCCAGATATCTGCGGACGACATCCTTATATTCAGGGGACAGGCCATCATACCATCCCCGACTCGTATCATTGTCATGGGTCCCGGTATATGCCACGGAATTGTACCCATAGTTGTGAGGGAGATAGCCATTCGAGGCGTCCAGCACGCCGTCCTTGCACTCAAACGCGAATTGCAGGACTTTCATGCCGGGGAACCCGTTGCTGTCACGCAGCTCTTCCACATCGGGGGTGATTACACCGAGATCTTCCGCGAATACAGGAAGTTCCCCAAGCTGCTTACGCATCTCGCTGAACAGCTCCTTGCCGGGAGCAAGGACCCACTTGCCGTTCATAGCGGTCGATTCCCCAGCGGGAACCTCCCAATAGGCGGCGAAACCACGAAAATGGTCTATCCTGACGATATCGGTCATCTGCAACGCGGCCTTCATGCGGCGGATCCACCAAGCGAAATGCTCATGCTCATGTTCCGGCCAATCGTACACAGGATTGCCCCATAACTGACCTTCCGCGGAAAAGCCGTCGGGCGGCACACCGCTTGATGCCTTTTGGCGACCCTGCGCATCGATTTTCAGGAGTTTACGATTGCTCCAGGCATCGACGCTATCTGGTGCGACGAATATGGGAATATCCCCCACCAACCGTATGGAATGGTCATTCGCATATTTCTTGAGCGCCTTCCATTGCTTGAAGAATATATACTGGAGTACCTTCCAGAGGATGATGTCATTGGCTTTCTCCTTCATCCATCGCGACATGGCCGCGGGTTTGCGCATTGCGACATCCTTGTCCCAAGTGAAAAACCACCGGGAATCATTGTAACTGGCGCATAGCACCTGATAGAGCGCATAGTCGTCAAGCCACCAGGAATTCTCTTTGCAGAAACCATCGAAGGATGCCTTGTCCCGGGCATCGGCAGCATCGAGAAACTTCCTTGCGGCTTTCATCAACAGGGGTTCTTTCCAAGCGCGTACCGCGCCATAGTCCACACGGTCCTGATTGAACTCGGGAACGGAAAACAGATCTTCGACTTCAAGAAGCCCGTCGCACGCCAATGCCCGGAGATCAATCAGCAGTTCGTTTCCCGCAAAGGAAGAACGGGCAGCATAGGGGGAATCTCCATACCCAGTAGGCCCCAGGGGGAGCAGTTGCCACAGGGATACTCCAGCCTGGACCATGGAATCAATGAAGGCCCGGGCCTCGTCGCCAAGATCACCGATACCGTAAGGACTTGGGAAAGAAGTTGGATGCATAAGCACCCCGCAGTAACGTTGTTGTTTGCTCATAGAGAAAATATAGCCTAAACTAGGGATTTTGACTACAACCGCTAGCTTGTGTTTACCCCGAATCTGGAGTATACTGGTCATATGAGTTCTTCAGAGCCGTCCGCACAGTTTTCCGTCAATGACCATGTCGTATATCCTCTTCAAGGAGTAGGAATCATCAAGCGCATCGAGGAACGGAAGTTTCGCGGCGTCGCGACATTGTACTACGTGATCTATCTTGAAATCTCCGACATGACCGTCATGATTCCCGTTGACAAGGCAAATGAAATGGGAATCCGGGGAATAGTGGTTCCAGATGAGGCGAAGAAAGCCATTGACTCCATCTCCAGCAAATATGAACCGATGCCGGTAGACTGGAAAGCCAGATATCAGATGAATGTCGACCTTCTCAAGCAGGGGTCAATCGCATCAATCGCGAAAGTCGTCCAGACGCTGTACCATCGCAGCAAAATCAAGGAACTTCCCGTCCAGGAACGCAAACTGTACGACAGCGCGCTTCGGCTGCTTATCGATGAATCTGCGTTTGCGCTTGGGAAAAGCAAGAACGAAATCGAAATGCTGGTCTTCTCCAAACTGGAGAAATAGCGGTGGGCTTTCCTTTACACGCCGTCATTGTTACAGCGGCAGGTTCCAGTATCCGTTTCAACGATGAATCCCCGGACTTTCAGCCTGTCAAAAAGGAATTTCTTTCCATCGACGGACATACGATTTTGTACCGTTCCGTCAGGCCGTTCATGGAAGTTCCCGGCTGTTGCCTTGTACTTGTCACCTGCGCCGAAGGAATGGCGGAAGAAACTGGCATAGCCCTTGAAGACTTGGTAAAACAGAACGAGATACCGATCATTATCACTCCCGGCGGGAATACCCGGCAGGATTCGGTCCACAAGGCATTGGAACAACTTGCGATCATGGATGTGCCGATTTCCTATGTCGCGATTCATGATGGCGCAAGACCTTGGGTCTCGACGGACCTGATTATCAACACCCTTGCCACCGCGACGGTTTTCGGAGGAGCCGCACCAGCCGTCCCTGTCGCGGACGCCTTGAAACGGATTGATGAAAACGGCATGGTCGTGGAACACATCAGCCGCACGGGAACCGTAGCCATCCAGACCCCACAGACATTCGCCTTCCCCCAGATTCTGGAGGCACATCGCCTAGCCGCCCGATCTGGCAAGGCATATATCGACGATACAGAGATTTTCGCAGATTTCGGGGGCACAGTGGGAATGAGCGAAGGCGATTCTGAAAATAAAAAAGTCACCTGGCAACGTGACATCCCCGATGCAAAACAGCAGATTGTCGAATACCGTATCATCAGAGAGAAAGCGAAAGCCCAGGCCGACGCCCAGAAAGCGTTTCACACGGCATGGGATGAAGTAAAGACAGAAACGCTAGCGGAACGGGCCGACCAGTAAAGGTCTTGGGTGGTATTCTGCATCGGCATACAGGGAGAAATCGTACCATGAAAATAGGCACTGGCTGGGACATACATAAACTTGCGCAAGGAAGACGACTTTTGCTTGGAGGCGTGGAAATACCTTCCGACAAAGGTGAAGTGGGTCATTCCGACGGTGACGTACTGATCCATGCGATTATCGATGCTCTGTTTGGAGCGTTTGCCCTAGGGGATATCGGCAGTCACTTTCCTTCCGATGATGCGAAATGGAAGGACTCCGACAGCATGAAGCTTCTGGCGTTCGCCTTGGGTGAACTAGGAAACAATCGTATCGTAAACATAGACTCTACCATCATCCTCCAGACGCCGAAACTACGTGAACACATCAACGCAATCCGCATATCCCTGGCTGAAGCCTGTGCGCTCCCGCTTGACAGGGTATCCGTCAAAGCGAAGACCGCGGAACACATGCTGGGCGAACTGGGAACGGGCGACGCTATCTGCGCACAAGTAGTCGTACTGGTCGATGACGGAGACGAGACGCCGGAACGCTGGGCGTAGTACGTCCCTCGCACCTCGTATGCGTCCCTTTCATAGGCGGACAACCTAGGCTTTTCATATGCGACGCCATGTCGGTCATATAAAAAATGAAAGGGACCGTCGCAATTGGACGGTCCCTTCGCTTCAGTTCTAGATAGTATTCATCTTACTCGGAGATGAGCATCGTCTTGGGATCCAAAGCGACTCCCATTGGTTTTTGGCACACCTCGCCATGATCTTTGACGACAGTCATGATAACCTTGTCCTTGGCCTCGTTATAGCGCAGGCCGACAAGAACATCGATCAGGTCAAGATATTTCTCCATGGTGTTCGGTACGCCGTATCTGTCATATTCAACGTTGGAGCGGACTGGAGATACAGAGAACCACACTTCAAGATTCATATCCTGAGCAAACTGCTTGATTTTTTTCACATCTTCATCCGTAGCCATTGTCAGTTTATAGCCATCGAACAAAATTGTATCGGCTTGGAACGAACCATGCTGAATCAAGGTGGCTAGACTTGACAGCACCTTGTCAATCGTAACGTTTTCCTGGCTGAAATTCATTACCACACGATTCGAGAGAATATTGTTATAGACGGATGCAGCGTCGTCCAGAGAACGACCTTCGGAAATTTCCCGGAATACCTCCTTGTACCAGTTAATCACATGCTCGACATTGCCTGAAAAAGAAACATGGATGACATGTTCGCCTCTGAAAAGTTTGTCGGTGGCCAAGTGCACGAGACACGCAGTCTTTCCAACACCATGTCTGGAGACCAATACACCGAGATTTCCACGGCCGAGTCCTCCATCAATGGACTCTTCAAAGACGCGAAGCGGGCTTAATTTGTTTAACTCTTGAATTTCCATATGCAGCACCTCCGAGTTATATGCTTGTATTCGATTATACCATAAATCCATGGAACATGGAAAAAATGTTTGAAAATTGCAACAATTGACACAGAAAACAACGTTTTTGCAACGGCTTCCAGCATAAGATTTCCTGTCAGCACAACGCATTGAAAAAGAGAAAAACAGCTACGGGAATGAGTCCGCAAGCATCATCCGGGGGTATCAGAATCTCTCGGCAACGCCCTTCTTACACATGTCAGGTAGTGATTATAAGAAATTTAGGGAACCTATGCAAATCGACAAAAAAGAGCGCCGCGCGAACCAAACGGCCCTAGCGGCGCTCTTCGACATCAAACCTCATGCAAAAGCGAAACGCAGGCTATTTACCCTGTTCCTTCCTTCTTTTTTCCTGAT
>JAXEWB010000073.1:0-8248 GCA_034114085.1 Sphaerochaetaceae bacterium | reverse complement strand
TGCTTGGTGACTGCTTGGTGACTGCTTGGTGACTGCTTGGTGACTGCTTGGTGACTGCTTGCTGACTGCTTGCTGACTGCTTGGTGACTGCTTGGTGACTGCTTGGTGACTGCTTGGTGACTGCTTGGTGACTGCTTGCTGACTGCTTGACGACTGCTTGACGACTGCTTGACGACTGCTTGACGACTGCTTGCTGGCTGCTTGACGACTGCTTGCTGGCTGCTTGACGACTGCTTGTCAGCATATTTTGAACCTTAAAAATTCAAGGCTCTGAATCAC
Source organism: Sphaerochaetaceae bacterium (assembly GCA_034114085.1). Taxonomy (GTDB): domain Bacteria; phylum Spirochaetota; class Spirochaetia; order Sphaerochaetales; family Sphaerochaetaceae; genus Spiro-02. The sequence goes on along the minus strand of JAXEWB010000073.1, from coordinate 7,969 downwards.
CAGCCCGCTTTTTGCTTCTGGTATGGTATGGAAAAACAAAAAAACTTTACATGGAACAGTCGCTACAAGTACCCGGATCTCGATGAATATCGGTATTATCAGATTTCAATCAGAGCCTTTGACAAGAAAATGAACCTTTTTCCATGCCAACGGGAAAGATTCTACTATCTGGACAAACTCCGCTGGCATCTCCGCCGACAAGGCATACAGCTCATCGAGTATTGCTTCATGAGAAATCATCTACACATTCTTGTCAAAACTCCGGACTGGACCAAACTGGTCAATGCATTGCGCCATACGAACAGAGCGTACATACTCCATATGAGGGCGGTAGTCCGACAGGGAGAATTCAGCAACCTGACTAGAGCCTACGATCTACCTCAGTATCTTCGAGCCAATCCCAACGGCAGGGTTTTTCTGGAACACTGTTCGTATGTCCCGATAAAAGGGTTCAGGCAGATGCTCACCGAACTGAGATACGTCAAACGGAACCCGGAACGTGCGAACATCATCAACGGGGATTCCATGGTAGCGGGAAGACACGAGTATCATTGCAATTATTTCACGCATCTCGACAGAGAAGGCATCCAGGAAATTGCCGGCATGTTTGCCAAATCACCGAACGAACTTCATGCCTTGCTCATGGTCGATGACGACATCTGGCATGTGCAACAAACCAAACTGACTCCTCAGGACATCTCCATTGAGCAAATTGTATTCAAGCATCCAAACGCGAAATACCCAATCGAAACTTTTAGATTACTGGAGAAAGATTTTTGATGATGATTTCAGGATAATCCAAAAGGCGGACCCCTATCAGTGGTACATGGCGAACAAGGATATCAAAAACAAAGCCCCCTCCAACCGAAGGAGGGGGACGGCTTACAGTTTCGGCGTCCTTGATCTTCGTCCATCAAAACCGTAAAGGACGCTTATATACGCTCATGCCTATGTGAACGTCTCCGCATGCAACGTCAACGTAGGCGACTAGCGCTTCCAGCGCATCAGGTTACTCAATATATGCGTCCGGCGTACCTTCGGTGACGAATCTTCCATCACCGGGGATTCCGAGATAGACATGGTCGCCCATGACCAGACGCCCCCGCAGATATGTCATGACGACCCGACCGGCTACTTCCATCCCCTCATACGGGGTATATCCCGCGGCGGAATGAACGGAATGCCCATCAAGTACCCAGCTCTCATCGGGATAGAACAATACCAAGTCGGCATCGGAACCTACATGGATAGCACCCTTGCGGGGATAGATGCCGAAAGCTTTCGCGGGGCCGGTGGAAAGCAGGTTCACCACATGCTGGATCGAGAGTTTGCCGCTGCTGGCGATAAACGTATGCAACAGGGGAAGCAGTTCCTCGGTACCGGGGATCCCCGGGTAAATGGTCCGGCAATCATCTGAAGAAAGTTTCTGTTCCTTGGTGAAGGAGCAATGGTCCGTGGCCACGACCTGAATCTCGCCATTGAGCAGGGCTTCCTGCAACGCCAGATTGTCAGCTTCGTCACGCAACGGAGGCGTCATGACATACAGCGCGCCGTCAGGGCCTTCCAATTTGCCCCTGTTCAGGAACAGATAGTGGGGCGTGGTCTCGACGGTCAATTCGACACCTTCGGCGCGAAGCTCGCGAACGGCATCCAATCCCCTTTTGGAAGAAAGATGCACGATATACAGCGGCATGCCGACAGAACCGGCGATTTTGCCTACGAACTTGATTCCACGATATTCGACCTCGCTCGGGCGCAGGTCGGCATGATCCTTTGGAGCATAGCCGCCTTTCCATGATGCGTTGATCTTCTGAATCGACGCATCGTCCTCACAATGGACGCTTACCTGGATGTGCAACTCCTTGCAGGCGGCAAACAGCTTGCGGATATCAGACTCACGGTCGATCATGTAGCCGACGTTCTTGTAGGTAGTGAACAACTTGATTGTCGTAATACCGTTCTTTTTCAATTCCTCCAACTGGGCCGGAATATCCTCGTTCCAGCGATAAACACCCTGATGCAGAGCGAAGTCCACAGCCATTTCCTTGCTCATGGCGGAAATCCTGCGGTCGGATGAGTCTACCAGCGTACCGTCCTTCTCATGGTCGGCGAAATCTATCACCGTGGTCACGCCGCCAAATGCGGCACATTTGCTGCCTTCGGCGAAACTATCCGCGGTAACCGTCCCGCGGCTGACCAGATGGTAATGGGTATGGGCGTCAATCAGCCCAGGCAGAACGCAGAGTCCGTCCGCATGAACAACTTCTGTATCGGGAGGAAGTTCCTCGATTTTGATGGTCGGAGCGATACGAGTGATCTTGGATCCCTCGACCAAAATGTCCGCATGTCGGGTCCACTCGGTATCTACGAGCAGACCGTTTTGAATTAATAATGTGCTCATATAGAAAGGATAACCTCAGTTTTTAGCCTTTGCAACTGAGATTTTGCTAATTTCATTTTGGCTGTTTTTAACAAATAGTGACTTCATGCCGTTTGCCCTGCTTCGGTTCATTTGCTGTGAACGAACCACCGACACCGAAAAATCTTTCAAAGAATGCTTTCAAATTATCAATGACAGTTTGCTTTTTCTTTGCTCTGCCACCGCCACCAAAACGAGAAACAGGCGGCATAAATTTATCAATATCCGTGCCGGTAGTTTTTATCTCGCCATCACGGAATGCGTTCTCTAAAAACTTTCTTGTATCCGGTTCACGCAATTTTTCTTCTTGGATAGTCTCCGTGAGTTCCTGCCCTCTTTCTTCGGCTACATAGCTGTTCCACTCGGTCACAACATCATCAATGCCAGAAATGAATGTTTCAATCAATTTTTTCTTGCTACGAAGCTCTGGGCTTGCGTCCACTGCTTTCTGAATGGTAATCAAAACTTCTTTATCGGAACAATGGCTGTCATGATATTATTTTACAAGCATGAGAATGTAGTCAATGTTAATTTCAATCTGTCTTATCAGCTCCACTTCAAAGACAATATCATCGGTAATGTCTTTGCTTTCGCCGTTTGGTTTTTTATTCTGCCGTTCATCACGAAGGTCTTGATAGCGTCCGAGATAATCTTGTAAGTCACGCTCGGTTATCAACTCTTTTCCTTTAAAATCGTCAAAGGAAGTCAGCAGATTTCTCATGCGTAACAATGGCAATAAATTCTTTCTGGCTATGCTCTCCGATTATCTGCGGTTCGGTCAGTGGGAATTTTTCATTCAGCTCATCAACCATATCCACATAGCCGGGTTTTTCTTTTCCGTCCAAGGCAGTAAAACCATAGTAGTAATCTTCAAATTTTTGAAGAAGTACAATACCTCCGGCATTCTTATCCCCGAACAAAGAGATTGCTGCGTCCACTCGCTTTTGCAGGTTGCGGAAGCACACGATATTGCCAAAGGTTTTCATGGAACTAAGAATACTGTTGGTTCTGGAAAAGGCCTGTATCAACCCGTGCATTTTCAGATTCTTGTCTACCCAGAGAGTATTCAGGGTTGTTGCGTCGAAGCCGGTAAGGAACATATTCACAACGATTAAAAGGTCAAGCTCCTTATTCTTCGTGCGGAGTGAAACATCTTTATAATAATTCTGGAATCTATCGCTGGAAGTATCATAATTGGTGTGGAACATTCCGTTGTAATCCTTGATTGCCTGTTCCAGAAAATCACGGCTGCTCTGGTCGAGATTTGTTAAAAACAGCCTTCAGCTTTTGACACCCTACAGGGAGAGCAATGTCTTCTCCCCTATTTTGGATGCCGGTATATACAGAATCGCAGTTCAGAGGCCACGTGGATGCGACGACGCAATTTTCTGCGGCAGGCTCCCAGCGCCAGAGAGCCACTTCCACTCCAGCACTCCAAGCCAGTGTAAGCCGATACACGTACCCCCGCCCGGTTGCAACCCACGGTTCCAACCAAGAACCATACGCACCACGTACAGCAGTCAAGGAGCAGGCAGTACCAACCCATCAGCCAATTGCCCACAGGCAAACAAGGCGACTACCTACCGACGGCAAACTGGGTCAACGTCCTGCGGTCAGTCAACGTCCTGCGGTCGGTGGCGGCCAGAGACCGTCAGTCAGCCGAGCAGCAATCAGGGAGCAACAGGCACTGGCCGACGGTCTACGGTCAGTCGGTACCATCAACCATCAACCAAACAAGCGGCGACAATCAGGCCCGTAGAATCGGATTCTTCGCCGCAGTCACCTCGTCGATGCGGTGCACCGAGGCATGGCAAGGAGCCTCCTTGATCTTTTCTGGATCAGTGACGGCGATACGGGCCAGTTCAATCAACGTGTCGGCAAAAGCGTCCAGCGTTTCGGGAGATTCGCTTTCCGTCGGCTCGAACATCAGCGCTTCATGGACGATTAACGGGAAATACATCGTCGGGGGATGGTACCCGCAATCGAGCAGGGCCTTGGCGATATCCAGCGCGGAGACACCGGTTTGTTCCTTCAGCTTCTCAAGCGATACGACGAACTCATGCTTGCAACGATCGCCATAGGGAACATCGAACGTCCCCTTCAATCGCGAAAGCAGGTAATTGGCGTTCAGCACCGCATGAGCGGCCGCGGCCCGTATGCCTTCCGCCCCCATACGGAGGATATAGGTGTACGCCTTGACCAGCACCAGGAAATTCCCCCAGAAACCGCTGACCTTGCCGATGGACAAGTCGCTACCCCAGTCGAACACATACCCGCTGTCGGCCAACTTGATGTCGGGCCGCGGAAGGTATGGAACAAGATCACGGCTCACAAGCACAGGGCCAGCCCCCGGCCCGCCACCGCCATGGGGAGTACCGAACGTCTTGTGGAGATTCAGATGCACTACATCGAACCCCATGTCGCCAGGAGTACACATGCCCATCACCGCATTGAGATTGGCTCCATCGTAATACAGCAGACCGCCCGCGGCATGAACCAGTTCCGAGATCTCAAGGATATCCTTCTCAAATAACCCAAGAGTGTTCGGATTGGTCAGCATGATACCGGCGACAGTATCATCCAACTGGGCCTTCAACGCCTCGATGTCGACAAGACCACGGGCATCCGCAGGGATCGTAGTCACGGCAAAACCGTTCATGGCGGCTGAAGCGGGATTGGTGCCATGGGCCGACTCCGGAACCAGAATCCGTTGGCGGCTTGTCTCTCCGCGATGCTCAAGCCAAGCGCGGATCAGCTTTAGCCCGGTATACTCTCCATGTGCTCCGGCGCAAGGCTGCAACGTCCCCCAGGACATGCCGGTAATGGCGCTGAGATCCTCCAGCAGATTGTACATCAACGACAGACACCCCTGGATCGTCGATACATCCTGCAATGGATGAATCGATGTAAAATCATCCAGCGAAGCAAGCTGCTCGCTGACGCGGGGATTGTATTTCATCGTACAGGAACCAAGGGGATAGCAACCATAGTCCACCCCGAACGTCATAGTTGACAATCGGGTGAAATGGCGAACCACATCAAGCTCGGACACCTCTGGCAACCGGGGCTTGCTGGAACGGAGCAACGGTGCGGGAAGGTTCGGCAGGACGGTATCGAAACCGCGGGGCAAGTCAAGCTGGGGAAACTGATATCCGCCACGTCCAGGGCGGGAAAGTTCCAACAACAACGGTTCACTCATTTCAACACCCTCCTCGCGGCGGCAAGATACAGCTCCAACTCTTCACGAGTGCGCTTCTCAGTCACCGCCACCAGCAGCATCAGTTCGTCATCATCCTTACGGGTCAGCGCGGAAAGGCGGACACCGGCGAAAATACCTTCGTTGCGAAGCTCTTGGATGAACTTCCTCATCTTCTTCGCGTCGTTGAAGATCAGCGGGAACTCACACCAGAACGGCGCATCCCAGACAAGACGCACCCCTGGCAGCTGCGCCAGATGGTAGGCGAGATAATGAGCCTTCACATAACTCTGGCGAGCCGCTTCCACAATGCCAGCCCAGCCCAACGTGGAAACATGGACCGTCGTCATCAATGCGGCGAGAGCCTGGTTGGAACAGATGTTGCTGGTCGCCCGCTCCCGCTTGATATGCTGCTCGCGCGCCTGCAAAGTCAGGACGAACGCCCGTTTTCCCTCAGAATCAACGGTCTGTCCGACGATCCTGCCAGGAATCTTCCGCATCAGCTCCTTCCTGACCGCCATATATCCGCAGGAAGGACCGCCAAATGAACAGGGGATTCCCAGCGGCTGGGTATCCCCGACCGCGATGTCGGCACCCCATTCTCCCGGCGTCCGCTGCATTCCCAGCGACAGGGGATCACAACTGATCGCAAATAGACCGCCATGCCCATGAACGATATCCGCCACCGATGTATAGTCCTCGACAAACCCATACCGATTGGGGCTTTGGACAATCAGACCCGCCGTCTGCCGCCCCAAGGCATCCTTCAGTACGGAGAGGTCGCACACTCCATTTTTCTCCGGAAGCAACGTGATGTGGCGATCCGTCCCCTTCGTCCACGTTTCAAGAACCTGCAAGGAGAACGGATGGATCGTCGGAGAAACGAGGATTTCATCGCTTTTGCGCCTATTTGAAATCATCAACGCGGCAGCCTCCGCAGCGGCTGTGGCTCCATCGTACAGGGAAGCGTTGGAGACATCCATATCGGTCAGCTCGCAGATGATTGTCTGGTATTCAAAGATAGCTTCCAGCAAACCTTGCGAAATCTCCGCCTGATACGGGGTATAGGCGGTGACAAACGCGGGCAGCGAAGTCAAAGCCTTTACTGTGGAGGGAATGATATGGTCGTAGCTTCCGCAACCGAGGAAGGGAATCCCTTTGATATTCCGTGCAGCCATGGCGGTAATCTGCCTGATGGTCTCGTCCTCGCTCCTTGATTTCGCTATCGGAATTGATTCGCTAAGCAACACCTCCGGTGAAATGTCATCGAACAATTCTTCCAAGGACGAAATACCGATAGCCTTGAGCATCCGTTGGCGATCATCGTCCGTGTGGGGGATATAGGAATACACGTAAGCCTCCTGGGTAATGACGTCCCTCGTCTCCGGCATAAAACGCCACCATCAAGAGCCGCCAGGGTGAAAGAGGAAAAACCTTTTCCAACAGCCATTGGTTTCAGTGTAGCCCAGATGACAATACGTATCAATGAGAAAAATCAATTTCACCATTTTAGGAATCATACGAGATGATGAAATTCCACAAGGTGTTTCAGGCGTACAATGCCTTTATTCGCCATTCGGATTTGTCCCCGGCCCCCCGGAAATCCAGTCTCCAAGGGCAACCAAGCAAATCAGAAATTGTATCCGGCATGGAATCATCCCTTGTGGACGATAGAAATGGATACACCGCAAACGGCCTCACTTTGTGAGCAAAGCCGAAATCAGCGTACTGACAGTATCCGCGTACCAGCATCCATATCGCCCCGCTGAGTTACGGCCGTCCCCTGGCTAGTCGTTCACAGGGTCTTGAGGTATTCCTCGTATGCGCCGGCATCCAGCAAAGCGTCGACATCCGCTTTGGAAACTTCCGAAAGCACATACAGATGGTTCGCATAGCAGTCGGCGTTGACCAGCTCGGGAGAACCGTCCAGTTCTTCGTTCACCTCCGCAACGGTACCGGCGGCGGGATTATAGATCGCGGAAGCGGCCTTGACGGACTCGATATTGGCGATTTCCTCGTTGGCGTCGTAGTGTTCGCCTACCGGAGGCAACTCGACGTAGACGATCTCGCCCAAAGCGCCCTGGGCATGGTCGGTGATACCGACATAGGCCCTGTCGCCAACGATTTTGATCCATTCATGATCTTTGGAATAACGCAAATCAGCGGGAATCTTGCTCATCTGAACCTCCATACATCGTCGTTCGCAGTTTTTTTCCAAACCCGCGAACGACTATTGCCATGCTACCATCACTCTTTGTCGCTGTCGAGGGGAAAATATTCCTGAAGGAACGGCAAATCCAACTCAGGATAGAGTAGGAATTTGTCAAGCAGGCTCTTCACACGGTCGGTCGCTT
>JAXEWB010000072.1:0-29669 GCA_034114085.1 Sphaerochaetaceae bacterium | reverse complement strand
GCCCGTTCCGGCGGCGGCAAGCGCCCCGGCTTCGAGGGCGGCCAGATGCCTCTGTACCGCCGCGTCGCCCGCAGAGGGTTCTCCAACTATCCTTTCAAGCAGGAGTTCGAGGTGGTTTCTCTCGATGCGCTGTCCTCGAAGTTCGATGATGGCGAAGTGGTGAACCTTGATGCGTTGAAGGCTCGCAAGATGGTCAAGGGCGTTGACGTGCAGGTGAAGATTCTGGCGAACGGCGAACTGACCAAGAAGGTAATTGTTGAAGGACTCAAGGTATCCGCAAGCGCGGTCGAGAAGATCAAGGCTGCGGGTGGTGAAATCAGATAACAAAGAAGGTCGCAATGGCAAACTCCTTAGTTGAGATGTTTAGAATGAAGGATCTCCGGAAGAAAATACTATTCACCTTCCTGCTGCTGATTATCAGCCGCATAGGAGCGGTGATTCCTATTCCGGGAATCGACCCCGAAGTTCTTAAGCTGTACTTCCTTGCCCAGAGTAATTCTAGCAATATCGGGCTTACCGAATATTTGAATTTCTTTTCTGGTGGCGCATTCTCCAATTTCTCCTTGTTCATGCTTGGTGTCATGCCGTACATCAGCACGCAGATTATCGTGCAGTTGCTGATGTTGGTCATCCCGAGCATGAAGAAGCTGGCGGAGGATCCCAATGGGAAGAAGAAGATCCAGAGGTATACCAGATATGGCGCGATCGTCGTATGTCTGATCCAGTCCTATGTGGTCACCGTCTACGCCAAGTCCATTCCCGGCGTAATGACGGTTGGTATCGTACCTTTCACTTTGATCGCGATGCTTACGGTCACGACGGGCTCCATGTTCCTGGTGTGGCTTGGTGAGAAGATCACTCAGTTCGGTGTCGGCAACGGCATCTCGCTGTTGATTTTCGCCGGTATCGTGGCGAGGATTCCCGAAGCTCTCGTGACTCTGTTCAAGAGCGTTTCCGCCGGAACCCTGAACCCGATCGTAGTGTTGGTTGTATTTGCGATGTTCATTGTGGTCGTCGCTCTTGTCGTGTACGAGGAGCAGGGACAACGTAAGATTCCGGTACATTACGCCAAAAGAGTTGTCGGTCGGAAGATGTATGGCGCCCAGAGCACCTATATTCCGTTCAAGATCAACCCTTCCGGTGTTATTCCGGTAATTTTCGCTTCCGCCTTGCTTTCGTTCCCGTTGCAGATCGCGACTACGCTTGGACCGGAAGTACGTTGGCTGGCGGCGTTCGCCAACTGGCTCAATCCTCAGGGTGTCCCCTATCTGATTATCTACACCTTGTTGATCATAGCCTTTGCGTTCTTCTATACCCAGGTGAGTCTGAATCCTGTCGAGATGGCCAGACAGATCAGGGAGAACGGAGGTTCCGTTCCCGGAGTCCGGACTGAGAAGCTGGAGGAGTACCTGACTAAGGTTCTCAACCGCATCGTCCTGCCGGGTTCCTTGTTCCTGGCTTTCATCGCCTTGATTCCCACTCTCGTTCAGAAGTTCTTCAATTTTCCCGCGTCCGTCGCCATGTTGTTCGGCGGTACGTCCCTGCTGATTCTCGTTGGTGTCGATCTTGATACCATGAGGCAGCTTGAGGGAATCATGAAGATGCATCACCACGACGGTATCGTCGGCGTGAGCAAGAGCAAGTCTAGAAATCTATAGTAGGCTAGGAGCTAGGTCATGAAAGTAAGAGCAAGTGTCAAACCGATTTGTGACAAGTGCAAAGTAATCAGACGGGCTGGGGTGGTCCGCATTATTTGCGAGAATCCCAAGCACAAGCAGAGACAAAAATAAGGGGTTCGGCGAAAGCCTTCCGTTATAGAAAGAGAGAATTTCAGGAGGCCATTAATGGCGAGAATTGCAGGTGTAGATTTGCCGAACAAGGCAGTGAAGATCGCCTTGACTTATATCTACGGTATCGGCAGGGTTTCCGCGGTCGAGATTTGCAAGAAGACCAATATCGATCCCGATGTGCGCATCAACACCCTTTCTGCCGATGACGTCGCCGTACTGCGCAAGGTCATCGAAGATGAATACAAGGTCGAAGGTCGTCTTCGTACCGAGGTGGCGTTGAACATCAAGCGCCTGATGGACATCGGCTGCTACCGTGGACTCCGGCATCGTAAGGGTCTGCCCGTGCGGGGACAGCGGACAAAGACTAATGCCCGTACTCGCAAGGGTAAGAAGAAGACTGTTGCCGGCAAGAAGAAATAAGGAGTAGTTGAACATGGCTAATGTCAAGAAAAAAGTCAAGAAGACGGTATTCGAGGGGAATGTCTACATCCAGGCTACCTTCAACAATACCATTGTCACTGTAACCGATCTCAACGGTAACGCCGTATCTTGGGCGAGTGCCGGCGGTCTCGGTTTCCGTGGCGCGAAAAAGTCCACTCCTTATGCCGCGCAGACCACTGCGGAGACCGCCGCCAAGAAGGCGATGGATTTCGGTCTTCGTGAGGTCAACGTGTTCGTGAAAGGCCCCGGTGTCGGTCGTGAGAGTGCTATCCGTACCCTTGGCGTCCTCGGTCTGAAAGTCCGGTCCATCCGTGACGTCACGCCGATTCCCCACAACGGTTGTCGTCCCAGAAAGAGCAGACGTGTCTAATTAGGAGCAGAAAGAGAAATGGCAAGATATACAGGACCCAAATGCAGATATTGCAGAGCCGAGAGGTGCAAACTGTTCCTCAAGGGCGAGAGATGTCATTCGGGCAAGTGCCCCATGAACGATAAGGCTGGACTGCCCGGCAAGGATCCGCGCGCTCGCGCCAAGAAGCCTACCGACTATGGTCTCCAGCTCCGCGAGAAGCAGAAGCTCAAGAGAAGCTATTGCATGCTTGAGAAGCAGTTCAAGCTTACATTCGTCGAGGCTTCCAGAGTTCCTGGAAAGACTGGCGAGAACTTGATCATGCTGCTCGAGCGCCGGTTGGACAACGTGGTGTTCCGCATGCATTTCGCAAGCAGCCGTAACCAGGCCGCCCAGCTTGTGAACCATGGTCACATCCAGGTCAATGGTCGTCGCGTGGATATCCCCTCGTACCGTGTGAAGCCGGGCGATGTGATTTCCGTCGGCGCCAGTGGTCAGAAGATGATGATCATCAAGGAGAACCTCAAGGAGTTCTCCAAGTCCGGAATCTCCCCATGGCTGACTCTGGACGTTGACGCGATGAAGGGTACCTTCGTTGCGGTTCCGAGAAGAAGTGAAGTCGTCGATATGAAGGATGTCAACGAGCAGCTGGTTGTTGAATTGTATTCCAGATAAGGAGCAAGCATGGCACGGAAAAACCTTCTGAAAGGCTTTAAAAAGCCTAAGGGGATCACATTCGAACATAATACGGTTGAGCCGAACTATGGCAAGTTCATCGCGTATCCTTTTGAAAGGGGATTCGGGACTACCATCGGCAATACCTTGCGCCGTGTCCTTCTGTCTTCGATCCAGGGGTATGCAGTCACCGCCGTCAAGTTCACCTGCTTCAATGAAGAAGGTGTCCCTCACTTGGTTTCCAGCGAGTATGAAGCGTTGCCTGGCGTCCGCGAGGATATCGCGGATATCATTGCCGCGCTGAAGAAACTGCAGATCAGGATGCCTGAGGATTCGGAAGGCACCAACCTGTTGATTGAATGCAAGGGGCCGGGCGTCGTCACTGGCGCAAATTTCGAACGTGATCAGGTGGAAATCACCAACAAGGATCTGGTTCTGTTCACGATGATGGATGATGCCAACATCGAGATGGAGGTGCAGATTGACCTTGGTCGTGGCTATGTTCCGTCTGAAATCAATGAGAAGTATATCGAAGAGATCGGAACCATCCCCATAGATGCGACCTTCTCTCCGGTCACCCGAGTCAAGTATTCGATTGAGCCGACCCGCGTTGGTCAGCGCAACGACTACGACAAGCTGATCCTTGAGGTCTATACTGACGGGACCATCGCGCCTGAGAACGCTTTGGCCGAAGCAGCGAAGATAGCGAAGGATCACTTCTCGATCTTCATCAACTTTGACGAGAGCCTGATTAGTAGCAATGACGAGATCGATGAGGAAGAGGAGCGGGTCCGCAAGATTCTCAACACTTCCGTAGAGGAACTCGAGCTGACCGTTCGTTCAAGCAACTGCCTGAAGAACGCCAACATCCGAACTATCGGTGATTTGACGAAGAAGACCGAGGAAGAGATCGCGAAGACCCGGAACTTCGGTAAGAAGTCCCTGTCCGAGATCAAGGAGAAACTCAAGGAGTGGAACCTGAGCCTCGGCATGACAGACTACAGTGTCCTGAAGACTGCGATCAGAGTACCAGGGAACAAGGAAGAAGAGAATGAAGCATAAGATTGGTTTCAATGCGCTGAGCCGGACCACCAGCCAGCGCAAGGCGCTCAAGCGCAACATGGTGACCTCCCTCTTCAGATATGAAAGAATCGAGACCACCAAGGCAAAGGCTCTTGAAGTTCGCAAGATGGCCGAAAAGATGATTACCCGTGCGAAAGTGGACAACGTCCACAATCGTCGTATGATCGCCCGTGACATCAAGGACGAGGCTGTTCTCGCCAAGCTGTTTACGGAAATAGCACCCCTGTTCGTCGAGCGTAAGGGGGGGTATACTCGTGTCCTGAAGACAGGCAACCGTCTTGGGGACGCCGCTGAAATGGTTATTCTGGAATTGGTCGAGAAGACTGAGAAGAAGTCCAAGAAAGCGGACAAGAAGGCCGATAAAAAGGTCGCTCCGAAGAAAACTGACAATGCCGAGAAGCCCGCGAAGGCGGAGAAGGAAGCTGTGGCAGAGGAGCCCAAGGCGGAAGGCAAGGCTGAATAAGCTGTTTCGCCTGACAGTCGCATGGCTCCAGCTAGAGATAAGGCCGGATGTCCGGCGACACCAAACACCCGCAAGGGTTGTCCGTGAGGACGAAGCCGCTGTCGTAATGACGGCGGTTTTTATTTAATTTCCGCAAGATCATTTCATGTGCTGCTGTTCCTTATCCACTGTTCGCTGTGGATGGATTTCGCATATTCGGTGGGGGATAGGCCTTCGAGACTCTTGAACCGTCTGGAAAAGTAGTGGATCGAGGAATAGCCGAGCATGTCCGCTATGTCGGAGACATTGTATCTTCCATCCTGCAAGAGCCGTTTCGCCTCTTTTGCCTTGAACCGGTCGAAATATTCCATCACGCTTTGCCCTGTATATTCGCGGAACATCTTTTCCAGGGACGCGCGACTCATTGAGGCCGCGCGGCAGACCTCGTTGAGCGAGATTCGTTGCGTGACATTGTCTTCAAGATAGTTGAATATCCCCGCCATCCTGAGATAGGAGGTCGTCGTCTTGATGTTGGTTGTCTGCCGTATCGGGACTTTTGCCGTCTGCCGGTAGAACTGGAGCAGCAGTAGTTCGATGGAGCACCGCAGTATCTGCTCGCAGCCGAACCGTTGTGACTTCCTGCGATGCATTCCTTTGAGGTACGGATCTTCCAGCCTGGAGTCGAATGCCTCCTCGGCTTCTTGGATGATGGTGGAAAGCAGCCTGCGCTCCTTCTCTGAGACGGAGAGTATCTTCCCTCTGAAAAAATCCATCACCGGCGATTTGCAGACGAAGGATAGCACTACCAGGTTCGGGGCTGTCCTGTTGTTGCAGACTACGCTATGGAACTCTCCCGGTTCATGGAAGATAATCTGGCCTTGGGCCAACGTGTGGAGCGTCGTGTCGGCCATGACCTCGACTTCCCCCTTGTCCACATAGAGGAATTCCCAGAAATCATGAGACTCGCCTGGAAAATAGAAATTTTCCGGATAGATGAAATAATGTGCTGTGACAATGTGTGTGACCGAAATCTCGATGTGGCACTCAGTAGGTAAAAAGCCGTCGATCAACCGTGGCTTTTTGCTTTGCATGTAATCACTATAAATCAGAAAATTCTAAAATGCAAATATTGTAGCGGAAAAGACAAATACGGCATAGGAAAGCAAGGCTAGAATATACATGTTGGTTTGACTAGTGGGGGCGTACATGCTTGTTCGTGTGATGGGTTGAGCCAAAGGAGGAATGTTATGAAAAAGATGAGAGTGGTTGTTCTGCTGCTCATTCTGTCGGTCTGTCTGGTTCCCGTATTCGCCAATGGCGGAAAGGAAAGCGTATCCGGTTCCAAGGCCAAACTTGTCTATTGGACGATGTGGAATGAAGCGGAACCCCAGGGGCTGGTGATTGGTGAAGCCGTAGCCGCGTTCACGAAATCAACCGGGGTCGATGTAGAGGTTGTCTTTAACGGCCGGGATATCCGCAAGACCCTTCAGCCCGCTCTGGACGCCGGTGAAACCATCGACTTGTTCGATGAGGATATCGAACGTGTCCTGAACACTTGGGGAAACTACCTGCTTCCGTTGGATTCCTACATGACGAAGGTCTATCCGACCACCAACGGCAAGCCGTACCGGGATGTCGTCAACAAGACCTTGGTCGACCTGATGTATAACCTCGGCGGCGGTTCAATCAAGAATATGCCGTACCAGCCCTCCGCGTTCGTCACCATGTACAACAAGGACCTGTTCGACAAGGCCGGCGTCACCAGCCTTCCCAAGACTTGGGAAGAGTTCCTCGTAGTCTGTGAGAAGCTCGTGAAGATCGGCGTGACTCCGATTACCGTTGACGACGCCTACATGGCCGCCTTCTTCGGCTATAACATGGATCGCTTGGTCGGTATGGACGAGACTGTGCGCATGGTTCGTGAGAATGATTTCTCCGGCCCGCAGGTCCTTGAGTTCGGCAAGATTTGGGAAGAGATGGCGAAGAAGGGCTATATCAGCAAGAAAGCCGCTTCCAACATCTACCCGTCGGGACAGGTCGAGGAAATCGCCACCGGAAAGGTCGCGATGTACCTCAACGGAACCTGGCTGCCCAACGAAATCAAGGGCAACGCTCCCAACATGAACTGGGGCGCCTTCGCCTGGCCCGCCATTTCTGCGAAGGGTGATGGTATCGAAGCCAACAACTACGGTGCGCAGAGCTTCGGCGTCAACAAGAATACCAAATATCCTGACGAAGCCTTCCAGCTCGTCGTATGGCTTACCACCGGGGAATGGGACGCCAAGTTGGCGGCTGAAAGCCTCGGCGTACCGATGGGCAACGATTCTCAGTGGCCGAAGCAGCTCGCCGAAGCGAAGGTCGTCATCGACAACACGACGGTTAGGCTTCCTTGGGCGGTCGGCATGGAAGACAACCCCGACATCAACGCCAAGATCAAGGAGAATTTCGCAAAGCTGATCACAGGTTCGATCAATGCCGAAGGGTTTGCCGCCGGCATGCGCAAATAGGTTTTCGGTTTTCAGGATACCGCCCCGCCTCCGGTTTCCGGTGGGTGGGGCTTCTGTTCATTTTGTACCGGCGCCTTTGAAGAGGGGCGCAGGGAGTAGTACATGAAAAAAAACAGGACGATGATCATCGTGTTTCTCGCCCCCGCGCTTTTCTGCTATCTGATGGTATTCCTCTATCCTTCCATCCGAACCTTTATCATGAGTTTCTTTGCTGTGGAAGGGGTTACGGATTCGATACCGAAATGGTCTTTCAACGGGCTGTCCAACTATAGGAAGATATTCCAGACTCCCATCTTTGTCCAAGCCATGAAGAACATCGGCAGGATATGGTTGGTCGGTGGTCTGGGGACGATGGTGATAAGCTTGTTGTTCGCCATAGCGCTGACAAGCGGCATGAAGCATATCAGGTTCTTCAGGAGCGTCATATATCTTCCGAACGTAGTCAGCGCGGTCGCCATGGGTACCATGTGGATCAATTATGTCTACAACTCCGACTATGGGCTGCTTCATGGTTTTTTCAAGCTGATTGGCGCTGTGAAGCTCAGCCAGACCCTTTGGACCGGACCCGATATGCTGTTCTGGAGCATGCTGATCGCTTATTGTTTCGGCATGGTGGGATATCACATGCTGATATTCATGAGCGGAATCGAGCAGATCCCAAAGGATTATCATGAGGCGGCCTTGATAGAAGGCGCCAATATTTTCCAGCGTTTCACCCATGTGACCTTGCCGTTCCTGCGCGGCTGCATCCGTACCAATCTCGTCATGTGGACCGTATATACCGTGGGGTTCTTCGTATGGGGGCAGTTGTTCAGTCCGGTGAACCTTTCCAACAGTACGGTGGCTCCGATGAACTATATGTACGAGTTGGTATTCGGCGCTTCTTCAAGCGCCGCTACGGCGCGTGATTCCGGCGCTGGCGCGGCCATAGGCGTTGTCATGATGCTGATTGTAGTCATCGTGTTCTTCCTGACAAACACCATCGTGAAAAACGATGACGTCCAGATGTAGGGGGTGCTTCATGAAACGCAGACCTTCAGTCGACAACAAGAATCAGTTGCGGTTGATTCCCGGTTATTTCATAGTCGTTGTTTGGGTGGTGTTTACCTTCCTGTTGATAGGTTGGGTTGTTTTCGCTTCATTCTCGACTTCAAGCGAAATCTTTTCCGACCACATGTTCAAGTTCGAGACTGGATTTCATTTCGAGAACTATGTAAAGGCATGGAAGACGCAGAAGGTTTCAGTGTTCTTCATGAACTCGTTGCTCTATACGGTGGTGTCATGTACGGCGATTGTATTGATCGCGGCGCCCGCTGCGTATGTGCTGTCGAGGTTCACGTTCAAGGGCAACCTGGTCATACAGAACCTGTTCGCCTCCGCATTGGGAATTCCCGCGATCATGATCATCATGCCATTGTTCGGGCTGGTCTCTCGCCTGCATCTGACCAATAACAGATGGCTGCTGATGTTCTTGTACGTGTCGATGAACGTTCCATTCGGAATTTTCTTCCTGCTGGCGTTCTTCAAGGGCTTGAGTACCACATATGAGGAAGCCGCTGCGATCGACGGTTGCTCACCGATGGGGACGTTCTGGCGTATCATGTTCCCGTTGGTACAGCCGGGCATCGTGACCGTCACGATCTTCAATTTCATCACGATCTGGAATGAGTACTTCATGTCGTTGATCTTCGCCAGCAAGACCTCGGTACGGCCGGTCGCGGTCGGCTTGTACAACATGATCCAGTCGATGCGCTATACCGGCGACTGGGGCGGCATGTTCGCCAGCGTCGTCATCGTGTTCCTGCCGACCTTCATTCTGTATGTCTTCCTATCGGACAAGATTATCCAAGGTGTCACCGCCGGGGCGATCAAGGGGTAGGAGATAAGGACGTCGTTGTGATATATCGCCATTGCCGTCGGTTTTTCCGGCGGCATGCATTTCCCCGGTTTGGGTTCGGCTGTCGTTCATTTGACATTCGGAGGTGTGCGCCGCCGTTCAGGCTGGCGGTCGCCATTACGTGAGTCCCTCGTTGTTATACTCGCTGGGAGCTGGCCAATGAAGCCCTCTCTGATTATATAGCCCGTAATCCGCCGATTTTTTATATTCTGTATTTTCAGCGCCAACCAGCTTGTCGTTTTTGAACCAGTTGGAATCCGATCCGTGCAAATTCTCAAGAAGGATGTTTTTAAGTTCCCGGCTGATTGCAGAGTATTCCTTGATCCCATAGAGGTTCGTATTTTCCTTTGGATCAATGTGCCGGTCAAAGAGCTGGAAAATATTGCCGCAAGGATAATAAATAAGCTTATATCTTCCATCAGTTGCCATTCTGGTAGCTTTGACGCCTTCTCCTATTTCGCAATATAGGTGCTCATGGATATTTTGGGATGATAGTATATCCATCCCCTCGACTGTGGGGGGGACAGGAACCCCGCAGAGTTGAAGAAGTGTAGGCATGACATCCTCCAAAGAGGCAAGTTTGTCCAGTACAATCCCGCGATATTCTGAGATGGCCTCACCGGATAAGATGAACGGCACATTACAGGACTCCCTGTAGAACGTTCGTTTTCCAACCATCCCATGGGTAAAAAGGCTGTCTCCATGATCACTGATAAAACCGATTATAGTATCCTTCAGGAGATTTCTTTCCCTGAGTGTTCCGATAAGCAGCCTCATTTGGTAATCAATGAGCGTACATTGGGCATAGAAAGCCATTCTTGCCCGCTTGATTGCCTTGCGGGTATAGGGAACGGCTTGTTCCTGTAGATATTTGATGATTGCCGAACCATCCAGCCAATTCTCAGGATTTTCTTCAGGCATATCAATGGCATCCTCATCATACATATCCAGAAAGCTCTGAAGAGGAACCAATGGAGGGTGTGGAAACTGATAGGATATATACCAAAAAGCTGGTCGTGTCGGATCTTTGCGTTGAATCATCCTGCACATTTGCCGGGTAGCCCAGACCGTTGGGTGAGCTGTTTCAGAGAGATGCCAGGGACGGGTAAGGTAGCTGTTGTTTCCCATCGAATGGAGGAACTCTTCACCTGCCATTCCGTTCTCACCCAGCCAAATCTGGTAGTCGTCCACAGCGCCAAACTCATAGCGTCCTTCTTCCATAAGAACAACATCATCAAAACCGATTCTATCACGCTGAGGATATACATGCAGCTTGCCAACGGCATAGGCCTGATAGCCGTCATTCCTAAATGCCTGGGCGAGTGTTGTCGTATCGGGCATCGCCATATGGTCGGAATATACCCTATCCCCATGAGTCTTGGGATATTCTCCTGTCATCAAGGATCTCCTGGCGGGAATGCAGACGGGGCAAGTGCTGGTCATGTTCGCGAACCTGATGCCATCTCTTGCGAGTTGGTCCAAAGTCGGAGTCTGAATGGTCTTATGACCTGCGCAACCCATGAGATGGGCCGGCCATTGGTCGGTACAGATGAGTAATAAATTCTTTTTTTTCATATTTTCCTGCTGTATTTCTGATATTTTCAAAGAAGATGTCGGTATATGTCCTGTTTTGAGTGTTTCCGGCTGTTTATGGTATATTGATGTGCGTAGATTTTCAATCTATCAGTCAGGATCGAACTGATTGAAATCAAGCTGTTCAATCAGTGGAAGCTTTTCACCGTATTTCAGCAGGCAATATCGATTCCAAAGCGCATTGAGCTGGATATCCCCCTCCCGAAGGTTCCCCAGCTCCCGGTCCATGACCATTTTCTCGATGGTATCGCAGTCTCCCAGTTCTGCGGCGAGTCTGGCCCTGTCAAAAGCCAGAAAGTCGCTCGAAGCCAGATAATGCCGGGGCAGGGACTGGAAGCATTCCAACGCTTCCCCGTACCCTCCATGGTCCACCAATGTCTTGATGAATTCTTCGGCTATCGTGAGGTCGGGGCTGGAGGAGGCCCCCATTGCCTTCCGATACCAATCCAATGCGGGGGCGACCGCACCCCTACGCAGTTCAAGTACAGCCAGGTTTCTTGCCGTCCAGGGATTTGGCGTTATGGCATATGCTTCCAGCCAGCGGGCCCGTGCCGCTTCGGCCTCCTCATCCTCCAGAAGTGTAATGCCGAGGTAGTGTTTCAATATCGCGGCGTTTCGTGAGCTTGTCGATGTTTCAACGGCTTTGTGCAGGGCCTCCCGCCATGCGTTGTTTGAGACGGGAGGGTAGATGAACGACGCTTCTCCCGTATCTGGAAGTACCCCCGTGTCCAGGAATTGTTTCCAGGGAAGTTCGTCCGTGGAAATGGACTCCTCAGGGAACAGAAACGCCGGCGGTAATTCAATTCCTCTGAGCTTTGCTTCGAGAAAGCCCCAGCCGTTTCCCATATGCAGAAGATTTCGCGGTGGCTCGGAGGAAGCCGCTTTGAACTTCCTGTGCAACGGCAGGAGGCGTTTCATCGTCATGGCGGATTCTACATATTCCGTAACCGCGGATTTTGCCAGAAGATAATCCTTGTCCGACACTGTTGGAGGAAGTCCCGACACAGGGCCGAACACCTGCGTCCAGCATAGGGTTTCCCCGTTGCCGAGATACATGCCGTGGAGCTGTGTCGGCGCAAGCCCTCCTTGAATTTCCACGTATTCCTTGTCCGTGCCCGGCGCAAGGAATTTCTGCCAATGGCGTCCTCCTGCGCTAGCTCCCCAACAGAACATCTTCCGATAGGACAGAGGATGTGTCGAAGCTTCGAAGAAGCCGTTTCCATCCGTTTCCACGGCGGCCTCCCAAGGCATTTCATCCCTGTCGCAAGTAAAGAAATATTCCTGTGAATAGGGGAATCTCGCGGGATAGGAAGCGTCTACTCCTGGATATATGTTGATGTCCGGCATTTTCATGTAGCCGTATCGCTTGACGGACGGGACGGCATAGGGGTCGAGGTAGATCGCTTGGTCGTCGCTGGCGAACACTCTGGTGCCGTCGGTCATCTCGACGGCTATGTTCGTCCAATAATACATGCTGGTACGGGTATCGTACAGGTTGTGGACGGTCGTATGGGCGTACAGGAGTCTAGAACCTGTCGGGAGATGAAAGTCGATATGCCACCACAGCCCTTTGCACCGTTCATAGTCGTATAGCCTGAGGAAGTCCTCGCCTCGTTCATCCCGCTGGATTGAAGCGAATATATCGTCGCAGGTGGAGAAAGCGTGACCATATTGGCCGAGGTTCCATTCAATTCCCCCCGCGAACCAGGCGTTGCGGTTGGACAGGTTCGCCGCTTGTACGCTAGTATTGCGGAACAGCAGCTCCCTGTCGTCTGAAAGATTCACGAGCGAGATCAGCCGTCCTCCCAATGAAGGGAGGAACGTCGCCCTGAGCTTGTCGTTTTCCATGATGACGGCGGGTAGTTTCGTTGGCCGGCGTGTTCTGTCGTAGTGGTCCTGCATCATGTAGGGAAGGACTCTGCGCCCGCAATCCATGCCCATGAGCCGCGTATATCGTTCTGGGATATTCGTATCGGCTTCGACCCGGAGGTCATGCTCTTGGTCCCGGAACCGCGGAAGCGGGTTCCCTTGTTTCGGCAAGGCCGCCATGGCCTCGAAGTATCCTGTTCTGATGTTCGCCATAGTCTTGTTTTCCGTCCTGTACTGTTTCTCTATGCTCAGTATACTCCAGTTTGTGCGATTCGTATCCATCCGTTTGATGCCGCCCGATCTCGGGTCGGTTGTTTTCAGGTTCTGGATACGTTTTTTCCTTGTGAGGGTCTCTTTGCGTGCGAAACAGCCGTAACCCTGCCAATGCCAGACCATTTTTCAGGCGGCAATCATGAAAAATGCCGCAAAGAATGGGGAACAGCTTTCCCAACGCTCCTTGACAAGTGGCCATGGCTCTTTTATTATTAGTCCATTACAATAGGGGGTACTGTATATGAACAATGTACTGATTATCCTCCTGGTTGGCTTTGTTGGTATCGTCCTGGGATGGTTTGTCCGTTGGCTGTACGCCAAGTTCAAGCTTACCTCTATCGAACAGAAGGCTGTTCGGTTGAATCAGGAAGCGATAAAGGAAGCGGAAGCGAAAAGCAAGGAGCTTTTGCTTGAAACTCGAGATCAGTTGCTGAAAGAACAACAGCAGCAGGAGCGAGAGGCAAGAGAAAGAAGAAGTGAGTTGCAACGTTCCGAGAGACGTCTTCTTCAGAAAGAAGAGAACCTGGAACGGAAACAGGCTGAATTGGATGCCAACAAACGGCAACTGGGAGAACGCGACGCGAAGCTCTCCCAGGAAGAGACTAAGATCGCTGAACTTGAGGCGAGCCTTCTCTCTGAACTGGAAAAGATCGCAGGGATGTCGACTGAGGAGGCCAAGCAGGCCATCATCGACTCGATGCAGAACGAGGCCAAGCGGGATGCCCAGCTGATCATCAACAAGATCGAGCAGGACGCTCAGATGAAGGCCGACAAAGTGGCTCGCGACATCGTCGTGACCTCGATCCAGCGGCTCGCTACGGAAGTGAGCAGCGAGGTGACGGTCAGTTCGGTGAGCCTTCCGAGCGACGAGATGAAGGGAAGGATCATCGGGCGTGAAGGCCGTAATATCCGTACCCTCGAAACGCTTACCGGCGTTGATATCATTATCGACGACACGCCGGAGGCTGTTGTCATTTCCTGTTTCGACCCTGTGCGGAAGGAGATCGCCCGGGTTGCCTTGGAGCGTTTGGTCCAGGATGGACGGATTCATCCTGCGCGGATTGAAGAAGTCGTTACCAAGGTCACCAAGGAAATCAGCCGCGTGATCGCCGAGGAAGGCGAGAAGGTGGTGTTCGACCTCGGCATCCACAACATGAGCCAGGAGACGATCCGGGCTTTGGGGAGATTGTATTTCCGCACGAGCTATGGCCAGAACGTATTGAACCATTCGAAGGAAGTGGCGATTCTCGCCGGCATGATCGCCAGCGAAGTCGGCGCAGACAGCGAAATAGCGAAACGCAGCGGCTTGTTGCACGATATCGGCAAGGGCGCGGAGACGGAGAGCGATGCAAACCATGCGGAGATCGGAGCGGACTTGGCAAAGCGTCTTGGCGAAGATCCTAAGGTCGTCAATGCGATTTTGTCCCACCATAACGATGTCGAGCCGACCTGTATTGAAAGCGTGATCGTTCAGATCGCCGATGCCATCAGTGCCGCGCGGCCTGGAGCGAGACGTGAGACGTTGGACAATTATATCAAGCGTCTTGAGAGCCTTGAACAGATCGCTGAGAGTTTCGAGGGTGTCGACAAAGCGTATGCGATTCAGGCTGGTCGCGAACTGCGGATTCTGGTGAACAACGACACCGTCTCCGATGAAGGCGCGAAGGATATCGCCAAGGGGATCGCCAGCCGGATTGAAGCTGAGCTGCGGTATCCCGGACGTATCAAGGTTACCATCATCCGCGAGATGCGTGTGGTGGAATACGCTCGTTGATAGGGATTGAATAGTGTCTGATTCGAAAACATTGGTAGCTCTGTTGATCGGGGATGTCTGTGGCAAACCCGGTTGCAGGGCTCTTTTTATGGGGCTGCCGCAATTGAAGAAGGAGTACCACGCTGATCTTGTCGTGGTCAACGGGGAGAACGCGGCCAACGGGTTCGGGCTATCCGCTGAAATCATGCGGCAGTTCTTTGAGCGCGGGGCCGATGTCATTACCAGCGGCAACCATATCTGGCAGCAGGATGATCTCCTGCCGTATCTTGATTCAGAGTCCCGGTTGCTTCGGCCCGCGAACTATCCTCCTCAGGTTCCTGGACATGGTTTTGTAGTTGTTGACGCGGCCGGCCGCAAGGCGGCGGTCTTGAACTTGCAGGGGCGCATGATGCTTCCCTCGATCGACTGTCCGTTCCGAGTCGGCTTGGAGCTGGTGGAGAGGCTTCGGAAGCAGACTCCGGTCGTGCTGGTCGACTTCCATGCGGAATCAACCGAAGAGAAAGAGGCCTTGGCGTTTCATTTCGATGGAAAGGCGAGCGTCGTGGTCGGTACGCATACCCATGTTCAGACCGCCGACGAGAAGATACTTCCGAACGGGACGGGATATATCACCGATCTTGGCATGAGCGGTCCCCGGGACAGCGTCATCGGATCCAATCCGGCTATATCGATTCAGAAGCAGCAGTCGCAGATGCCTCTGCGCAATGAGATACTCGAAGCCCCCGGCTGGTTGCAGGGCGTCTGCTGCGCCATTGACGCAGCTACGGGCCGTACCCGTTCCATCACCCGTTTCTCTCGTCAGTTCGGAGTCTAGTCCGTGGCAACTTCACGTGCGTCCCGCCCGAAACCGCTGCCAGTGCTCCAGGTTTTGGCGGAACAGTATCCTGAGTATGACAAGGATCGCTTGACGGCGTTCATCGTATGCCGCAACGTTCTCGTCAATGGGGAGCTTTGCACCGACCCGCGGGCGAAGGTTCCGCCGGACAGTGCGATTCGTTTCACGTTCGACCGATACGTTTCCCGCGGCGGCTTGAAGCTGGAACACGCCCTTGAAAGCTGGAAGCTTGAAGTGTCGGGCTTGGTGATGCTTGACGCCGGGGCTTCCACTGGAGGCTTCACCGACTGTCTGTTGCGGCATGGCGCGAAGCTGGTCCACAGCGTTGATGTCGGCTTCAACCAGCTCGACTGGAGGCTGCGGACCGACAACCGCGTCCAGGTCCATGAGAAACAGAACATCATGACGTTGGGACTGCTGGAGCCCCCGGTGCAATCCGCCGTCTGCGACCTTTCCTTCCGTTCCATCAAAGGCGCTGCGAGCCATATTCTTTCCCTGTGCGGCGGTGGCTGGCTTGTCTCACTGATCAAGCCGCAGTTTGAAGTTCCCCGATGGCAGGAAAACTTCTTCGGAGTTGTGGAGGACGCCGGATTGCTTGAACAAGTCATGACGGAGGTCTACCAGGCGTTGCGTGAGGATGGCGTCGGGGTGCATGGGCTGCTGCGTTCTCCGATTACCGGACGGAAGGGCAACACTGAATTCCTTGCGTTGCTTGACTGTCGTCCTGGCATGGACGAAGCTGCCTATCTTCAGGCGTTCCGGACCGAAGCCCGGCTCTGAGCCTTCCCCCGTTATAGTTTCGTAACTTCTCCATCCAGCATGATGACGACATCCCTGACGCCATCCAGCGCAAGGAGGGATTTCCGTATCTGCAGGACCGCCGGATCAATTCCTGCGCCGGGCCAGCCGTCCGAGCTGTCGACGAAGGCGCCGTTCAGATCCACATAGATGATTCCGTTCGATTCCGACAAGCCTCTGAGTCTGGTTTCTGGGGCGATATACGTTATCGCGCCTTGCGCCAGCGCCTCTTGCGGCGGGCCCGCCAACAGCGCCTCCATGGTGTCGTGGTAGATTCCCTGTCCCGTTCTTATTTGCTTCACCGGATAATTCTGGTACATCATGGCTTCCTCGTTTCGTCCGGGAACGATGAAGTATGGATAGACGGTTCGCAGCTCCGAGCCGGCGCCGTTGTTCGTGGTCGTCGTCCTGTGTGTTTCAATGAGTTCAAGTACACCGCTTTGCCGTATGGACTTCAGCACATTGGGGAACAGCAATGCGCTCAGCGCAATGGTGAAGACAAGCCAGACCAACCAACCGCACAGTAGCGCGTGGCGAGCTTTCAGAGGTCGCTGGTGGTCTTCCTCATCATCCTCATCAATCGTAGGGATGTAATCTTCGTCAATAGGACTGCGGTCGTCTGTCATGGAGCAAGCATACCCTACAAGAACCCCGCTGGTAAAGATTGTCCGGGCGGTGCAGGATTGCGGCTGCCCGAGGTGATGTTTGTTGAAATTCAGATTTTCATTGGACGGGAGGGTGGATGTGCCGGGACTCGCTTTTTCATTTTTCTGGATGAAAGCTAGCTTTACATGGGTAGATAAACTCCGTATAGTAAAGAAGAAGATATGAGGATACTCAAAGGAATCCCAGCGTCTTCGGGTATTGCCGCGGGGAAGGTGTTCTTGTATGAACATGAGACTTTGGAAGTTCCCCATGAGCAGTATACTGACGACGGACGTGCCACCAAGGAGGTCGGACGGTTCAGTAACGCCATGACGATGGTCAAGGAAGATCTGAAACGGCTTGACCAGACTTCTTTGGACGGTGAACAGAAAGATATTCTCCAGACGCATCTGATGATGCTTGAAGACCCCGAATTTGATTCCGGGGTCCGTTCGTATATCACTTCAAATAAAGTGAACGCTGAATGGGCGGTAGAGGTCGTCGCGGGACAGTTCGTCAAAACCCTGGAGGCTGCTTCCGATCCAGTGTTGCGGGAGCGCAGCGTAGATTTGAAGGATGTGAGCCTACGCATCATGTCGATGCTGCTGGGCGTCAAAAGGGTGTCCTTGGCTACGTTGTCGGAAGATGTGGTGCTGGTATCGGACGCTTTGCTGCCGACGGAAGTCCTGTCGATGGACCGTGCCCATATCCAAGGCATCGCATTGAACGGCAGCGGTCGTACCAGCCATGTGGCGATTCTCGCCAGGTCGTTCAATATTCCCACTGTGGTCGGCCTTGGCGCGGTGACGAAGAAAGTCAGGACGGGCGATGAGATCATCGTCGACGGCAACCATGGGGAGGTCGTGGTCCGGCCTGAGTGGAGTACGGCCAAGAGCCTGCGGGACCGGTACGACAAATGGATCGCCCATGAGGAAGAACTGCGGGAGGTGGCGGCGTTGCCTTCCGAGACCACCGACGGACATAGGGTCATCCTCAAGGCGAACGTGGAGATGATGGACGAGCTGGACGCCATCCTGTGCAACGGCGGGGAGGGCATCGGCCTGTACCGCTCTGAATTCCTGTTCATGCGGCCCGGCGGGCTTGCGTCGGAGGACGAGCAGTTCTCCGTCTATAGAAAAGTCGTGGAGGGCATGCGGGGAAAAGGTCCTGTCACGATCAGGACCATCGATGTCGGCGGGGACAAGGTGATTCCCGGTATCGGTATCGATGAAGAGAATCCGATTCTCGGCTGGCGCGCCGTCCGCTTCTGCCTCTCCCGCAAGGATATCTTCCGTGTGCAGCTCCGTGCCCTGCTCCGCGCCTCCGCTTTTGGCGAACTGCGGATCATGTTTCCCATGATCAGTGGGATCGAGGAGCTCGAGGGGGTTCTGCTCATTCTCGAGCAGGTCAAGGACGAATGCCGTAAGGCCCATGTCCCGTTCGATGAGAATATCAAGGTCGGTACGATGATTGAAGTGCCGTCGGCGGCTCTGTGCGCCGATATTCTGGCGAAACGGGTCGATTTTTTCTCAATCGGAACGAACGACTTGATTCAATATACCATTGCCGTGGACCGTGGCAATGAGAAGATTGCATATCTCTATCAGCCCTTCCATCCGGGCGTGCTCAGGTTTATCCAGATGATCATCGACAAAGGCCATGCGGCGGGCATACCTGTCGGCATGTGCGGCGAGATGGCTGGTGACGCGATGAGCGCGGTATTGCTCGTGGGGTTGGGCCTGGACGAATTCAGCATGAGTCCGCAAAGCCTTCTGGAAGTGCGCAGGATCATACGCGGCGTATCCTTGCGGGAAGCCCGGGCGTTGGCTGAGCATGTCATGCGGATGGATTCGTATCTGAAGATAAATTCATACATAAGGGAATGGATGCATGAGCGATTCGATTATTTTACCTCAGTCTGAGGACAGGACTATTCCGGTAGTTGCGATCATAGGACGCCCGAACGTGGGCAAGTCCACGTTGTTCAACCGGTTGGTCGGCAAGAGGCGGGCGATTACGGACCCCACCCCAGGTGTTACCCGTGATCCTATCCCCGAAAGATGGCTTCTCGGCAACCATCCGGTTACGTTGATCGACAGTGGCGGTGTGAAGATGGAACAGGAAGGGCTTGATTCCCTTGTCAGTGAAAAAAGCCTGAGTCTGTTGGAAAAAGCCGATGCTATTGTGTTCCTCATGGAATGTACCGGCGTTACGGCCGAGGACCTGATGCTGGCGGAACGCTTGCGGCCCTATAGCGACAAGCTGGTCCTGGTCGTCAACAAAGTGGATGATGATACGCGTGATTCGTTGGTCTGGGATTATTTCTCCTATGGCTTCCAGCGCGTAGTCGGCATCTCCGCCGCTCATGGCCTTGGTATCGAGGAGCTTGAGGACACCTTGCTCGGCATGCTTGATCTGGTAGAGTTGGATGAAGCTCCTGAAGAGGACCATCGGGTAAAGCTTGCCATCATGGGCAAGCCGAACACTGGCAAAAGCACGTTGACCAATTACCTCACCGGTTCGGACATTTCCATCGTCAGCGATATTCCGGGGACGACGCGCGATGTCGTCCAGGGAGGTTTCTCCTACAAGGGTAGTGACTTTACTGTGCTGGATACCGCCGGTATCCGTCGCAAGAGCAAGGTGGATGAGGATGTCGAGTACTATTCCGTCAACCGGGCCATCAAAACGATCGACATATGCGATGTCGTCCTGTTGATGATTGATTCCGTTGAAGGGCTTTCGGAGCAGGACAAGAAGATAGCCTCCTTGATTGTTCGTCGCGGCAAGGGTGTCGTGCTCGTCCTGAACAAGATCGATTTGCTCAGGGGCGTCGGCAACGAGCTTGAGGCGATCAAGGATCGCGTGCGGTTCCTGTTCCCAGTGCTCTCATTTGCACCGTTGGTGGATATCTCTGCCCTTGAGGGCAAAAATATCGGAAAACTGCTTGATACTGTCTGGGCTGTATGGCGACAGCTGAATAAACGCACCGATACCGCCCAGTTGAACAATGCGTTGCGGACTTGGGTCGAGGCATATCAGCCTCCTCGGGGGACTACCGGGCATTTCAAGGTCTATTATGGTACTCAGGTCAGTGTTGCGCCGGTCAGATTCCTGTTCTTCGTCAATCGAATCAAGGCGTTCCCCGCCGTATACATCCAGTATCTGAAAAACTGCATCAGGCGTGACTTGGGTTTCACGTTGATTCCTATAGAAGTGGACTTGAGGGAGCGGCGGCGCAACCCGTCCCTTCATACGACTTCCCGCTCCGAATTCCTTGCTGATGACGCCAAAGCCGAGGACGGCGCTGAGACTAGGGATCATAAGCCGTTGAGACCGCGGAAGGAACAATCCGCCGTATCCAAGAATGTCTCAGAGAAGGCCAAGACGCAAAAAAATAATCAGAAATCGGGATTCAAGGCTATCGGAAAGAGTGCCGTGAAACCTGGAGCCGCTCCTGGTGGTTCTACTCAGAGGACCGGAGGAAAGGCGAAGGCCGCTCCAAAGCAGACGAAGCCCGGAAACAAGGCTGCGAAAGGCAAGGCGGAGGAGCGGGCTAAGTCTCAGGAGCGTAGCCGCAAGGGGCGTGCGAGGTAATGGGGTTTGTGTCTGACACCGGTATCAAGGCTATTTTGCTTGATGTCGATGGTACGTTATATCCAAAGCGTATGCTTGATCTCAGGATGTTGCGCTCGATGTTTCCTTCCCTGGTCGTCGCGGCGCAGTACAACCGGATGCGTCGGAGGATTCGTCAGGTCCAGGAGCAGGAACCGACGGTTCCGCCGACGTTGGAGGGGTTCCGTCGGCGGCAGGCGGAGATGATCCTCGGTTCTCGCTGTGCGTCTGCGTCCGAAAAGGACTATGTCCGGATAGAGCGACGGTTGGAATGTCAGTTTTATGACCGGTGGCCACGATATTTCGCCTCTATCAAGCCGTTTCCCGGGATGCGGGCTGCGTTGGCCGAAGCTCATTCCCTTGGGCTGAGGCTTGGCGTTCTGTCTGACTTCCCGGTCGCGGACAAGTTGAAGACGTTGGGTGTCGAGGATCTGGTTGAATATGCATGCTGCGCCGAGGAGTCTGGATATCTGAAACCTCATTCTGCGCCGTTCATGTATATACTGGAGCATATGGGACTGTCTCCGCGGGAAGTGCTGTTCATCGGGGACAGCTATGACAAGGATATAGAAGGAGCCAGCAGAATCGGGATGCATACCTGCTTGTTGAAGTCCGGATTCGGAGGCGGACGGCGGACTGCCGCTGTCGCCATGAAGAAATATCCGTCGGCTGATCTGGTCTGCGGATCCTGGCTGGAACTTTCTGAAAGGGTCTTGAGGAGTTGACTATGGATCTGGATCTGTTATCAAGTGGCCTGCCTATCATCATATCCGTGGTGTTGTTTCTGGTAACGCTGGCCATCATGTTCATTTTGCGTGCGGAGGACAAGAAAGACCGTCGTCTTGAAATGATCAAACGGCGCATCAATCAGTGTCAGGCCGAAATGAGCCAGGCCGGAGACCAGTTGCAGCAGCGGTCCGCCGAAGCGGAGGAGCGCATGTCGCAGAAGGAGCGGGAGGCGAGGCAGCTTCTTACGCTTGTCGATGAGCAGCTCGTCGATATCAAAGCGCATTCGGACGATCTCGCCGAATTACAGCGGGTGTTGGACTATTATCATCAGATGCTGGGGCAGCTTGCCCAGATGACGGAACGGGCTGAACTCCGCACGACGCAAGTCAAGGATGAGGTGCGTAAGGTCGAGCAGGTACAGACTGTGATTGACGCATTCCTTGCTCAGGTCGATGATGCGAACTCCTCCATGACGGCTCATCGGCAGGCATTGTCCGCGATGCAGCGGGAATCGGTGGAGGAATTGCAGGGATTGCAGAACGATCTGGCTTCTTTGGACCAGCGGGCGCTGGCCGACATTCAGAAGCATCAGGAAGATCTCCATGCGATAGAACGTGCGGCTGTAGCTGCGGCAAACCATGAGGCTGATGTGTTCATGTCCCGTTGCAGGGAGCAGATGGACCAGCTGTTCGATACTGGATTAAGACGTACCGACGCAGCTTTCCAGACGATGATCCACACAGTGCAGGAATTCCTGCGGGAGTTGGAGAGCCGGCTTGAAGCCACGCACCAGGCATCCCAGGCTTTGCTGGATTCAAGCGCCACCTCGCTGTCGGGCGTGCTGGCCGATGTTCAAGGCCATTTGGAACGTATCCAGGCGGCCGAAGAGACGCTCCAGCGTTTGGAGGACCGGCAGGCGCAGGCCAAGGAGGCTGTCGAGCGTCTTGATATTGAGCGGCAGGAGCTGGCGGCTCAGATCGAGGCCGCGGGGGTTGCGCTCATCGCCGCGAACAACGACGCCCAACGGGTTCTGGATGAACGTCTCGCCGCCGAAGCGGAAGCCAGAAAGGCGCGAGAAGAGGCTGAACAAGCGGAAGAGTCTGTGCGTTTGGCTGAGTTGCGTCGTTCTGAAGCTTCCTTCGCCATCGATGAGGCGGAAAAGCGAACGCAAGAGCAGCTGGCGGAGCAGGATAGGCTGGCGCAGGAGATACGGGAACAGGAGCGTCTGCTTGAGGAACGCAAGGCTGAGTGCGACCGGCTTGCGGAACAGGCCGATGCGCTTCGGACGATTCCTGAAGATTCCGATGCTGAAGCGACGGTTTCCGATAATGATGATGCAGGTCCTGCGTCTGATGAACCTGCTGCGGACGACGAGCCTGAGACGGACGACGAACCTGAGACGGACGGTGAGCCTGAGACGGACGACGAACCTGAGACGGACGACGAGCCTGAGACGGACGACGAGCCTGAGACGGACGGTGAGCCTGAGACGGACGACGAACCTGAGACGGACGGTGAACCTGAGACGGACGGTGAACCTGAGACGGACGGTGAGCCTGGTCAGGAACTTGAACTTGGCTCGTTCAGTGACGTTTCCGACGAAGATGCGCCAGAGGATTCTCCGTTTGTGGATCTCGACGATGAGGACGTTGACTTGAGCGAAGATTTGGAAGACCTTGAGGATGCCGGGCTGGATATTCTTGCTGATTCTGGAGCTGTCGAAGATGACGAACCTCAGGAGCTTGTGGATGATTTTTCATCCCAGGTTGAGGATTTGCTTGGTATGGATGATCTGGAGGTTGAGGACGCTGACGGCTCGCCAGAAAATCTTGACCCGGCTTTGTCCGACGAAAATGTGGAGGATCGCCGCAAGCATGTGGAATTCGTCCCTGTTGGCGAAGAGGAAGAGATTAGCCTTGATGATGACCTGTAGCCTGAATTGCAGTACCTGCTGGTTATACGGGCTGATGTAAATTACTAGCCACGGCATGCTGTCCGGGGGTGCCGCTCCGGTTGTGTCCGTGTTGTTCGCGCCGCCGAGGTGTTTTTCGTAGGCGCGTTGCGGATAGGTATGGACGAGTATGGACATATGCATTCGCCGACGGGTGTTCTTGCTTGTGGCTTTCCCGCCGGGAGCTATATCGTTTTCCCCGCTATATCACCCCAAGCGATATTGGACCTGACGTCTCCCAAAGATTCCACGCAGGGCGAGCGTATGGTTCCATCATCTCTATTATGATATTCTTTCTCTTGTCTGTTATAGAGATACATGCTTTTTCCATATACCTTTCCATGTCGTTTCTGGATTTTTTGAATCGGACGATGAAAAACACTTGACGTTGTATGAGGCTATGAGTATGTTTTGTGAGTGCCCAGGGGTGGGCATATCTCTAGACTCAATGGAATTGATGTTTGACGACCATCGGTGTACCGTGGTCGTTTGTCTGTGTTTGAATAGGCGCATCGTATTGTATGGTGTCATGAAAAACAAATGTTTGAGGAATTGGTAGTACATGAGTAAAAAACAACAAGAGACTGAACAGAAAGAGAACCAGGAAGAACTGAAGGATCAGGCGCCTGTTTCCGCAGGTGAATCAGTCGTAGAGGAAAACGCTGTAGAGATTGACCCGAAGGAGGCCGAAATCGTGGCGCTCAATACGAAAGTCGGGGAACTGGAGGCTGAAGTCGCTTCCTTGAAGGATCAGTTGCTTCGCAAGCAGGCCGATGTGGAGAATTTCCGTAAGCGCTTGATTCGTGACAAGGAAGATGCCGTGCAGTATGCCAACGCGAAGCTGATTACTGATCTGCTCCAGCCGTTGGACGATTTTGACCGGGCGATCGCCGCGGCAGAATCCTCGAAGGACTTCCAGACCATGTACGACGGTCTTGTCATGGTCCGTGACCATCTGTCCGGGATGTTGGAACGAAACTGGGGGTTGCATCAGATCAAAGCTGTGGGCGAGGAGTTCAATCCCGCCGAGCATGAAGCTTGCATGATGGTGGAAGATCCTTCTTGCGAGTTCGAGACTGTTCTGGATGATTTTGTGAAGGGCTACAAACTGCATGACCGTGTCATCCGGCCTGCGAAGGTGCGAGTGGGAAAACCTGTGGAAGGTTGAGCTTTGAAAAAAAGTAGCCAGTGCGTTTTTTTATAGGTACATTATGGACTGGAAGGTCGATGTATGGTGATCATCACCAGAACTTCCGGTTGTAAAATTGAAATTAACTCTGAGAGGAGAAAGATAAAATGGGAAGAATAATTGGTATTGACTTGGGTACGACAAACTCTTGTGTCGCCGTTATGGAAGGTAGCGAACCGATAGTTATCGCAAATTCCGAAGGGCAGCGGACTACTCCGTCTGTCGTCGGTTTCACCGCGAAAGGTGATCGTTTGGTCGGTCAACCCGCAAAAAACCAGATTGTGACGAACGCCGAGAACACTGTGTTCTCCATCAAGCGCTTCATGGGGCGCAAATATCATGAAGTTCCGTCTGAACTCGCGATGATCCCCTACAAGGTAGTCGCCGGGTCCAACGATGAGATCAAGGTCGATATTCGTGGAAAGGAGTATTCCCCGCAGGAAATCTCCGCGCTCATCCTTCAGAAGATGAAGAAGACCGCCGAAGATTATCTTGGCGAGTCCGTTTCCGAAGCCGTAATTACCGTTCCGGCCTACTTCAACGACGCTCAGCGTCAGGCGACCAAGGACGCCGGCAAGATTGCCGGTCTGGAAGTCAAGCGTATCGTCAACGAACCCACCGCGGCTGCTTTGGCCTACGGGTTCGGCAAGGATTCCAGCAAAGAGGAGAAGATCGCCGTCTATGACCTCGGCGGCGGTACGTTTGATATCTCCATCCTGGAGCTTGGCGACGGGGTGTTTGAAGTAAAGTCCACCAACGGCGATACCCACCTTGGCGGAGACAACTTCGACCAGCGCATCATCGAATGGATGGTCGATGACTTCAAGAAGTCGAACGGGATTGACCTGACGCAGGACAAGATGGCGTTGCAGCGCCTGAAGGAAGCTGCCGAGAAGGCGAAGATCGAGCTGTCCAACGCGACTTCCGCCGATATCAACCTGCCGTTCATTACCGCCGACGCGACTGGCCCGAAGCATTTGCAGATGACCTTGACCCGCGCCAGGTTCGAGCAGATGGTCGCCGACTTGATTGAGCGGACCAAGACACCCTGCAAGAATGCGTTGCGTGACGCCGGTCTTTCCGCTTCCGATATCGACGAGGTCATATTGGTCGGTGGTTCGACCCGTGTTCCCGCCGTACAGGCCGCTGTCAAGGAATTGTTCCAGAAGGAGCCTCACAAGGGCGTGAACCCGGATGAGGTGGTCGCTATGGGCGCTGCCATTCAGGGTGGTATTCTCGGTGGCGATGTCAAGGACGTCCTGTTGCTGGATGTCACTCCGCTTTCGCTCGGTATCGAGACCCTCGGCGGTGTGAACACCAAGCTGATCGAGCGCAATACGACGATTCCTACCCGTAAGAGTCAGATTTTCTCCACCGCAGCCGATGGACAGACCGCTGTGAGCATCCATGTCCTGCAAGGTGAACGCGAAATGGCGTCCCAGAACAGGACTCTCGGCAAGTTCGACTTGGTCGGCATCCCCGCCGCTCCGAGAGGCGTTCCGCAGATTGAAGTCACCTTCGATATCGACGCCAACGGCATCGTTCATGTATCCGCGAAGGATCTGGGTACCGGTAAGGAGCAGAAGATTCGTATCGAGTCCTCTTCCGGCCTTTCTGAATCCGAGATCGACAAGATGGTCAAGGATGCCGAAGCCCATGCGGCCGAGGACAAGCGTGAACGTGAGAAGATCGACGCCCGCAACGAGGCTGACGGTCTGTTGTACTCCACCGAGAAGTCCCTCAAGGAGTATGGCGACAAGATTTCCTCCGAGGACAAGGGCAAGATTGAGAGCGCGATGGAAGATCTCAAGGGTGTCATGAACAACTCCTCTTCCACCAGCGAAGAGATCAAGTCCAAGACTGAAACGCTCCAGCAGGCGGCCTACAAGCTCGCTGAAGAAGTCTACAAGTCCGCGGCCGCCCAGCAGCAGGGTGCTCCAGGCGCTGGCGCCGGGGCCGACGCTTCCGCCGATTCGTCCCATTCGGACGACAACCATGGCAAGA
This sequence comes from Sphaerochaetaceae bacterium, assembly GCA_034114085.1. Classification (GTDB taxonomy): domain Bacteria; phylum Spirochaetota; class Spirochaetia; order Sphaerochaetales; family Sphaerochaetaceae; genus Spiro-02. The sequence goes on along the minus strand of JAXEWB010000072.1, from coordinate 3,210 downwards.
AGGGCAATGGCGGCGTAGAAGACGCCGACTACGAAGTCGTAGACTAGTAGTCCCAAAAAAGAGTATTCTGTGGGTGATCCGCATTCATGCATCATGTCGGTTTCGACCGACATGATGTTTGTGTCTCAGCGGGTACCTACTCATCGAAGGAAGTCGCATTGTGGCGAAACGGGATTATTATGAAGTGCTAGGGGTCTCGAAAGGGGCCTCGCAGGAAGAAATCAAGAAAGCGTACAGGAAGCTGGCCGTCGCGAACCATCCTGACAGGAACCCCGGTGACAAGGCGGCCGAGGAACGGTTCAAGGAGGCTACCGAAGCCTACGAGGTGCTGAGCGATGAAAAGAAACGGCAGACCTACGACCAGTTTGGTTTTGCCGGTATCGATGGAATGAACGGCGGTGCGCATGATTATTCCAACGTCTATCGCGATTTTGGGGACATTTTCGGCGGTGGTTTCAGCGATATCTTTGAATCCTTCTTCGGTGGAGGAGCGAGCGGCAGGTCTTCTTCTGGCCGAGGGCCTATGGGGCCTGAGGCGGGGGCGAGCCTCCGGTATGATGTTGAGATTGATTTTACGGAGGCTGTTTTCGGAACCAAGGTTGAGATTTCATATGCGCACCAGGTCGCTTGTGAAACCTGCGGAGGGTCCGGAGCGAAGTCTGGTTCCGGCAAGAAGGTTTGCCCCACCTGTAACGGTACCGGACAGGTCCGTCGCAACAGCGGGTTCTTCGCTATTGCAAGTACCTGCCCTTCCTGCAACGGATCAGGATATGTCATTGACAATCCATGTCCCGACTGCCACGGAACTGGTGTCAAGCGCAAACAGCAGAAGATCAAGGTTACTATTCCTCCTGGTGTTGACAACGGCAGTCGTGTCGTTTTGAGCGGCATGGGCGACGCTGGTGCGAACGGCGGCGATGCCGGAGACCTGTATGTCTATGTGAATGTCCGCAGGCACAAGTTCTTTGTCAGGGACGGTCAGGATCTTTATTGTCAGATTCCGATATCCGTCACGCAGGCTGCATTGGGTGCGGATATAGAAGTACCCACGATCGATGGCCAGCGTGTAAAGGTTTCCGTTCCCGCTGGGGTCCAGAACGGCAAGATGCTTCGGCTGCGGGGGAGGGGCGTCCCTCGTCTGAGGGGGCCGCTTGACCAACGCGGTGACATGTACATCAAGTTGCAGATCGACGTTCCCAAACGGCTCAATGCCAAGGCAAAGCAATTGATGAAGGAATTGTCTGAGGCGTTGGGAGAAACCAATGCTCCGGAACCGGTATCGTTCGAAGAATAGCCGTTTCGGGTTTCCGGTAATATACACGAATTGATCAAGGACGGGAGAGTGTCGCAAAGACCTTCGGGTGCGTGACGCTCTCTTGTCGTATATGTGCCGTCGCTTGACGTCTGGTGGGGCATTGTCTATCTTGTAGATGGATTTGTACCCGATGCGTGCGAATATGATGGAATTGGAATTCATATTGCTGTGCATGTGCCGTATCGACTGAGGATAAGGAGTCTGGATATATGCGCCGTAAAAAGAATGTATTGTTAAAATCCAGTATATTGACGTTCATGTTCCTGGCGGTTTCTCTATTTGTAGCAAACGCCTCCGTTGTAGTGACGGATGTAGCGCCGGGTGCGCTCAGTTGGGTAGGAAACTCCCCGTTCGGTTCTAACTACGCCATGCAGACTATGGTTTTGACTGTCGCGTTTACCGCCGATGACAACGAGAAGGAAGTATATATTCAAATTGATTCCCATGGTGGGCTGGAGATGTCGTACAGCGCAGGGGAAAATTTTCCCGCTAGGCCTGATACTGTAAATGGACAAATATGGTTTTATGCCCCTGGCGTGCAGTTTTCCTATTGGAGTACAGTTTCCCAGGACAAGTGGTCGGCCTATACATCGGGCCGGCAGCCCATCAAGTGCAGTCCGATGGACAACGCGACGGTAATCAGCATTGAAGTATGGATAACGATGCACAACAACCCATGGAACTTTGATTCTGAGCGAGACAAAGTGCAAGTGCCGCAGGTACTGCTCAGTGCCGCGGAGAGTACGTTGGGGCCTTGGAGTACCCTCGATCCCGGCACGATGCTCCCTCTTGGTGGTTCCGGCGTTCTTTTCATACCGATCATTCCGGATGCGAGCAATACGAGTCCGGGAAGCAACGGCTCCATCATTGTCAGTCCAGGAGGCAACCAGACTCCGGCGGATACCGTCTGGGAATATGATATTGATACGTTGGAGAAGCATGTGGATCTGTTTGCCCTGAAGTCCGGTAAGAAAATCGAGGTTGCGAACATCACCGCCAGTAGAATAAGCGGGGGAGCCTCTGGGCAGGGGACTGTGACGGTTCGGTTCAGTCCTGATGATTTCATATTCTATGATTCCGTCAGGAAGAATCCTAGTTTCGGATATACGCTCGATTTCGGTACTACGAGGATTGATTCCGGTAATCCCAGCGTAGTCTGGGACGGTCTGTCTCCCGTCGGCATGAGCCGGATGCCGATCAACATCCAGTTTGACCGTATGTTGGACGTGCATCAGACGTTGGACGATCTTCTCGCGGGGACGTATACTTCTACGGTAAGGATTGAATTCATAACCGGTACGTGAGTTTCTTGCACGGAGTCTCTTTCGGCCCTGAGCCTTGGCGGCATGGTCCCGGCCCCGCAACTTGACAGCCTGCGCCCGCATCGGCTAGGGTGGCAAGGGCTATCCTGACAAGAGGATAGTCTGGGTCGGTCCGCCAGAGACCGAAGCCAGGAAGCGAGGATGCACATGGGTGAGAAAGTATTTGGATTTCATGCTATAGAAGAGGCCTTGAAGCTGGCTCCCGCCGGTTCCACGTTATATCTTTGCCGCAATTCCGGCGATAAGAACGTCAGGCTGGAGCAGCTGGCTCGGATAACCGGCAAGGTCGCCGTCAAGAAGATTGCCTTGGTAGAGATGGACCGGATGGTGCCGGGCGCCGATCACCGGGGGGCTGTCCTGGATCTTGGCGGCGCCCGAAAAGGCGGGAGCCGTATCCAGACGATGGATGTCAAGGAATTCTGCAAGAGCCTGTCCGATGATCAGAATGCCTTGGTCGTCATTCTGGACGGCATTACCGATCCCCACAATCTGGGGGCCATACTCCGAAGCTGCGATCAGTTTTCCGTGTCGTTGGTGGTTATCCCAGAGCGGAGGAGCGTCCAAGCCAATGAG
>JAXEWB010000071.1:0-14804 GCA_034114085.1 Sphaerochaetaceae bacterium | reverse complement strand
CGTCTTGAGATGGTATTGAAGAATACTGTGAAACGGCTTGGCGCTGATGCCGTATTCGAGTGTGCAGGGGCTCCATCCGCTTTTGTCGATGGAATCAGCATGACGCGACCTGGCGGTACGTTTGTAGAATTCGGCCATTACACAAGGCGGGGAACGATACCGTTCGATCCTTTCGAGGTCTGTCAGAAGGATATTCAGATTTTTGGATCATGGGGATATGGGCCTCAGGAGTTCGGCGCCGCATTACGGGTCATACAGGCATGCAAGAATCAGGGGGTGGATTTTTCCAGGATAATAACCCATAGGTTTTCACTTGCGGATATCCAGACAGCCCTTGATGTCGCACGACGGCAAGACTGTACAAAAGCTGTGATTGAGTGTTGATGTACCAAAAGGGATTCTCATGGTTTCTTGTAGAATCCCACGCATCTCGTAGTATGCGACTAAAATGAAAAACAGAAGGGAAGAGGCAGATGGAAAAAGATACCTGCTTTTGTATTGATATTTTGCCGGCAAAATGGAAACGGTTGGGAAGAATTCTCGAAAGGGGATGTCCTGGCGAATTTGATTCCAATGTGACCGGCGATCCCTGCATTGTCTGGGATGATGCGAGAAATTGTTATCATATGTTCTATTTTGCCCAACGACAGGTCGATGGGAAGGAAGTTAATTGCAATGGGCATGCCGTTTCAACGTCCAATACTTCCTTGGAAGGCGGAAACTGGAAAAAGTGCGGAGAACTGACGTACACGAACCCGGAAGCTTTGTTGGGAGACACCCATAAACCTTGGATACTGATGGATCCTTATCGTCCCAACACGGCGAGTACGTTGAACGGCCTGTTCTGGCTGTTCACCGCCTCGTTCAACAATGGGCGGAAGACAATCCAGATAGCGACCGCCGCTGTGCTTGACGGGCCTTGGACGATAATCGAAGATCTTGTCATAGCGCCGGGAGATCGGGCAGAGGTAGATGGATTCCATGTAGATGCCCCGACCGCATATTATTTTGAGCAAGAACACAAAATCCTTATCTTTTATATGGGATATCCATATGAGAAACAAATTGAACAACCTTTGTCTCCCTATGGCAGCTGTTCTTGCGTCGCCTGTCTGGAGACAGATGGAATGAAACTTTCAAAGCTTGGCGTCGCATTGCGTCCGTCTTTAAAGCTGGATAGCTGGGCGCGGGGATATATCGGCGGGTTGCAGTTGTTCAAAGCGAAGACAAAAGGCTGGTACGCCTTGATTAATGCAAGTCCAACCTCGCCTTGTTCTGTAACAGATGACGAAAACATGCGGGAACCAGCTCCTAGTTTGGGCGGATGGGCGTATACGGAAGAAGCTTTTCCCGACAAGGGCTGGCAAGTTCTCCCTCATCCAATCGAATATATCCACGACATACCAGATTTCGCCATAGCTGATGGTGAAGGGGAGAACCTTTGGAGACACCATTTGGTGGTGCTTCCTGATAGGACGGCATATTGTCTGTACAATTCCGGTAGATATGGTTCTGAACAGATGTTTGGCAAACGTACCCAGTTCTGTGATTAAAAAAGCATTGGCACTGCTTTGTAGGTGAACAGGGCATAGGAGAAAAACATGAAAGCAAGAATGAAAGCAATTACATTGTGCATCGTAGTCAGCCTTGTATGTTCTGCACTGCTATTCGCAGGAGGCTCGAAAGAGGGCGCTTCGGCGGGCAGACCTGAAGTGAATATTCTGATGTGGGGTGGTGCCGACAGATTGAACTATTTCCGTACAATCTACGAAGCGAATACCGCCCTAACTCCGGAAAACATGGCTAACGTTACATTTACATCGGGTGGAAAGAACGCTGTGGATTGCTATCAGTTGTTCAGGTTGTCATTGGCCGCGAATGATAATATTCCAGGAATCGTGATGTTCGGTAGCGAAACTGCGGCGACGGAATTTATCCTCAACGGCGATTTGATGGATATCTCGTCCCGAATACAGGCTATCCAAGATGATATCCTTCCTGCGGCTATGGATTTGTGCAGCAACGATGGCAAGGTGTATGGCGTCCCGACGCAGGTAAAGTCAAAGGTGTGGTATTATCGGGCCGACTTGTTTGAGGAAGCCGGTATCGATGTCGATGCCATCAAGACGTTCGAGGATTTTTATGAAGCGGGAATGAAATTCAAGAAGGCGTTTCCCGACAAATATTTCATCAATATGGGTGGAACGCCGAATATCGATGTCCTGCTTGGTTGGCTAGCCAGCTATGACGGTCTGAAAATTTCAAATGAAGATGGTACGTACAATGTCAGTTCCGATCCACGTTTCAGGGATATGTTTGAGAAGATTAACGCATTGGCCCACGCTGATTTCTCCATGTACATATCCGACTGGGATGCAGACTGGCAACCGGCCATCGAAAGTGGGAAAGTTGCAAGTTTACTGAGTTGGTCCTGGATGACGGAATTCCTGCCTAAATATGCGCCTGACCAGAAAGGCCTATGGGCTATGACTTCTTGGCCTGAGGAATTCATGAAGGGTGGTTCTGCGGAAGTCGTCTCAATTCCTGTCAGAGCGAAGGATACCTCTGCTGCTTTTGAAGTATTGGATACCTTGTTCCTGAAAGGGGATAGCGCCTTGGCACGTTTCAATGAGAATGGTCTGTTGCCAATCACCTATTCCGGAATAGAGAAAGTCAAGAGTTCCGCTGCGGTTGCGATGAAGCCCGCCGAGGTGTCACAGGAGGACTGGAATCTCAAGCCCATCAATTATTTCGGGCTGGAAATGGTGGATTCCATTTGGAAGACCATGCAGCATGCGAACAAATTCGAGTCTGATCCATCTTTCAATGCTGAATCGACTATTCTTCTTAACCACATCATGATGTTGATTGCTGGTTCGGAGACTTTGGACGAAGCGATAGCGAATGCCCAGAAGGATTTGGAGATTCAGGTTGGAAATCCGTATGACATTTAGGTGCTGTCATCATACGCCGGGGGTGAACCCCCTGGCGTATGATATCGAATTGTATGTCGGGAGGAGGTAACGATGAAAAAACGATCTATGGAAAGGGCTGTACCGTATCTTTTTCTTTTGCCCTTTGGGATTTTCTTCCTTGTCATTTTCATTGGGCCTGCCTTGAATTCTTTGTTCATTTCCTTTTCAAGCTATCGTGGGTATGGCCAAATGAAAATGGTCGGATTCAAAAATTATTTCGCGATACTCAACTATAAGGTTTTCTGGATTGAATTGCGAAATGTCATTATCTATTGGGGTATCCATGTTTTTCCTATGATGCTCCTTTCTTTCGGTATGGCATTGTTGGTAAGCTCCCCTTTGTTTACCAATCTGAGCCGTTACAAAATATTGCTGTTCTTGCCGCGGGTCATCGCCCCTGTGATTGCCGCGTTGATTTTCAGGGCTTTGTTCGGTACGGAAACTGGATTAGTCAACTCCCTGTTCAACCTTGATATTGATTGGTTGCATAACGATTTCACTTCCAGAATTGTCATCTCGACCGTACTGATTTGGCGTGATTTCGGCTATTGGTTCGTGGTGTTTCTCGCTGGACTAACTTCCATCAGTCCTGAACTGATTGATGCTAGCGTTGTTGACGGTGCCAATAGTTTCCAGAGAATTACGAAGATCACCATCCCTTTGATGGGCAATATCATTAAATTTGCCTTCATTATTGACGGAATTAGTTCCTTAAGGCTCTTCTCAATCCCGAATATTTTGATTGGGCAGCCGGACCAGATGGCGCCGACCGCCATCGCCCCCGTTATGAACCTGCTGGTGGAAAGCATACAGTCAGGCAATTTCGGCCGCGCATCAGCGGTAGGATGGCTTTTGTTCATCGTCATCGGTTTGCTGACCATCATTCAGTCGGTCTGTATCAAGGATACCGATGTCTAGACCATGGGAACAAGGGAGAAAACCATGAAAAATTCGCAGATTGTCGTCAAGAAAATCATCGGAACCGTAGTGTATTGTCTGGTTTGCATCATTGTCATCGTCCCGATTATCCTGATGTTCATCAATTCGTTCAAATCCAATGACGAGATGCTGAGGAACTTGTCGGGATTGCCCAAAAAATGGACTATTTCAAGTTATGTTTCGATATTCACGACATATAGTTCTCTTATCCGTCATTTTTTCAATTCTATCATCATCAGCGTCGTCAGTACTGTACTTGGTACGTTCTTTTGTACGTTGGGGGCCTATAGTTTCGCTAAATATCGGTTCAAAGGGAAAAGGGTACTGTTTGCGGTTCTGCTCGCGACCATGATGATCCCTATGGAAGTCGTGATGCCCGGGCAATACATGCTGTTTTCACGTCTGAAGATGATTAATACGCTGATGGTCCAGATTCTGCCTACCGTTCCCGCCGTCATCGGCATATACATGATCAGACAATATCTGGTCGGGATTCCCGATTCATTGGTGGAATCGGCGCGAATCGATGGTGCCGGACATATGAAGACGTTCACAAGTATCGTCATGCCTGTGGCAAGTCCCATCGTCAGTGCGTATGCCATACTCCATTTTCTGAATGTCTGGACCGATTATACTTGGCCGTTGCTGGTTGCCACGAAGTCTTCCGTCATGCCTATCATGGTTTCGCTACCCACATTGGTTGATTCCGTCGTAGGGTTCATCCCGGTTTGGGGAACCATCATGGCGGGAAGTGTACTTTGCTCGTTACCACTGATCCTTGTCTTTATGTTCAATCAGGACAAGCTGATGTCCAGTGTCGTTCTTGGCGCGGTCAAGGGGTAGGACTTACGGCGATTGCGGATAGTGACAAAAGTTTCATTACCCGATGGTGCCTCTACAGTTCTGTCTTCTCCGGCTCCGCCACAATATCCAGCGTATCGCAGACGGTGTCGAGCAGAAACTGCCTGACATCCTCCAGCTTGGCGGAACTCTCGCATGGGCCGAGGTCTTCATATGCTTCGGCGGCATATACCTTGCATCGGCTGGAACTGAAATAACCTTTCGTTCCGTACTCTTCCTGCAATTCCCGCAGATCTGCGCCGGAAGCTTCCGAAAGGGCTCTGAGGTCCTCCCGTTCAATGGATACGGAAAGCACCAGCTCATATGCGTCGCGGAAGCTGGCTTGCTTATGTTTGGAGGCTGGCCGTTTTCTGAACACGCTCGCGGACCAGTCGACGGCGATCAGGTCATCCTTGGAGACACATACCGGTTGTCTCTGGAGAATGCACAGCGCATTTTGGCATCGATAAGTCTCCCCCGGTATCCAGCCATCCTCCGGATTTGGCAGGAAGTGCCACTGGATTTTTCCGATAGGGGAAAGTGAATTGAAATCAACGAGCATGACTGCCTCCTTCGTGGCTTTTGCGTTCTCGGCAGGCGAGCGGGTGATTCATGCTCGCGGCGGGGTCGCGCTTGCAGCGTCGTTTCTTGCCATGGGCGTGAATCCTTCTTTGAAGCCTTTTGATACCATATCATAAGGCAGGGATTGCGTCACTCCCGGTTGGTTGTACAGGAATACGCCGGGTTTCTTGCCCAACTGTCTGTACGTTTGCGGCTCCACTCTATAATTTCTTCGGCAAGGTTTACGTTCATACTTTTCTGATAGCTTCTTGAAACCGAAAATCCATATTAACTTGCTACCGGTCGCCCCGTCATGATATCATCAGTCTGAAAGTATGTACTTTGAGAGGATAATCATGAAAAAGAAGCTGCTTGTACTGTTGCTTGCCCTTGCGTTGGTCTCTACCGCGGTATTCGGCGGCGACTGGCGATATGTTTTCGGTGATCTGGACCAGCACCCTGAGATCCTGATCGGCTTTGTCCCTTCCTACACCACGATGGGCGTCGGCTACAGCGGGCTGTCCCTGATTCCCGGCAACCGGACTGAGCTCCAGTTTCTGACTGGCGGCGGCTACAGCCAGCGCAAGGTGTGGCAGGATCCCAACACTGGTTCGCCGATTACTACGAATCCGTTGATCTACGATGTCTGGCGGGTCGAATGGCTGCTCAAGTTTACCCAGGGGTTCGGTCATTCGTGGGTGCCGAACAAGGACTTGGTTACCGCCTATGTGGGCTATGAAGGCCGCTGGGAGGATAACGTCGATTCCATGGTGACGGGCAAGACCCGCTCCAATGGCGGGGTGTCTCGTCCCGTCGCATCCATCAGTGATTGGTTTCTGAATCCTTGGGCGGCTACCGCCAACGCCATCTATCCCGATCTGACCGCCAGTACCGATGGTCGGCGCATGATGCTCGGGACTACGTTCCAAGGCGGCGTCAAGCTCGACATGATGCGGGATCTGATGACCAGCCAGGACGGTTTTCTGGCCGATCTGAACGTGAAGTGGGCGCCTTTGGCTCTGAACCGCGCGTTGGACGGCGAAGCCGACTATTATAGCGTGACACTCAACGCGGTCGGGGCATGGACTCCGTACCAGTTGAAGAGTGACGACGGGAGTCTCAATCTGTTTGCCATTACGCTGGTCGATCGCTTCAACGTCAACTGGACCGACGGCAGGAAGGTTCCCGTGTATGCCCAGGGCGGTGTTTCGCTGGGGCGCAAGGTCCGTGGCTTCACCACGTGGTCCTACAACACGCAGTTCACCATGGTGAACAATTTTGATGTCCGTTTCGCTGGTCCTGAACCGTTCTTCAACGGCCTCTATCCTCGTATCAACCTGTTCTTCGATATCGGTTATGGTGCGGGAGCGTATTTCAACTCCAGCGTCAAGCCGGAGAACGGATACAACCTCCTGTGCAGTACCGGCGTCCAGTTCACCGTGTCGATTTTCGATTTCATCGACCTGGGATATCAGCTGGCGTATATCATTGATGGAATGAACTATGCGAAGGGTGTGCAGGCGCATGGCATCGTTGGTTCCGTGACCTTCTTCCTCGATTTCTAATCCGTGTGGATGATGAAATGCATGACCGCCGTTTCCAGCAGGAAGCGGTGGTTTTTGTGTATGACGGGCATGTCATTATCCTTGGGTGGAATTTCCAAGGGGCGTAGTTGCCGACGAACCCCATAGCGACTTGCAAGTTTCACATCGTGAGGTGTGGGAGAGAAGAAGCAATAGCGAAATCGTGGTCTGACGGGCAGGAAGCTGGTACAATGCGACCAAAGCGAATAAGCTGGCCAAAGACAGCAAACTCCAAAGAGGTTCTTGGGAGAAAGGGACTCATCAGCTGTCTTGATTATTAACAAGGACGAAGGCATGTATTCTGTTTAGGTTGAACCGCCGGATGCCGAACGGCACGTCCTGGTGGTGAGAGAGGAGGGGATAAACTCCTCCTACTCGGTTTTCTGTGAAAATGGATGATGGCTATTGCAGGACGCAATCCCGTCATAAAGGACGTAATCGATAGATAAAGGACGTAGACGAGAGATAACTCCGACATACAGGACGCAATCCCGTCATAAAGGACGTAATCGACAGATAAAGGACGTAGACGACAGATAACTCCGACATACAGGACGTAGGCGAGAGATAAAGGACGTAGACGACAGGTAGCTCCGACATAAAGGACGTAATCCCGACATAAAGGACGTAATCGATAGGTAAAGGACGTAGATGACAGATATTGCGTACTTGCCCTCTATGGCAAACAAGCCAGCCGTCGCCATGCTGAAAAGTCAGTGTGCGGTAACTCGCCCTGATCCGACTTCGGCAGGCAGACGTGGCTGTTGTGCTTTGGGGCTGTCATCAGCCAAGACGGGATGTGAAGTGGCGGTCGAAGGAACGTGTTTGTAAAAGGAAGAGGCCGACCGGCAGGTCTGGACTGCATGGCGGATTGTCGTATTGAGCCCGAACGGGCGGCATGAACGGCGGAGCGCCCAAATGGGACGTGGGTATCTTATCATCCATCATCACCCGAAAAAAATAAGAAATAGAGTTGACAGAGTTTCTTGATTTCGTTATATAGTTAGTTAGTTGAGTAACTAACCAGATAGGTTTGAAAAGAGGTGTCCATTTGAATCTAAACTTTGATAGTGAAACTCCGATCTTCCTCCAGATAGCCAGGCAGTTGGAAGATGCGATATTCACAGGGGTGTATCCGGAAGAGACGCAGATTCCCTCTACGACCGAAATATCGGTGGGGTATAAGATCAACCCCGCCACGGTGCTCAAGGGGATGAACCTGCTGGTCGAGGATGGAATCGTATACAAGAAGAGAGGATTGGGTATGTTTGTCGCTACAGGCGCCATAGAGCAGATCAAGAGGAAACGGCAGCAGCAGTTTGCGGAAAAATATATCAAGCCCATGTTGGATGAGGCACGGAAGCTCGGGTTTTCCGCGGAGGACATGCGGAGATTGATCGAGGAGTTTGCAAAATGAAGTTGGAGATACGAGGGGTAAGCAAGACTTTCAAGGAAGTGAAGGCGTTGGATCAGGTTTCACTGACGTTCGAAACCGGCGGGATATATGGTCTGCTGGGGCGCAATGGCGCAGGCAAGTCCACGTTGATGAACATTCTGACCGGGCGCGTCGTCCCCGACGAAGGGGCGATCACCATAGACGGGGAACCGGTATTGGAGCATGACGGGCAATTGTCGCGTCTGTTCATGATGGGCGAGGAGAACTTCTATCCGGAGGACATGAAGGTTCAGCAGGCGTTTGTCTGGACCGGGCGTTTCTATGATGGCTTTGACCTGGAGAAGGCGCAGCGACTGTCCAAACGTTTCGGACTTGATGTCCGTCAGCGGATTGTCAAGTTGTCCACAGGATACAAGTCGATCTTCAAGAACATCATAGCTTTGTCGCTGGACGTACCGTTCATTTTACTCGATGAACCGGTGCTGGGCTTGGACGCCAACCATCGAGATTTGTTCTACAAGCTGCTGTTGCAGGATTTCTCGGAAGGGAATACGCCCAAGGCGATTATCATTTCGACGCACTTGATTGAAGAAATCGCGAATTTGGTAGAGAACGTCGCGATTATCAAGGACGGTCGTCTGCTGATGCAGGAAGCGGTGGAGACGCTGCTCGCCGATGCCTGTAGCGTTACCGGGCCTGCGGAGACGGTCAATTCGCTGACTTCGATGTACAAGGTGCTTGGCTCCGAACAGGTCGGGGGTACGAAAACCATATATCTTGCACAGCGGGTCGATGCTTCACAGCTTCCTGGTGGCGTAGTGGTCGATTCCGTTGACTTGCAGAAGCTCTTTATCGAATTGACCAACGAGGAATCGGTATGAAGCTCAAGGCGCCGTATCTCTATGGTCTGAAGGACTGTGGAAAAGGGATTGCAGTCGGGTATGCCACAGTGCTGCTGGCGAATCTTGTAGTAGCGATGCTGTCGTCGCTGGTGATGAAAAACATCCACGCTTCGGATTTCTTTCGGGGGATGCTATTCGGCATGAATATCGTCAACCTGAGTTGGATATTCATGCTGGTGTTCGGAATCGTCATGTACAAGCAGTTGCTTCTGTTGTTCGTGCAGAATGGCCGGAGCCGGAAGACAGTGCTGTGGAGTTGCGTGGCAGTGTTTGTTACCCTGGCCGTGGTATTGGCGTTCGTCAATATGCTGGTAGATTCTTTTGGCGGTGGCAAGGGTTCTGTCTATGGTATGCTGATGAAGGGTACCGACAGCTTCGGTTTCGCCCGGTTCCTCTGGGAGACGATGACGCTGTTGTGTGTTTCCTTCACCGGAATGTTCTGCGCGGCGGTTTTTCTCCGGCTGAACAAGTTCTGGCGAATCGCATTGGGAATGGGGATTCCCATAGCGCTGCTCATTATCCTTCCGTCCCTCCTGCGTTTGATTGTGTTCGGGGGAAAATCGATGTTGTCCATGGCGCTTGACCTTGGGCTGGCCGTTCTCGGCTTCAGCAGTCTTGGCTGGAATCCATGGATCATGAGCCTGTCCATGATGGTCGTCGATGTGATTCTCTGCGGCGGCATGTATTTGGTGATGCGGAACACCACGATAAGGAAGTAAGTGTATGAAGACGTTGAAGATTTCTCCATTATATCAGTATTGCCTGCGCCAGAACCTCAATACGATGGCGTGGGTCTATGGGTTTTCCCTGGGGATCCCGTTGATATTGTTTTTTGCGATTCTTGTGTCCGGTACGGCCCTTGATGCTTCCGGCATGGACGGTTCCGTAGAAGTGGCGACTGCTATTGCCTTGTTCGTGCAGATGATCGTTGAATTGCGCAATGCGATGCGGTTGGGGGTGCAGAACGGACGTTCCAGGAAGTCCATCGTCGCCACGCAATGTCTGGTTCTGATTACCGCCGCCGCGATTTATTCGGCAATTAACGTTGCTGTCGGCTTGGTCACCTCCGCGCTGTTCTCCGATTATATGATTTATACCTACCTATATCGTTCCGCTATGACCGGCGGACCGCTTGTCGCCGCCGTCGCCCAATTCTTGTTCAGCTTTGCGATGCTGGCATCCGTCGGGGCGTTCGGCATGTTCCTGTCGGCCATGTACTGGCGGTTGGACAAGTTCTGGCGTGTCGTCGTTTCCATCGGAGTTCCCGGTTTGTTCGTTTTCGGATTGCCGACCATCATGATCCGCAGCGAGGCCGGTTTCAGGCTCGGGGCGAAACTGATTATGTTCCTGGGGTGGTGCATGGGATTGCCTGTTCAGGAATCTATGGACGTAGTTGGCCTGAATCCTTGGCGGCCTGTGGTGTTCTTGCTGATCGTCGCTGTTTTCTGGCTGGTCTGGATCTATCCGATGATGCGCGAGGCGGTGATCAAGAAATGAGCGGGGGAATACGGAGTCTGCGTTCCACGGCGGCCCGATTGCTGTGGTTTCTTGCGGAAAGCTTTTTCGCCTTGGGGCTATGGTTGCTCCTGGGAGAGAATGGAAAAGGACGTTGAGTCCACGATAGTTTCGTTATACAACAATACATATACAGCCGCCGGGCATCATCCTGGGGCTGTATTGTTGTCTTTTCAAAAAGAGAGCTGTGTTCCAAAATTAAATGCGGTTTTTGTGGTAGCCACTTCTGATTTTTCGTATACAGTTGTCGAATTGAATGTGGCTCATGGAATGCAGCTTGTCAGGTAGCGTCGGATTTGCGGTGTTGTAGGCGCTGCATGCCGCCGTGGTTCTGCCGTTATCCCGCCGGTAGATAACTGTACGTCCTTCCGCTTGAACTTGTGGCTTGTGTCGCCGAATGAACGTTTTGTCTTTCCCTTGGATGCTGCTCGCTCGACGGATGGTCAGTTGTACGGGTTTACTTCGCTTTTCTTGAGGATGTCGGCTTCTTTGAAGCCCAATGCGCCAAGGGTCTTGAGCGTCCTGTCGAGCTGGTAGGCCGGAACCCATCGTACGGAGAGACGGACAAGGGAGTCGTTGACGATTTCGACCGCCGGGCGAAGTCCCGCGTTGATCAGCCGTTCATACTGGGTGTAGGCCGTCGTAGACGATGAATATGCCCCAAGCTGAAGCAGATACCAGCCGGTATCTCCCGCGCGGTTGTATTTTGATTCCGGGACTTCCGGCTCGTAGATGATTTGTAGCGTAACGGGGGCTATGCCGCTTTCCACCATGTCCACCGCTGCGGCTGCGGCTGGGGTGAGGTCTATGATCCGTCCATCGACATACGGTCCCCTGTCGTTGATTCTGACGTCTACGGTCTTGCCGTTGTTGAGGTTCGTCAGCCGGACGATGGTTCCGAATTTCATCGTTTTATGAGCCGCGGCGATTTTCGCCGGGTCGAATATCTCTCCATTCGCGGTCAGGCTTTCCGGCTTGTCGCTGGTGTACCAGGAGGCGATGCCTCGTTCGGCGATCTCTGGTTCATTCACCGGGTCTGTGACCAGGACGTCAGTGGCACCGATACTCATGGACAAGAAGATAAGTAGTATGAGGCAGATCGCTATCTTTTTCATAGATGGAATTATAAACACTGCATCCGAAAAAATCCACCCTAGAAATCGGGAAGTGGACGAGTGCGATTTTGAGGTCGATCCTGATTCCTGGAACTTTCATGGATTTGCGCTTTCGCGAATGCGGATGGCGGTGTTCTTGAAATTGGCAAGGGCGATTCTGGAAGTTACCGTTGAAGAGTATTCCCGGCAATATGGTGTAGCGCCGCAAACTGCGCGGAACGATCTGCGGAGACTGTGTGAGTTGGGGTATGTCCGGGAATTCCCGTTCAACAAGCGGAAGTCCGGTTTCAAGCGTGCTGATGCAACATGACAAACGAAGCATGACCAATTGAAAACATCCATCTCGGTATTGAAATAATATTTTCTTTCTTTTACTCTGGTTATCTGATATTTCTGTATGAATATACGAGGAAGGTGGGCATAGTACCTGTTATGAGCGAACAAACACAATCTACACACTGGGCGGATATATACGCCGACAAAATCATCAGGGAGAAAGGTCCCAAGGCGCGGTATACCTGCGCTTCCGGCATTACGCCGTCGGGGACTGTACATATCGGAAATTTCCGGGAGATCATTTCGGTGGAACTGGTGGCTCGTGCCTTGAAGGACAAAGGCTGCGACGTACGTTTCATCTATTCATGGGATGACTACGATGTATTTCGCAAGGTGCCGAAGAACATGCCCCAGCCGGAATTGCTGGCGACCTATTTGCGCAAGCCGATCACGCTGGTCCCTGACACTACGGGACGCGCGGAGAACTATGCCCGTGGCAATGAGCTCGACGTAGAGAAAATCCTGCCCGTCGTCGGCGTCAGCCCGGAATACCTGTATCAGGCGGAGAGGTATCGTTCCTCGATGTACGCCGAAGGCATGCGCACCGCATTGGAGCATCGGGCGGAGATCAAGGCGATTCTGGACGAATACAGGACTACGCCCCTGCCGGACGATTGGTGGCCGATTTCCGTGTTCAGCAGTTTCACCGACAAGGATACCACGACGATTCTTGGCTGGGACGGCGAATGGGGCGTGACCTATCGCGACGACGAAACCGGGCAGACGGAGACAATCGACCTGCGGACGACGCCGTATGCGAAGCTTCCCTGGCGGATTGACTGGCCGATGCGTTGGGCTCGCGAGGGCGTTGACTTTGAGCCCGCCGGCAAGGACCATCACAGCGAGGGCGGCAGCTTTGACACCAGCAAGAAGGTCGTTGAGGTGTTCGGCGCCCATGCGCCGGTATCGTTCCAGTATGACTTCATCAGCATCAAGGGGCGTGGCGGTAAGATTTCCTCCTCTTCGGGGGAAGTAATCAGCCTGTATGACGTTCTTGAGGTCTATACTCCGGAAATCGCCCGGTACATGTTCGTCGGTACCCGGCCGAACACCGAATTTGCGATTTCCTTTGACCTCGATGTGTTGAAGATCTACGAGGACTATGACAACTGCGAGCGCATCTACTTCGGTCTGCTGCCCGTCAACGAAAAGCGGCAGGCCAAGGAGAAGCGCATCTATGAGCTGAGCCAGGTCGGAGAGGTTCCTACTGAACCGTCCTATCAGATTCCGTTCCGTCATTTGTGCAATCTGTTGCAAGTGCATGGCGGGGATATCGATGCTGTGATCGCTTCCCTGGAAGGTGTTACCCCCAGTCAGGAGGCTCGGTTGAGAGTCCGTTGCCAATGCGCTTGGAACTGGATTTCCACATTTGCCCCGGAAGAGTTCAAATGGCATCTGGCGACCGCCGCCGACGCTCCTATTGCGTTGGATGAAGCCGCTTTGTCGGGAGTCAGGGGGCTGGTCTCCGAGGTGGAGAGACTGGACGAATATGATGAGAAGGCTTTCGCCGAACGTCTGTATGCCGTCGCCGCCGACGCGGGGCTGGAACCTGCCGATTTTTTCAGGACCGTCTATCAGGTGCTGATTGGCAAGGAACGCGGGCCGAAGCTCGCCGGGTTCATCAAGACCTGCGGGAAGGGGAAAATCCTGCCGATCCTCGGAAGGTACTGACGATTGTTGCCCGATGAGTGGCGTGCGATAAAATTTTTCAATGATAGAGGCTGTCGCAAGGCATCTTGAGATGCCCTGCGGCGGCCTTTTGTGGTATCATAAGATTGTTTGGAGGTAACGGATATGCATGTACTGTTGATCAATGGAAGTCCCCATAGGGAAGGGTGTACCTATACCGCATTGCATGAGGTTGCCTTCCAGTTGAAGAAATACAAAATCGAATCTACGATTTTTCATATCGGCAACGGCCCTATCCATGGGTGCATCGGTTGTGGCAAGTGCAAGGGAAAAGGCGTTTGTGTCTTTGGAGATGATTCCGTGAACGAGTGCGCGGCCTTGGCACGTAAGGCCGATGCGATTATCCTGGGATCTCCTGTGCATTATGCGAGCGCCGCGGGCGCCGCCTCCGCCTTTTTTGACCGGCTGTTCATGGTCTCCGGAGGGGATTTCACCCTGAAACCGGGGGCTGCGGTAGTCAGTTGCCGTCGTGGTGGAGCCAGCGCGACGTTTGATCAGTTGAACAAATATTTTACTATTTCCCAAATGCCGGTCGTCTCGTCCAAGTACTGGAACAGCGTTCATGGAAATACGCCGGATGAGGTCCGGCAGGATCTTGAGGGCATGCAGGTAATGCGGACGTTGGGGGACAACCTCGCCTGGTTGCTCCAGTGCATCGAGGCCGCCAAGGATACTGTTTCCAAACCGGAACGGGAAACGCCGGTCAAGACGAATTTCATTCGGTGAGGGATGCCGGAAACGGTAGACTCGTTTTTTTCTTTCAAAGACTCCCTGCTGATTTCTACCATTTGATGGTTATTCTCTTGCCGTTTTTGCACTAGTCAACATATTTTGGACAACGATTTCAAAATTTTAGTCATTCTTCAGGAGAATCCCGGACACTTAACGCTGATGTTTTGAACAAACGGCATGTCAAGCTTGGACGGAGCAAGAAAACGGCGATGTGAAAGTCT
>JAXEWB010000070.1:0-25334 GCA_034114085.1 Sphaerochaetaceae bacterium | reverse complement strand
GAGCGATATTGTTCGGTTCAAAAGCCCACATGGGGCAGGTGAGGAAGCTCGTCGGGCAACCGATGGATCAGGCTACGCTGGAACAGTTGCTCGGCTTCTAATCGATTATGCCGTACAGTTGCCTGCACAGCCATCTACCTCGTTCGGTTTTGAATATTCTGTCGTAGACGGCCTGAATGGCGTCCTTTGTATAGTTTCCCTCGTAGATGTTTACCAGAAAGTCGGCTTCGACGAGGATCTGATAGTCGAGGCCCTCTATATCCTTGTATGTGTGATGATGTCCCACCAAGTAGCAGACCCGGTCGATCAACGTCTGCCCATAACCGACCGAAGTTAACATCGCATTTGCGAGGGCGGGACCTTCCTGTTCCTGGAGTTTTCCGTTGCAGTCACCGAATTTTTGTTCCGCGACCTTGATTCCGATGTCATGGACGATTGCGGCGACATCAAGGATCTCCAGCAGGTTCGGACTCAACGCTTCCGCTTTCCCAATGATATCCGCAAAAGCCCTGACCTTCAGGAAATGCTGGATGCGTCCGGGATCCTCCTCATAGTATGCGATCATGTTTTCCAGTAATCTGTCTGTTCTTTCCATGCCCTCCCCCTTCTTCTCGTTCAAAGGCCGTTATACTGTCGTTCGCGCAAAGCCGTACGCCGGTACTGTCTTTGCTTGTCTCTTTGTCCAACACCTTTGCCTTGTAAATGTTTTCATATGGTCTGTTTGAGTTCAAACCGGCCTTTGTCGAAATCCAGCAATCCTTCATCCCTCATCCGTCCAAGTTCCGTCGTCATGGCGCTTCTGTCTATCGCCAGATATTCCGCCAACTGCGTTCGGTTGAACGGAATTTCGAAGTTCGGGTTTCCGCTTCGCAGGGCTTGGGATGACAGGTAGGACAGCAGCTTCTCCCTTGTGGAACGCTTGCTCAGATGCTCTATCTTCTGTGTCAGCATCAGTGTCTTCCCTGTGATGATTTTCAGCAGGTTCCGTATCAGCGCGGTATGAAAGGCACAGGAAGTCGGGCATGTCTGCGCAATCTTCCCACTGTTGAAGAACATCACCCGTACCGGCTCCATGGCTATGACGCTCACCTCAAGGGGCGTCCCCGTCAGGGCATAGGCTTCGCCAAACAGCTCACAGGGACCGATATGCGCCATGATGCTCCTGTTCCCCCAGAAATCCTCCTTGACGATATGCACGTTGCCGAACAGCACCAGCCCGATGGAGCTGATTCTATTCCCCATCCTATGGATATACTGGTTTTTGTCATACTCCTTGACCGTTGCCGACATGCAGTTGACCATCGAGGCGATTTCTTGCGCCGAGAGCCCCTGAAAGAGCGGGCTGTCCTGCAATGTCGAAAGATACGGGGTGATGTTCATCGTACAAACCCTCCAAATGTTGTAAAAACAACAGACGGGATGTGGTGATGTTCTTACTATATAGATGTATTCGGGAGGAATCAACGATGAAAAGAAAGATTATCAAGATAGACGAATTGAAATGCAACGGATGCGGCGCTTGCGCCAAGGCCTGCCACGAAGGTGCCATCGGCATGATTGACGGCAAGGCGAAACTATTGCGCGAGGATTACTGCGATGGGCTGGGGGACTGTCTGCCAGCCTGTCCTACCGGAGCCATCACGTTCGAGGAGCGTGACGCCGCGGCCTACGACGAACAGGCCGTCAACGCTGCGAAAGCCCGTCAGCAAGAGCAGGGCCGTCCGGTTCATTTCGGTTGTCCCGGAATGAACGCCAAACAGATTGTCCGTGAACATGAAACTTTCTCCAACGCTCCGGGCGAGGTGTCCAGTGAGCTTTTCCAGTGGCCTGTACAAATCAAGCTGGCAAATGTGAACGCACCCTGTTTCAACGGTGCGCACCTATTGGTTGCGGCGGACTGTACCGCTTACGCTTATGGTGATTTCCACAGAAAATTCATCCGCGACCGCATCACTCTGATTGGTTGTCCCAAGCTGGACGAGGGCGACTATTCCGAAAAACTGACGGCGATCATCAAACAAAACGACATCAAGAGCGTCACCATCGTGCGGATGGAAGTTCCCTGCTGCGGCGGTATCGAACAGGCGGTGAAGAACGCATTGCAAGCCAGCGGTAAATTCATCCCCTGGCGTGTCGTGGTCATTTCGACCGACGGCCGGATTCTGGAGGACTGAGGGGTGACGCGATGCCCGAGGTGGCAACGGTCTGGGATGAAATTCAGAGCGAACACCCATCAAGCTCGGCGCGAACACTCAGCAAGCCCAGAACGAACACCGAGCAATCACCAATCGAACCTAGAGCAAACCTTTCTTTACTCTAGGTTTTTGGGTGAACCCGGCTTCCTGTCAGTCCCTTGCTACTGGTCTTTCTCGACTCTGCTGATGTAATAGAGCCTGGAACCGAAGTCCCCCAACACACGGGTCTGGGCGTCGAACCCCGTACCGCCGAACTGTTGGCTGAGACGTATGCCGCCGTAGGCCAACATATCTCCTGGAACAGAATAATGCTCTATCTCGCTATCAAGCGAGTATTTCTGGCTCACAAGCTGCTGAAGGAAACCATCGTTCTTCATCTTGACCGGACTGTTCCGATTGATCAGGTCTCCGAACATCTTGATGCTCACCTTCTGCTTGCGGGGCATTACCTCGTAGTCATAGGCGGGATTCGCGACGGGGACTTTCAGGATATCGCAGCCAGGATTCGGTTGGTTGAGCTTTTGCGCCCAAAGGACCAGCATCTCGCTTCGGTCCGGTGTCGCCGCCACCCATATGACCTCGTTCGTATCTCCTGAAGCAGGGACGATTCTAAAGAACTCGCCATATTGCAAGATTGTCCGATGGGTCTTGTAGAATGCGATCTGATCCTTTATCGCCTCCTTCTGCTGGTCATCGAGACGGGTAATGTCAAGCTCATAGCCAAGAACCCCGAACGCCGCGATGTTGAAACGGCTTTCGATATCGCTCTTTCGAAGGGTCTGGTGGTTGGGCGACGCCGAGACATGGGCCCCCATGGTGGACAGCGGATAGCCGCAGCTCGTGCCTTCCTGGATGTACATCCTGCACAGGACGTCGGTATTGTCGCTGGTCCAGGTCTGCGGCATGAAGCAGAGCATGCCCAGGTCGAACCGGTTGCCCCCGGAGGCGCAGGACTCGAACAACATGTCGGGAAACAGCTGCGTCAGCTTGTCCAGTACCTCATACAGCCCCAGCACGTACCGGTGGAGGAACTCCCCGTGGTTGCGGATTTCCCTGTTGTGGCTGAACAAATCGCTGAATACCCTGTTCATGTCCCACTTCACATAATCGACTCTCGCAAGGTGCCAAATATCGGATAAGGACGTCACCAGATAGTTTCGGACATCCTCCCTCGTCAGGTCGAGGATAAACTGGTTCCGTCCAGGCGACGGCATCCTGCCGGGAATGGCGATCATCCATTCGGGATGGGCGCGGTACAGGTCGCTTTCCACGCTGATCATCTCCGGCTCTACCCATAGCCCGAACAGCAGTCCCATCCTGTGTATCTTCTTGGACAGGTCGGCGATTCCCGACGGAAGCTTCTTCGTGTTGACCGTCCAGTCCCCCAGGCTCGTAGTATCATCTTCGCGACTACCGAACCAACCGTCGTCAAGGACGAACAGCTCCGCGCCGAGAGCTGCCGCTTCTTGGGCGAGGTCGAGCAGCTTGGATTCGGAAAAATTGAAATAGGTAGCCTCCCAGTTGTTCACCAATACTGGTCTCAGCCTGTTCTTCCACGTACCTCTGACCACATGCTCATTGACGAACTTGTGAAAGTGCCTGCTCGCGCCGTTGAGTCCTTCCGCAGAATATGTCAGTACCGCCTCCGGAGTTTGGAACCGCTCATTGCTGCTTAGTTTCCAACAGAACGTCGCCGGATTGATGCCCGTCATCAATCGCACCTTGCCATAGGGGGAAGCTTCCACCAGTTCCCGATGGTTGCCACTGTAGACCAGATTGCAGCCGATGCATTCCCCCCTGGATTCCGAAGTCGACGGCCTGCGGAGGAACACGCAGCTGTTGTGGACGGCGCCGCTGACGCCGGTCTTGCTGTCGTTGACCATGATTCCCGGAGTGAGCGGCCGTTCGTTGCGATACCGTTCCCGCGCCCAAGTACCGTCGAACGTGACGAAGTTCCAGTCGCTTTCCGGCAGATCGAGCTGGAGACTGGCCAGATTCCTGATCGTCACGATATCCTGCCCGTCGTTATAAAGGGTCGCGCGACGGGTAATGACATCACAATCCTCAAAAACCGTATAGATAAGCTGGAGCCGCAACGGCAGTAGCTTTTCCTTCAGGACCACCTCCAAAGTGGTGCATGTATCCTTCGTCCCATAGGAAGCGGGGATGCCTGAAAACGTCCGGGGCTTACCGGGTATGATCCGATATTCCTTGTAGATGAAGTCGCAGGTCTGCAAGCCAGGACCGTATTCAATGACTATGGAACTTTCGCGATAGTCCCCTTTGCCTGGCGTCGAACATTCCAGGCACAAGTTGTCGAGAAACAGCGTTGGATGGAGGCTGTCATAGGCCGTCCCGTTGCCGATCGGCAACGTATGCTTGTCGATTAAGGTATCGATGGAGGAGGTATCGCGCAATTTCCGCCCATAGTAGAGGTGTTCGAGGTGTCCGGTTTCCTCGACCCTGAAAAGGTAGGTCGTGGTCCGGGTGCCCAGGGTGAATATCCCGTTTTGTTCTCGTATCATATGTGTTTCCTCCTCCAAAGCCCTGTTCCCGGCCGAATCCAGTACGACTTCGCTTCGGTACGGACCTCTCGATGCCCCTCCCTTAAAATGCGTTTCCCGCACTTTTGAAAGGCATGCTCACGCCACACTATTGGAACATAACTCCGCTTCCATTGTTTTGCACATGAATTCAGACGCCGACCACCTTTACAGGCCGGTGGATATCTGATACCAGTAGTATACTGTGGTCTGCTGGATTTGACAGCATCTTTAATGTAAAAAATATGCCGGGACGGGCAAAAGGCTGCGTCCCGGGGACTCTTTAGGAAAATCTTAAGGAAGCCCTGGAACCCGGCGGGAGGGTTACGGTCCATGGACATACGTCGGATACCTCTTTGGGAAGGGCGCGGCGCGACCGTTCTTACCAACGACCTGATACGGGTGGTCGTCGAGGACCAGGGCGCCATGGCGCTGGAACTCAGTACGGAGCGTCCCTCTGGTGGACGGGTCAACGCTCATGCGATCCCTTGGTTCCGGGGGATGGGAACATCCGTCTATAGCGACGAAAACCGCGATTTCTGGCGAAATAATTCATTGCTGTACCAGAAGGCCGGAAGCTATTTCTGTTTTCCAAACTTTGGGGCTGCCTGTCAGGAGGGCTCTGTATTCCATGAATCGGACGGCTATTCCGCCAACGGCTATTGGATGGTGGAGCGATATGGTACTGATTCAACGTTCGGCGGGGCCTGGATGCTCTCGTCATTGACCAGCCGTGAAGCCGGAAACCGCTGGACCATCAAGAAAGTGGACATGCTGTTGCCGGGACATCCCGTTTTGTATACCGGTTGCACGGTTACCAACAACGGCGACGCTCCGTTGCATGCGGATGCCGCATGGCGCAACACCCTTGGTTCTCCATTTCTAGAATCGGGCTGCCTGCTCAATTCCTCAGCCGGGCAATGGATGTCCTGTGACCAGTCTCTGAACGGCGTCAATGGACGGATTATCGCCAATGCCTTGTTTGATGACTTGCGAAAGGCTCCGTTGAAAAGCGGAGGGACGGTGGACCTGACACAGATTACGGGCATGACCGGAAGTACCGATTTTCTTGCCGGGGCGATTCCAGCGACTTCCCGCCTTGGCTGGAACAGTGTGATTAATCCTCGTCAGCAGCTTCTTTACTTTACCTTCTTTCCCGGTCCCGCGGCGTTGGAAGCTGGGGACATACCGCTTAATTTCAATTATCTCCTTATGGACTATGGCGGTCGCCAGCTCACCCCTTGGACCCTGTACGATGGTGGAACGAGCCAAATATTCAACCTGGGTTGCGGTTCGGGTACAAGTTTTTTGGAAGAGGGTGTTGTTCGCTCTATCCAGAGGCAAACCTTGATGGACCGTCCGACTACCATCTCGTTGGCTCCAGGGGAGAGCAAGACCGCCTGGTACGGGAGTGTTCTCGTACCGTATGAAAATCCTCGGATCGGTGGCAACTTCTATTCCGTGGAACAGGTTGTCGAGGGCATCATCGTCAAGCGGACGAAATCGTGGGCCTTCATTCCTGCCGACAGTACGTTTCATTGTTTGAAAACCCTTACCCAGACGATTCTGGAAACTGAACGTGCATAGTGTAGGATTTCCAGCGACTGGACAGGATGGAAAAAGCCCGTTATCGTGCAATGGTGAAAACCATTGTTACGTCCATTTTCCAAGAATCTTTCAAGGAAACGATGAAATGAAAATCCGAAAGAAACCAATCCTCCTGTCGATTATCCTTGTAGTGTCGTTCACAGTTCTGTGTGTTTCCTGTTCCCGTGGGAACAGTCTGCCCATAGCTGCGTCCTCCAAGACAGTGGCGTCTGGAAATATACCCGCCGAAACCATCGGCGAAGCCGCTTCGACGGTCCTCGCTGGTGTTTCTGCGCCGGTTTCTACAAGCGGTGTTTCAATTTCGGCAACCACTAGTAGTGGGGGAGTGTCCGTCCTCACGAATTCCAGAGGGCGGGAAGTCTCGGGAACTCAGGATTCCTCCGGTGTCCATTATTCCTTTACCGATGCGCTGGGACGTAAAGTCGTCTTGAACGGACAACCCGAACGTGTCGTTTCATTACTGGGATCCTATGCTGAGACTTGGTTGCTTGCCGGTGGCGACCTGGCGGGAGTCACCGACGATGTAGTTTCAGAGCGGTATATGGACGTCCCCGAGGGGACGTCCGTCATCGGGACGGTAAAAAATCCAAACATGGAGAAGGTGCTGTTGCTTGACCCTGACTTTGTACTGCTTTCCCCTGATGTCCAGGGGCACATGTACTTGCCGCGCGAATTCTGGAACAGGCGAAGGTTCCATATGGATATTTCAAAGTGGAGCAGTTCGAGGATTATCTGAAGATGCTGGATATCTGTACCTTCATCACCGGCCGCAAGGATTTGTATGAACGATACGGCTTGGCCGTCCAGCAACGGATTGACGAGATACTTGCCGCTGTCGGTTCGGCTATGACAACCCCCGGGAGTGATGAAAAACTTGCCGGAACATTTGCCGGGGATAATAACTCCACAGCTCGGGCGGGCGGTACCAGCTGGGTTGGCAATGCCGGCGGAACGGACGATGCCGTTGGGGTGAACGATGCCGTTGGGGTGAACGATGCCGGCGGAGGAGGCGATGCCAGCAAGATCGGCGGTACGGGAGGTACCAGCAATGCCGGCGGAACAAATGCTCAGGCCTACGGGCGGAAGCCGACGGTGCTGTTTGTCCGGGCGCTGTCGGGAAAGGCGAAAGCGAAAGCCGACGACAACATGACCTGCCGGATGCTGGAGGACCTCGGAACGGACAACATCGCCAAACGACATGCGTCCCTGCTCGACGAACTGACGATGGAGGCCATCATCGCAGAAAATCCCGACTTCATCTTCGTAGTCCCGATGGGGGATACCGGCAAGGCGTTGCAATCGATGCACGACATTTTTGAGGTGAATCCCGCGTGGGCTGGCCTGACCGCAGTGAAGGAAGGTCGGTACGTGGTGCTTCCCAAGGAACTGTTCCATTACAAGCCGAACGCCCGCTGGGCGGAAAGCTACGAATATCTGGCCGGAATCATCTATGGATAGGATGAATAGGATTGATGACAGCGCATCAATGGCGAGGATGACGCTGGTTCTGCTCTGTTCCCTCGTTCTGGTCATGGCGCTTGCCGTAGTCAGCGTCTGCATCGGCGCGGCGGGAATCGGCCTGTCACAGCTTTGGGACGTGTTGGTTGGCAGGGACACCGCTTCAAGCGCATATCGAATCGTCATGTACGTCCGGCTGCCGAGAACGTTGGCCGCGGTGCTGGCCGGTATGGCGCTCGCCGTGGCGGGTGCCATCCTCCAGGTCGTGCTCAACAACCCGCTCGCCGGCCCGAACATCATCGGGGTGAACGCTGGCGCGGGACTATCCACCATGCTGTTGACCGCATTCTTCCCCGCGTATCTACGATACACCCCGGTCGCGGCCTTCGTCGGTTCTTTCGCGGCGGTGATGCTCGTCTACGGCCTGGCCCGCAGGACGGGAGCCTCCCGCATGACCATCGTACTCGCCGGTGTCGCCGTTTCAAGCTTGCTGTCGGCGTGTACCGATACCATCATCACCCTTGTCCCCGACGTCCAGTTCGGCAGGATGGATTTTCTGATTGGCTCGTTCAGTTCCGCGACGATGGACCAGGTCCGGTTCGCCGTGGGGTATATTCTCGTCGGGTGCGTCGTCGCCCTGTTTCTCGGCTATGACATGAATGTGCTCGCCCTTGGCGATGACGCGGCCAGTTCCCTCGGTCTGAGGGTGAAGGGCTGTCGCCTGCTCCTGCTGGCCGTCGCGGCGTTGCTGGCAGGAAGCGCTATCAGCATCTGCGGTCTGATTGGTTTCGTCGGGCTGGTCGTCCCACATATCGCGAGGATGCTGGTCGGCCATGACAACCGGTATCTCGTCCCCGTTTCCGCTACGCTTGGCGCAGCGTCTACCTTGGCCTGCGACATGCTGGCGAGGACTTTGTTCGCGCCATACGAACTGCCTGTGGGGATCGTCCTCTCCTTTCTCGGAAGCCCGTTCTTCCTCTACCTGCTTGTCAGCCGGAAAAGGAGGTCCGTCCTTGCTTGAACTCCTGTCTTTGTCCGCCGGTTATGACGGTCATGCGGTCTTGTCCGACATAGACCTCTCCTTTGAACCCGGTACCGTTACATCAATCATAGGACGCAACGGTTGCGGGAAATCGACCTTGTTGAAGACCTCATGCAGGTTGCTTCCCCCGTTGGGAGGTTTGGTCCGTGTCGATGGCCGGGACGCAAGTTCCTTTGAACCGAAGGAGTGGGCGAGGCTCGTATCCGTTCTCCCACAGTCGAGGACGCTCCCATCCATCCCCGTATCGACTCTAGTCATGCACGGGCGTTTCCCATACCTTGGTTTCTCCCGCAAGGCCGGGCCGCAGGACAAGGCGAAGGTGGAGTCGGCCATGCTGCGTATGGGGGTATGGGAATACCGTCACAAGAACATGGATACGCTCAGCGGGGGGGAGCGACAGAAGGTCTATCTCGCCATGCTGCTCGCCCAGGACGCCAGGTATGTGTTCCTGGATGAACCTGCTACATTCCTTGACATCCACTATCGGTTGGAAATCCTCCGTCTGATGCGTGAATTGCGTGACGAAGGGCGTTGCGTGGTGGCGGTGATGCATGAGCTTTCCCATGCGCTGTCGGTTTCCGACAGGGTCTGTCTGCTGGACGGAGGGCGGATGGCGCTTTGCGACCAGCCGCAGGTCGTCTATGCGTCGGGCGAGGTCGAACGGTGCTTCCATGTCCGTTCGACGACTGCCGAGACGGAAGACGGCCTCGCATATCTGTTCTATTGAGATCTGTTTGCCACGTGATGATTATTGAAGCGCAAACCGGACTGGGTAGCGCATCCTGACTGCGACGTTCTCGCCGTTGAGCGATCCGGGAGTACCGGCTAGGTTCTCAAAGGCTGTTATCGCCGCCTGCGCCATGCCAGAACCGGGATCTTCGAGAACGGTCATGCGGTCAATCGTCCCTTCTGCGGATATCCACAGTTCCAGCAGGACGACGCCCTCCTTTCCCAGCCGTCGCGCCGTGGCGGGATAGACGATGCGGCGTCGAAGCTGTTCCAGTGGAAACTGCGGAGCGACGGTGGTGCTTTCCACATCGATATATTGAGTGACGGTCGTCTGAAGCTGTTCAATGGTAGTGGCCGCTAGCATTTCCTGACGTGGCGCTACGGAAGCCTGGGACGGTAGTTCGACCATTGTTTTCGGCTCTTCCGTTTCCTTTGGTTTTTCGACGGGTATTTCTTCTGTCGGTGTTTCTCCGACATCCTTTTCAACAGCCGTCCAGTCGATATGCGGAACTTCCCGCGGCTGTACCGCTGGTTGCTTTGTCATCTCTGTTTGCTCTGTGTGGACTACTGGTTCTGCAAAGGCTGTCGGCTCTGTATACGCTACAGGCTCCGGTCGCTCTGAAAGGTCGGCGGTCTCCGTTGTGTATGGTTGCGTCGTGGCATCAGGATACTCTGAAAATTCTATGGATACCGAAGGCTTTTGCACCGTTGTCCGCGGTTCTGACGCTATCGTCGTCGGCCATGGCGCCAGTTCCCCTGGTTTTTGCGTTTTTTCCATGGCCGCCATATCAACGGCGGTCTCCTGGAATGCAGTTTCCTCTGGAAGCCGCGTCTCCACCGAGGCGGCAGGAGGCGTTTCAGGGACTCTTTCCTTCAACCGTTCAAGGAATTCCTGTTGGAATGTCCGCATGTCGGGCAACGGGGAATCCGTCTGAAGCTGCTGATCCGTCCGTTCCGGTGCGTTTTCCGTTCGCCGCGGTATTTCCTGTTCTGGATTCTCTTGCTGTACAGCCTCCGGCTCTTGGAGGGGTTTCGATTCCAAGGGTTCTTGTTCTCGTGGCGATTCCTGTTTCGGCGTCGGTTCTGGTTCGACTGTCCGCTCGTCCGGTTGTCGGGACGCGCTTTCCTCCGGTAAATCTTCGACCTGCGCTCCTACCGATATACTTGGGGCGGTGGGAAGCAACTGAATGCTGATTCTCTGTTCCGATGTTTTTGCCGAGGTATTCCATGGCACTTCAATGAAGGCGAGCGCACAGGCATAGCTCCCGCATGTTCCAAGGATGGTCAGCCATAGCCATAGCCGCCTCATACCGCCTCCTCCGGCTGGATGTCCACTGCGAAACCGACCTGTGCGATACCTGCCTGTTGCAACAGCTCAATCACTGGAGCGATATCCTCAAATCGGGCTTTTTTGTCCGCAGTAATGATAATACTATTGCTTGACGCCATCGTTGTCAGGCTGGATAGCCGCTCTGCGCATTGCTGGTAGGTCAGTGGCCCCGCCTCGTCGAGCAACCTTCCTTCCGCCGTAATGTACAGGTGCAGGGTTTCCCGTTCATTGATGAAACCGCCCCGCTGTTCAGACGGTGGTTCCACTGAAGCCGGCGTCCTGAATCCGGTGACGGCCATCACAAGAAAGAACAGCAGCAACAGAAACGCGATGTCGGTCATGGCGGTGGCGTTTTTCCTCGTTCGCCGGCGATGTTTCATACGCGCTCCTCCATGAATACGGGGATACCCGATTCCTCGCACAGCGACAGCAACGGGGTGACATGCCGCCACGCTGTCGCCGGGTCTATGACAAGGTACATCGTATTGTTCTCGGACTGTTGCTGGAGCCGCATCCGGAGGATATCTCTGGTAACGGCCTCTCCCTCGTCCGTCAGCCATGTTCCATCGGCCATGACCTGGACGACGGTAGCCGTCGCTTGCGTAGAGGCGACGGTAGTCTTCACCCCGTCGTTCATGTCCATGGTAAGCTCCCTAATGGTCGTAGAACCGGCCAGAAGGATGAAAAAGATGATCAGGAGAAAGGCTAGGTTGCTCAGATAAGAGCTGTTGTCCTGCTGTCCGCGTCGTCGCATCAGTTGAGTCTCAACACCGACTCCACGGTAGCCAAGGCGTTTGTCTGTTCCAGCTCATAGGTATCGATGAACTGGCGGAAGATATGGGCCGCGATGGTCGCGATGACGGCGATAATCAGGCCAAAAGCCGTAGTGAACAGCGCCTCGTACAGCCCCGCAGCCACAAGCTGCAACTGGACGGTATTCGCTTCGGCTATCGATTTGAACGCCGCGATCATTCCCGTCACCGTCCCGAGGAAACCGAGGATCGGCGCTATCGAGGCGATCATATCGAGGTAGGAGAGCGGGCGTTCCAGCTTCATGACTGCTTCTTCTCCTTTGATGCGGGCCAGCCCCATCGCCCTGGTACATCCCCCTTGGCAATCCAATGCGATGGAGACGGCCTGTCCCCAAAGGTTCTCCTCCCCATCGCAGAACTTGATGGCCTCATCCTTGCCCTGCGTCTTGTAGATATCCAAAGCGGCCTTCGCTCCTTGCTCGGGCCGCAGGTCGGACCGTATCAGCAACACCACCCGTTCGACGATGATTACCGTGACGGCGACAAGGAGGACGAGGAGCGGCCACATTACGGGGCCTCCCAGCATGAACAGCGAGAACAACGATATTGATTCCTGCATCCTCAGTACCTCCATCTTGTGAGAAACCACCTGTCGGACGACATGTCCCCTGTCGGAAAAAGAGGGGTGCGGTCGGACCGTCCGTCTGGATAGTCCTGACGCACCCCTTTCTATATAAGCCGTTTTCGGCCCGTAGTCTAGACTAGAACTTCACGCTTCCGCCGATACGGATTTTCGTTCCGGGCATCGGGTAGCCGGTGTACAGCTCATACCGGGTGTTCAGCAGATTGTCCGCCGCCAGATAGATGGAATAGTTTTTTCCGATTCTCCAGTTCGCGACCAAGTCCATCAGGAACACGGCTTTCGCATATCCGCTCTTGCCGAGATACTGGCCGGACAGTGTGATGTCGCCGACACCGTAGTCGTAGGAAGCCGCGAACTTGACAGTATGCATGCGGGCGTTCGCCACGCGGACATCAGACTCGAAGGTATTTGTACCGGAGAGATTCCAGCTATAGTTCAGGAGATATGACCCGGTGAGCTTCAACCCATCGACAGGTCTGATGGAAAGCTGTTGTTCCGTACCGGTGAAGAACGTGTGGGCGATGTTCTGAGGTATATAAGCGGCATCGTTGGCAATCTGGTCGAATATATCCCTGACGAACGCGGAACCTTCATAGGAGATGAAATTCCTATCATAGGTGATGACGAATTCTCCCGCGACAGCTTTCTCCGGCTTCAAGTCGGGATTGCTATAGCCCGGCCAATAGAGCTGGCTGAACGTCGGATTGGTCTTCGCATACGAAACATTTGCCGTCAACTGGAGATGCTCCATCGGAATCCCTACGATGCCCAGGGATGCGGTTGGCGTAAAACCGAAATCATTCGTCCAGCTGATGCGGGCCATTGGGTGGAACGACAACGCTCCGTCCAGCAGATAGACGCTTCCATTCGCATGGAGATCCGGGCTATATCGTACACGCTTGCCGACATCGGTACTGTCAACGAAATCCCAGTCGAAGGCTATGCCGGTAGTCAGCTTGGCCAAGTCCCCGAAGTTCCATTTTGTATCCACGTTGGATTGCGTCTGATGTTTGTTGTGCGTTGAATCGGTGTACCCATGGTAGAACGTCCGGTTATAGACATATCCATTCCTGATGTCGAGGTCGAGCAGACCGTCTAGCAGTTCGTTCCGCTTATACCCTAGGGAGAGGATTGTCAGGATGTCGTCCTGATAGTCCGTTTCGGAAGCGTAGCTCAAGCTACCGGGCAAGCCGATATGCTGGTAGCTGGTGGTGTTACCGAACGACAGCTCGCTATCGTCCGTCAACGCATAGGCGAGATTGACGCCTCCATGGATATTCCACATCTTCGCATTGGTCCGTAGCCTGATGGAATCGTATTTGGGATCAGGCGTTGCAATAGGTGCATATGACGGTGGTGGATAACTGGTTGTCGTTTCCTGCGAGTACCGATAGGTATAGTTGTTCTGCGCCACCTGTCCGCCGAGATTGATTCCAACGGAGAGTTTGTCGAATGCGTTCGCATAGGAAATATCTGCCTTCTGTGAATCCACCAGTCCGATCCAGTTGCGTTTTTCCGCATCGGTATCCGTCTTGTATGTTTCCGGCAGAAAGCTTCCGTTCTCAAAACTGACGGTGAAGGGCTTGTCCGTCGCCTTGCCCTTCTTTGTGGAGATGTACACCATGCCGCCGATCGCATTTGCGTTGCCCGAAGAACCCGTCCCCGAACGGACGATCTCCACATGGTCGATGGTGGACACGGGAATCAACGACAAGTCGAAATTGCCGTCGTGGGCGCTGTTCATCCTCACCCCGTCGACATAGATATCGACCTGCGCGCTGCTTGAACCTCTAATCTGTACGTTCTGCAATGCTCCCAGCGCTCCATAGGAGCTGAACCCCGTTCCCAACGCCTCGCCAATCAGTTCCGCCGTGGTCGCCGGTTGCAGTCGTTCAATGTCCTCGGCGGTAATGACGGATACCGTCGATGCCGTGTCCTGCTGCGATTCATACAGAGCTTGACCGGTGACGACCAGCTCTCCCGCCGTTCCAAAATTCGCGTAGTCCGCCGCGGAGACTGTCGCCATGGACAGAACCAGCAGCAGGACCAAAGAGAAGATACCCCGCTTCTTCATATGGGCCTCCTGAGAATGTATTGCCGTTCTCATGGAATGGGGGATGGGGCGTCAGAACATTCGGGAATCCACCCATCAATTCCCGCAATAACATTCAGGACATCGATATTCCGACGAATCGCCGACCCTATTCCACGAGGATGCAACCTGGAATCGTCTCCTGGCTTCCGATTCGTCTTACTGCCGGACCTTCTCATCCTTGGGTTTGGACAATGGTTCTTTCCGGGGTCATCGTCGGTTACAGTGGCGGGTCCGCTGAAGAATTTCACTCCATTCCGTTTTTCCAGGCCCAGCGTGGACTATATTAGCTTTTCATAGGATGGTTGGTCAATGAAAACAACTATTCGGTGCGAGATAGGGTGAAACAGGCGCAAAATAGCAATCCATATGCCGAACATTGCCTGACCGATACAAAAAGAACCCCCGACATCACTGCTGATATCAGGGGTTCTTCAAAAGGTGCCGATCGGAATCGAACCGATGCATAGAGGTTTTGCAGACCTGTCCCTTACCGCTTGGGTACGGCACCATATTCTCTACGTGGATTGACCATACCAGAAAAACTGCGGATAATCAAGTATCAAACTATAAATCCCTCCATGCGGGGAGGACGAACGCATGGAGTAGGAGGTGAAATGGTCAAGCGCATCGGTCGCATTGCCGCGGCTGTCCTGTTATTCGTCGTTGTTTCCATGCCCGTTTTCGCCGCTGAGAACTGGATGTCCACTACGTTCCAGTATGAGCATGTCTTTAATACTGCCCTTCGCGCGGATACCGGGGCCGATTCCCTGGGGGTGGATGTAGCCTGGCATTCGTTCATGGACAATTCCTTCGCCGGGTTCTTCGCTAGGACGGATTTTCTTTTTTCCATCGACAATCCCTCCGGAACGGACATCACGCTGTTTCGGATCAATTTGCTGACGGGACCGGCTTTCAAGGTGAATATCAACAGGATGCTGACTTGGTACGCCGGTTTCGGTCCGTTTCTTTCCCAGGCTACCACGTTGGGAAGTTCTTCTGGTTCCGAAACATTGCTTGGCGCAGGTGTGGATACGGGGTTGCGCATCAGCCTGTTCGCGGAGAATACGTCCGGACTTTATCTTGTAGCTGGCGTGACTGGAAGCTGCAACTTCCTCAACATCACGAACAATACGGTTTCCAATCGGATTACCGGACAGATTATCCCGTACATCGGATTCTGTTTCTCCTATACCACCTATCCGTACAATAGCTACTACGTATACAATCCCTTGCTCTGGCCATGATTCTTTCCCTCGTGAGAGTGTGCCGGGTCGCCGTCGATTCCGTTCCTGTCGGGACGTTTCGCGACGGCCTTTATTTTTTATCGGTTGTCGTCGAACATTGCGGTCGATATCCATATGTTTTATATGATGAATGTTTTGAATGATTTATTAGCATAAAGTTCAAATTTTTCCATTGACTGATGAGTGTTTTTGAGCTTAGTATATAAATACTGGATGAAAAAGAACAAAAACATTCATAACGCCTAGCAGGGCGTCGAATATATGCCGGTAGAAGAGGAACGGACATGGGAAGCATCCCCGCTGACAGGCACAAGCACATACTGGAGCTCATTCGCAAAGGGAATGTCGTACAGGTCAACGAACTGGCTTCGTATTTCCAAGTTTCCGAACTGACGATCCGCAGGGATCTCGACCAACTCGCCGGTCAGGGGTTGATAGAGCGGACCCATGGCGGGGCGACCGCCCGTCGCAATCTTCCCGTTGAACCGGACTATATGCAGAAATCCTCTGAATACCAATTTGAGAAGCAGATGATAGGCCGTACCGCGGCCCGGTTGGTCGAGGACGGCGACACCGTATACATCAACAGCGGGTCAACGACGCTGGAGGTCATCCGCGCCTTGATAGCCTCGGACAAGAAAATCTCCATCGTCACGAACAACATAGACGCCGTATGGTTGATCAAGGAGGATTCCCCTTGCAAGTTGATTCTGGCCGGTGGAGTCGTCCGTCCCCGTTCCCATTCCGTATCCGGTTCACTGTCTCAACTGATTCTTGACCAGGTGTTCGCAAACAAGGCGATTATCGGTGTCGATGGATTCAGTTTGAGCGTAGGGCTGACCACTCCGGTTCTGGAGGAGGCGGAGACGACCCGGGCGATGATTGAGAAC
This sequence comes from Sphaerochaetaceae bacterium, assembly GCA_034114085.1. Taxonomy (GTDB): domain Bacteria; phylum Spirochaetota; class Spirochaetia; order Sphaerochaetales; family Sphaerochaetaceae; genus Spiro-02. The sequence continues at coordinate 8,805 of JAXEWB010000070.1, read as the reverse complement.
ACCGTCGGCAAAGTCATTGTCGTCGCGGCGGGCAACAAGATAGGGGTTGTGTCCAATTTCAAGACTGTGGGGCTCGACCTTATAGACACCCTCGTCACTGATGATGCGGGGGGGCGTTTGCTGGCGGAAGACGCCACCGGAACTTTGGAAGTGATCGTCGCGGAGACGAATGAATAACCGAGGACTTCACTACGTCGCTTGATTGACGTAGGAGTGATCGAACGACTGACAAGGAAATCGACGGAGAAATGGCCGCAATCAGGAACGGATGGGGTTGCGGCTGTCACCGGAGAAAGGAGTAGGGGCTATGGATTACGAAAAGGATTATGCGAAGCAATACGCAAATTGCGCATGGATTGATTTTGATGAGCTGGAGAAGTTCATGGTCGAGGCTCTGGAACATGCCGGCGTACCCGCCGAGGACGCCCGGACTATCGGCGATGTGTTGATTGAGTCCGACAAGAGGGGCATCGATTCCCATGGTATCGGCCGCCTCAAGCCCATTTACATCGACCGCATCGACATGGGCATCATGAATCCCGTCACCAAGATCGACATCCTCAAGGATGAGGCCGCGACCGCGGTGCTTGACGGCAACAACGGCATGGGGCATGTCGTCGGGGTGCGGGCCATGAACATGGCGATTGAAAAGGCCCGCAAATATGGTCTGGGCATGGTCGTAGTGCGGAACTCCAACCACTACGGCATCGCCGGGTACTATGCGACCATGGCGACCGAGGCTGGTATGGTCGGTATCACCGGCACGAACGCCCGCCCGTCCATCGCTCCCACCTTCGGCGTCGAGAACATGATGGGGACCAATCCCCTGACGTTCGGTATCCCGACAGACGAAGAATTCCCGTTCGTCCTTGATTGCGCGACTTCCGTTTCCCAACGAGGCAAGATCGAGGTCTACGGACGCGCTGGAAAGCAACTGCCCCCCGGCTGGGTGATCGGACTTGACGGCAAGACCCGGACCGATACGCAACAGGTATTGAAGGATTTAACCACTGGTCAGGCCGCGTTGACTCCGCTCGGGGGCATCGGTGAAGAAACCGGCGGCTACAAGGGTTATGGCTACGCCGCCGTCGTCGAGATTCTCTGCGCCGCTTTGCAGGATGGTGCATGGATGAAGGCTTTGAACGGTTTCGACGCCGACCACAACCCGATTCCGTATCCGCTGGGGCATTTCTTTATTGCGATTGATCCCGCTCACTTCATGGGTCTTGATACCTTCAAGCGGATAGCCGGTGCCATTTGCCGCGAGCTACGCGCTTCCCAGAAAGCACCCGGTTGTGACCGTATCTACACCGCAGGTGAAAAGGAATGGGAAGCCCGCAAGTACCGTACCGCCCATGGCTGTCCGGTTCCGCCAAGCTTGCAGAAGGTCATGACCACGCTGCGCGACCGCTGGAACATGGACTATCATTGGGATTTCGAGGATGCGAAATAAGCATGCCGGGGAAATGATGCCGTGAAAGCCGGTCTCGTTTTCAGGCGGTTCAGCCTTCAGGCAGTTCCGCCTTTGGGCGACCGGCGTTGTTTCTCATCATCCCTGTATCAATATACCAATAGAATAAGGAATTGTAATTATGAAAGATGAACTGAAAGAACGAGCGTTGGCCTACCATTGCCTGGACGGCGTACCTGGCAAGGTTTCCGTTGTACCGACCAAGCCTTGCCAGACGGCCGACGACCTTGGACTGGCCTACACCCCCGGCGTAGCCAAGCCGGTGCTTGAGATCGCGGAGAAGCCGGAGGATGCTTACACATATACGTCCAAGGGGAATTTGGTCGCGGTCATTTCCAACGGTACCGCCATCCTTGGCCTTGGTGATCGTGGTGCGCTCGCGTCCAAGCCCGTCATGGAGGGGAAGGGTGTCCTGTTCAAGCGTTTCGCGGACATCGATGTGTTCGACATCGAGGTCGATGAAAAAGACCCGGACAAGATCATTGAGATCGTCCGTGCGATTTCCCCGACTTTCGGCGGCATCAACCTGGAGGACATCAAGGGGCCTGAATGCTTCAAGATTGAACGTGAATTGATTGAGAAGTGCGACATCCCTGTTTTTCACGATGACCAGCATGGTACCGCCATCATCGCCACCGCGGGTATGATGAACGCTTGCGAGGTGGTCGGCAAGAAGCTGGAGGACATCAAAGTCGTCGTCAACGGCGCTGGCGCAGCGGGAATCTCATGTGCGAAGATGTTCGTTGCCGCCGGTGTGAAGTGTGGAAATATCATCATGTGCGACAGCAAGGGCGTCATCTACAAGGGCCGTATGGCCGGTATGACCTCGGAGAAGGAGGAATTCGCCACTGATCTTCCCGCAAGGACTCTTGCGGAGGCCATGGTCGGCGCCGATTTCTTCATGGGACTTTCTGTCGCCGATTGCGTGACACCGGCGATGTTGCTCTCCATGGCGAAGGATCCCGTCGTATTCGCCATGTCCAACCCGAATCCTGAGATTAGCTATGAACTGGCCGTCGAGACTCGAAAGGATCTGATCATGGCCACTGGCCGTAGTGACTATCCGAACCAGATCAACAATGTCCTCGGCTTCCCCTTCATCTTCCGTGGCGCCCTCGACGTCCGGGCTTCGAGAATCAGCGAAGGCATGAAGATGGCCGCGGCGAAGGCTCTTGCCTCGCTGGCGAAGGAACCTGTTCCTGAAGTGGTCGCCAAGGCCTATGGCGGCCGGGAGTTTTCGTTTGGCCGGAACTATATCGTTCCAAAGCCGTTTGACCCGCGGGTAATCTCCTGGGAGGCCGTTGCCGTCGCCAAGGCCGCCTGCGAGGAAGGGCTCGCGGCCAAGCCGATTGCCGACTGGGAGGCGTACCGGGTAAGTCTTGAAAAGAGGATGGAGAAGTACTGGAAGTAATTCTTCCAAGCTTCATATTCCTCACATTTCCGTTATACAGGTATAGAATGTCTTGCGACATGAATGGCGACCGTTGCACGAACTGGTTTCAGTTTGGGCGCGGCCCCATTTCATGTCCAATATCGTGATGCCAAAAAAAGCGGCCGCCGATTCGGTGGCCGCTTCCATATGGCGCTAATATACTGGTGCTAGTATGCTAGCGGGCTAACAGGCTGGCGGGCTGGCGATCCTGTAAGAGGAGTCTTTTGAAATCCGTTATTGTTCAGTGAGTCCGAACATCTCCCTGAGCTGATCTTTCGCCTGGTCCAGTACCTGCTGGTACTGGGCGGTCAGTTGCTTGAGATTCTGTTGCAGCAGCTTGACGAATTCAGGATCTTGCTCCGCCCGTAGCACGAAATCCGGGCCGTATTGCTGGCGTAGCTGCGCCTGCTTCTGTTCAAGCATTGGCTGAAACTGCTGTTTCATCCGGTCAACCAGATGTTCCTGTGTCTCCAGATATTGGCCGAAGAAGCCTTCAAGCTGGTCAAGCAGCGGAACCGCCTGCGGATCGATGACCTCGGCGAGCTGGCTCAAACGTTGGAGAGAGATCTTGTAGCCATCATCCAAAGGAAGCGCCATGTTGAACAGAAGCGTCATCGACATTCCTTGTTTGATTGTCTCGAGCTGTTCGTTGCCATAGGAAGAAAGCTTTTCCTTGATGCCCTCCGACGTTTCGTCCATGTCGGTCAGGAAGCTTCCGGCGAGCTGCCGGCCCTCTTTGATGAGGTTGTCATGCTGCATCTTGTTTGGGTCGGCGTGGATGTCTTCCGTGCGTTCCAGTGCGATTTCCCATGCGGATTTGATTCTTCCCATATGATTCTCCTGTCGTGCGGTCTTTTCGCCTTCTGTGCCGTTGCGTCCGCGTTCACAGGGTTTCAGCACCGCACTGTCAAAATATCTTGATATCCCTACAAAAAGATAAGATAACGGTAATCTGTAACTTGGACAAGCGTTGGGAACATGATAGTGTTGTAGAGCTATGGAAGAACTGATAATGCATTTGTTCGATTTGTTCGGCACGATGATTTTCGCCATTACCGGCGCTGTCATGGGGGTGCGGTGCAAGCTCGATTTTCTTGGCGTAGTGGTTTTTGCCTGTACGGTCGGAGTCGGTGGCGGCATGTTGCGGGACATGCTGTTGGGAGCGACCCCCGTAGCCGCCTATACGAACGAGATTTATCTGATCATCTGCATCTGTACCGGGGTGATCATGTTCTTCATTTCCCCCAAGGTCGTGGGGCGATGGCGCATCATCATGTTCTGTGATGCGATCGGCCTCGGCGTTTTTACCGCGCTTGGCGTCGCCAAAGGCGCGATGTACGGCGTCGGTCCGGTTGGACAGATTCTTTCTGGCGTATTGGGCGCAGTAGGCGGCGGAGTGATTCGCGATGTACTGGCCCGCAGGGTTCCCGCGGTTCTCACCAGCGATTTCTATGCGACCGCTTCATTGGTCGGCGGCGTTGTCTACGTACTGCTGGAGCAGACCTCCGTATCGTTCTTCGTCCGGTTTTTCGTTTGTCTAGTCATTGTGATTACATTGCGTGTGCTGGCGATCAAGTTCAACATGTCGCTGCCGAAGGCCGGTCATTGGCATGATCCTTCCCATGTGCCGACCAAGGGGCAGGAGCCTATGCCGGAGAGGAAGAAGCCGGCAGCGAGGGAATGGGCGGACGATATCTGACGGCATGTCATGTCCATTCCTTTCGGCTACAGTTTCAGAAAGGAATGGGCTGCCTTTTCGTTATCGTTTTGTTATGACTGGCGAATCGTAGTTCTACGCTCTGGACTCCACCAATGGAAATCGTTACAGTACCCATATGTCCGTTACTGAATCCGTATACTACCAGCGACCGTACCTCAAGGAACTTGAAGCGCATGTCATCGCCGCGCAGCCTTTTGGCAAGCCTTCCCAAAACTTGTTCGCGGTACAGCTCGACCGTACGATCTGTTATCCCGAAGGCGGGGGCCAGCCAGGAGACCGAGGGACTCTTTCCTCTGCTTCCGGTTCTTGCCGGATCGTCGATACCCGTAAGGGTGATGATGATTCGATACTCCACGTCGTTGAAGGTCCACTGTTGTTTTCCATAGGGGATGGCGTCGCATTGTCCCTGGACTGGAGACACCGATACGAATACATGCAACAGCATACCGCCCAGCATATCATCTCCGGTCTGTTCCATACCCGTTTCGGCATAGGAACCGTCTCCGTCCATCAGGGGGAGGAATGCCTCACCGTTGAGACGGACCGGGGGGACATCCCTGCGGAGACCCTGCAGGCGATGGAATCTCTGGTCAATCAGGCGGTTCGTAGCCGGGCGAAGGTTTCCTACGAAGTACGTTCCCATGCCGACGCCGAGGCGCTTGGCTTGCGCAGGAGCATCAAGGTTGAAGGCGATGTGCGGCTGGTTCGTATCGGAGACATAGACGTGATCGCATGTGGAGGTATCCACGTAGCTTCGACCGATGAAATCGAGCTAGTGATATTCTGTGGTGTTGAAATGATCCGCGGCCACGTTCGGACGATCTGGAAAACTGCCAGCAGGGCTTTCGCTGAGATACACAGGAATCGGGAGATCGTCCAGGAACTCGGCGCTTTTTTTTCCGCGCAGCCGCAAGAGCTGACTGAGAAAGCGCGGCAATTGCAGTCGCAGGCCACCGACGCCCAGTGGCATCGGCAGAAAATGGCCTCCCGTCTTGCTTCCATGTTGTTGCTTGCCGAACTAGAAAGAGCGCGATGCATCATCAAAGGTACTCCCGTCGTCGTATTGGATATATCTTCCGAACCGGAGTTGTCGTTGAAACACTTTGCGGAACAGTTGGATTCGTATGGGGACATCGCCATGTGCGTGACGCAGGTCGTTGGTGGAAAGCTTTCCTGGATGATCGGTCTGAAAGGTCCATTCGAACAGACGCTATCTTTTGATGTCTTCCGATCTAAACTATTGCCGATAATCGGCGGCAAGGGCGGCGGGCGAGCTCCCCTGTGGCAAGGCGTTGGTACTGATGTTGCGAATCCCCAGGAATTCTTGCGGGCGTTCCAGACTTTGGTCGAAGAACAGGGCAAGGCTTGATATGGGGGTACTTGATGATTCTTCCGTTGACGAAATAGAAGAAACCGATGCCTTGGAAACAGCTACCGTTGGCGATACGGAAACTCATGCGACGGATTTCCCCCGTAGACTTCAATTTTTCAACAATGCTCAGTTGTTCAGGACCAACGGGGATCTGGACTGGCGTCAGCTCATTGTCAAGACCGTGCTGCTCATGTGCGCGTTCCTGCTGGTCTATGCGATCGCGCTGTATTTTGTCAAGGATGAGTACTCCGTAATAGGCGAGTGGGTCAGCACCCACATGGGATATATGGGTGTCGGCATATTCGTGTTTTTCGTTGATATGCTGATCGTGCCGATGAGCGTAGACCTTGTTTTTCCGTTCGTCTTGTCTTGGAACCCAGTGGCTTTACTCTGCGTCATGGGTGTCGCCTCCGCCATTGGCGGCTACTGTGGCTATTGGATCGGCAGGCTGCTGGGCAAGCTCCCGTTCATCCAGCGATTTACCAGCAGTTTTAGCGGGGACGGAGAACGGATGATCGCCCGCTATGGTGTATGGGCCGTCGTAATCGCCGGACTGACTCCGATTCCCTATTCCACGATTTGTTGGATTGCCGGTATGCTGAAGGTTCCTGCGGGGAGAAGCTTTCTCGCTTGTTTTGTCCGAATCCCCCGTATGATTGTCTACTACCTGATTTTCGTTGGCGGGCTGATGGTGATTTTCTGATACGACGTTATATCCCCCTGCGTTCCGGCCATCTCCGGACGCCAATTATCCTGATGGCGATAATGAATGTCCCTCAGCGTCCTGATGCTATCCAACGTTATCCAACGTTATCCAACGTTATCCGATGTTATCCGAATATCCTTCTGCCGCCGATCATTCCGGCGGCAACGATGAACGTTCCTCAATGCCCCAATACCTGATGCGCCTGATCCAACACCATCCTCGTCCGTAACGGCGCGTCCCCTACATAGTCATCTGCTACCAGCAGTGACAACACCTCTTCTGATGTTGCGAATTTGAGGATCGCGGGATCTGTAGAAAGCGTTTCCGCCAGTGGATTCTTGCGTCCCTCCTGGACTTCCTGCCAAGCGGCGAGGGAGTGGTTGCGGATTACCTCGTGCATCTCCTGCCGGTTTGCGCCCCGACGCCCCAACTCCATCAGAAGCCGTTCGCTGGCGGCGAACAGCCCGTATGCCTTCAGGTTTTTTTGTACGCCGGTATCATGCACCTGCATTCCGTTGACAATCTTCGTGGCGGTCATGAGAACTTCGTCTACGGCGAGGAACGCCGCAGGCAGGACCATGCGTCGGTTTGCGCTATCATCCAACGTTCGTTCCAGCAACGTATTGGCGGAATTCTGCCATACAACGCTTTCCATGGAATTGACATACCTGCACAGGCTGTCTATTTTCTCGCAGTTGATCGGATTCCGTTTGAACGGCATCGCCGAAGAACCGACCTGCTTCGCCCCGAACGGTTCGCTCCATTCCCCGATGGGCGGACTTTGTAGTAATCGGAAGTCGATGGCGAACTTGTACAACGTGCAGCAAAGACCCGAAAGAGCGGTCACGATCCTCCAGTCCTGTTTGCGCGGGTATACCTGTGTAGCGGCGGTGAACGACTTGATCCCCAGCTCCTCCATCACCTCCTGTTCCAGTTGTACCGGAGTCATCCCCGTCCCCTTGAGCAGTTCCGTATAGCTGGCCGCGGTACCGACCGCTCCCTTCATCCCTTTGCCCCGGATACCTTGACGTACCTCTTTCATTTGTGCAAGGTCTTCTACAATATCCTGCGCGGTTTGTGCGAACCGATAGCCTACAGTTGTCGGTTCAGCTGGCTGAATGTGAGTAAATGCCATACAGGGGACATCTGCGTATTGTTCCATTTTGATGGCGAAGCCATTAAGAAGCGTTTCCGTTCGTTGGATGATGAGGTCCATCGCCTCTCCCTGTCGCATGGCATCCATGTTGTCCAATGCGTCCATGCTCGTCGCTCCCAGATGGATGATGCTTCCGGCGTTCGGGCATTGTTCCGCATAGGTCTTGATTTCAGCCATTAAATCGTGATGGATTTCCGCCTCGATCTCGCTTGCACGGTCTATGTCGATGTTGTCCTTGTTCCGTTCCAACTCATCCACCTGCTGTGGCGTGACCAAACCCGCATGCATCTCCGCACGGGCCAATGCGATCCAAACCCGGCGGAGCAGCCGTCTCTTGTGGGCCTCCGACCAGATGCCGCGCATGGTTTCCGAGCCATACCTCCATGTAAAAGGTGAAATGTATGTGTCGTGCGAATAATCGTTCATAGGAACCTCCGGAATTGGGTGGTGCGTACCGGCAGTATAGCAATTCCCTTGTGAATCGGGCAATCACTCTCGAAGCATGCCGATGAATGTTCTTTGCCGACATCGGCAAATGCGTATTCATGGAATGAAACACGTTCGCATCTGATGATGACAGGATGGACGTCCTGTTATGCAGGCTAGTGCGCAACTTCGCTAGCTGGCCTTTGAAAACAGAGGGGCTTTGCAGCAGGTAGACAGCCCTTTTGTTGGGCGGGCTTGGTTTCCATGGACCAGACCGGGTTGGAGGCCTGGCTTCAGGTGGTCAGACGTGCTTTCCATGGTGCTGACCTTCGGAAATCTTGTAGTCTGTGGGTATGAAGGTTAGGATGATTGTTGTTTCTTGGGATATTCCATGCATCAGGTAGGACGTAATCCCAACATACAGGACGTAGCAACAACATAAAGGACGTAGACGATAGGTAGCTCCGACATACAGGACGTAATCCCCACATAAAGGACGTAGCAACAACATGCAGGACGTAG
>JAXEWB010000069.1:0-39679 GCA_034114085.1 Sphaerochaetaceae bacterium | reverse complement strand
CCAGCAAACCTCCTCTCGGCATTCGTTGTTAGGCGACCTTGATCCATGTTTTTTGATCTTGGGATTCATTATAAATGCATTTGTAGCGTTGTCAACAAAATTATTCATAATTTATTCAAATACTACATTTGCAAATCGTAGCATATGGGTAAAATTGCATTTTTAGCCTATTTTATACAATTTGTTACAATATTTTATTGCAAACTATTCTTATATTTATTCATTTTATTCATTTTTCGATTGACATATCAGAAAACCCGGCTATATAATCAGACTCAACAAATATCTATGGAGGACATATGAAACTTCAATTAGCATTCGACAATTCCAGCGCTGAAGAATTCTTCACCGTCATGGAACAGGTCAAGGATGTCATTGACGTCGTTGAGCTAGGTTGGCTCGGCAACCACCTAGGGGCTATTTTCATCAAGGAAGTCAAGGCGAAATATCCTAACATCCCTCTGGTCTGGGACCAGAAAAGCGCGACTATGTTTGACTGCATGCCCCCGGTGGAGTATGGCGCAGATTTCGTTTCCATCGCTTTCTGCAACGAAGCAATGGCGAAGGCGGTCGTTGACCTGGCCCATCCGAAGGGGACAAAGGTAGTCGGCGACCTCGTCCATTCCGCTTGCGACGGACAAGCGGTTCTCAAGTTCGTCAATGCAGGATGCGATGAGATTTCCCTCTTTCCCTTTATGTCATATGATGATCATGACGTTGCGCCCTTGAAGGTCGTCAATATCCTGAAGGAGAAGTATGGGTTCAACACTTCTGTATATGGCAAGCTGACCGTAGACAACATGGCCCCCGTTTTGGAGCAGAAGCCGGACATCATCGTTATCGGCGCGGCAATCGTCAAAGCGGCTGACCCCCATGCGGCGGCGGTGCAGATCAAAGAACTGATGAGCAAATACTGATAGTCGTATGAATTGTTATTCCGGAAAAAGTGTGTTTTCTGGAATCGCCTTCGGCAGGGCCTATGTCCTGAAGAAGGCGATTCCTGAACTTGACAAGAGTCCCTGCATGTCGGCCGATGAAGAGATCGGTACTTTTCGCGTCGCTTTGCAAACCGCCGACAGGGAGTTGGAAGAACTGTATGGTACAGTCCTTGAGGAAACCGGCGAAGAAGAAGCCTTGGTAGTCGATCTCCAGCGAAATATCCTGCAAGACGGGGATTTTCATGATACGGTAATCAACTTCATCAAGGATGAATCAAATCGGGCGGCCTGGGCGGTCAGCAGGGCGGGAAAACAGTTCTCGTCGTTGTTCCAGTCCCTGGACGATCCGTACATGAACGCCAGATCAGCGGACATCCTTGACGCCGCGGACCGGGTGGTCGCTATTTTGCTTGGCATCCGCAGAACCGTAATTCTCAAAGAACCCTCGGTCATATTGGCCGAAGATCTCAGCCCCAGCCAGACACTCCAACTGGACAAGACGCTCGTCAGGGCGTTCGTCACCCAGAAGGGATCCTCGACTTCCCATACGGCCATACTTGCCCGGAGCCTCGCCATCCCCGCAATAGTCCAGGCGGAGATGGTTTTGCATGACGACATGCACGGCAAGGAGGTCGCCGTCGATGCCCATGAAGGCTTGGTATACCTCGAACCCGACGAGGAGACTCAAAAGCGGCTTGAGGCGCGGCGAAAGGACGACGACCGGATCAAAAACGAACTTCATGCCTATAGGAATTTGCAGACCAGAACCAAAGATGGCGTACAGATTGGATTATACGCAAATATCGGTGGTGTCGAAGAACTGAAAGACGTCCTGGAAAACGGCGCCGAGGGCGTCGGCCTGTTTCGCAGCGAATTCCTCTATCTGGGACGGAACGAGCTGCCTTCTGAAGACGAACAGTTTGAAGCGTACCGCCAGGCGGCGGAGACACTGCAAGGCCGCAGGGTCGTTATCCGCACCTTGGATATCGGCGCGGACAAGCAGGCGGAATATCTTGGACTGGCAGAGGAAGACAATCCAGCCCTGGGCTGTCGTGCCATTCGTTTTTGCTTCACACGCCCCGAAATTCTCATCACTCAGCTACGGGCATTGTACCGCGCATCGGCATACGGGAAAGTGGCAATCATGTTTCCCATGATCGCTTCGGCATGGGAGCTGAAAAAGCTCAAGGAAACCGCGAAACAGGTTCAAAACGATCTTGACGCGGAAGGATACGAGACGGGGACCCCTGAACTCGGTGTCATGATAGAAACGCCTGCGGCCGCATTGATTGCCGATGAACTTGCAAAAGAAGCTGATTTCTTCAGCGTCGGCACCAACGATTTGACACAGTATACGCTGGCGGTGGATCGACAGAACGACAAACTGGCCGAATACGCCGACACACACCATCCCGCGGTACTGCGATTGCTTGAAATGACTGCGAACAGTGCGAAAAAAGCGGGAATATGGGCTGGCATCTGTGGTGAATTAGCCGCGGATCAGGAACTGACAGGGCTGTTCATCAACATGGGATATTCGGAGCTTTCCGTATCCCCGGCCTTTATCCTCGACATGCGAAAGAATATCCTTGAAATGGATGTATCGTCATGCGTGAAATGAGGTAGCATCATATTGAATTCAAGTCCAGCGTATGGGCTTACATATCAGGAGCAAGTAAATGAAAGAGATTACCTATGTACTCAGAGCCCCGATGGGTCTTCATGGCCGTCCCGCGGGACTCCTGGCGGGAGCGGCAAGCAAATACAAATGCGCTATTGAAGTCGGTTCCAACACAAAAATGGTAAATGCGAAACGCGTGATCGGCGTCATGGCCCTCACATTGAAACAGGGCAATGAAGTAACGATGCGTTTTGATGGTGAGGATGAAGAGGCGGCAGCGGCTTTTTTTGTGGATTTTCTCGAAAAAAACGTCTAGGAGCACCAAGGAGGTCATACCAAGACCGTACCTGCGATATATACCCTGAAATAAGAGTTGGTTATGATTCGACATATTCTTTTTGACTTGGACAACACCCTATATTCAAAGGTCTACAACATCGAGCCCGGTGTCAATCAACGCATCACCCAGTTTATCGCGGACTATCTGTCCATCAGCTTGGATGAAGCGAAGGAGCAGCGCAGACGCAATATCCCGAAGCGGTATGGCTCCTGCACCAAATGGCTCCATGCGGAAAAGGGGTTGCAAGATATCAATCAGTTCTATTCAGCCATTCATCCCGTCGAGGAGAGCAAGCCTCTCAAAGCCGACCCTGAATTGCGTGATTTTATCAAAAGCCTTCCGGTTCCCTACGCCATCCTGACGAACTCACCCATGCTGCATGTGGAGAACATACTTCAGCGATTGGAAATCGCCGACCTCTTCCCTGTGGTCATCGATGTTTGCCAGAACGGACTTGTGGGCAAGCCACAGGAAAGCGCATACAGAAAAGCCCTCGACGCCCTCCGAGCAGAACCGGAAACCACCCTGTTCATCGACGACTCTCCTACCTATGTCGAGGGATTCCTCAGCATGGGCGGACAGGGTGTGCTGATTGATGAATTCAACGACTACCCCGCATGGCCGCATGAGAAGATCCAAAAGCTGGAGGAACTTCGCAGGTTCTTGTGACGCATATCTGCAAGCCTGACGAAAAGTCTTCGTATTCCATGCGAAGAACCAGATGAGCAGCTTATCGGGAACACTATACAAAGCAGATAATCCCGCCGGGACGACAACGCCGTTGGAAAGAGACAAAAAGCCCGGGCATCGGACATCGGCACCCGGACCATAGGACAATCGTAGCGCCTATAGGTGACTATAGACGACTACAGGCGGTTACAGACTGGCGGGAGCATTCTTCATAATACCCTTCCACCAGTCGGAGTAGCCCTGCGTCTTCATCTTCTTGTTACCCCACATGTAGGTACCGAGCAACTGGTCGCCCAAAGCCAGCCACTGGTCCTTCCATTCCACGGCGGTATTGTACGCGAACGAGGACAGAAGGTTGATCGCGGTGTCGGTCTTGCCCTGACGGATCAGGCGAGCCGCGACGGTCTGGATTTCTTCGGTCTGGGCGTAAATATCGGCCATACGGGGATTACGGAAATCGTGGATGTCCTGAATCGCGCTCCGGTAGTTGATCCTGGCGATCTGCTGCACGTAGGAGCTGATCCACCAGCCGGAATCCCTGCGGAACTCTTCGTAGCGGTTGCCGGTGCGGTAGAACCCAGGCAGTTCCTTCATGGTCGGCCACAGCGGAGTCAGATAGGAGGAATCGGGCGCGCCGTATCCATACCACACCAGACACTTGGCCTCGTCAGGCAACCACTCCTTGACGTTCGCGATCATCAGATAGCAAGTCCTGAACAGGTTGATCGAACGTTCGCCGTGCTGGGGAACGAGGGGATCTCCGTACGGGCCGGCCACAGGCTGCTTGGAAAGATCATATTCGGTACCCTGATAGTAGTCGCCCTTGATCTCGTAGACATCCTGCACGGACAGCTTGCGCTCAGGAACGACCCACAGCGGATACCGCTTGGCGTTGGGGTCGAGGCGCAATGACGGAGCGACCAAGTCGAAGGCTCTCCATTCGCGACGGGTACTGTACGCACCATAATATGGAGCGTAGATGTCCGCGGGGGAAAACGGTTCGCCGGAAGCTTCGGACCACAGGCCGTTCTCAACGGCGAAGCTCCTGATGTTCGGGGAATACATGTAGTTTTCAGAATCGTTAAAATCAATATGGTCGATTCTCGCACGGTTGGAAGCCACGAAGAACCCGTTGTCGGGAATACGAACCGCGGCCCAGAGATCCTGACCGTAGAATTCCGCGACCCATACTTCGGTGCCGTCACAGATGTTGATGGTTTCACCCGCGTCCTTCCAGCCGTAAGCTTCTACCAAGTCACCCATGACGCGGACGGCCTCACGAGCGGTGGAAGCACGTTCAAGAGCGATGTCCTGGGCGTTCCAACAGTCGATCAAGCCGTTGTTGTTGCCATAGATCAGTTCATAGGTTTTCTTCCGCAGGTCGGTGGAACGATCGAAGTTCATGGTCGCCTCGCCCATCGCCACGCCTTTTTCGTTGATGAAAGAATACCGCGAATGGAAATAGGAATAGGTTTCCGAAGCCTCGGGGATCTCCAGAATGGGATAACCGTTACCATAATCCTTTACTGCAGGGTAGTTGCCGAAGTCGCCGTAGTTATGTGAATCGATGACCAGATCGCGGGTCGCCCCCTCGGGCCAATCCCCTCCGGGAATGATCCACAAACGGAAATCGGCTCCAGAGGAGTCGTCGTTGTGCGTGACAATCGTAGAACCGTCGGCGGTAGCATCCTTGCCGATTGCAAGAATGGTACAGGCGAACACCGGCTCAACCGCCAGGCAGAAGACCGCGGCCACAAGGACCAGCAGACACATGATCCGCTTTGTTTTTTTCATAGTATCCTCCATCAGAAAATTAATGCCCTCTGATTCGAGGGCAAAAAACACAAATGCTATAAATGCGATACTATTCCAACGATACAACGGTCAGCCCGACAGAAGCCGGCAAAGCCTTGTCAAAGCGAGTACCGAAGGGAATGATGCCAATGGCGAATTCCTGAACGGCGACCGCGTCTATGACGGAGACGATGTCACTTGCAGAGAGGACGTCTCGCCTGAACGCAGGATCAAAAGCAATCAGTTCAGCTTTCAATGAAGCAGGAACTAAAATCTCCCCCCAGTAACGACCGACGAGGATATCGGTTACCGTCACCAACGAATCGGGCACAAGCGTTTCGTTGACTACGACCAAGTATGGAAAAGGATTGGTTGAAATAGAGATATTAACCTCTTCCTTGGCTCCTTGGGCGAACAGTCCGCCAAGTACGCATAGCCCGATCAAAAGAACCATTACTATTCTTTTTCTCATCCTCTTCTCCTTCTTGGGCAAAGCGAGCCCTACCGTGTCATCTTCACTGACCGTACCTTGGTACAGTCCTCGTCCATTTCCCGTGTCTGGCCCACTGTTCCCTTCGAAATCTTCTTGGTCTTTGCCCCCATGGCTACGAAATTCCATTCGTTCACATATATCATATGTTCGCTATTCCATTCCTGCCATGAGGGCAAATCCCTGTGGACGCGCTCCTTGATTGAGACAATCAAAACTGGCAGGAGGGACCCCCCGCCCACCAGTATTCAGAAGCTACGCTCTAGAACGGCTGCTCAGCCGGACGCCTCGGGGCGCTGGCCATGATATCTTTCCACCACTGAGGCTGAGTCTGGGACTTCATGTCCTTGCGACCCCACATGTAAGTGCCCATCAGCTCATCGCCCAGGCCAAGCCACTTCTCATGCCAATCGACGGCAGTCCAATATGCGTAGGTGGAGATCAAATCCATGGCGTCCTCTTCCATTCCCTGACGAATCAAACGAGCGGCCAAGGTCTGTAGATTGTCTACCTGGGCATACTGCTTGTCCATCTTCTCCTGGCGGAATTCATGGATGCGAGGCACCGCGCTCTGATAGTTGATCTCGGCGACCTGCTGCACATAGGAATTGGTCCACCAGCCGGAATCTCTACGGAAATCCTCGTAGCGGTTGCCAATGCCATAGAAGTCGGGGAGCTTCTCCATCGCGGGCCACAGCGGAGTCAGGTACGTGGTGTCGGCGCCACCATAACCAAACCAGCTTACGCCCTTGATCTTGTCAGGCAGCCAGCTCTTGACCTGTCCGATATGGACATAGCAGGTCTGCGGAACGCCGATGGAGCGCTGGCGGGTATGCGCGTTGGGGTTGCCCCAAGGACCGGCCTCGGCATAGGTGGACTTGTCGTACTCGGTTCCCTGATAATAGTCGCCCTTGATCTCGAAGATATCCTGGACGGAGAGCTTGCGCTCAGGCTTGACGGACAATGGAAGAGCGGAAGCCTTGGTCGTAGGATCGAGATTGAGAGAAGGAGCCACCAAGTCGAAACCTCTCCAGACACGAAGGTTCGCTCCGGACGGGCAGTAGATATCCGCGGGAGAGAACGGGATACCGGAATCTTCAGACCACAGGCCATTCTCAATGGCGAAGGTCTTGATATTCGGAGCCCACATGTAGTTGTCGGGATCATTGAAGTCGATATAGGAGATACGGGCGCTGTTCGCGGCGATGAAGAAATGGTCATCGGGAATGCGAACGGCGCACCACATGTCCTTGCCATAGAACTCAGCGACCCATACTTCGTTGCCGTCGGTAATGTTCATGGTCTCACAGGAATCGCCCCAGCCGAACTCCTCGACCAAGTTGCCCATGATGCGGACAGCTTCGCGGGCGGTCTTGGCGCGTTCCAAAGCGAGATCCTGGGCGTTCCAGCAGTCGATGATGCCGAGATTGCTGGCGAACAGAGCCTGCCAAGCCTTCTCGCCCGCTTCGGTCTTCCGGCTCAGCCCATTAGTGGCCTCACCAATCGCCACGCCCTTCTCATTCATGAAGGAATAGCGAGAATGGAAATACGCATAGGTCTCTTTTGGCTGAGGAATCTGCGCGGCGACATACCCATTGCCATAGTCCTCGACTTCGGGGAAATTACTGAAGTCCCCGTAGTTGTGGGAATCCACGGCGATATTGCGCATGGAGCCCTCAGGCCATTCACCACCGGGAATGATCCACAAGCGGAAGTCCGCGCCGCCGGAGTCGTCGTTATGGGTGACGATCGTAGAACCGTCAACAGTCGCGTCCTTACCAACTGCGATAATCGTACATGCGAAAACCGCCTGTGCGGTAAGACTGAGGGCGATAAGCGTTACGAGCGCAATCTTCATTGCCTTTTTCATACAAGCCTCCCTTTTTCCGTCATTTGCATCATCCAAGGCAAAGGTTCCGCGGCGCTGTAAGCGACTGAGCGCCGGGAATCCCTTTGCTTTGAATAGCGGCCGAAGCCGCATCCATTAAATCTCGAACACCAGGCTCTGGTTTGGAGTAGAGCCACGGTGCCAATACCCATCGTAGAAGAATTCTCGGGCGGTCTCGGACATCTTGTAGTCGCCCATCTCAGTCGCTTCGGCGGGATCATGCAGGAAGTAGCCGCAGTCGTTCGCCTCAAGCTCCTCGTAGAGCGGCCAGGACACATACACTTCCTTGTCAGGTTCAAACATGCCGACCTGATTGATGAACTCCATGGCGCCTGAGAGGTGCCTGCCTACGCGATACCACAGCGGAAACCCTTCAAGGGCGCGCGAGTCGTTCTCCAGGTTCCGCTGCAATGCTTCCTCGTTATAGCTGTACGAAGTGGTGTAGACCAATCCCTTGTCGGCCGCGGCCTGGAGGAATTCGTCCTTGCCTTCAGTGAACAACGCTTCGCTCATGGGTCCCGGAACACGGTCGATGAACGGTTCGGGAGTTTCCATCAGCACGGCGTACGCATCGCTGAAATCGCCCCATTCGCGATGGGACAGTCCACGCAGCCCGCTCGGAGAAACCTCGCACTTCATGTCGAAGTTCATCGCGGACAGCATCATGGAAGCCATCATCGCAGGATCCTCGGCACGCTGGTGGGTGACGTACGTCGCAACGACGGGATACATGATTGAAGCCTCGTGAGCGTCAATGGCGATATCGATGTCGTTTTGGCGAATCAGCTCCAAGACGGCGTAGGAAGCGCGTTCGGTCAGGGTTCCGTCCTCACGTCCGGGATAGGTCCGGTTCATGTTGCGGATATCCTGATAGGCGAGATTCTGCCCGTCGGGATAATGCACGTAGGTAAACGGATCAGGCCACTGGTCGAGCGGGTTGGTCCCGCGGTCGCCAATACGGTACTTCTGCGACCCCCATTCGGTGGAGATGCTGAAGTAGGCGGGATACGCATTGCCCAACATGCCGCACGTAGAACCACTGCGGTTCGTCTGTGGGACGATGTACACCTTGCCCTTGTCCACCTGGATGTTCTCCATCATGACGTAAGCGGCCAGGCTGGTAGCCGGTTCATAAGGATGTACGTTCGCCATGAACAGGACGGAACCCCCCTCGACGCCGGAATCGTAGATGAAAATCGGGGTATCAGCCCAAGTATCCTTCAGATTCGGCAGATAGTCGCTGAGCATCTGGACTTCGGTCAGGTACGGTGACGAAACCACCGTCTCCTTGTAATGACGCAGATTCCAGAACTGCGTACCGCTGACGAACCCCATCAACAGCGCGACGATCAGGATGATGACCTTGCCCCACACCGGAAGAATCGCGGAGCCCCTTTCTTTTTTACTCATTGTCATCCCCCTTCCCTACTTGATGTACAAGACGCGCAACAAGAACGGAATCAAACAGTACGCGTATACGATGTCATAGACCCAACCCTGCCGTTTCACCCTCTTGAAGAGATGCTTCAGGAAGTAGATGCAGACAACGGCGGCGAACACGAAATAAATGATATGAATGACTTGTTCCCAAAATACCATGTTTCATCTCCTTCCTATTTCAAGAACGTGAACCACA
This sequence comes from Sphaerochaetaceae bacterium, assembly GCA_034114085.1. Lineage (GTDB taxonomy): Bacteria > Spirochaetota > Spirochaetia > Sphaerochaetales > Sphaerochaetaceae > Spiro-02. The sequence goes on along the minus strand of JAXEWB010000069.1, from coordinate 30,282 downwards.
TCGGCCTGATGAACATCAACAATGCGATCAAGCCGAGGATCAGGCATGGAATCGCGATCTGCTTGAGGAACTCCATATAGGTGCCCTTGAAGCCGACCGTGTCTATGGACACACGTCCGACGATGCGCGACGGCGGCAGACAGTCACCGAGCGGGAAGATCAAGCTGACGGCCGCGCAGACTACCGTCGTATCCATGCCGCGGGTATTCATCATGAACACCAGGGGGACGCCGATGAGGATCGCGCTTCCATAGCTGAGGCAGCCCTGGGAGAACGGCCCGAAGACCAGCAGCAGAATGTAAATCCAAATGACGGGCATCGTGATGAACGTGATGCCGATCAAGCCGCGGACGCCGGTGGCGGCCATGACGTTGACCAGGGCGCCGACGCTGATGACCGTAGCGACGAGCGGGAACACCTGCTCCATCGTGTCGTTCAGAACCTTCAGGTAGTCCTTGGCGGTAGCTTTGTTCGGATTGCAGAACATCGCCACCACTGTCGCAATGATAAACATCAGCGGCATGCCGAACACAGGCACCGAGAACGGCGTATAAAGGGACAGCAGGATCAGTACGACCAGCGTGAGCAACGGCAACAGGATACGAATCCAATTCATATTCTCCGGGGCTTCGGGAAGCTCGGCAAGAATCTTCTCCTTGGAATCACGTTTGGAACCCCAGCCGAGGTAGATGATGGTAAAGGCTCCCACAACCACCAGAGGCACCAACAGCAGCCAGGTGAAACCGACGTACGGCATGTTCGCGCCAGCGGTGATCAACATGGTCCAGAGATTGATCGGAGGAGCGGCGGCGGACATGATCGCGAACATGAACACGAACGCGACGGCCTTCCTGTCGGACAAGCCCATATACTTGACGACCGTCGCGACCAAGGCGCCCAGCACGAACACCGAGACGCTTCCGGCTCCGGTCAAGGCTCCGGGAATCATCATGAAAACCGCCATAAAGACGAGAATCACCCACTTGTTCTCCACTTTGCCGACGATTTTTCTGGTCACGGCAGTCATCGCGCCCGTGTGGGAATAGACATTGACGAACAGAGAAGCGCAGATAAACAGAATCGCAAGGTCGAAGTTGGTGAACAGCCCTTCTATCAATACGGTGACGGAACGGGTGACGTTCAGGTCGCCGATTCCCATGACCATGCCGGCGATGGTACCCGCCACCGCCGAAAGGAACATCGAAATCTCAGGAGACTTGAGGAAGATGCTGCTCAGCACAAAAGCCGCGACCATCACAATCAGTATAGTTGACGTTGTTAAATACATTCATACCTCCCCGTCGGGACGACGCGGGTCATCCGGATCGGACTCATCGTCATTTCACGAATACTTGCTTGCAAAGATTTGTGAAGTCGAGGGCATTGTCTATGACTGTCAAAGGAATGCCGTACTGCTCGCTGATCTTGTCGAAACGCTTGTCCTTGTTGCCGTCCTTGACGACGATCAACCAGTCGCAATGGGGCGCTATGGTATCGATGCAGCGCTCGTTGGCGTTGGTGGCGATACCGGAAGCGCGCTTATCCTTCTCAAGCAGCACGCCGATCATGGGGAGCTTCAGGTTCTCAGCCCACTTGACCATTTTTTCAAGGCGGGCGATTTCCTGGTCAATGGTGATGCCGGAAGCGCCGAGGCCCTTGTCGGTGGAACCGATGACGATCATCAAGCTGGTGTAGGAGCGAGCCTTCAAATCGGATTCCTGGGGTTCGGAAACATAATAATAGTCTTTATCCAGGACAATGGTCTTGGTCTGGGAGGCCAGCAGGCGCGCCATCTTTCCACCGGGACCCTGGCCCGCGTTGGTAATCAGCATGGGCAGTCCGAACTGTTTGAGCGGAGCACCGGAGATTCCAGCGAACGCAACCGCCGGAATGAGACAAAGCAATGCCGCGGCAAGCAGCAACATGTTTCTCTTACGCATATTTCCTCCTTACACGTAATGCACAGATGAACCTATCTTCAACTCCACCTTCGTAGAGCCAAATCCAGCACAGAATACGGGACGCAAGGAACCAGAGAGAAAGAGGGCATGAAATAAAGATTCACCGAAATAGGGACGTCAAACGTCCATCGGCACACTCCACAACCCCAAGCAAAGCGAAACAGGACCAGAAACTACGGATACGACGACTAAATGGACCCGCCGTCTAAGAAACAGAAGACAAACAACACCTGAGAAAATATTTTGTTTTTATTGCACCAACAGATGACGCACAACGACTCGCGATGAACCTTTTGGAAAAACGCACAACGTACAAACAGTTTTGCACTACAACGAACATCGCTGATCTCTCCCTGCTGCTAGGTGCAGTATAGTGAGTTTTGTCCATTCATACAACAAAATTCTTTGTAATTATTTACGTCAATATTGAAACAGGCCAACTCAAGACAGATAAATTGCTCTATAGGACAAATTTGCAACAAAGGATTTATGTATTTCACTATCGACAAGGAACTCGCCTCAGTGTAGGATAATGTGGTCGAGGCATTGTATCTGTTGGAACATCTATTTCCAGGAGGAATCATGAATCCACTTGCTCAGCAACTGAACCAGACCTTGTCCGGGACCATCGTCAACGAAATGTTGTCAGATTATGGGAAACGGATGTATTTCCCAAAAGGAATCATTTCACAATCGGCTGAAGCGAAACAGAAAGCCACGCGCTTCAACGCGACGATCGGAATCGCCACAGAACACGGCAAGGCCATGTGCCTGCCCTCCGTCCATGCATGCTTCTCCCCTGACATGGACGTCGATGAACTGTTTCCCTACGCTCCGACCGCGGGAGAAATGGCCCTGCGCAAGAAGTGGCTCGAGGACATGCGTTACAAGAACCCGCCAATGAAAGACGCGACGGTGAGCCTGCCGGTCGTCACCAGCGGGCTCACCCACGCCATCAGCGTGGCGGCCTCGTTGTTCATAGACAAGGACCAGACGGTCCTCTGCCCTGACATGTATTGGGGCAACTACAACCTCATATTCATTGAACAGCGGCAGGCGAAGATGGTGTCATTCACATTGTTCAAGGACCACAAGCTCAATCTCCAGGGGCTTTCGGACGCGATCGACGCCGCTGATTCCAACCGTGTCGCCATGATCCTCAATTTCCCCAACAACCCCACCGGCTATACCCCGACGGAGACGGAGATGGATGAGCTGGTCGCCATGCTGCTGGACAAGGCCGACGCGGGAAAGAAACTGCTGGTGTTTACCGACGACGCCTATTTCGGACTGTTCTTTGAACCCGATGTCTGCAAACATTCCCTGTTCTCGAAACTATGCAACGCACATGAGAACATCCTCGCGGTAAAAGGCGACGCAGCCACGAAGGAAGAGATGGTCTGGGGCTTTCGGATCGGGTTCATCACCTATGGCTCAAAGGGCTTGACCGAAGACCACTATGCGGCATTGGAAAAGAAAACCATGGGAGCTATCCGCGGGGTAGTGTCCTCCTGCGACAAGCCCGGACAGAGCATTTTGCTGAGAGCGATGCGTGACGGCTCGTACCACAAGGACAAGGCCGCCGGTATCGTGACCATCGGCGAACGGTACTCCCTGCTGAAACAGGAGCTTGCCAAGCATGCCGATGAAAAGGTCCTGACCCCGCTTCCGTTCAATTCGGGGTACTTCATGTCCTTCGCTTGCGCCGGCGACGCCGAAGCTTTGCGTCTGCGCCTGCTCGACGCATACCAGACCGGCGCGATCTCCATCCAGGGAAAGTACCTCCGTCTGGCGTTCTCCAGCATCGACAAGGAGCAGATTCCTGCTCTGGTAGATACCGTCTACCAAGCGGCGAAGGAAGTTTTCTAGTTTTCCAAAGCAACTGGGGGCGCGTTAAAAACGGAATCGCATCAAACAAACAGCCGGCGAAGCAGCCGGCTGTTTAACGTTCTGGCGATTCCATTTCGACGGAACACGTCATCATACGGACGTTTCAGCGAATCCTATCTCCATGAGACGGGCGAAAACGCCGGGGCGAATTACATGGACCAGCCCAAACCCACATACGGGCGGATATCGAGGCCGTATTTGAAATCGGTGACCGTCGCGCCCCGCGAGCTGCCCTCATTGCCGTAGGAATCCGTAATGACATAGAAACAGGACTGGAAGAAGTTCCATGCGACGGCACAGCCGACGGAGAGGACGACGTTGCTCTTTCCGAATTCATAGGATATCGCGACATCGCCGGCGACACCGAGATCAACGATACGATAGTGTCCTTTCAATCCAGGATACCAACCGGAAATCCACGACAGTTTTTCAGACGGCATGTCGTAATATCCGACCGCAAGGCCTATCCCCAGGTCAATGGACAGGTTCTGGCTGGGTCTGATGGCGAAAGCCGGCCCCACCATCCCGTTGCACATGAAATACGAATGCTGATCAATCGCCACATTATCGATCATGATGGACAGGGGAACGACACAGTTCATATCGAGCCAGAGTCCTACAGGACTGTTTCCAAAGTAGCTGATACCGGAGACATTAATGCCGATAGCCTTGATGTCTTCCTTGTAACTCTGATATTCGTGATGCACGATCTGGTACCCCACGCCAATCGAAAGCCTTCCGGCCCCGTCGTCATCAACAACGCCGTAATAGCTCGTCGCATACGACGAGAAGCTGATCGCACAAAGAAGCGCCAATACAATACAAACCTTATGTTTCATATATCCCTCTTTACGATAAAAATTCTCTGGCTGTTAGTATACATAGCCAACAGTATAAAATGCTAGCGAAAAAAAGCACATCATGTCGTAATAATTCAAAAACATCACTGCATCCCCCCGTAAGCCAATGCTATAGTTTTTTTATGGGGAACATGCAACCAAAACAAAAAGGGAGAGCTACCATGAAAAAATTCATGTGCGCGTTGCTTATCGGCTTGAGTCTCGCCGTTCCAGTATTCGCCGGCGGTTTCCTAAGCGCCAACGACCTGGCCGCGGACAAGCTGGCGACCAGCAAGACGTTTGACGGCTTTACCGTCAAAGCGACGGCCGACAAGGGCGTCACGATTGAAACGGTCGACGAGGTGCGAGAAGCGGAAGACGGAGAAATCTTCAACGTCCGGATCAAGCTCAACGGCAGCGGCAAAGCCGACTACCGGAGCGTACAATTCGACGGAAAACAAGGAGAAACTCTTACCGTCTATCTCAATAGCGGAAGCAAGACCGACGCCCGCGTCCTGATCGTCGCGAAAGCGGACGGTTCCGTCGTATCCAACCTGACCGCCCCGCCTGATAGCGGTGTCGCAGGAATCGCAAGCTGCAAGCTGCCCACAACCGGAACCTACGTCATGTATTCCAAGTCAAGCGGCATCAACCTCTATCAGATCATCGTTGAATAATTGCAAGGACCCGCCCACGATCGATGTGAAAGCAAGAGCCGCGGGCGGTTCCATATCATGCAAGCGTCAGACGGCATGGCAGAGCGCCATACGGCATCATGGCCTTTGATCCGCAACAAAACAGGACGACCAGCGGCGCATCGTTTCCTGCCCCTGGCAAGGCGCAAGCGGACAAGTGTTGCCGTTTTTATTCGCCTAGCCAAGCCCGCCATCGTCCGGCCGCCCACAGACGCGACCATCCATAAGGACTCCACCATGCAGATGAAAAAACGAATCATAGGACTGTTCCTGTCATGCCTCTTGACGGCATCGGCATTGTTCGCAGCCACCCCGTGGGCCGACATAGAACCTCCGGTTATCAATGATGTCGCAGTAACGGAGGATGATTTGTACAGAATCACAGTCCAGTTCACCATGCCGACCGGCGCCGACGGGGCGGACAAGGGAGAAGTGTTCGTCCATGACGCGGACACCGGCGAGCTTGTGGATTCCCGTCCGGTAGGACGGTCAAAAAACGCACAGAGGACGGTTGAGTTCAATCTGGACCATAGCGCCCTGTACCAGATTCAGGTCGTTTCGGAAAGACGTTCGGAAGAAACGAAAAAACAGAGCGAAATCTATAATTACTCTTATGCGCTTCCATTGGAAAAACCCATGGTCTCGGCCCTGAACACAGGAAACGGAACTCTGGCGGTGAGTTTTGGAGCCGTGGCGGAGGCCGACCGATATCTGCTCAGACTACGCGATGTCGCGACCTCGGAGGATCTGAGGCTCCAGCTTGTACAGGACGCAGGCGAATTTCTCTTTTCCGGTCTTGGCATAGACCAGGTATACGAAATCACGGTCACTGCGTTCAGAGGCCGGGAGCAAGCGGTCAGTGTACCGTTGTCAAAGACAGCCAGGGCGGCAGCGGAGAGAACCTGGCAATTTACCAGCTTCGGGCAGTCGTCGAAGAAGGACGTGCTCAACTACATGGAGATGCTCGACAGCGACGACCTCCGGTTCACCCTGTATAGTTGTACCTACGACGGACAGAACGGCATGATTGACAGCAAGGGAGGCAAGTTCACCGCATTCCACGACGGAGTGTCTTTTTACTACACTGTCATCGACCCGAAAACTGAGAATTTTGAACTGAGTGCGACGTTTACGATAGACTATATCAATCCAGCCGCCGACGGGCAGGAGGGTTTCGGGCTGATCTGCATGGACAGTCTTGGCGAGGACGGGGTGTCCGGAACGAACCACTATACCAACAGTGCGTCGCTGATCGCGACAAAATATGAGGCGACAATCGGCGGGAGCAAGAAGACCAGCAAGGATACTCTCGGCGCCCGTTTTGTTACGGGATTGACCAAGGAGATCATTGATGGGGGTGATGAGGAGATCGCAAAGAACGGCAGGTCGGTCGCCCAGGCCTACAGCTATGACCAGAGCGAGCTGGTCCGGCAGGGGGATGTCTACCGGCTGACGCTGAAAAAGGACAATACCGGCTATCACGCCATCTACAGGCGGGAGATCGCCAGTGAGGATACCATAGAGGAATATACTCTGTACGGGCCGGAAAAGCTGGAAGTCATCGATCCCGACCATAGCTATGTCGGATTCGTCGTAGCCAGAGGCTGCAATGCGACGGTCAGCGACATCCGCATGGTCGTCACCGACCCCGCGATGGATCCTCCGGCGCAGACAGAGCCAGAAGAATTGATTCCACTGACCGCGAAGGTGGACTCCCCCACTACGTATGGCGACGACGACTATCCGTTCGTGTTTTATGCAAATGCCGACGGCAAACTCTCCGTATCCCTCAACGACGGGATGAAGCTGGTCGATTCCGGACAGGTCAAGGCTGAAAGGGATTTTACCGCGACGTTCCCGATTGCCCCCGGGTTCAACGACTATGTAGTCACATTCACTCCGGATACCTCGTACAAGCCGGGCCCGAAGCAGACGCTCGCCGCCTACGACCGTGTATTGAAGCAGTATGTCGAGAGCTACGCTCCCGTCACCATCATGCATTCCGTCATCTATATCGCCTACGAAGGTGACAGCCTGTATGTTTCGCGCAACGGTTCTCCGTTCGGGAAAGGGACGAAAGCCGACCCGCTGGATCTCGCGTCCGCCGTCAGCTATGTCCGTCCTGGGCAGACGATCATCCTGGAACCGGGAACCTACTACCTGAGTAGGCCGCTGATCATTGAACGGGGCAACAGTGGTACAGAGGGTGCGGCGAAAAGGCTCATAGTAGACGGAGGAGACAGGGCGACGCTCGATTTTTCCATGGCGAGCGGCGGCATGCAGCTTTGGGGCGACTGGTGGGAGATCGAAGGGCTTGATATCACAAGGACACAAGGGAATGTCAAAGGGCTCCAGATCGCCGGCGACTATAATATCGTACGGAATATTCGGGCGTATGAGTGCGGCGACACCGGCATCCAGATTTCGGGAACCAGCATGGAGCCGTTTGACAAATGGCCGCATGACAACCTGGTGCTCGGCTGTATCAGCCACGACAACTGCGACCCGGCGCAGAACAACGCCGACGGATTCGCCGCGAAGCTCACCTGCGGAAACGGCAATGTGTTCCGCGCCTGCATCGCCTACAGCAATATCGACGACGGTTGGGATTTGTTCGCCAAGATTGAGTCCGGCCCCATCGGCGCGGTACTGATTGAAAACTGCGTCGCCTACAGGAACGGTTCACTGAGCGACGGCTTCGGCAACGGGGACGGCAACGGTTTCAAGTTGGGCGGTGACGGCATCGCCGTAGCCCATGTCCTCCGCAACAGCGCGGCGTACCAGAACGGCGCGAGCGGCGTCACCAGCAACAGCAACCCGGCGTTAGTTCTCGACCGGGTCACCAGCTACGGCAACAACGGCTACAATGTCGCGTTGTACGGCAAAGGTACGGGAGAACGTCTATTCCAGGCATCCGGCGTACTCTCCATCAATGGGATGATGGCGGACAATGTCGATGAAACGCCTTCCCTGCTCTCCGCGGAAAACTATTTCTTCGACGGAGCGAACAGTCGCAACAGCGAGGGTGCGACCATATCTGAAAGTGTATTCTTCAGTACCGACCCGACGGTCACGCCGACCATCAGCGCCGACGGCAAAATCGACATGAACGGTCTGCTGGTATTGAACGACATGGCGCCGCCGCAGGTGGGCGCCCGCCTGTAGGCCGATGGAGGAGGTTCGCTCTAGGATTGATTGGTGTACGCTCAGTGATTGCTCAGTGTTCACTCTGGGCTTGGGATGAGAGAAATCCCAGCCCTGAAATACCGACTGCTCTTTCCGCCGCCAAGTTGCAGGCAACGCAGTACGACGTATGTCATCAACCATCATCCATCCGCGATAGTATAGCATGTGTTATTTACCGACCAGGCAGGATGCGGTATGATGTCCAGGACCTTTCGAGGAGGATACCATGAAATACGTGCGAATCGAATATCAGAATATACCCCGCTATGGAATCATCGACGGCGATGACATCCGGTTGATGGACGGCTCACCGTTCACCTCGTATGCGATGACCGAAACCGTAGTGCCGATGGCGCAAGCGAAGCTTCTCGCTCCATGCGAACCCTCGAAGGGAGTCTGCATCGGATTGAACTACCGCGACCACGCCGAAGAGTTCAACCTCCCCATTCCCGCTGAGCCAGTCGTATTTCTCAAACCCTCCACAAGTCTCAACGATCCCGACGGGGGAATCGTCTACCCCCTCCAAAGCAAGCGGCTCGACTACGAGGCGGAATTGGCGATCGTCATCAAGAAAACGGCGAAAGACGTCGAGGAGGAGGATGTCGATGCATACATTCTCGGCTACACCTGCGCCAACGACGCCACCGCCCGCGACTTGCAGCCCAAACAGGGGCAATGGACGGTGGCGAAGTCGTTCGACACGTTCATGCCGCTGGGGCCGGTCATCACCGACGAGGTTGACCCGAACGCGCTTGACATCGAAAGCAGGGTGAACGGCAAGACAATGCAGAAGTCGAACACCTCCAACCTGATTTTCAAACCGGCGTTTTTGGTCAGCTATCTCTCCAAGGTCATGACGCTGCTCCCCGGCGACGTCATTCTCACCGGCACACCGGGAGGAATCAGCGGCATGCAAGTAGGCGACCGGGTAGATGTCATCATCGACAAAATAGGAACTCTGACGAACACGATTGTCGCGCCATGATCCGAACCTACTCCATCAAACGCAGGCTCAAAGGATGTACCCGATTACTCCGCGGACATAGTGCCGCGGAGGTATTCAACATGCAAGCAAGCCGCTCGTCCTATAAATGAAACGCTATGCCCTGTACGCTTGGTCATGCACACCGGCGATGGCACGTCCAGAGGGTTCGTTCATCTTTTTGAACGCAGCATCCCATTCCAAGGCTATCGCCGTAGAGCAGGCCACCGAAGCTTCGTGAGGTACGCACCGGGCCGCGGATTCGGACGGAAAATGTTTGGCGAAGATCGAGCGGTAGTAATATTCCTCCTTGGTGGACGGGGTGTTGATCGGGAACCTTCTCGCGGCGGCGGCAAACTGCTGGTCGGATACCAGTTCATCGGTCATTTTCCGGAGGGTGTCTATCCAGTTGTACCCGACTCCATCTGAGAACTGCTCCTTCTGCCGCCAGGTGATGGAGGCCGGCATGTAGTCCTTGAACGCCTCGCGGAGAATCCATTTCTCAATCCGGGGCTTTCCATCCACCATCAGGGACATCTTGTCCTTGGGGTTGAGCCGCATCGCCACGTCGATGAATTCCTTGTCGAGGAACGGAACGCGCCCTTCCACGCCCCACGCCGCGAGCGACTTGTTGGCGCGCAGACAATCATACAGATGCAGCTTGCCCAGCTTGCGGACAGTCTCGTCATGAAGCGCCTGCGGGCCTGGAGCCTTGTGGAAATAGAGATATCCGCCGAACAGTTCATCGGAACCTTCGCCGGACAGAACCATCTTGATACCCATGGACTTGATCACCCTGGCCAGCAGGAACATCGGGGTCGAGGCGCGGACGGTAGTGATATCGTAGGTCTCCAGATAGTAGATGACATCGTCCAGCGCATCGAGCGCTTCCTGGATGGTGAAATGCACTTCATGATGAACCGTCCCGATGAAGTCCGCCGCAACCCGCGCCGCCGCAAGGTCCGGGGAACCTTCCAGACCGATGGCGAAGCTATGCAGCCGCGGCCACCAGGCAACCTCGGTATCGGCGCTTTCAACACGTTTTGCGGCGTATCTCGCAGTCACCGCGGCGATAATCGTACTGTCCAGCCCGCCGGAAAGCAACACGCCGTAGGGGACGTCGCTCATCAACTGCCGCTTGACGGCGGCTTCAAGAGCCGTGCGAAGCTCATCGATATCGCTGCTGCCGTCCTTGACCGCTTCGTAGGACATCCAGTCCCTTTTGTACCATTGGACAGGCTTGCCGTCGGGACTGTAGTAGTACTGTCCGGGAAGGAACTCCTCGATTGTCGCGCAGATTCCTTCCAAAGCCTTCAGTTCGCTGGCGACATAATAGTGTCCTTCCCCATCCCATCCCTGATACAGCGGGATGATGCCGATATGGTCGCGGGCGATCAAATAGACGTCCTTTTCCATATCGTACAGGGCGAAGGCGAAGATGCCGTTCAAATCCTCCAGGAAATCAGGCCCCTTGTCCCGGTAGAGCGCAAGGATTACTTCACAGTCGCTCTGTGTCAGGAACTCATAGTATTTGCCGTCCGTCCCGTCGTATCGCTTGCGAATCTCCTGATGGTTGTAGATTTCGCCGTTGGCCGCCAGCACAAGCTTCCCGTCCTTGCTGTACAACGGCTGTTTGCCTGAGAGCGGGTCTACGATGGACAGTCGCTCATGGCTGATGATCGTGTCCTCGCCGCAATAGATGCCGGACCAGTCCGGTCCCCGATGACGAATCTTGCGCGACATGGAAAGGACGCGTTCACGATATTGCGCGGTTCCCTCCTCGACATCGAACATTCCTACGAATCCACACATACCTGGGTACCTCCAACAACTTCGCCGGCACACTGACGGCGGACAAGCCAATCATTCACGAAACCACTTCCGCTCGGACAACTCTCGTCTCCCCACACAGGAAAAACATACCGGGCGAACTTCCCCTTCAGCCCTACTGCGTTGCGGCTCCGACGACGCCGGGCAAGCTTTACCACCAACAACCCTGCGAAGGAGAAAGTTTGTCCAGCCAGACGGACGAACAACGACAGTATGAATATACGGCGTTGCGAGTCCAACGACGCCGGGCAAGCTTTATCCGAGCAGAAAAAAAAGACGCTCCACCCCCAAACGAGATGAAACGTCTTTGTTTCTTGCCGTGATACTACTTACTTTCCCCAGTGAATGTCAACGACCCTCCCCCTATTTTTCATCAGGAACCAAGGTCGAGAACACATCATCCAGAATCGACATGGCCTGATCGACCTCCGCGGTCGTAACAGTAAGGGGGGGAACGAACCGCAGTACATCGTACCCCGCCGAAGCGACCAGCAGGCCGCGCTCCATAGCCGCGTCAACGACAATGCGCGGGGGAACGGTGAGCTGGACGCCGAGCATCAGGCCGCGTCCCCTGACATCGACCGCAATAGCGGGATATTTTGACTGCAAGCCATGGAGAGCCTTGATGAAATAAGCGCTCACAGCGCGAACATGGTCGCACAAGCCGCCGTCCAACAGGCGTTCCAGCATGACGCAGGCACCGCTCATGGCAAGCAGATTGCCGCCGAACGTAGCCGCATGGTCGCCGGGCTGGAGGATATCCGCGGCAATGCCGCAGGCGACCATGGCGCCTGCGGGGACGCCGCCCGCCAGAGCCTTGGCGAGAGTCATTACATCGGGCTTGACACCATAGGTCTGCCAGGCGAACGGTTGCCCGGAACGGCCCATGCCGCACTGGACCTCGTCGAACATCAGCAGAAGGTTCCGTTCATCGCACAGCGTCCGCAGCGCCCTGAGAAATTCAGGATCGGCAGGGATGATACCGCCCTCACCTTGAATCGGCTCGACCATAATCGCGCAAGTATCGTCATCGACCTGCGCCAGCACGCTGCTGAAATCGTTGAACGCCGCATATTTGATCCGGGGCAACAGCGGGTCGAAGTCCTTGTGGTACTTATCCTGGCCGGTAGCGGTGATCGCCCCGTAGGTCCTTCCATGGAAAGAATGTTCCATGGTGATGATTCCCGTCCGATGCCCGCCGTCCAAATGGCCGAACTTCCGCGCCAGCTTCAACGCCGCCTCGTTCGCCTCGGCGCCGCTGTTGCAGAAAAATACCTTGTCCATGCCGGACGCCTGCTTGAGCAACCGGGCCGCGGAAACGGCGTACGGATTCCAATAGAGGTTGGAGCAATGAAGCAAACCGCCGTCAATCACGCGCTTGAGGGCGGCTGACAGCGATTCATCACCATACCCCAAAGCATTCACCGCGATACCGGCGACGAAATCGAGATACTCCTTCCCGTCGGCGTCGACCAGCGTCCGCCCATGCCCCGACACAAACGCCACGGGAAACTGGGAGTAGGTATGCATGACGGCCTCCCGCCCCTGCGCCACGATATCGGACATCGGTTCATATATGCGTTCTTCCTTGTTCATCGCGGAACCTCCATTATTTCTCAGAATACACGGACGGGGTCATCATGGTACCGATGCCCTTGGTCGTGAAAATTTCCAGCAGGATGCTATGGTCGAGCCGGCCGTCCAGGATATGGACGCTCTTGACTCCCTTGATAATCCCGTCGATACAGCACTGTGCTTTCGGAATCATCCCGCCCTTGATCGTACCGTCGTTGATATAGTCCAGCGCCTCGTCGATCGTCAAGCGGCGGATGATGGTGTCGGGGTCGTCCTTGTCCCGTAGTATGCCCTCGACATCGGTCAGAAAGATCAGCTTCTGCGCATGAAGCGCTCCGGCGATGGCGCTTGCCGCATAGTCGGCGTTGATATTGTAGGTGTTTCCTGATTCGTCCATACCGATCGGGGAGACGACAGGTACGAAGTTGTTCTCAAGCAACGTCGATATCAGCGCCGTATCCACCTGATCCACCTCGCCGACGAAACCAAGGTCCCTCCCCTTCGGATCGAGCTTCTTATGGGCTGTCAGCGTCCGCCCATCCTTGCCGTTGATGCCGACGGCCTTGATGCCCACGCTTTCCAGATCAGCGACCAGAGCCTTGTTGATGGAACCGGAAAGGACCATCTCCGCGACCTTGGCCGTTTCTTCGTCGGTCACCCGCAGCCCGTCGAGAAAAACCGTTTCCTTGCCCAGTCGGTCGAGCAAGCTGGTGATCTCCTTGCCTCCGCCATGGACGACCACCGGCATCAAGCCGATGTATTTCATCAGGGCGATGTCCTGAATCACCGATTTGCGGAGTTTTTCATCCACCATCGCGCTTCCGCCATACTTTACTACGACGATGGTACCGGCGAACCGCCGGATATACGGTATCGCCTCGATCAATACTTCGGCCTTTTGGATTTCCTGTCGCATGTCCATACGCTAGCTCCTGTAGTCGCCGTTGATCCGGACGTATTCGTAGGAAAGGTCGCAACCCCAGGCCGTAGCGGTCGCGCCGCCGTCGTTCAGCCCCGCCAGAACGGCGACTTCCTTCTCCAGCAGGATCTTTTTCGCCAATTGTTCGTCAAAGACAACAGGCTCGCCGTTGCTGACCACGACGATCATTCCCTTGTCACTGGCAAAGGAAAGCTCCGTTCCCGCTGGATTGAAATCCGCTCCGCTGTAACCCATGGCGCAGAGGATACGCCCCCAGTTCGCGTCGGCGCCAAAGAAAGCCGCCTTCACCAAACTGGAGCTGACCACGGAACGAGCCAGAATCCGTGCGTCCCCGACGCTTTTCGCGCCGCTAACGGTAACTTCGATAAACTTGCCCGCCCCCTCGCCGTCCCGGACGATCGCCTTCGCAAGGAATGTATGCACATAGGTAAACGCCTCGCAGAACGCTTCCCATTGCGGAGTCCCCTTCTGAAGCTCCACACCGCTGCATCCGTTGGCCAGCACCAGTACGGTATCGTTGGTCGAGGTATCGCCGTCCACCGAAATCATGTTGTAGGTATCGATAATCGTCGTCCCCAACAATTCCTGGAGAACAGCCGCCGAAATTCCCGCGTCGGTGGTAATGAATGACAGCATCGTCGCCATATTGGGATGAATCATCCCCGATCCCTTGGCCATGCCGGCGATCCGTACCGGCTTGCCGTCGATTTCGACCTCGACGGCGACCTCCTTGCGGAAAGTATCAGTCGTACAGATCGCATCGGCCGCCGCCACAGCCGCTTCGGGCTCCTTCGACAGCCCCTTCATACAAGTCCTGATGCCTTTTCTTACCGTATCCATCGGAAGCGGCACCCCGATGACGCCGGTGGAACAGACAAGCACTTGATCGGTGCTTGCTTCACGGCTCTGCGCAGCGAGCAACTCGGCGGCCTGCGCCGCCATAGCCTGCGTATCGGCAAGCCCCTGTTCACCGGTACAGGCGTTGGCGTTGCCGCTGTTGACCACGATCGCGACCATCGGCTTGCCGCTATCGACCAACTGCTTGTCCCAAAGAACGGGTGCGGCCTTGACCTTGTTCGTTGTAAAGGCTCCCGCAGCTTGGGCGGGAATCTCGCTGACCAGTACCGCCATGTCCTTCTTCCGTTTCTTGATGCCCGCGGCGATACCATTGGCTAAAAATCCCTGGGGGGCGGTAATCCCGCCTTCAATCATCTTCATATGTCGTATTCCTTATGGTTCTCTGATTCGCCATCCGTTACATGGGAAACGAAGCGGCGGCGTCCAGTCCCGTGTCTTCGTCCAGGCCGAAACAGATGTTCATGTTCTGCACCGCCTGCCCGGCGGCGCCCTTCTCCAGATTGTCTATCGCACCAACGACGATGATACGTCCGGTACGGCTGTCAAGCTTCCATCCGATATCACAGCGATTGCTTCCCTTGACCCAGCGTGTTTCGGGCAGGTTTCCTTCGCCCAAGACCCTGATGAACCGTTCTCCCCCATAGCAGCTCCGATAAACCTGCGACACGCGCTCGGCGTCTACCCCTTCCTTGAGCTTCGCATAGCAGGTGGCGAGAATACCCCGGTCCATCGGAACAAGGTGCGGCGTAAACTGCAACACAATTCCCTTGCCCGACTTCCCGCCGCTGGCGACCCAGGACAACTGTTCCTCGATTTCGGGAGTATGCCGATGGCAGGCGACCCCGTACGCCTTGATGTTCTCGTTGCATTCACAGTAAAGGGAACCGAGCTTCTCCGACCGTCCTGCGCCGGACACTCCGGACTTCGCATCGATAATGATGCTCTCCGGCTCAATCAAATCGTCTTTGAGCAAAGGAGCCAGGGAAAGGATTGAACAAGTCGTATAGCAACCAGGATTGGCGATCAGGCGGCTGTCGGCGATCCGCTCCCTATGAAGCTCGCACAGCCCGTACACGGCCTGTCCCAGCAAATCCTCCGAACCATGCTTGACCTTGTACCATGCTTCATAGGTCTGGACATCGCTCAACCGGTAGTCGGCTCCGAGGTCGATGACAACGCATTTCTCCAACAGCTCCGCAGTGACCTGATTTGAAGCGATACCAGCGGGCAACGCAAGGAACAGAACCTCGCAAACCTCGGCGGCGTTGGCGATATTGTCATCGTCCAACACAAGGTCGCAGACCCCTTTCATGTTCGGGTAGATATCGGAGAACACCTTTCCCGCATAGGAATGGGAACCGGCGTAGACCAATTGAACCTGCGGATGCCGGCACAGCAGACGGACCAGCTCGCTTCCCGCATACCCTGTAGCTCCGATGACACCAGCCTTGACTTTGGTTCCGCTCATTGTCGCATTCTCCTATACCGCTCTAATAAAGTTGGTATAATTATACAACAATCATGTACTTTGACTAGTATTTATGCATAAATTTTCACAAATGCAAGTAAAAATATTCAGAATATCCCATCAAACTTCAAAAACACAGCAAGACATCCGATACAGACAGGCTCTACCGTTTCAAAAACGAGTTGCCATCGCCAGAAAAATGGCGGTCGAAGCGGAGAAACATCGCGAGCAACATCAACGATACGCCAGAACCAATCATCATCCACCGCAAGGGAACGACATCCGCCATCGGACCGAATACCGCCATGCCGGCCGGCATGCATCCGGCATACAGCGAACCAAGCAATCCCAAAACGCGCCCTTGCATCGCAGGCGCCGTCTTTTGTTGGACCAACGTCGTCATCGCCGTCTGGACCGTCGTCAACGCAATTCCATACATCATCATCAATACAAGATATACGATGAAATTGGCAGACAAGCCCATGCCGATCGCCATCGCGCCAAAAACGGTCAGCCCGACCAGGAGCGTCGTCACATGCCTTGTGCGGCCGCCCCACGCGCTGATCAGCAGCCCACCGGCCATCATCCCCAAGAAACCAGCCAGTTCTACCGCGGTCAGATACCAGTATGCGGTACCGTACACACGGCTCACGAAAAGGCCGGCGAGAAAACCGGCTGGAACGCAGAGGAACGTAAACAGTCCGTAGACGGCCAACAGCTTTCCAATCATCTTGTCCGAAAAGGCGTAATGGAGGCCCATGCCCATATCTGCGCCAAGAGATGTCCGTTCGCACGCCTCTTCCTGCCGGGGAAGCTTCACGAAGCAAAAAACACCCGTTCCCAACAGCGCCGTCGCGACGTCCATCGAAAGCGTGAAGCGCAGTGTACCGACCGTAAGTACGGCGCCGGCCGCCGCAGGCGCCGCAAATTGAACCAAGGACTGCATCGTCGCGTTGATGCCGTTGAACCTCATGAGCTGGCTCTCCGGTACAAGCTGAGGGATGACGGCGTTCACGGCGGGTGTCTGGATTCCCGCGCCGACGGAACGCAACACCGACATGACAAGGAGTCCGCCCAGGAGAACAGATTCATCCGCGATGCGTGGTATCGCCAGCATCATGACGAGCGTTACGGCGGCGATCGTCAGATCCGCCCCGATAATCAACGCCTTGCGGTCATACCTGTCGGCCCATACGCCCCCGACGAACGAAGCAAAAAATTGCGGGAGGTAGGAGCAGACGCTGAACGCCGCGACCCATGCGCCGGACGAGGTGCCGAGGGTCACATACCAGACAATCGCCATCTGCACGAGGGTCGAGCCAAAAAGCGTGACGCACTGGCTGATGAGGAACAGAATCGTTTTTCTTTTCCAATGATGTGTTTGTTCCGGGGTCGTCATTCGTCATGACCGCCTTGTCTGTGAGACGCGTACAAATCGCTGGGTGGGATATCCATATTCAACCAATAGCTCTTTTTCAACGAAACCGAGCCGTTTCAGCGCATCCCGATAGCCCGTATCCGCCGCGTCATGTTCACGATATGTCGTCGTGCTGATCTCACGGTCCGGAAGGAAATCCTCCGTCAGGCGTTCTACGAATAGCTCCAGAACCCCTTGGTTGCGGTATTGGGGATGCACGCCAAAAAAATCAATGCTTCCCGTATCATCGGAAAACGCCATGCAACAGACGACGACATCTTCGTCCTCCAGAATCAAGGCATTCTTTCTAGCTATGCAATTGGTAAGTTTTTGCAGATATTCCATCTCATCAAGATGAGGATAGCCGTCGATCACTATGCGCACAAAGTTCATCCACGCGGGAATATCCGTCGATTCAGCCAAACGAATCCGAGACTTTGAAAGGGCCGCGGCCTGCGCATTCCTGTGCAATGAGAACGGTAGTTGCAATGGATAGAACTCCTGTCGCTCGCGATATTCAGCGGGCGGCGCCTTGTACATCGCCTTGAACGCCACCGTGAACGCCGGCTGGCTTTCATATCCGCAGGCCAATGCGATCTCGATGACGGGCTTGTCGGAAAACACCAGCAGCGTCGCCGCTTCGGTAAGCTGCCGCCGCACCACATAGTCGTGGATCGTCATTCCAACGGTATTCGTGAACAACCGGTGCACATGGTACTTTGAGCAGTGGACGGCGGACGCGACCATGGACAAGTCCAATTTGCCGTCAAGGTTATTCTCAATGAAGTCAATGACCGCTTCAATGCGGATGACCGACTGTTCACCCATCACCGCCCTCCTTTCCTATATAGGATAGCAGAATCCCAAGGCGTTGGTTTTATAATTCTTGCGGTATTTTCAGATGGAAAGCGTTCCATGCGCCCCTTATCGACGTTGATACGACGAAGAAAAACTATACTTGATGTAAATAATAGCGTTCCGCAGTACAGGAACAAGATTTTTCTCGACTGCGGGAAATATCAAGCCGGCATGAAGCATATGGTGAAAATTTACGCAATACCTCATGTAGCATATACTCAACGGGGCATATCTTTCCCATGCCTCCAATGCTAGGCTGGTATCGCGAGGAAAAACATCAGGGATTCAGACATTGACTTCTCCGACATCCCGGAAATCAAGGACTTCTCCGGCTTTCATGCCGTATACGAACCGCGCAAAGTAGCCGTCAATCGCAAACTGGACGCCGATGTCGTGGCATGGCTGAAAAAAGACGGCAAGGGTTATCAGACACGAATGAACGCGATATTGCGGGAGATGATGGAAAAAGAGCTGACAACCAGATTTTCTGATGATGAACAGAACATCTAACGCCCGTTTGGAAATGACCGGCAGCCTTCCACGAGCAGGATATCGCTCCTACGGGATACCGAGGAACGCAAGTCATCGGTGAAGCCCCCATCCTGAACAGAACATATCGAACGTCAGGAACTCCGAACCACGAAGACAAAGCGCATCCTCGGCGTTTCAAAGCGGAAATGACGTCATCATCCTTGCAAATATATAGTTCGGAACCGGCCAGGACTTCTGGATACATCGGATATTGTAAAATCCGCAATACATGACATGCGGTCTTTGGAGCATATCATTCCCGTTCGGGAATCTTTTATCCAATTCTAGCAATGTAACATAATAATATTCCCGAACGGTAATATTATTCACTATATCTATGAAACATAGTCTTGTATTTTCCCGTTCAGGAATATATGCTGCATATATGTACGATATCGACACGCTACCGACATTATCACAGCTCATCAAGCGACGCCGGAAAGCATTGGGGTTGAAACAGGCGGATGCAGCATTGCTCTGCGGTGTTGGAACCAGGTTTTTTTCTGATTTGGAAAACAGCAAACCGACCCTGGAAATAGACAAAGTCCTGCGGGTCGTCACCCTGTTGGGAATGGACCTCCATCTTTCAGTACGAGACGACCGAATGGATATGGAGGCGCAATGATATTGGATGTCTATTTGTGCGGGGAAAAAATAGGAACTCTCCAGAGTACGCCAGATAGAGGTATCGTATTTTCATATATGCCAAGCGCCACACGCTCCCTTTCACTGTCCCTTCCCATTTTGGGGACTGAATACCCAGAGAAAAACTGTATGCCGTTCTTCAGCGGTTTATTGCCAGATGGAGACATGAAAACCCGTATCGCAAATCAACTCCATGTTTCTGAAACAAGCACATTCAAACTCCTTACGCTTCTTGGCGGCGAATGCGCCGGGGCAGTGACATTGCTTGAAGAAGGTACTCAATATCCAGAGACGCAAAACCAATATGAACCTCTTGCTGTGAAAGATATTGAAACAATGATTGATGATATCGCCGTCAGACCGCTTCTCACCGGGAGAAAAGGTCTGCGCCTGTCCTTGGCCGGAGCGCAACAGAAGCTTCCCCTCGCCCTTGTCGACGGCAAATGGCAGCTTCCATTGCAAGGTTCCCCTTCGACCCACATCATCAAACCCGACAGCAAAGTATCAAGCAACGAATATGTTTGCCTTAAACTTGCGGAGGCTTGTGGCATCCCAGTACCAGATGCTCAATTGATTCATTTCGGAAAGCATCGCACGTTGGTCATGGCCCGTTATGACAGGATATGGACCGATGGAAAAATCGAAAGACTGCATCAGGAAGATCTCTGCCAGGCTTTGGCAATCGCGCCTGAAAGGAAATACGAGGAAGACGGCGGGCCAGGCTACAATCGAATACTACCATTGTTGGTACGCTATTCAGCTTTGCCAGCTATGTCTGTATTCCAAGTCCTGACGCTTATGGTGTTCAATTATCTGATTGGAAATTGTGACGCACATGCAAAAAACTTCTCCCTGCTCTATTCACATGGAGCGGCGAGTCCCGTCCTTGCTCCGGCGTATGATCTTGTCAGTACGACACTATATCCGGAACTTTCCACTGACATGGCTATGTCGACCAATGGAGAACGGAGGATAGACAGGCTTGTCCGTCAAGATTTCCTTTCCATATGGGATGCCCCCAAGCTCACAGATTCCATCATCAAGAACTTGACATCAGTCTTTCCTAAAGCACTTTCATCTTTACGAAAAAACCTTGACGATGGTGAATGCCTTTCCGTCCTTGAACAGATAGAACGGCAATCCGAACCCCGACTACATAGACTGTAAACGTGCCACGGGTACCGCGCTCCCGAAACAGTAGTTGGTCAGCCAAGCCTCAAGGGGATGAAGAACGTTTTTCCATAATGGCCAGAAATATTTTTCAATGAGATCCATGGAGGCCATTACCATTCAATATATAGACGGTTGATACTCATTTTACAAATCAACCTACAATATATTGGTAGTTATCAAGATAACAGCAGAAGGCTCAGACCTTTCCCTGCATGATTTCCAGCAGCTCCACCAGCAAAATCAAATTCCGGGTGATGTGGTAAGGATCCTTTACCGGCAGCGCCACGACTTTGTCCTCAGGCGTCCCGTCCCGGCGAAGTATCTGCAACCACTCGCCTACTTCTTTGTCGGGATTCGGGAAATGGCTGAACACATACCCTCGTACCCTATCATGCCATTGCAGAAAGATTTCGTCGCCGGAAAGATGATAACAGAGCATCGTCGTATACAACGCTTCGGAATGCACCCACCAGAGCTTGTCCCCCCAGCCGGAGACCACCTGCCGGAACATCGGTTCGGCTTCGACCGCCGGTGGATTGGAGCCATCATCGACAGGCTCCCCCCCGCCGACCGCCGCATAATGGAGGATTCCTCCGAATTGAGCATCCCATCCAATCTCCAGCGCCCTTCTGACGATGGCGCATACACGGGGAATCATGTCTTCTCTTCCGAGAATCCGAGCTGAATCGGCAATGAACCACATATCCTCGATGGTATGGCCGGGGTTTGCGTGCATACCGAGCAAATTGGGGATGAACTCATTGTCGGAGCTTCGGATTACTTCGTGGATGACGTTGGAGCCATCGGCGAAATGTTCCAGAACGTCAGACGAGAACCGTTCAAGGTTCGCTTTCAACGCATCGCAGTATTGCGCGTCCAGAACCAGAGCCGCATCGTACAGTTCCTTGGTGATATTGTCGAGGATCATGGGGATGCCGTGCGCCCGGTATTCCTGAGAAAGAGGATACGGCAAGGTGTTGAACTGTTTTTCATCAATCCGCCGGAGAATCGAGCGGTACAGTGTCTTCGCGAAGTCATATGCCGCGACATCGCCGCTGGAAAGCCCGTACCGGGCGAGCCCCGCCACGACGAAGCAGTCGGCGTAGACGCTGGAATCCAGCGGCATTCCGTCGGAAACAGGCTTCGCCCTCCCTGTCTCATCCATCAGAAACGTACAACGCCAGTCATCGCGCCCCAACAGGCAATGGGACATGAGGAAGTCAGCGCCGTTCTTCGCCAATGCAAGAAAGCGGGAACGTTCCGCGGAGGAAAACAGATCCGCCGTCGTGGTGGCGAGTTTGCTGAACATCCATGCGAAACGCCCCTGGCTCCACGTATATTTGTCCGTACCGACCAGATTCCTGCCGGAATTGTCATAGCAGTTGAAATATCCGCCATTGACCTCGTCGAGACAACGGGGCAACCAGTATGAGAGGATATTGTCTTTCAGCTCCCGGGCATAAAGTTCACGGTACAGCCTTAAATCTTTCATACAGCCTCCAAAACCTACTTCACCGGCTTTGTTTCATCGGGATTTCAGGGCGGGACTTTTCTTACTACCGGGGACGCCCACACAACTAACATCGTCCATATCACTGGCATTGCGGAAGTACTGCTCAGACCGCCGTCATCGCTCGCATCGCCCATATCAGGCATCACACACTATATCCAGACGGATGCGAGAAATCGACACACAAATCTTCACCTGGCAGACAAAGAGGGTGCCGAACAAGTCTGACGAACCTGTACGACACCCATCAAGGAACAAACAAGGAGAAACATCAGCCCATCTTGAAAGCGGACGACATCTTGTTGCCCTGCGACCTGTTCATACCGTAGACGATCGCGAAGACCACGACGAGCAGCACGACGGACAAGGCGCTCGCCTCACCGAGCTTGCCGTCGGCGACCGCGCCGTAAATCTGAATCGGCACGGTACGGGTACGACCGCTGTACAACAGGATCGTGGTGCTCAACTCCTGCAACAAGGTAGTCAACGTCAGGATTGAACCGGAAATAATCGCCGGAAGAATCAACGGAACGCTGACCTTCCTGAACGTGTAGAACCAAGACGCGCCCATAATCGTCGAGGCTTCCTCCAGGGAAGGATTGAGCTGCGTCAGACTCGCCGCTACGGAACGGTAGACATACGGGGTACGGCGAATCATGTAGGAAATGACGATGATTGTATACGTACCTGTCAGACGAATCGCGCTGCTGCCGCTGAACGCGGAAAGCAAGGCGATTGAAACGACCGTCCCTGGAAGGATGAACGGAGCCATGACCGACAAATCGAGCAAGGCCGCTCCCTTCGGCTTCTTACGTTCCGTGATGTAAGCGACCAGGCTCCCCAGCACCGCGCAGAGCAATGTCGCGAGAATTGAGAGGTAGAACGAGTTGAAAAGCTCTCTGTGCGAATACTTGGGAATCCGTATGTAGTTCTGGAGCGTGAAGCCCTCAGGGAACAGCCCTACCCATTTGGTGAAAAACGACATGATGATGATCGTCACCTGCGGCAGCAGGGAGGCGATCAAGATAATCAGACAGAAAACCATGGCGATAATCTTAATCGCCTTGCCTTCATGCAGCTTCATCTCGGAACGGGACGCGGAAATCGTTTCATATTCATGCTTGCTGACCATATACTTCTGGGCCCATAGCACGATTGCCGTGATCAGAACGTTCACAACAGCGATCGATGAAGCGCCGTTGATGTTCCAGAAACCGTTCACCTCGAAATAAATCAACGTGGGCAGCACATAGGTGTCTCCGCCGATCATCGCGGGAATGCCGAAGTTACCGATGGCGCGGACGAACACCAGCAGTGCGGCGGCACCGAGGCTCGGCAATACCAGCGGAAATGTGACAGTCCGCAATATCCGGCCCTTCTTCGCCCCCATGAGCATGGCGGCCTCCTCCAACAGCGGGTTGGCGGAAGCGAACGCGCCATAGGCTAATTGGAACACGAACGGATAGTAGGTCAACGTCATGCACAGAATCATGCCGAACATGCCGTAGATACTGGGAACCGTGATTCCAAACGGCGACAACAGCCAGTTGAGGAACACCCTGACGATACCGTTGCGCCCCATCAGGATGACCCAGGTGAACGCCCCGACGAACGACGGCATAATGACGGGAAGAATTCCGAGGGACAGGATGAGGTTCTTGCCGGGCATCTTTACCCGGGCCACGAAATAGCCCATCGGTATCCCGATGGCCAACGTCAACAACGTTACGCTGACGGATACCACGAAAGAATTGTAGAGACTCTTGCGGTATAGCCGGGAAGTGGCGAACTGCTTGAAACCTTCCAAGCTGAACCCATGGAACGCAAGGTCGTCTGCGGGAGCCATGAAAGCCCGGACCAACGTCGTCAGCATCGGATACAGCAGAAAAATGGCAAGGAAGATCATCGGTACGGCGAAGACAAGATACTGGGTGAAATCCTTCTGGAAAAAACGCTTCGTCCTGCTCTCCGCCCCGATCACCTCCATGGAGGGACCCGTCGTCTTCTTCATTCCCGTCCCTCCTTGGAGAACAGCGAGGCCACTCCGGGCTTTACGCTGACATATACGTCGTCATGCTCCTTCACATTCGGAACCATCCCCGGCATGTCGATTTCAAAAATAGTCTCGGAGATGGAAGACGCAAGCTCAACCTCATACCGGACGAACTGACCCAGGTGCTGGATGATCTTCACGGTACCCTTGACACCTTGGGCGACAGGTTCCTTTGACACTACCAGCATTTCAGGGCGGGCGCCCACAAGGATATCGGCGCCGACCGGTAGCTGCCCAGCGTGGCAATGCGCCTTATCGACGGGAATGACGAGATCCGTACCGTGAACCTTGCAGAGCGCAGCACCGGCTTCCATACTGGAGATGGAGGACGAAAAGAAATTCATCTTGCCGATGAAGTTCGAGACGAAGGCGTTCTTCGGCTGTGTGTACAGCTCATCGGAAGTACCGATCTGTTCTACAATGCCCTTGCGGAGGACCGCGAGCCGGTCGCCTACAGCCATCGCCTCCTCCTGGTCGTGTGTGACGAAGATGGTGGTGATGTTCGTCGCCTTCTGGATGCGGCGGATTTCCGCACGCATATAGCGCCGGAGCTTCGCGTCAAGGTTGGCGAGCGGCTCATCCAGCAGCAGAATGTCAGGATCATAGACCAGCGCACGGGCGATAGCGACGCGCTGCTGCTGACCGCCGGACAAACCCGTAGGGCTTGGATTGCGCTTCAGCTCCTCCTGGAGTCCGACGAGCTCCATGACCTCCGTCACCTTGCGCTTGACATCGGCTTCAGGAGTCTTCCTGACACGCAGCCCGTAGGCCACGTTCTCAAAAATCGTCATATGGGGGTACAGTGCGAAACTTTGGAAGACCATGCCGATATTCCGCTTGTACGGCGGAATGGTGGAGATATCGACATCTCCATACAGCATCTTGCCCGAAGAAATAGTCTCCAGACCCGCAGTACTGCGAAGCAACGTCGTCTTGCCGCATCCGGAGGGACCCAGCAGGCAGAACAACTCTCCTGCGTTAATGGTAAAAGAAACATCCTTCAATGCATGTACGGGATTCTTCCCCTTCTCGTCATATATCTTGTTCACCGCTTCGTACGTCAAATTCTGGCTCATCTGGCTGGTCTCCTGAAAAATGTATCGCAAAAATATTTGTGTCAAAGGGGGCATCCGCAGCATGCCGCTGAAAGCTTGCTCCCCGCACAGAAATACGGCGGAAAGGCGTACAGCGCAACACCACCGACAGATACCCATCATCCACACAAGAAAAAAGGGACCTGTCGGCATCGCTCGGCAAGTCCCCTGAAAAAATCAGTCCGCTACAGCAACCCGTTGAACTTGGTCACCAATTCCTTCTTCAGGCTGGCGGCCTCTTTCGCATCATAGGGGAAGAACGTCATGTCGACGAGATCAGGCAGATGCTTCGGTCCAGAAATCGCAGTGGAGATCGGACGGCGGAAGCATTCGTCACGGACGATTACAAACGCTTCGTCACTCGTCATGAAGTCAATGAACTTCTGCGCGGAATCAAGGTTCGCGCTATTGGCGAGGATGGCGGAGCCTTCGACACGGTGGCCGGTTCCTTCCTCAGGAAGCACATAGGCGACGGGATCGCCGGCGTCGATCTTCTTGGCGATATTCGCTTCACCAGTTACGGTAATGGCATATTCGCCGCGGGCGACGGAGTCAGGACCGGCGGTGGAAGAAGCTACATAAGTGGCGTTCTTCACGACATCGGCCACGAAATCCATGCCATAGAGCTTGTACATCATGTACAGCTGGGCATAGGAAGAACCGGAGGACGCGGGATTTCCAAGGACGATCTCGCCTTTGTATTTCGGGTCGGCGAGATCCTTCCATGACTTGGGTGCGTCGGCCTTTGACAGCATGTTGGTGTTGTACATGATCGCCTGCAACGGCATGGAAGTGCCATAGTACTTCGGAACGTCGGCGCCATCGCGGTTTTCCGGAGCGAACGCATCGTGGTTGGCGCACTTGTACGGCTGCAACATGTCATAAATCTGGTCAAGGTTCTCAGTGCCCATCAGCAGGATGACGTCGCCTTCCGGCTTCGGCCATTCGGTCTTGACGCGGGTCACCAGGTCGCCGGAGCCAGCGCGAATGATAGTCACTTTGATTTCCGGATGCAGCTCATTGAATTTCGCGGCGAGCTTTTCAGCCTCGCCCTCCGACGCGGCGCTATAGATGGTCAGCTTGCCGGTCCCGCCAGTGGCGCTGGCTTCCGCCGCTCCCTGAGCGAATACCAGCCCGGTCAAGGCAACCAGCATCAAAAGCACAGCAATTGTCTTTTTCATCACATTCCTCCTCACATATACCATGAAAGCCCGACATCGGGCTAGTCTCGCTTCGACCCAGCCCGATTACGACAACACCCAGTCAGGATCGTATAGCGTACTGTCCACGACCAGCGCATGGTAACAAGGTTTTCTACCATCGAAGTATTTCCTCGTATCAGTATATTCCGATATTTTACATTTCACAAGAAAAATTTTCTTTTTCTGTTCTTTTTTATTTTGCAACCGCACAAAAGCAAACAAACGAAGAATCGTATCTAGCGAAGTGCAAGCAATTCATCCAAGAAAATTGCGTTTTCAACAGGATTGCGAAGCGTTTCAAGGACCAAGTTCACAGGAAGGTCCTTGGCGAGATGAATGATCTCACCGGCGGGAAAACCAAAAGCATGGAAATCGTCATGGGAATCTTCAAGGACTTCGCCGTCGGAAGGATTGGAATGCAGATGCAGGGATACGACGCGACCGGAGCCAAGCATCCGCTCCACAGCGGGAAGGAATTCAAATCCAAACACAAAATGTGATACCCACAAATGCCCCACGTCAAGGCAGAAACGAAGTTGGGGAGGAAACATTTCCAGTTCATCGGGCTGCATATACAGGTATCCGGCGCGGGGGTTGAGATTCTCAACCGCCAAGGTGATTCCCATTTCACGGAGCCGTTCGGAAATCTTCGCGACATGTTCCACCATTATGGAGAAATGGCGGTGATACCCCGTTGTATCCAGGATATCCTTCCGGGCGATATATCCATTCCGCCTTCCGATGTATTCTTGGAATTCAGGGCCTTTCATCAACTGGACGCGACCAGCGTAATTGGAACTGACCCGTCGATCGGTCAGATAACCGGGATGCAGGACCATGATGTCGGCGCCGAAACGCAACGCAGTCCGGGCGCTACGCATCAACATAGCTTCGCTTTCCTCAATGACTTCAGAATCCGCGCTTCCGAAATTGGGGAAATAGGGTTCCAACGGAGAACAGGCATGCAATGACACCACCCTGCCGGCGATCAATGGGGCGACTTCTTCCAAAAACCCCTCGTCCATATTATAGGCGAGTTCAAACCGGGCTTCCGGATACGCCTCAATGCAGGCGGCGATTTCGTCCCGAGTGTTAAAACCGACCAATGAAATAGCTTTTTTATTCATATCACCATCTCGCCCTTGGTATGGAAGCCCCATTTGGCAGTGTCTTATCGTCGATACAGCAAACAAGCCACAAGGATATCATCCGTAGCCCAACGACTCCTCCAGGGAGTATTGTATCAACTTTTTCTCTAAAAAGCCAGAAAAGAAAAATCAAACGAAAGAAAAGGAAAGATACGATATCACGCAACATATAGTTTCGCACAGCTGCGTTTCATCAGAGACACCGAAAAAGCAATACGTAAAGAGTATATCCGGTACTTGCCCCGCCGTAATGTATGAACACAGTTCCCGTTGTCCGTATTTTGGCCTTGTCGCCTGCATGCAACATATCCATGCATGTGAGTTCCTTGTTTTTGCCGGGCCGAATCTTAGAATTCGGCCATCTCGGACAACATGCCCAAAACCTACAGACGGACAACGGCAGAAAACGACAACGACTCACGACAAGTACAGGCGGGACTGAGAAATAGACTCTCCGGCACGGCGGCAAGGATATCGCCGTCCGCCGAAGAGACTAGTTGTCAACAAAACAAAGCGTCCACTCCCAAAACGATTATAGCGCGAACAGCCGTTGAGCCGATGCATCGTCGATGAACAGATTCCAATCGGGATGCGTCTTCATCAATGTGGCGGGGATTTTCGGATCGACCTTGCAGGTCAAGGTGTTGTAGATAGCCTCGGCCTTCACCGCATGGGGAACTGAGGAAACGATATGCTCGCAGGACATGATCTGCTTCGGGCACATGGTGATAGCCTGCTTCGGCACATCGGCGACCGTAGCGAACCATCCTTCACCTACCTGCTGTCGCTTGCACCGGTCGTCGAGATCCACGACTTTGTAAGCCACATCGGTCTCAAAATCAGCGGGGGGGTCGTTGAACGCGATATGTCCGTTCTCACCGATGCCGATAACACCGACATCCACGGTAGCCTCGCGAAGCTTCTTCGTCAGTTCCGCGATGTTCTTTTCGACATCGCCTTCCCCATTGACGAAATAGGCGGCCTTGAGCGGCAACTTCGACACGAACCGTTCCTTGAGATATTTCCGGAAACTGGCGATATGGCTTTCGGGCAACCCGACATACTCGTCAAGATGGAACATCTCGACCTTCGTCCAGTCAACCGGCTCACGGGTCAGTGCGTCCATCGTCTCGAACTGGCTTGCGCCGGTGGACAATATAATCCTCGCCGCCCCTTTCCTGGCTATGGCGTCATTCAGCAAAGCGGAGATTTTCTTGGCGGCCGCGGCACCCAGTTCCTGGGGCGTCGGACTGATGGAAATAGAAATATGCATATGTTCATCCTCCTCGTCAGACGGCGCATTCCACGCCGCCGACATATACGTTGTGAATTGAGATCGATTCATCAAACAACACCAGATCGGCCTGCTTGCCTATGGCGATGGCCCCAGTCTTCTCCCCGAAACCCATGAACTCGGCGGGCAGGCTGGACGTAGCCCGAACAGCTTCCCACAGGGGCAGACCGGCCGCATCCCTCAACACCCGCACCAGCCTATCCCCGGTACAGACGCTCCCGGCGAAACAGGTCCGGTCCGGCATCTTCGCGATACCGTCCTCTATGACGACCGGCTGTCCGGTAGAAAGCGCGCCGAGTATCGACGGGCCTTCCGGCATTCCCGCACCGCGCATGCTGTCGGTACAGGCGCATATCTTCGTATGGTCTTTGTTTTTGAAAATCAGCTTCAGCAGTTCAGGGGGAAGATGCATCCCGTCGGCGATCACTTCCAATGTCATGCCGTCGATCAGATAACCGGCCTCGACCGCGCCGAGAATACGCACCCCCTGTTTCCGCACAATCGTCGACATGCCTGAATAGAAGTGGGTCAGGTGGGCGATGCCATGGTCGAACCCCGCGCTGATTTCATCGTATGTCGCGGCGGTATGGGCGGCGGAAAGCCTGATACCCATCGGGACAAGCGTATCAGCCATTTCAAGCGCGCCGGGCAACTCCGGCGCCAGCGACCATCGCACTATGGAGCCTTCACCGTATTCAACAATCGGCATATAATGCTCTTTTTTAGGGATGAGGAGAAAACGGCTATCTTGCGCGCCCTTTTCCTGCTCACAGAAATACGGGCCTTCAAGATGCAGCCCTTCAAGATGGGGCATGTCATCGCGACAATCCCGCGCTTTCTTGAAGTTGTCAATCGTCGCATAGAGATCGTCGTCAGAACTGGTCAGCGTCGTCGGGAGCAATGTCGTGGTACCATGCTTGAGATGCATCCGCGCCGCTGTGATGATGGCATCCACCGAACCATCCATGAAGTCGGCGCCACCCGCTCCGTGGGTATGGATATCCACGAACCCCGGCGAAAGGTACAGCCCATGGCAATCAACAACGGTAGACGATGAGATCTGAGGACACTGGAAGGGACCCTGTCCGAAGGCAACGATCTTGCCGTTGTCCACGACAAGATAACCATCCTTG
>JAXEWB010000068.1:0-44701 GCA_034114085.1 Sphaerochaetaceae bacterium | reverse complement strand
ACAGGTGCAGTAGGCGTCATAGCCGCGCCCTCTCACGAACTGAATCGCATTGGACAGGAACCACGCCTCCCGGTTCTTGGAAGCGTCAAGTTCGGCGATGTCCGCGTCGCTGAAATCCACGTCAAAGTATGTCGCCACGTCCAATCCAATCGCAGTGAACGGCACGCCGCTTCCATAGACCAGCCGAGACGCTTCGGGATCGACATAAACGTTCCATTCACTTTGGGGGGTATCCCCGGTGGCGTTGAGGAACGCATATCTGTTCAAGCCGAACGCACCGCTGATCGCGATGATTTCTTTAATCATCGGGCCAATCTCCGGAGCCATGCGCAGTGCCATGGCGACATTGGACAATGGACCGGTGGCGACGATAGTCACCTCCCCCGGATATTTCTTTGCCCGGTCAATGATCAAATTCACCGCATGCAGTCCGCACAACGGAGTCTGCGGCTGGGGCAAGTTCGCCCCCGCCTGGCCATCCTCGCCATGGGTAAACGGATCGGAGGGGCATTCCCGGACCATCGGCAGCGACATGCCGCGGGCTACGGGAATATCGGTCCGGCCAAGCAGCTCCAATACCTTGAGGGCGTTCATGGACGTTACCTCGACCGGGTAGTTGCCGTTGACCGTCGTTATGGCCAGCAATTCCACGTCGGGACACTTCGCCGCCATCACAATCGCCATTGAATCGTCCATTCCAGGATCGCAGTCCAGTATGATCTTCTTCATCTCAGTATTCTCCTTGAACAACACCGCGCACCAGGCGAAGCCCGCCAAGCATGACCATTGACAGTCGCATCGGGCATCGCGGCATTCACAGCCGTTCACATGCCTGCACCGGGCCTCAGCCTTCCGCGACCTTCACGTAGAACTGCCGTTTGCGAGGGCCGTCGAACTCCAGAAAGAAAATCCCTTGAGAACTACCAACCAGCAACTTGCCTTCGGACACGATGAACGGCATGCTGATGCCGACAATCGCCGACTTGACATGTCCGGCTGCGTCCTGCGGCGTATCGTGCTGATGCTTGAAATCGACTTTCGTCGGAATCAGGCGGCAAATCTCATCCTGCAAATCCTCGAACCCTTTCGGATCCCAAAAGGAAGTTACAGCCAGAGAAGCGGTGGTATGGGGATTGTAGACGATGCAAGTCCCTTCCTGGACGCCGCTTTCCGCGACGACAGCCTTGACTTGATCGGTGATATTGATGACATCGTTGAACTGGGTTTCCAAATTGAATTTCTTAAGCATATGTTCTCCTTCAAATGTTTTCCTTGTACCGTAATCACACTTTGCTTTCTTCGCTACCCGCGGAGTCGTACCATGCAAATATTTTGCTCCTTGCCACGGTTCCATCCCGCATGTCGGTATCGTTTCCCGCCATTCTCCCGCGAACCGAATCCATTCCATATTCCACTATAGAATGATGATTTCGCTTTGTCGAACGCAGGCCGCCCCCTTGCTGAAACTCCAAGGCCCTTCGCACCCGCGCCCGCTCCGTTCCCCCAGCATGTTCTGGACATATCCCATCAGCAGGCAGATCGGTGCGAACTGGGTAAGCGGCATCGTATATGGATACGCCGTCTTCGGAACCTTGAAATACACCGCGGGAGTTCCGATGTCTTGTTCATCGCCATCGGTAATGACAGCCAGCGGACGCCCCAGCTCCTTCGCATACGCGATCATCTCCTTTGTACGGCTGAACGCAGGATTGGTGGTATTGCAGACCACGACCGTGGCGATATGGGCGATATCCCGCATGAAGAAATTCAAATGCAGCCATTCTTCAGAATTGATATGCGTAGCGAACACGCCGATAGCTTCGTAGACCTTCGCATGACCGAACCATGCGGTGGCGTAGTCGAACCCCGCCCCGACGAAATCATAGGCGGGCATGTCCTTCCATTCCTTTGCCAGCTTCAACGCCTGTTCGTCCATCGCCGGAAGCAACGATTCCAAAGCGTCGGCCTGGGCGAGGACGTCCTTGCGATACGCCTTGGCGATATCCATGGTATACTTGCCCCGCACCTCACCGATACGAATCGCAATCAGCAGCAAGGCCAGTTCGGCCACCATGTAGGAGCGGGTGCCGGGCGCGCTCTCGAATTTTGGAATGTCGAGCTTGACGATCCGCTTGGACTTCGTTCCCAATACGGATTCAGGGTTGCCGGTAATCCCCAAGGTGAATGCTCCGTATTTGTTCACACGGTCGATGGCTTCACCTACCCGAGCTACCTGTCCGGAGTTGCTGATGGCGATGACCAGAGGATTGTTCGGAGACGAACCAAGGAACTTCCGCTCGTAGTAGCGGCTCAGCTCAAGAGCCTGGACCACTTCGGTCCGAATGCCGGTGAGGATCTCGAACATGTATTTCATCCCCATGGCCGCGGCGTAGGAATCGCCGCAGCCGGTAAGCACGATACGCTGGATTGAATATATCTCAGGCGTGGTCAGGGCGACCCGTGTTTTTGGCTCCAGGTCGGCGTATTGCTGCCGTATCAGTTCGGGCAGGCTGAACACCTGCCGTCTCAGCGGATTGTCATATTCCATATTGCATTCTCCTTGTACGTGTATCGTACTTGAAATATCTCGCCATAGCGGCCGCACATATACCAATTACATGTCCGCCATGTTGTTTTTCATATATCCGACGGACCGCTTCATATATATCGTTCCACGCATATGAAGCGAACCGTAACAATATTCATTACAGGGACAAGAGGTACATGCCCACCTCATAACTGTACCGCAATGCCTCGGGAACCAGTTCAATCGGCATATTGTCGATGTAATGCAGAATTTCATAGGTAAAATCGCCCTCATATCCGATTGACTTGACCGCATGCATGACCGCAGGCCAGTCCGTCTTGCCGAAAAACGGCAGGATATGGTCGTTGTCCTTACCCTTGTTGTCGGAAACATGGGTCGCCTTCAGGCGATGTCCCACCAACTGCAATGCGGAAAGCTGATCCTGCTTCATGATATCGGCATGTTCAAAATCCCAGCATATGCCAACATTGTCGAACGGAAGAGCATCGACAAGCTCAACCAGTTCCTCCGCCGTCGTCGTATACCGTCGCAACGGGGAGATGTTCAATTCCCAAAGGTTCTCAATCGCGACACCCACCCCTTGCGATGCCGCGAATTCAAGCATCGGCTTGAAATACTCCAGGCTTTTCGCTTTGGAGGACTTTACAGGAGTGGCGGAAGCGAAATCGGTACCCGCATGTGTGACAATCCATGGAATACCAAGGATTCCAGCGCCAATGATTCCCCGCCTGATCTTTTCTTCATACACGTCCTTGTCGGGCACGGTCGGGTCACAATAATTGTAGAAATGGGAATGGGCCTGCGAGAACTCCACCCCATACTTCTCCGCCGTCTCCCGGATACCATGAATCCAGCGTTCCCAGTCATGTTCCCAAAGTGGAGTCCTGAATGTACCGCAATCATGGAAATTCATGTCCATGGCTTTATAGCCGGCTTCAGCGCACAGCCGGACACAGTCCTCTATCGAGGCTTTCTCACCATTCGGTCGGTTGAACACCATACACGTGGAAGTTGATAGTCTCATAGCTGCTGTACCTCGATTCCTTCGGTTCGACAGGGAACCATACGGTCCCAGTAATGGTCGACGGCTTCGACAACGCCATCAATACAACGATTCTTGCAGACATAGTCGGCGATTTCCTTGACATCCGCGGTGGCGTTCGCCACAGCGACCCCGACACCGGCGCGCAACAGCATCTCGATATCATTCTGATGGTCGCCAATCGCCATGACCTCGTTCATGTCAAGGCCGAGGTATCGGGCGAGGCTGGCGATTCCATTCGCCTTGTCAGCGGAACCATCGACAATCTCCACGGACCGGTCCACATATCGCGTAAAACCATATGACGACGGAAGCCGCCTGCACATGGCCTCTATGCAGGCGATCCTTCCGTCGCGTTCATCGTCCATGATCGAAACCTTGTCCACCGTCAGGGAGGCCCATTCCTCGGGAGAAAACCTATGCACGGTATGATACCGGTCAAATCGCGTCCTCTGGGAAAGAATCCACGGAGTCTCCCTCCAAACCGATTCGCAGCCTTCCCTACTGTAGACAATCGACATTCCCATCAAATCAGCTTCCTCAATAATCTCCGCCAATGGCTGTACTGGAATTTGCTTGCGTTCGATCACGCGCCGCCCATCGACCAAAGTCGCGCCATTGCAAGCGACATATGGAACAGAGAGCCCCAGTCTACGCGCATAGTCATCGGCCAGATATTCCACTCTTCCCGTAGCAAGCGAAAACATGATGCCCGATTCCTTGAGTCTCCGGGACAACGCTATCGCCTTGTCGCTCAGAACCTCATCCGCGTCGATCAACGTCCCGTCCATATCGCTTACCACGAGTTTTATCATTGGCCGCCGGGAAACATCCCGGCCAGCCGTAGCATCGCTTCTATTCAAAAGGAAACCTCTCAGATAGTCTTCTTATATCAAACGTCCGTTCAACCATTCGCCTTATGGTAGGCTGCAAGACGCTCGTTGCATTCCTTGACTATACCGTCATGGCACTGCTGCAACGTCTCTTTGCCGTTGGCGAAATCAAGCATATGGTTCTTGATTACCGCATCGATCTCCCAGTTGATGATGTCGAAAGGTTCCTGTACATACGGATGGGACGCATGAATCTGGTCGATGGCGACCTTGTACATCGGCTTTTCAGCGAACCACTGGTCGACTCCATCAAGCTCGTACACCTTCTTGTTCACGGGAATATATCCGGTGTCCTTATGGAACTGGAACTGTACTTCGGGCGAAACCATATACTGGACGAACTCCCAGGCCGCATCGACCTGCGCGGAATCCTTGTCGGGATTGAACATGACGACACAAGAACCGCCGACGGAGGTCCTTCCGGTATCCGTCGCATGCACCAACGGGAAAGGAGCCACTCCCCAGTCGAAATTCCCCTGCACCAGACTCTGGATTTTGCTGATCCTGGCAGTGGACATAATCGCCATGCCGAACAGTTCAAGGGCGAATTCTTCATTGATATCGTCTTCGGAAGGCTTATAACCGCCGGTCCTGACTACTTTCTCCCATTCAGTGAGGAAATCATGCAGTGAACCGTCATCGCCGAACGTGACCCTGGTCATCGGCGCAGTGCGGCCGCCTTCGTTGTCGCCGAAGAAATTATATTCCCCCTGACCACCGATCCAGTTGGCGAGCTGGTATCTCCGCACGGCCACGTTCAGTCCGTACCGTTCCACGGTGTTGCCCTTCTTGACCATCAGCTTGCTGATGGCGTCGGCCATCTCCGCGATGGTCGCGGGGGGATTCTCAGGATCCAATCCCACTTCCCGGAACATGTCCTTGTTGTAGTACAGCAGAATCGAGGAACAACTTACCGGCATGCCGACCAGTCTGTTCTGGTACGTATATGCGCGCAACATGTTCGGTTCGATATCGTCCTTCGCCAACGTAGCTTTCCCGCTGTCGAACATATCCTGCATGGGAACCAGCTGCTCATAGGTAATGGCGGATGGAATACCCGCTCCCGCGATTTGCGCTATATCGGGAAAGTTCTTCGTATCCCCGGCCTGCGCAAGGGTTTTCAGCTTTTCACTATTGTCGTTTCCCTGGAACACGGACTTGACGACGATACCCTTCTCCTTTCCAACCGTAGCGTTGAAATTTTCGGCGATCTTGTCAATCGCGGCGCCATTTACGCCGGACATCGTATGCCAGAACTCAACCTCCCGTACCTTCGACGCCTGCGGGGCGGTTTCCTTGCTTCCTGTCGCGAAGACCGACGTCACAGCCAGTCCGATGACGAGCAAAATTATCAATGCACGTTTCATCATAACTCCTCCTGATCGAATTTGTTGTATCAATTCCGCGCTAGCCTTTGACAGCTCCGCCCATGATCCCGCCGACAATCTTTCTCTGGAAGAATACGAAAATCAGCAAGGTAGGCAGCAATACAAGGATAGAAGCGGCCATGATCGGGCCATAGACGGCGCCGTCGGGGAAGTTCAGCATCGTGACTCCGACCTGCACCGTGCGCATCGAGTTCTCGTTCGTGACCAGCATGGGCCACAGATACGTGTTCCAAGTTCCTATGAAAGCCGAAATGAAGATCGTGGTCATCACCGGCCCGGACAACGGCAACAGAATCTGTAGGAAGAACCTGAAATTGCCGCAACCGTCGATTGTAGAGGCTTCCTTCAGACTCATTGAGAACGTCAGGAAATATTGCCTCATCATGAAGATGTTCGTAGCGGAGCAGAGAAAGATAATCATCATGCCCATATAGGTATTGATCAGATTCAACGCCGCGGTGGTCTGATAATTGGTAACCAGCACGATATCGGACGGAACCATGATCGTCCCCAATGTCATCATGAATAACAAGTCCCTGCCTTTGAACTTGTAGAAAGAGAAGGCGTAGGCCGCCATCGCCGCGGTAATGACACGGATGACGCTGGAGATACCGGCGATAACCAGGGAGTTCCACATGAACCGTCCCAACGTGGTCAGCGTAATGGCCATCTTGTAGTTCTGCAATGTCGCCGGATTCGGGATGAATTTCGGCGGACGGCGCATAATCTGGTTGGCGGGCATGAAGGAGATCAGCGTAGCGTAGATGATAGGCAGGATGATGAATACCCCAAGCGCGATCGCGAAGACCTGGAACAGGACGTGTCTAGTTTTTTTCATGGTGATCAATTGTAGTACACTCCTTTCTTCTCGAATCTGAAGCTGATCAGCATCAGGATGAATGTCAGTACAAAGGCGATCATCGCCGCGGCGAAGGCATCGTTGTAGTTGAGGTTGTTCACCGCCTGCTTGTACATGAAGGAAATCATCGTCTCGACGTTCGCCGTCGTTGACAGCGCAGCGCTGTTGGTGAAGATCAGCACCAGGCCGGACATCATCATGTTCTTTGCCATCGAGGTACAAATCAGGAAGAACAGCGTCGGGGAAATCATCGGCAGGATGACATGGGTGGTCTTCTTGATAATCGGGGCGCCGTCCAGCGCACAGCTTTCCAATATCTCCATCGGAATACCGCGGATCGCGGCCAGCAGGAAGATGAAATTGTAGCCTATGTTCATCCAGACCGATATCGCGCTGATGGCGAACATCGCGTACCGGGAATCGTTGAGCCAGTTGATGCGCGTCCCGAGGATGTAGTTCAATGCGCCGATGGTCGGATTATAGGCCATCTTGAAGATCATGGCGCTGACGGACATCGACATGGCCATCGTCAAGGCGAACAGCGTCTCATAGATGCTGGAAGACCTTGTCCGCTTGTTCGAGATGATCGCGAGCATCAAGGCAATCAGTATGCTCAGCGGCGCCGCCATGAGGACATAGATGAAGGTATTTTTTATTGCTATGAGAAAAGCCTTGTTGGACAGTATCCTCGTATAGTTCTCCAATCCGACGAAAGCCTTGACTCTGCCCATGGAATCAACCATGAAAAAGCTGCTAATCAATGTCTTGATAAACGGATAGTACGTAAAAAGCCCGAAGAACAAAATCGCCGGCAACAGGTAGAGCAACGGCTCATACCATGGGGCGGACATCCTTTTCGACAGTTTCTGGTGTTTTCCCATAGACAGACACCTCCTCTTTTTCCACAAGTACGGCGGCCTGCAACTCCAGAGTTCCGTAATCCGCCTGACGTTCCGTTCTACACAGAGGCACGGAAAGCCATGTACTCCGGGATGCGGCCTTCTGACCGCCGACCCGTCCTATTTGCATGCGATGCGAGCCCACAGCTCCTGCAATGGAAGGATATCCTCCAGCATCCCCTTCTCCAGCAGGCTCCACAGAACACCTTCTGAAGGCTTCGGGAACTCATTGCGGGTCTTGATCACCTGTGTCGTAGTCACAATATAGTCGATAGCGGTATCAAAGGGCCGGACTTCGACATCGACATCCATGACCTGGCAGTCATGGCCGACCGCGACGACAGGAGTGGCCGCATTGACGACCCCTATGGTATGGAACATCGCCCATTCCAGGTCAAAATATCCATGCCCTTTTCCAAAACGGATTCCACTCGGTGTAATCGCGGAAGCCCCGGTAACCAGCAAATCGATATGTCCAAATTCCGACTCAACCTGGGCGAGGCTCTTGAATTTCCAAAAGCGCTGGACGCCGTCCAATGTGGAAGCCAGTTCCTCTTTTCCGTCAGGCACGTCCCCAGGACATACCGCGAACACTCCCCGGCGTATGCCGTAATTGGTCATGAGCAGAATTTTCTTGTCCCGGATGATTTGTTCCCGGAGATATTCCAGGTTGTTGTCCGGGGTAACGAAAATGATTCCACTGTTCTTGTAGATGTCCTGTGAGGCCAACAGCCGCGCACAGCTCTCGCTCCCTTCGTAGTCAGTGATGAATTCGCTGAAATTCCAACTGAAACGGGAGTCGGGTTTCGCGAACTTGCGCAACTGCTCCCAAATCATCACCCTCGCCGTTTTTGCATCAAGCTTTTCAGACATACAGCGCAATCTCCCCCGTTCACACACATCACAAGGAACCGGAGTCATATCCGATATTTCCCCGCCATGGATGTCTACAATACAGATTGTATAGATATCTATACAAGTTTGTCAAATAAAAATGATTACAAGTTTTCAGAAGGTTCTTGGAGAATCGTCAGAAAACCCATGTCCGATACATCACAGGTCAATTTCAGCGATTTCCCATTTGGGCGCCAAGCCGATCAAGCCGTTCGCATAGTCGGCCATGCCGACTTTGTTGACGCTTTCAATGGTCTCCCTCCAAGCCAACGGAACCGCATCCACCCCGGAATACGCACCTGCCATGGCACCGGCCATAGCCGCGTTGGTATCGCAGTCTCCACCGAAGTTGACGCAGTATTCATTGACCCGTTTTGGATCACCCTGCCCCAACGCGAACAGCCCTATCGCCACGGGGATAGAATCGGCGGCGAGATCTCCCCCTGCAAACATGGCATATATATCGGCCATGGCTTGTTCGGGACAGGAGCTTCCAAGAACTATGTCATGG
Organism: Sphaerochaetaceae bacterium; assembly: GCA_034114085.1. Taxonomy (GTDB): domain Bacteria; phylum Spirochaetota; class Spirochaetia; order Sphaerochaetales; family Sphaerochaetaceae; genus Spiro-02. The sequence continues at coordinate 35,667 of JAXEWB010000068.1, read as the reverse complement.
ATATATTCTATCCGCTTCGCTATACGGGGTGACACGATCTGATAGCCATATTTTTTGCCGACTTCAGATGCCCTGATGGTTTCTTCAACTATTTTTGAGATATCAGTCTCGCCTCTCATGCATACCGCGACACCCCAGGCGATAGCCGCCGCCGTTGAGACGCATACATTCGTATTATGGGTGGGAATGCAGGTCGAATGCACATCCTTGGCCAATTCTTCACAGGAGGACCCTCGAAGTCCATGGATGATACCCAGCGGACTGATGCGCATCGCGGAACCGTTCGTGTTGCCCCAACGGCCGGAATCCTTGATCGACGCTCCGGCTTTGATTGCCTTCAACGCGCGTTCGGTACTCGGGCCGAGCGGACTCGCATACTTGTCCTTGACCCTCTCCACCCAAGCCAGCAGTTCATCGACGATATCCAATGGAACCACTTTCTTGTTGCGGATGAAGGAATTCGCCAGCGCGAGGGCCTGTTCGGTGTCGTCGGTATACTCTCCGGCCTGGAGACCGTCATGAAAAATATGGCCTTTCTCAGGCGGATAGAAGGTATCTATCCACCCCCAAGTCTCCCGTATATGTTCCGGTGTGGTAAATGAGGAAGGAACCCCAAGCGCATCTCCCGTAGCCATTCCGTACAGACTTCCCAATGTTCGCTCAAAAACTGTCAGACTCATGTAGCATCCTTTATCTTTTCTAGCCGCCCATATGGTATGGTTCGCCACGGGATTGGCTTGTCTTGCCTTGTCCTATCTTGCTTTATCCTGTCAACTTGTATACATATTATGATAAGTTTATATACCTGTCAACAAAATTTTATCGTTTTTTTCTACAGTCACATAATTCACTATACAATAAATAAATACTGCCAGATTAACCATATCGGAGGACATATGGGAAGAAACAACCTGTCTTAATTCGTACCTGTACACCCCGACAGTCAGAGACAAGGTTACATTACAAAAGGATACTCTTTTGGGCCTTTGCCTCCTTCCGTAGCCATCCCACGATTATCACAGGCAACAGGGAATACCGTACCGCAAGGAAAAGAAACGCATCTGCATGGAACTTATGGAATTTGACGCCGAATCCCATCCGCATCCCATCCGAAAAAGTATTCATTGACAGGTCCGACCGAAACAAATTACACTTGTAAAGGAATTAAGACAACCTCATCAGGAATACATATGAACGCAGTAAGTATCGACCGGGATTCTCCGATTCCCGCCTATTATCAAATTGAACTCGACCTCAAAAAACGAATCATCCAGAAAGAATGGGGAGTGAATCAACAACTTCCTTCGGAGGCGGATCTCGCGCAGCAGTATGATGTCAGCAGGATTACGCTCAGGCAAGCTTTGGCCGAGTTGGAAAAAGACGGCATCATCAAGAAATACCGGGGCAAGGGTGCGTTCATCAATGCGGTCCCCGCGCCGTTCGTCCATGAACTGAGCTATGTGCTCGTTTCAGGAGAACGCATGGTTCAGCAAGGATATACCATGACCGCGGAGATTCTTCAATTTGAGAAGGTTTCCCCGTTGTTCCCCGATATCTGTGAGAACCTACAGCTTTTCGCCGACAGCGAGGCTGTATATATGAAGCGGCTGTTCCTGCTGGACGGCAAGCCAATCGCCATCGGCAAGTCCTGGCTTCCCGCGGCCTTGGTCCCGAACTTCGTAGAACAGGGGCTGATCAACAATTCACTCTCCACCACCCTGTCCCAACGGTATCATATCACCCCGGTCAGGGTCGAGGATTATTTTGAAGTCGTCCGGCCGACTCACTCGGAAAGCGCATTGCTCAAAAGCAGCAATGACGCACCGTTGATCCTGGTAAAGGGCGTATCCTACCTCGACGATGGAACGCCGTTGGAATACTCCCACACCCTCTGGCTTGGAGACGGAGTGCGCTTCCATTTCACGCTCGTCCACACCGACCGCGGTTTTGTGATGGGGCCATAAGCGGAGGACATAGGTCTTCCGCATCTCTCCCACAGATTGCGCACACGTCTCGCTAGTCTTTCGCATAGCGAACGCCGTTCCATATCACGCCATTACGAGGTGTCTTGTCTCGCAATGATATCCACCCCCAAGGTAGATATGTTTCTGGGGAAAGCTATTGTACAGTTGAGACAAACTGTTATCAAAGGGAATGCCCTTTCAAGGAGTGAGATGTGAAAAAAGCCCTTATCGCGATGATTCTTGTCCTGCTGATTCTAATTCCTTCGGTAAGCGCCGCGGAAGCGAAGACGAAATTCGGTGCCGGAGCCATGGTAGGCTATCCGTTCAACGGCGCTATAGGAACTTTCGATATCACCGACAAATGGGATGTCCAATTGGGGCTCGGCTATGGTTTGGGGAGCTTCCGGTATAATTACGGGTATGGATATGCGGGGTCTGCGGGATATGGTTTCTTCGCCATCGACATCGCCAGCAACTACGATGTCCATACGTTCGACATCGACGCGAACAACAAGCTCTCCATAACCGCCGGCGGAGAAATCACACTCGGCATCGGAGGCTCCTACAGTGGATTCTCGTTGATCATCATGGCCGTACCGGGCCTGTCCTACACCATCCCAAGCCTTCCACTCGATCTTTTTCTCCGCATTCCGCTTGGCGCAAACATATTCTTCATCGGCAACGGCGGTGGAACCCATGTGAGTTTCGCCGGTGGAGGCCAATTAGGAGCGGTCTGGAACTTCTAGCCCTCCAAGAGCATTCCGTTATGCACGGCAAGCCATCGAAACCGACGGGAAATCGGAATCGGCGGCTTGTTCCATATCCTGAACTTCGGTCTGTTCAGAAGGAATACCGGCAGGTGAACATCAGTGCGCCGGAAACATTCCATTCGGTCGTTTTACTGGCGACTACCCCGCCTTGCAGACCTAAAGCCAGTCCTGCGACAGGACGGTAGGAACAGGTCAGAAAGGCGGTCAATGCACATGCGATATCAGAGGACGGGACATCACACAGCAGGACGGCCCCCACACCGATGGAATCGGATATACCGACATCCATGGAGAAAAATCCGGAAAACGTCGTCGCGAATGGTGCGTACAGGCCTTCCAGCCGGAGGGAGAACGGCATATAACGGGTATCGGTCGGAATGTTGAACACCTTGGACAGCCCAAGGCTGAGCTTGAAATTGTCCTTGGCCGAAGCAACGGCCCGAGTCGGTACAATTGTCGTGGATACCGACAGGTTGTAGTCAAACCACAGAGTACCGTCGAACGCCGCATAGACGGCATGGGAAGCGCCGTCCACCGATCCGAGATAACCGAACTCCAGCGCATCTAGTGGTCTCCAGCCAGGATTCCAGATGAAACGCCCGCCGAGCCGTCCCGCGACTCCGCCGCCTACAAGGGCGTCAAGGTCAGGAAGGACAATCACATCGGCGGAAACTCCTTCATGCAACGGCAGGGACGCAAGAACCATCCATGCCGTCGAAGTGCGGTATTCACCGCTTTGCACACCACCGGAGATATCGTTCGGGGTAGCGCCAAATACGATGTCGCCGGCATTGAAATACGTCCCGTACCCCCACGAAACCGGGGACTTCCCCACTGTCATCTTCAGTGTGGAATCGCCGAACCAAGGCAGACGGAAACGGACATAGGCTTTTTCCAGTGAAAAACCGGAGGACGTCCCTTGGCTCTGTATCCCATATGAGGCCGACAGAGCGCCCTTCACCGAAGAGCTCCCCGTAGTCGCCAAAGATACGCGGGCGAGCGAGGAGGAGACCCAACGGGTGGTTCCACCTGAAAAAAACGCTCCGGTGGAGAAATTCAGATTGCCCGACAGATCCGCCCCTGCGATGACGGGCATCACCGCGATACAGGACAGCAGAAGAAGCGCAATGAGTTTTTTCATCACCATACCAATTCATCCTTCGAGAAATACGAGTCGGGAATCGAGATGTCAACCTGGACGGATTCCACCGTCATGATGGTACTGCTGTTCGTTTTCATCAGATCCTTCATGATTGACGAGGTAGCGAACACGAACCCCTTTTCCGTAACGAACTCAGAGGAAGTAATCTCACGCAACGCGCGACCGCTGGCGCTATAGAGAATCGACCTGCGGCTGACGAACAATTCAGCGTCGATATAGGATTCCTGCTTTTGGTACGTCTGTTTCCGATTCTTCGCGGTGAACATCATGTGGTAGCAATCGTGGCCGTCAATCCGCACGGTTTCCAGCAATTCAGCGGTATAGTTGTCTCGAATCCCATTATCGCCTGTGAGGTCCTCATAGGAGAAGTCCGACCCCATGAAGGAATCCTTCAGCGCGCTCCCCTGCAATCGGATAACCTCCTCCGCATCGGGGTAGTACAGATAGATTGAAGTCCCTTTGCGAAGCACCTTCTGTCCGGTGTCGGCTCCGGCGGTCACGACGACCAACGTATCGCCGTTTTCACGTCCATAGGAAGAGAACTTCTGCGTCGAGGAACCCAGACGGTCCGTCGTCACAATCGTGGCGTCGATGGCTACGGTCTTGAACGCCTGATTCCTTTCTATAGCGTCAACAATCTGATCGGTGTCCATTTCTGTAGTGGCTTTAGCATTGACGCTGGTGTTGGCATCGGCGTTGGCGCTCCAAGCTGGCGACACACAGGCTATCGTCAGCAACAGCGCACTGAGGGCGCATCGTATTCTTCTTGACATATCAATAGCTCCTTAGCAGGTAATTTCGCAATTCTATTTCCATAATCCTTTTTCCGTATTCCATTCTCGCATTTCGCCTTCTCATGTTGTTCCACCGCAATACCTGCGGAATCCCTACAGGCACAGGCTGGGGTGTCAGTTTTCAGCCCGCAACGCTTCGGCGGGTTCGATTTTCAGCACCTTGCGGGCGGGAATGACACAGGCAAGCACCGCGGTACAAGTACCTGTGGCCACAATCATCAGGTACATGGAGGCCGACAGCGAGGGATAGACATAGTTCGAGAGGTTCATCCCGCTCATCGAACTGCCGCCCATCGCATTCAGGTCAAAACCATACCGATGCATCACCGCCACGCCGACGGCGCCGACGACGCATCCCAGCGACGACGCGAGAAAACTGATTATGGCGCTCTCGGTGAGGAACAGGCGCATCACCTTGCGCGGGCCATAGCCCAAAGATACCAGCGTCCCGATTTCACGCTTGCGCTCCAGAATCGACATCATCGTCGTATTGAAGATCACTGTCGCGGCGATGAGAAAAAAGAACAGCCCGATATACAGGTACATCAAATCCATGATTCGGAACAATTGGTACAGGGTGTTCACGTTGGTCCAAGGAAGGACTTCAAGCGTCAGACCGGGATATAACGGAGCGAGCGCCGAAGTCAACTCCCTCACCATGGCGTCAAGAGACACGTCCGGTGTCAGGCGTACCAGTATCTCCAATGCGCCGCCGTGCATGCGGAGCAACGAGGCCAAGACGGACCAGTCCATGAAGAAGCTCTTTCCGTTGAAATCAACGTCATCGACATGGAGGATTCCGACCACAGCGACGGTACTCCCGTTCGTTCCCCTTGCGGCGGTCTGGGTCATGAAGGTAAACTTGTCGCCGACCTTCAGTCCTGTGGAAGCCGCAAGCCCGTCGGTAATGGCGACTTCCCTCCCGCCTTGCCCAGGAAGCCCGCCGTCAATGAGCGTCACACCTTTTCCATGGAGAAACGGCGAATCCAAGACATCGACACCGACTACCGTAGCGATGGACGTGTCATCATTCCGATAAATCGAGACAGTCGCCGAGGTCTTGATATCAGCCCTCATCACCCCGTCGATGCGCTCAATCGTTTCAATGGCGGCCTGTACGTCAGGAACAAAGAATTGTATCGGCTGGATGCGTTCATTCTCCGAAAACGCCGCGTTGCGGATACGGATGTCCCCCGTGACATGGGCCTTGACATTATCCAGCATGTCATCGACCATCCCGTTCTCGAACGCGAACAGCAGGCACAGCATGACGGCCACCAAAAAGATCGCGCTGGCGGAGAGGATCGTACGACGGGCATTTCTGCCGATATTCTTGAAGGCCAAGGAAAAGAACATATCCCCCCTCCTCATATCTTGCGGAAGATGACGGCGATTTCCGTCCGCGCCATCTTTCGTACCGGCAGCCAGGCCGAAACCGCCGACACCAGCAACGCACCACCGGCGATGACGAGGAAGCTTCCCGCATCCCAGGCTGCGCGCATTACGCCGGACACCCTGTATCCAATATTCACACCCTCCAGCAGCGATGAAAAATCAATTCCACTAACGACCATCGGGTAGGTCATCGCGGCGCCGCAAAACATTCCGGCGACACTGCCGAGAAGTCCGAGAAGCGCCCCTTCCGCAGTAAACAGAAACTCGACGCAAGAGCTTGAGTAGCCGAGAGCCTTGAGCATGCCGACCTCGTTCTTCCGTTCCATCACCGCCATCAGCATGGTATTGGAAATCCCCACCGCAGCGATGATGAACATGAACAGCATCAGCAACCGGGACGAAGCCCCCTTCGTCTCGGACAAGGAAACTTCGTCTTCGGCGATTTCGTCCCAACGATACAACTCCACAGAACCAAGCCGTTCTTGCAGGTCCGGCAACTGTTTAGCGACATTTTCAGCGCCTTGCAACGCGTCAAGCGTACCGCCAGGACCACCAGACGACAGCGAATATTCGCTGACACTCCCCTCCAGTTCAAGCATTTCATCTAGAAAGGCCAAATCCATATACATGGCGGTGGAATTCACTACGGGGTTGTCCGTCTGCACAATACCGACGACGGGCATGTCCATCGTCTGGACGAAGCCGCCCCGCCCTTTGCATTGCACCGTGACATAGTATCCGACCTCGGCTCGCATGTCGTAGGCAAGCCAACTGCCGAGTACGACGCCTTCCTCGCCAGGGGTCAGCCAGGTTCCGTCTTCGACCGATGAAGCGATCCGATAGACGTCGGCGTCCCGGAGAGGATCCACACCATAGACGATCGCAGTCAGCGATCCCGCGGCAGGAAATGAATCTTCCAAAAAAAAGACTTCCGCCGCCGACTGATACCGCGGTGTGAACAACACGCCCCCGGCATCCAACGCTTCCTCAATCGCCTCACGTTGATGAGCGCTGATCAGCCGATCCACCGGGGCAAGCCGCCGGTCCTTGAAATATCCAGGGGCGTACACCTTCGCCGAAGAGGTCTCGTACCAGATCAGATTGCGGAAGGAATCCTGGTCAAGGCCGACCAGCAGGGCTTCGACGGCTATGGAGAACATGACGCCTATCGCTATGGCGAAAGCCGTAATGACCGTCCGTTTCTTGTACCGGAACAGATTCTTCCACGCCATGCGCAACAATATCAGCATTGGCGGTCTCCTACGATTTTTCCATCTTCCAGTGTGATGATCCGCCGCGTATGGTCAAGCACCCGCTGGTCATGGCTCGAAAACACACAGGTGATTCCGTAGGTTTCGTTCAACTGGACGATCAAGTCGAGAATCAGCCGACTGTTGGTGGAATCGAGGTTCGCCGTCGGTTCGTCGGCCAGAATAACGGAAGGTCGTTTCACCAATGCGCGGGCGATGGAAATCCGTTGCTGCTGCCCGCCGGACAGTTCATTCGGCTTACGTCCCTGCAATCCATCCAGACCGACTTCCGCAAGGATCATATTGGCCCGGTCACGAATCTCCCCGCGGGTTCCGTTCGGACATCCCGCTTTGGCGAGGGCTTCCTTCGGAAGGATTGACAACGCCAGCTCGACGTTTTCCACGGCGGTCAGGACGGGAATCAGATTGTAGTTTTGGAAGATGAACCCTATCATGCTCCGCCTGACGGCGTTCTTCCCCTTCTTATCCAGTTTCGCAAGATCTCGTCCTTCCAGCAGAATATGCCCGGAGGTGATGGAATCAAGGCATCCGATGAGGTTCAGCAGCGTAGTCTTCCCAGAACCGGATGGTCCTGCGAAGGCCGCAAGCTCACCAGTTCCGATGATACAATCAATTCCTTGCAAAGCATGGACCTCTTGCGTACCGGTCCTATATATCTTCTCCACATGTTCAATCTGAACCATAGATGCTCCTTGTCGTTCCTTCGTATCCGAGCCGTCTCCAGCCGGAGTCTTTTCCACCATGCCGGGATTATTCCAGCAACCGCTTCCGAAATCGGCTCTCGCACAGGCCCTTCCCACCATGCCGGGATTATTCAATTACATGGGACAGGAGATGTTCCAGCGATGAAATATAGTCAAGCAACGCCTGTTTCCCCCCGGGGGTCAGCCGGGCGTCGGTGACGGGTTTCTTTCCCTCTATCCGTTTTTCCAGTTCGACGAATCCCGCTTCTTCAAGCGTCTTGAGCTGTATGCTCAGGTTGCCGGCCGTCATTTCAAGCCGTTTCCGAATTTCAGTGAAGCTAAGGACGCCCTCCGGAGACGACGCCAGCAGTACCAGGATTTTCAACCGGGCCTGTTCGTGAATCATTTTGTCCAGCTGAATGGTATCGGACATCACCTTGTCTCCTGTTCATGCCGCGACGCCGACACGGACAGGACGATGCCCATGCCGAAGAACATCACGCACAGAGAACCTCCAAGCCAATAGAGGTAGTGGTCACGCATGAACAGGCTGGTGGCGAGGGCGAGCACAAGGCACATATAGCCCATCCACTTGTATTCTTTCAACGAGAGCATTTCCGACATGTAGACGCAGAGGATGGCCAGAACATAATAGAGGATAGGTGCGAGCATCCACCAATTGTCCATGCGGTATGAGTATATGCACCCCACGACAGCCCCAGAACCAAGGATAAGGTAGTTTGCATATACCAGCTTCTTGATTTCCGGCATTCGGAAGATGGCGTCAACACCAAGCCCGCCAAGCTTTTCATTCGCATACCGCTTGAAGATGTATAGCTTCCAGAACCCCGTAACCGCCAGAATCAGCACGCCCATCACAACCAAAGCGATTCGTACCGCCAACGGACTCGCACCCAGTGTCCCCCACTGACGTTCCGCAAGTATCATCGCCCCGAACAGAACTGCGAGCAACGCCCCCATGGTGTGGCAAAGCGATATGTATCCCTCGCGATTGAACAGCGGGCTGATTTTTCTCAGATTCCCTTCTAAGGTCTGTTTGATTTCCGTTATGGAGGCCAACGCTTCCCTAATTTCGTTCTCGCTATACATGAGTCTTCCCCTCCCCCGCACGATGTTGCCGCAGGATTATGTTCATGGCACTCTTTGGCGTTTTACGTCATAGAGTAGTTTATGCCATAAACTATACTTTGAGACGAAGCCGCTTGTCAAGCGGCTATTCCATTCGCCAAGGCTGAGAAGCGATACGAAGGTCCTGAATAATAACTTCAGATGTCATTACCGGCATTGCCTTGGTCCTGTCTTGCTTTCGGGCAATGGGCAATTCTTCAATGGGCAATGGGCATTACCATGGGCTCCGATATTTATCATGGCGTTTTTGGATAACTTGGCCCATAATTTGCTTTTTTTCTCGTTGGGCCCTGCATATCGGAGCTACCTGTCGATTTCGTCCTTTATGTCGGAGCTACCTGTCGTCTACGTCCTTTATCTATCGATTACGTCCTTTATCTATCGATTACGTCCTTTATGTGGGGATTACGTCCTTTATGTCGGAGCTACCTGTCGTCTACGTCCTTTATCTATCGTCTACGTCCTTTATCTATCGTCTACGTCCTTTATGTGGGGATTACGTCCTGTACCAGGAGGCGCTTCTTTCGTCCCTCTCCAAGCAGAACGAAGAGTTCACCGCCCAAGTCAGCGCAACGACTCGGTTTGCCGATGAGATTCTCATCAATACTGCGAACCAAGTATTCTATGACAGCGCTGTGTCAAAGCTACGCGGAGGAGAAAACCTGAACGATGAGGAGTTTATCAAAGATATACTTTTAGGAAAAAAGTCCATCAATGACAGTGCATCCGCGAGGAGCCCTGATTAGCTTTGTCGTGCGACTTATCGTTACCATTAGTCTGTTTTATGTTGGACTTCGCTCCATTTCCACTCAATTGCGTTTTTCCCAGACCATCCGGGGGCAGACAGGCTCATCCTGCAACCGGGCGCAACCGTCCTACCACTTTCGCACAATCGTTGAAAGTGGCAAAACGCTCGAAGCATTCCCGCATGACGAGCTTCAACTGGTCGTCAAAGACGATACCCGGCTCCAGCCAAACACCTTGGATGTTCAGTTCCCGGTTCTTGCGGTCGCAAACCAGCTCCACCCGACCGATGAACTGTTCTCCATATAGAACGGGCAGGACATAATACCCGTATTCCCGTTGCGCCGCAGGAGTGTAGATTTCCCATTTGTAGGAAAAATCGAACAGCTTCTCAATCAGCCGCCTATCCCATAGCAGATTGTCCAACGGAGCGATCAGTTCCATCCGGGGGCCCCGCGGAGAGCTTTCCGATGTTCCTGTCTTCATATCCGAGAGTGTATCTCCCCAGCTTCCACCCGTGTTGGTATCAACGCGGGGATCAATGCAAACGCTCATATCGGCAATCACCGCATCCATCAGCGGCTGGGCTTCCGGCAGATAGTAGAAGGGTTCAGGAACACCGATAACCCGGACAGGGCGAATTGAACCAGCTTCAAGCAATGAGGCGAAAGCCTGACGGCGGCCTTCGCTACGCAAACCGTCGATACCCAGCCAGGCGTCCGACGGACGGTTCCACAATAATCCGACGGCACCGATGCGCCGACGGATCCACCATTGGAGGAATGCATCATCATCCCTGCATGGATTCATATCAGAAAGAGCTTCCCGTGGCAGGATATCCTCGGCGATGGCGTAGTATTTCGTCGTACCGACCTTATGATGAATCGCCAGACGGCCCTGAAAATAGAGGGACTCCAAAGCCGCACGGGACAATCGCGTATGGCTCCAATGCCAATCGACCTTTTCCGGCAAGTCCAGATCCTTTGAACGGACGAAACCCCGACGATGGATTTCGTCAAACACCCGGGACGCGACCGCATCGACCTGGACCTTGCTTTTTCCATGTTTCCGATAATATTCCCTCGTCCGATTGAAATACTTCCAGTCCTCGACGGGAAAGACGGCGAGATTCTTATCGAAATAGTCGATGAGGCGCCGGTCTTCGTACAGCAATTCATACAACATCCGTTTTGAAAACCCGGGAATGCGGGACTGCAAAACCAGTTCTGCGTTCTTGCCGCAGACATCTATCGGGTCGAACTGGACGCACCCGACCTGGCGGATGAAGGCCATCACCCCATCCTTTCCGAAAAAACGACAAGGACCAGCCAGGCCGTGCCAACTGAGCAGAAAACGTCGTGCCTGTTCTATGGAAAGCTGTATCATCAGCATGACGGCGGGACTCCTTTCATCAGGTAGTTCGTTCATCGCATCATACCACGGAAAGCGGACAGAACACCAATCATATCGCCGAAATGGATAATGAATGTAATGAAAATCAGAATTCCTGATACGCAGCGGCAAGAACTTGCGTCTGAAACAGACGTTGCGTCTCTTTGGATGTGCGGCAGCACCGGCACTCATCGTAGGAGGTCAGGTTGAAATGCCCGCAGAATGGACAGTGGGAAAACTGGATTCCGTCATCGGCCTGCTCTTCATAGACATAGAGAGGATACAGCCCGATATCATGTTTGACGAGATATCGGTCGATGAACACCCTCGGATATACATCCGTCAGGCGTTGGGGAAGCCATTGGCAAACGGTTTTCGCAGGAGTGTCATAAACGACGGCTTTACTCGAAGAAGCGAACATGGCGATCTTCAAGTGGAGTTCGATATCCACAGCGCCGGCAGGCAAAGGAAGGTTCCAAAACAGAACTGAAGACGACCAGGGCGGAATATCCTGGTAGAATCGCAATGGCTCGATCCGCGGGCGATGCCTATGTCCATTCTCCATATACAGCCAGTCCATGCGCCATTCGCAATAGTTGAGTCGTTCAGAAGATTCATTTGAGACCAGCAGCCGCAAGTATCGTTCATACTGATGCGTTCCTTCCCCATGGACGATCAGCAAGCTTACCAATTGCAAGGGGTGTCCAAGTGTGTGAATCATCCCCTTGTAGGAGCGGTCGAGTGTTGTTTCTGAGAATTTTTGATAGAAGCGGGACAGCTCTTCTTCATAATGGACGGCATGAGGTTCGACTGTACAGGACACGGCCAGACCGGATGCCATCGGTTTGTTTCCCCCCTTCCATTTACAAAAGGGCTTTCCTGTCCGCCGGGAAGCTTCGGGCATACCATATAGAAACATGGGACTATCGGAAAATGGTGGACGACATTGACATACGACAAACAGAATGCCGAGGATCAACCATCCTACTACAGGAATACAGAGCAGGACGATGGAGCAACGTCGTCCGCAAGCTTCTGCCGCGGCGCGACGCTCCGTGGAATCCATTGACTGACGTATCCGATCCTTCATTCTACCTCCCTGACAAGTTTTCCCGCGATAGACACTCCTAAGTATATCGTATAACTATTATTTAAGATAAAATATTAAAAATATCTTTTATTCAAGTAAACAAATACCGCCAAGAGCCTTGAATTCAAGATTTTAATCAGCTAAACCATGCTTTTTTAGATATATGTGCGTACACTTAGGAAATATGCGTGATAAAGAGATGTCCATCGCTTTTTGGCGCAGGGTCGAAGAGCTGATGCGCAAGAAAGGAATGAGACAGGTCGAACTTGCCCAGCTTACAGGAATCTCTGTCGGCACGCTTTCTGGTGCCAGGACACAGAAAACTCTTCCCGTGTCCAACAATGGCATGAAAATCGCGGAAGCGTTGGGAACTTCGCTGGAGTATCTATTGTATGGAACGGAATCCAATGTACATGATGAAGCAAATCTGGAAGAAGCCTTTTCCCTGATACGTAGAAGCAAACCGGCTTCACATCTCATCAAACGGATACCGCTATTAAGCATGGAGCAATACAAGCTGCTGGAATCGTTGCTTGATTCTTGGGGAATTGAAAATGATAGCCCCACAGACCAAGTGCCACAATGAATGTACCTAGAGCGGACTTATTCCGGACGCAGCAGGTTCGGCTGCAACAGGCTCAAGCGAATCGCCCACCGTCGCAGATCAGCCAACGAAGGAGCAGCGGCATGTACCCTCCAAGCGTCTTCAGGCTTGTAGATTTCGGGAATCCGATATAGGTTCAGCCGCCATGCGGGAACACGTGGCATCTGGATGGCGATTTCCTGTAAATCTTCGAAATCCAACGTAGGGGCAACTGTGGTCCGCGTCTCCCAACGGATGGCTGACTTTTCCAATATGGACAACGTATCCCGCACGACCTCAGGTTCGGCATGGTCGCCGCAAATTTCCCGATACCGTTTCCAAGGAGCCTTCACATCCAATGCAACGTAGTCAACCGTCCCCTGTTCCAACAAGCGGGCGACAACCTGTGGGTTACAGCCGCAAGTGTCAAGTTTCACAACGTATCCCAGTTTTTTGATCTGTTCGATGAACTCATCAAGATCCCGATGGATCGTCGGTTCGCCACCACTGACTACTACCCCTTCCAACAAACCACGCCGTTTTTGCAGGAACTCCATGGCTTGGGCAATGGAGACATGAGCCGCACCACCTGCAACATGTGCATCAGAAGCAGCACTTTCCTGAGCTTGTCCGGCGAAAGCGCAGGGCGCGTCGCCACCGGCATGGGCGCAAGAAACAGCGCCGGCATTGGTTTCGTCAATGGAGCCGCAGGCCGCATCGCCCATCAAGGCGATGCGGTTGTGACAATAGAAGCAATTGTAGGAACAGCCGGCGGTGAACAGGACGCAGGCGATCTTACCCGGGAAGTCGAGCAAAGTCGTTCTGACCATCCCCGCCAGCTTCATAAGGCGGCCTTGTCTACGACATAGGTCTTGCGCTGCCGGTATTCTTCCTTCTTCCCTACATGGAAATCCCGGACGGGCCGGAGATATCCGACGACACGTGTCCAGACCTCGGTTTCCTTGCCGCAATGCGGACATACCTTCTGTTCGCCGACGAGATATCCATGGTCGTCGCAGGTTGAAAATGTGGGAGTGAGTGAAAGATACGGAAGCTTATATCGGGAAAAAGCGGCCTTTAACAGTCCCTTGGCGACTTCGATGTCCGTAATCCGTTCTCCCAAATATAGATGCAGTACCGTACCGCCAGTATACCGGCATTGCAACTCGTCCTGCAAATCCAACGTTTCAAAGATGTCGTCGGTGAAATTGACAGGAAGCTGGGACGAATTGGTATAGTACGGCACGTTTTCGCCGGCGGTGATGATGTCCGGGTATCTCTCCTTGTCCAAGCGGGCCAACCGATAGCTGGTACCTTCGGCAGGGGTCGCTTCCAGGTTGTAGTAGTTGCCGGTCTCCGCCTGATACGAAGAAATCAGCTTCCGGAGATACTCCAGTGTACGGAGCGCGAACGCCTGTCCTTCAGCGGTGGTCAGGTCATGGGCGGCTCCCAGCAGGTTTTCACAGGCTTCCTGCATGCCGACGATACCGATGGTACTGAAATGGTTCGCCCACCAGGAGCCTTCCCTGTTCTTAATTCCCTGGAGCCACCGGGCCGAAAACGGATACATCCCCCGATCAGTCTCTTTCTCGACGACTTTTCGCTTCAGTTCAAGGCTATCCTTCGCCAGCGAAGCAAGTTTAGCCAGACGTTTGCGGAACTCGTCCTCATCATCTGATTCATAGGCGAGCCTCGGCAGATTCAATGTCACGACCCCGACGGAGCCCGTCAACGGATTGGAACCGAACAGCCCTCCCCCGCGCTTACGGAGTTCCGAGGTATCCAGACGGAGACGGCAACACATCGACAACGCGTCCTGCGGGGAGAGGTCGCTGTTCACATAGTTCGAGAAATACGGTATCCCGTATTTGCAGGTCATCTCCATGATGGCGTCCACCACAGGGCCTTCCCACACGAAATCCTTGGTTACGTTGATCGTGGGGATGGGGAACGTGAACACACGTCCGCTGGCGTCCCCCTCCATCATGACGGCGCAGAACGCGAGGTTGAACAGGTCCATCTCGTCCTGGAAATCACCGTAGGCTTCATCCTTGTATTCCCCGCCGATGATGACGCTCTGGTCCTTCAGCGTGTCGGGAACGCGAAGGTCGAAGGTCAGGTTTGAGAACGGGCACTGGAACCCGACGCGAGTCGGGACGTTGAGATTGAAGATGAATTCCTGCAACGCCTGCTTTACGGCGGCGAAATCAAGCTTGTCGTAACGGATAAACGGCGCGCAATAGGTGTCGATGGACGACCAGGCCTGAGCGCCGGCCGCCTCGCCCTGCGTAGAGAACGTAGCGTTGACGACCTGTCCCAGAAACGCCCTCAGATGCTTTGCGGGACGAGAGGAAACCTTTCCGGGGACTCCGCCGAACCCCATCGTCAGTAACTGCTGCAAATCCCAGCCGCAACAATACGGCCCAAAGAAACCGAGGTCGTGCAAATGTATCGCCCCACCCGCATGGGCTTCCCGGATTTCCTGGGGATAGACCTCATGCAGCCAATACTGCTTGGTAAACGACTCGCGGATATAGTTGTTCATGCCGTTGACCGACTTACGGGTATTGGCGTTCTCCTGTATCTGCCAGTCCTTGTCATCGAGATAGTCCTTGAACATGCGCGTGGTGGCGTCTACGAGGACATGTCCATCACGTACTTTCCGACGTTGGTCACGGTAGATGATGAACGCCTTAGCCGTAGCGGCGGCGCCGGATTCAATCAACTGTTGCTCGACCAAATCCTGGATGGTCTCGACATCCGCGGTGTCCTTTCCGTCGGCTGCGGCGAGAAGCAGGACTTGTTCGGCAAGCCTGTCGGCGTCAACGTTCAGTTCTCCGGCGGCTTTCGCTGCTTTCGAGATTGCGGAAGATATCTTCTGTCCATCGCAGAAGACGACCTGCCCGTCGCGCTTGACGATATGGGTAAGCATAGTTCCTCCTGTACGGAAGATGGTGACGGAAGAGGATAGGATATGCCTCAGGGGGCATCCATCCACGCCCATGCCATGCTCCGTGGCGGCGTGAGTGTATAGGCAGGTCTTCTGACTCGGGCTTCAACGACTTGAGGCGCCTTCCCGAAGACTCCAAAGGTCTTCAGTGGCATTCGCCATAGTCTCTTCCCTTACAGCGGCGGGACCATGGGGCTTTTCACCCCTTTCCCTGTTAGACTGCAAACGCAGTACCTATACATACGCAAGATGTAGTGTGTACATACCAAACGGTACGCTATAAACGGTATGCCAAGATAGCCAGATTGTCAATAGCAATTAATACCGGGTTATGAGGTACGGACGCGGCTCCACCCCCTGACTGTCCCAGGAGCCTGAGTTTCCAGGTTTGGCCATGTAAAAATGTGGTCGCGGTGGACATGAAGGAAGTACCGCATCAAAATAACGTCGAATAGAGGCTGATCGCCTGGGGAAACAGGATGATGACGAAAAACAGCCTGATGATCTGCAACACCGCTATGGAGGAACAGTCGTTGCTCAATTCTCCCGCGATCAGCGCCATATCCGACGCTCCCCCAGGTGCGCAGGCGAACAACATGGCGGGAAGTTCCAGCTTGAATAGTTTGCTCAGCAATACGCCAAGCAGGATGTGGAATACTGCGAATCCCACCACCATCAGAATCGCCGGCACGATCAGGGAGCGGATCTCCAGCAGAGAGTCCATCGTTACCTTGCAGCCGATATACGCGCCACAACATATCTGCGCGGCGAATTTTTCGTTCCGATGCACCCAGGCCTTCTCCGTACAAAGATTGTATACAGAAACAACGATTAGTGAAAATATCAACGCTCCAGCAGGAACCGGCAGCAAATCGCCTATGACGCCACCGGCAAGAGCCAGTACGAACGTAATGACGAGATCCTTTGCGCCGACATGGTTTTTCCGCTGAGCCAGCAATTTCTCCGCCTCGCCCTCCACAGGATTGTCGTTGGGACTGTACCGGACGGAAATCGCCTTGATCAACGGAGGAAACACGAGCATCACGCTGACAAACCGGACTAGTTGCATCAGGGCCACGACAGGAGTATCGGCCCCCATATCCCCGCTGATGATAGTCGTTTCCGTCACCCCGCCGGGAACGCATCCAAGCAAAGCGGTAACTATATCCATTTCCGATAGATACCAAATCAACGTCCCCATGCCAAGGTTGACGACGAGCATTCCGGCTATCATGACGGCCGCAGGAAGCAACAGGGACTTCAATCCGCGGATATCAGCCATCGTCACCGTGGAACCTATCAACGCGCCAGAAACGACTTGCACAAGGAACTTCAACCATTCATAGTACTGCGCTTCGCCAGTAAACACATTGAAAGCAGCGACAGCGACCAAAGCGCCGACAAGGAATCCCGCCGGTACCTTGAGCCTGCGCGCAAGGCATCCACCAGCAATCGCGACAAGTATCGTCAAACCGAATGACAGCACTGGGATCAGCCTCCGCCAGGTCGTCGAATCGCTAGACAACGGCCTAAACTAGTTTTTATTGTATACAATATACAATATTATTATTGATAACGCAAGCATAATTCTTGCGCCATGACAAAAGCATTGGTAAATGGTTGTCGCATCGCCCTGTTTGATGAATATCCGTCATATCTCGCTGTAGCCGTCAAAATGCGATCTGGGGCGTTTGGCGGTGCTGCAAGCCTCCGGTGCCGATGTATCGCCAACGTCGCTTATATCGCCAACGTCATCTATACCGCTGATATCGCAGAGGTACTGTCCAGGCCGTTGACTTTCACCAACGTCGCCCACATCATCATCCGTAATACAGCGGACTTTCACAACAGGAATTTTCAGAGTATGCTGTTGATTGGAAAACCAGTTCAACGAGGCGCTACCATGAACATGATTCTTCTCAAGAACGTCGACGTATACGCTCCCCAGCATGTCGGAATGACGGACATATTGCTTGCAAACGACAAAATCATAGAGATACGCCCAGATATTGAATATGCCATCACAGGAATGCCGGTTCTCGATCTGCAAGGCAGGCAGGTCATTCCAGGACTCATCGACCAACATGTGCATAGCATCGGCGGCGGTGGCGAGGACGGCTATGCCAGCAGGGTTCCCGCATTGAAATTTTCCGACTGCGTGAAGGCGGGAGTTACGACATTGGTGGGGTTGCTCGGTACTGACAGCAGGACACGTTCCCTAGCGGACTTGCTGTCCATGACAAAAGGACTGACGGCGACGGGAATCACCTCCTACTGCCTGACCGGTGCCTATGAATACCCTTCACCGACGCTCACAGGCTCGGTGGGCAACGATATCGTCTATATTGCTGAAGTACTTGGCGTCAAACTCGCCATCAGCGACCATCGATGCTCCAACCCGACGAAAGAGGAACTGGTCAAGCTCGCCTCGGAAGTCAGGATCGCCGCGCTACTGAGCAAAAAACCGGGGGTCGTACATCTGCATGTCGGCGCGGCGGCGGAAGGAATCAGGAAGGTTCTGGAAATCATCAGGGAAACCCCTATCCCGGCGAAACATTTCCGACCGACACATATGGGTGGACACCTCGACCAAGCCTTGGAATTTGCCACCTGCGGCGGCTATGTGGACATCACCGCGGGTGAGGAAACTCCTGCGAAGGTGAAGGAACTGCTGGATCGGGGATGCCCGTCCCGCTTGCTTACCATGAGCTCCGATTCCAACGGCAGCTTCCCCAAATGGAACGAACGCAAGGAAATCATCGGCATGACCTATGGCAGGATGACCAGTTTGTTCAATTGTGTGCGGGCGTTGGTCAACGAGCAGGGGATGGCGTTGGAACAAGCCCTGCCCTTCATTACGGAGAATGTCGCGCGGGCGTTGGGCCTTTACCCCCGAAAAGGAGTGCTACAGGAAGGGGCTGACGCAGATATGGTAGTTCTCGGGCGGGGACTGTCCATTGAATCGGTCATGGCAAAAGGACGATGGCTCTCGCTTGACGGCAAGATTCTTGTCAAGGGGATGTATGAGGACTAGGACTCGAAGCTAGTCCGAAATGCGGCTTCTCAAGCCAATCGGCAGTCCCGTTCACCCTAGATGCCGATTTGACGCCGTGCACGTTCCTGCGGGTCGGCAGGTAGCGGGACATGTATGAAAAATCAGTTAAATTCATAGTTATCTCACACTTTTCTCTTGTCGCGCCTCCCTTTCATCAAGTACGGTTGAACCATGCAAGGACCCAACATGCAAAATACGTCCGCCTCCGGCGGGAAACAGACCATCCTCGTCGTTGAAGATGAGATGGATATCCAAGAGCTGATCTGCTATCACCTCCGGATGGAAGGGTTTCAGGTCGAACGCGCCTCGGCGGGCGACGAAGCGTTGCGGATAATCCAGACGAACGAACCGAACCTGGTCGTACTTGACCTGATGCTGCCCGGCATCAGCGGCCTTGAGGTGCTGAAAAACCTCAGGTTTGTCATGAATCTCAAATCGCTGCCCGTAATCATCGCTTCGGCGCGGACGGAAGAGAGTGACATCATTACCGGTCTGGAACTCGGCGCCGACGACTATCTGCCCAAACCGTTCAGCCCAAAGGTGTTGACTGCGAAGGTCAAGGCGCTTCTGCGTCGGGTCCAAGGGGATAGGGAGGCGCCCACCAACGGGGACATCGCCCAGAAGAATGTCATCACACCCGCGGGACTGACCATGGATCCTTTGCGGCATACCTGTTCCTTCAAAGGTGAAGAAATCAATTTCACCGCCACGGAGTTCGCCCTGCTCTACCTCATGGTCAGTGAAAGTGGAAGGGTTTTCACCCGCAACCAGCTTATCAGTACGGTCAAGGGAAGCGACTACCCTGTCACCGAACGGTCGATCGACGTCCAGATCGCCAGCCTGCGCCGGAAACTTGGTGTGGCGGGCGAGGCGGTAAAGACGGTCTGGGGCATCGGCTACAAATACCAGGAGCAAGAGTCATGAAGCTCCGTTCGCGGTTGCTGATACTCGTCATCATCGCGCTGTGCGTCACCGCGGCCTGTTGCATCTTCGCGGCCTCCAGGGCTTTCAACGCAACGCTGACCGCATCGACTTCGACCGACCTCGCAGCCCAATGCAGGCACTTGGCCGACGAGCTCCCCAATCTACTGCTTGCATATCATCAACAATGGCCGGCAGACCAGGTGGACGCCTACCTTGATCGCTATGCAGTTGCGTCAGGGGTGAGAATCACCGTCGTCGACCAGAACGGAACGGTACGCTATGACAGCGAGGCGGATCCTGCGATGATGGACAACCACATGTGGAGGGCCGAAGTCCGGCAGGCCATGGCCGAAGGTGAGGGAGAAAGTTCCAGAAAAAGCGGAACGCTTGAAACCACGATGATCTACCACGCCATCCTGGTGGATATCCCCCGGCTTGGCGGACGGATGGTAATCCGTATCGGGGCGCCGCTTTCAGATATCAGCATCTGGCAACGGCAGTTCATGCAATTGCTGCTCCCATTGCTGATTATCCTTCTGGCCTGTGTCGTCACGATTACCTTGCTCATCATCAAACATATCACGAAACCGATTGACATGCTCGCCGCCACCGCGACACGGTACGCAGCCGGAGACCTGACGCCGAAAACACACATCGAGACACCGCAGGAGCTCAAGCAACTTTCCGAAACCCTCAATATGATGGCCCAGGAACTGGCGATGCGGATACGGCAGCTGGAACAGGACAAACGGCTCTATTCCTCCATTCTCCTGTCGATGACGGAAGGCGTGCTGCTGGTGAACCGGAAGCAGGAAATCAGTCTCGCGAACCAGGCCGCGGTCAGGATGATCCTGCGAAACGGCTCCGATGATTCCGTCGTTTTGGATGATGCGCCGTCGCAATTGATTGGTAAAAGCATCGCTCAGATATTCGGTGATGAGGAGCTGACTACCGCCATCGAACGTACGGCGAACGGGAAAGGCCCTGGACAGGTGACGGTGGTTCGATACGGACATCTCCATGGGCAGACGGCCATGCTGATTGGTTCCGGCAAGGAACGGACCTTCCAAGTTTCGGTCGCCGCAATCAGCGATTCCCAGGACAAGAAAAACGGAGAAGTGGTCATTACATTCACCGATATCACAGACCTGAAACGGCTGGAGCAAGTTCGTAAGGATTTCGTAGCCAACGTATCCCATGAGCTGAAGACTCCGCTCACAGCCATCGGCGGGTTTTCAGAAATCCTCGCCAGCGAAGAAGTCGACGACGAGGACATGAAGAAGTTCTCGAAAATCATCGACCGGAATGCGAAGCAGATGCAGGGAATCATCAATGACCTCTTGTTGCTGGCATCGTTGGAAAACACAAACTCCACTCCTACCATGAGCCGTTGTTCGCTTGACGCCCTGCTTGATGAAACGATTGAGAACGTCCAGTACAAGGCCCGGCAGAAACACATGACGCTGGTCAAGGCGGTGGATGATCCCACCGAAACAGGCGTTTTCGCCAACCACGGGCTGCTGGTGCAAGCGTTGGTCAATCTGGCGGTCAATGCGATTACCTACAGTGACGAGGGTGCGGGGGTTCGCCTTGAAGCGAAAGCCGAAGGTACGTTGGTGAAATTCTCGGTAATCGACCACGGCTGTGGCATTCCGGAGAAATGTCTCGACAGGATTTTCGAGCGGTTCTACCGGGTGGACAAAGCCCGCAGCCGCAGCCAGGGCGGCACCGGCCTGGGGCTTTCCATCGTCAAGCATGTCGCGGTGCTCCATGGCGGAAGCGTCAACGTATCCAGCAAGGAGGGCGAGGGATCCTGTTTCAGCATCATTCTCCCGAGGGAAGATTCCCGAATCCAGGCGTTGCGTAAGAAAAGCCGGGAAATATACTCGGACAAAAACTAGAGCGAACAGGCCTGCCGTCCGGTTTCATGGTACGCCCGCCATCGCGACATAAAGTGCGGCCGCCAGCTCCATAGTTCCACAATTCCACAGAAGCACTACGACCGGGCCAGCCTTATTTTTTCAGGTCTTGCACGTACTCAGACAGGAAGCTCCCGTCGTCCACTTCAGGCATCGGCGGAAGCAGCGATTCCAACAGGGTGTCGGGAATTTTCATACCCTCGGCGGTCAGCGGCCTCCGATAGGCTATTTCAAGCTTCAATGCCTTCTCAACCGTTGCGTCGAGCTTCCGCCCGTCCATCAGATTATCCAGATTCTTCAATACGGCATCGCTTCTGTGCGCAAGTTCCTTGAGGTACAATCCAAGCTGCAAGACTTTTTTTGCCGATGATGACGGTTTCGTTTGCTTACCTACGCTTGAACCAGTTTCTTTTTTTCCACCCGCCCGTCCATTATCCATTTTGTCGTTCGCCCCACCATCAGCGCGTGTCTGTTCATCTGGTTCGTCTCCCGTTCGGTTATTTCGGATGATGATATCAGAAGTGTCGTCAGAGGCTTGGGTGTCTCCGGAACTTCGGGCATGTCCAGAATGTCGGCAGTTCACCACAAAACTCAGCAGGCAATCGGCCAGCGACCGGGCTGTCGCCCTCCCCCGAACAACGCCGACTTTACGCCATACATCACCCAAGCCGTTGAAATTCTCGATGATGACGGCCACGTCTTTTTTAGACTGGAGCAGGGCCACGGCATCTTTACACAGGAAATGGTCGTCCAGCAGCAGGATGATGTCGCCCGCGACAATGCGGGCGGACAGACGCCCGGGCCATGTACTGACATTCAGGCTTCCTCTGCAAAACTTGCGGTTTCCCGTATCGAGATCCACGACGCACAGATAATAGGCGTCTTTGTATAGTTCGAGCCCGACGGCCCGCCGCCGGTCAAATGAACAAGCTTCTGTTTTCATGGTGGAGACGATACGGCAAACCGAGACGCCCGGCCAGTGGTAATCGGAAAGGGAAGATACCAGCGCAGGCATCTTCCGATCTTGCCAGGGGGTAGAAAAACGAGGCAAGAGGAAAGATGCCCACGCAATGCACATCCAAAAAAGCAGGAAACGATGATATTCACCTACGGACGCATCGTAAGGATATCGTCACTGCCGACGCAAGGGAACAGAAACATTCTCGTGTACCTTCGTCGGTTCGTCAAGGCAGCGGCAGATAGGCGCAACACAGTTCCCAATGCCACGCAGGATGCCATCAGCCGGCATTTCTACAGCGCATAATGCGCCGGACAGCCACGATGGCGGCGATAGCGGCGAAAATCAGTTCAGATCAGGCTTCACGCCCGCCGCCATGTAAACAATCCATGAACAGATGGTGGTGACATGATCTCCCAGACGTTCCATTTCCTTCGCAATATAGAAATAATTGTACAGATCCTCCCGTTGCTTCACATCCTTCGGCTCCGCCGCGAAAATCAGGGCGTTGATCTGCTTGCGGCGTTCGTCTATGTCATCGTCCATCGCCGCCACCTTGCGGGCCATGTCAGCGTCGTTGGCAATCAGCGCATCGACGGCGCAACGGGTCATCTTCGCATCGGCCAGAGCCATGTCGGCTATGGCATCGACAATCTTGTGATCCGCGCTTCCAACGGTGGTCTGTACCGCGAGCTTGGCGAGGTGCGCCGCATGGTCCCCCATTCGCTCCAGACTGGTCACGATCTTCAGACCGGCGATTACCTGTCTCATGTAATGCCCATAGGGGGCTTCACTGATTAGCAGCCTCACCCCGTCGGACTCAATCAAATCACGCATCTGGTCGATGAAATAATCTTCCGCCACCACTTTCTCGGCCAACGCTTCGTCATGGTTCTTGAAAGCGTGCATCGCCTGGTAGATTGATTCCTCTACCCTATTGACCATCTGGATAAGCAACTCATGGAAGAACTGCAACTTGTCATCCAACTGATATTTCTTTGTGGTCATGTCGTCTCCTTTATAGTTCGTTCGGCGTTCGCTCTGGGCTTGCTCGGTGTTCGCTCTGGGCTTGCTCGGTGTTCGCCCTGGGCTTGCTCGGTGTTCGCCCTGGGCTCAACCGAACTTTCCAGAGATATAGTCTTCGGTACGCTTGTCCTTGGGATTGAAGAACAAGTCAGCGGTCTCGCCGTACTCCACGAGGAAACCGCAACGGTTTTCATCAATCAGAAAGAATGCTGTCTTGTCGGAGACGCGGGATGCCTGCTGCATGTTGTGGGTGACTACCACGATCGTGTACCGTTGCTTCAATTCGGTCATCAGTTCCTCGATGCGGGCAGTGGAAATCGGATCGAGGGCGCTGGTCGGCTCGTCCATCAGTACGACGTCGGGATTTACCGCCAAGGTACGGGCGATGCACAGGCGTTGCTGCTGACCGCCAGACAGGCTGAGGGCGCTCTTGTGGAGGCGATCCTTGACCTCATCCCATAAAGCGGCCTGGACAAGGCTTCGTTCCACGATCTCATTCAGTTCGGCCTTGGGCGGGCGGCCATGGAGCCGAGGGCCGTAGGCCACGTTTTCGTAGATGCTCATCGGGAACGGATTGGGTTTCTGAAACACCATGCCGACCCTTCTGCGCAGTTCCATCGTATCGTAGCCGTTATAGATGTCATGGCCGTCGAAGACGACCTCTCCGGTAATGCGGACGTTGTCGATCAGGTCGTTCATCCGGTCCAGAACCCGAAGAAACGTAGACTTGCCGCAACCGGACGGCCCGATGAATGCGGTGACGGTGTTGGGGTCTATGGTTAAGGACACCTGTTTCAACGCATGAGTCGGTCCATACCACAAATCCAAGTCGGTGACATCAAACAGATGCCCGTTTGTATATTCAGCCATTGTCTTTTCCTTTCTGTTTACGGGATGATGATGTCATCAGCGCCCTCGCGACGAAATTAATTGACAGCACCACCACGACCAGCACCAAAGCCGAGGCGAAGGCGCGGTCGAACGACTGACCCTCGGTAATCGTCAGGTAGATGTGCATTGCAAGCACCCTCGATGAACTGGTCAGGCTTTTCACGAAATCGGTTGACGAGCCAATCGTATAGATCAACGCCGCAGTCTCACCGACCGCGCGTCCGATGGCGAGAATAATACCCGTGGCAATCCCGTTCGACGCCGAGGGAAGCACGACCTTCCAAATCGTCTCGATCCGGGTAGCTCCCAAGCCAATGCTCGCTTCCCTCAGAGACCGGTCCACCGAATGAATCGCCTCCTCGCTGGTACGGATAATCGTGGGCAGGATCATCAGCGCGACCGTCAGCGTCCCGCTGATCAGCGAAAAACTCCAGCCGAACAACTGGACGAACACCAGCAGGCCGAATAGGCCGAAGATGATCGAGGGGATTCCGGCCAATACATCGATTCCAGCGCGGATAATGGAAGTCAACCGCCCCTTCTTGGCGTATTCGACGAGATACACCGCCGCGGCGATTCCCAAGGGGCCGGCGATCAGCGTGGTCAGGATAACCATGACGAACGTATTGCCGATAATCGTCAGGATGCCGCCATACTTGCCAGACTCTATAGTCCTGCCAGTCAGATACGACCAGGTGATATTCGACCCCCGGTCGATCCTCACCATCCTCAACAATTCCACAGGAAGCTTTTGCCGGCTGGCCTGATAGTATACCGCCGCGGGCAACACCGCCACAGCGCCGTCAGTGGAGGACAGAGCCGTCACAACGTCATCCAAAGAACCCATCGACGCATCAAGCGCCACCACGGGGATATCGCCGCCGTCAAGGGTAGCCCAGTTGGCGATCTTGCCGCCGAGCAGCCCCGCGACCTGCTCCCCAGTCAAGCTCCCCACCCGATTGTTGTCGTACAGCGCCGTAACGGACGGATTTGCCGCCAATACGTAGGAATCAAGGATGGGAACCCGAAATCCCCGGGGAACCTTCCCTTCAAGCTCCCCCGCCAGCACGACCAGCGCGCCGTCCTGCTGGCTTCCACGCTCCAGCACCTGTTCCCTGGATGCGATGACCGCTCCACCGTTCATGAGCCGTTGGGAAGTGAGGCAGAGCATCTCCGCCAGAGCATCAACCGCGGATTCCTCCACATACATGAAGAACGCCGCATCGGTTGAACTGACTTTACGGAGCGTCGCAACACTACCGACAGCCATGTTCCGCAACGTGAACCAGGAAAGATGCCTGAGATTGGACTTCTTGTTGGACAACACCGTCAACGGCGGTTGCATCAGCTCGATTCCGGTCCGTTCCATGATTGCCATAGGAACGACATCGCTTTCGATCCGTTCGCTTTTGTAGACGCCCCGGTAGACCAGATACCCGATGATCAGCACAAGCAGACCAACGGCGAAAAAAGAAAGCCCCTTGACGATTCCGAGTGCGATGGCGTTGGCCATCCGCTTTCTTGCGTTGAAATTCATCGCCATGGCTACGCCTCCATCCGGCTATGGCGGGAGATGGACACCACCACAAGATTCAGCACGAGGATGAACACGAACAACAGCATGGCGGTAGCGAACAGAGCCGACATATGGGTTCCTTCCGCATAACTCATGTCAGTTACGATATTCATCGTAAGGGTCCGTCCCATCGAAACCGGCGAAACGGGAAAAATCGGAGCATTGCCCCCAACCAGCAAGACCGCAGTGGTCTCCCCGATCGCCCGTCCCAGTCCAAGTACAATCGAAGTGACGATTCCCGACCGCGACGCAGGAACGACAACACGGCTGATAGTCTGCCAGGATGTCGCGCCCATCGCAACGGAGGCGTGTCGCAATTCTCGCCCAACGGCACGAATCGACACTTCGCTGACATTGATGATGGTCGGCAGAATCATAATCGCAAGGATGATCGAGGCCGCGAGCAGGCTGTAGCCGTTGCCGCCGAAGACATTGCGGACTATGGGTACGATTACAGCGATGCCGAACAAGCCATAGATTATCGACGGTATCCCCGCAAGCAGTTCAATCGAGCTTCTCAACAGGTTCGCCGTCCTCCCCTTCGCGAACTCAGCGAGATATACCGCCGCGGCCAAGGCGATTGGAGTGGCGAACAGCAGGGCCAGGAACGTCACGACCACGCTGGCCACTACGAACGACGCAATTCCATAAGTCGGAGGATCACCGGACGGCCGCCAGCCGGTCGAAAACAGAAACTGGAAGATTGATACATCCCCGAACATCGGAAGCCCCTGCTGGAAGATGAACAGGCTGATAAGCAAGACCGCCGCGACGGATACCAAAGCACAGAGCAGCAGGAATATCCTGCCGCTCCGTTCCTTGAAGCTCCGGGCACGGCTGCTGTAGAACAAACCGTTTTTCATATTCTAGTTGAGGGGGATGAATTCGCTTTCCAGAACAATCGCCTGACCTTTTGCAGAAAGGAGGAAGTCCACGAAATCCTTCTCAACGCCAGGTTGGAGCGCGCCCTTGCTCACCACATACAATTCCCTGCTGATCGGATAGTCACCGCTCTTGACAGTCTCGGAAGCCGGGGCGATACCGTTGATGGTCAGAATCTTGCCGCCCGCTTCGGTGATGATGTGGTTGAAAGCCATTCCGATGTAACCGATGGAATTCGGGGTGGAGGCGATTTTCGCCGCCAGTTCGCCGTTCTCACGCGCCACGATGGCGTTTACGCTCGGAACCTTCTTCTGGGAATCAAGGACTATCTCCTTGAAGGAACCATAGGTGCCGCTCGTTTCATCACGGACGATCAGCTCGATCTTGGCGTCCTTACCGCCGACATCCTTCCAATTGGTGATTTCACCGGCGAAAATCGCGGCAAGCTGCTCCATGCCCAAGTTGGAGATGGAGACGGAACTGTTGACGGCGACGCTCAGGCCATCGAGCGCTATCGTGGTGGTAATCAGACCGGCCTCGACTTCCGCAGCCTTGAGCTCACGGCTGGAACCGGCGAGAGAAAGCGTCCCTTCCTGCAACTGCTTGATGCCGACTGAAGAACCAAGCGTCTCGTAGCTGACCTTGACGCCAGGATTGCCGGCTTCAAACACGGGGATCGCACTGTTGATGATCGGCGCGACGGTAGAAGACCCGCCGAACGTATAGTTCTTGGTAATGATGGTCGCGGAAGCGGCCTTGGACTCACCGCCCCCCTGGGCAAAAACCGCGGCAATGGACAAAACACCGACCATCGCGATCATGATCAATTTCTTTTTCATTTCAATATTCCTCCATAGGATGGCTACACCCTACCGCCCACATGCTAAAAAACCTTCATGAAACTGTGAAAAAAGTATGAATTTACTGATGATGCCAAATTCACAATTTCTACCGAGATAACTTTGATTTGGAAATGTCGAGTGAACGCTTAAAATTTGAGTGTCCACCCGCTGAATATCGGCATCAATTTACACAAAACATGACATAATATGTCAGGTTCGTGGTACTATGATAATAAATAAAGGGAATGTGCATGGCATCGGACAGGCTTTTTCAGATCATATACACTTTGCTTGCGAAAGGTACCGTCACCGCGACCGAGCTGGCAAAACAGTTTGAAGTCTCCACGAGGACTATCTACAGGGACGTCGAGTCGCTTAGCGCCGCGGGGATACCTGTGTATGCGACGCAAGGAAAAGGCGGCGGAATATCGATTCTAGAGAACTATGTATTGCAGAAGTCACTGCTTACCGACGCGGAACAACAGCAGATACTGTTCGCCATCAAGGGGCTGGCGGCGACTTCCATCATCGACACGGAAAAACTCCTCGAAAAGCTTGGAGCGTTGTTCAAGAATCAAAATGCGGACTGGATTGCAATCGACTATACCCGGTGGGGCAATGGACAGCAAGACAGGCGCAAGCTGGAGTTGCTTAAGACAGGCATACTTGGACGGCGATGCCTCACGTTTTCCTATTTCAATTCAGAAGGCGTGTGTGGCGAGCGGAAAGTACAACCGACGAAACTCATCTATAAATCAAAGGCTTGGTATCTCCAGGCGTTCTGCCTGGACAAACAAGGCTACAGATTGTTCAAGGTCAATAGAATCCAGAACCCGGCAGTATCGATGGAACGTTTTGACCAGCTGCCTCAGCCGCCGCAGGCATCGTCAGAAGCGGTGACAAAGAATATTGTAGAACTCATCCTCCGCTTCTCATCCTCCGCGGCATATCGGGTATATGATGAATTCGATGATTCCTGCATAGAAAAACAACCGGACGGCTCATTCATCGTCAGCGTGGAATTTCCGTTTGACAGCTGGGTTTGCGGCTGGTTGCTGTCGTTCGGAGCATCGGTAGAAGTGCTGGAACCGACGTACCTGCGAAAAGCCCTCGTGGACAAAGCCAACGAAATCATCAGCAGGTATGAAGAAAACAGGTAAGGCATGCCCGAATTCCTACGCATGTCAGCAGATATGGGCGATGTGGGCAACCTGGGCGATGCCAGCGGTCCATGTGATATGGCGAGGGGTCATATGCCCTACACGCCATACCGCCGGGTTGGGGGGGCGGACGGTCATGCGGAGTTTCAAAAAAACAAGGGATGCCGTTCAACTCACCGTCAGAACGACATCCCCTTGTCACAAAGACTGATACAGAGATTTATTTCGCCAGTTCAACCTTCCACAGCCCATGGAGGTTGCAGTATTCGTATACTGCGAGAACATCGCCCTCGTTACAGAACATTTTTTCAGGCTTCTCCCCCGGCTTCAGGTATTTACGCTTGATCCCCTGCTTGGTTTCAACGGCGATCCACTGAATATAGTGTTCTTCAGCCATCGGGTGGGGGACGGAACCGACCTTCACTTCAATTTCATCGGCACGGACGTCAACGACGGGTACGTGTTTTTCCTTGGCGCCATCGCTAGTATTGGCCTTGAGCTCGACCATCGGCTTGCCGCAACACACCAACTGGCCGCCGCCGTCGTTGATCAGTTCGACGATATTTCCACATTCCGAACATCTGAAGAATTTTACCCTATCCATCATACACTCCCCTTTCGGTCCATGACCGAGCACATGTTTACTTATGAAAATACAGAATCATCCTAAAAACGGAAAGTGATAAAATCACAAAGCACGTTCCGTATTGGCGAACATCTCATCTTCGGCCCGCGCCCTCAGAGAATCGCCGTCAGGATTCTCTTCCAAGCTAGCCAAGGTCACGTCATCATCCAGATCAAGGCCCTCCTGCGCCAGCTGATCAGGATCTTCGAATGCGACATCCCTTCGGATGGTCTTGTGCTTGTCCTTTCTCATACGCCGCCATTCTCCTTTGTGCCCAGCAAGAAATATTGGGGACGGGCCATCGTCCGCACAGCTTCCGGGAAATTGTCCGTCCCGTTCTGTAAAATATACAACCGAAACCTCAAAACGGCAAAACTGGTCTTGCATTTCTTACCGTTTCTGCTCATATTTGGCTCAGAGGTACAGCTATGGCAAAAAAGATCAAGTTTTATAGGTGTCCTGAGTGCGGCAGCATCATAGAACTCGTCTACGACGCAGGATGCGCCCTCACCTGTTGTGGCAAACCGATGGAACTGATCGACCCGAAGACTTCAGGCGAAGGCGCAGAAAGCCATGTCCCCTCCTTGCGCCACAAGGACGGACTGCTATATGTCAATGTCGGAGAAAAGATGCATCCCGCGAGCAACGACCATTACATCCAGTTCGTCATCCTGGTAACGAAGCAGACGATTCGTCGCGCGGATTTGACGGCGGACAAGGCTCCCGCAGTCATCTTCACCGACAAAGACCATGGTGATGTCTATGCATATTGTACAAAGCATGGACTGTGGAAAACATCGTTCTGATCAATGTGGTTGCCCGTACTGTTTCAGTTGCTATGAATCAGGAACCGGGCGACCGGACTGAATTTCATCACGCCAACGGCTCGCTGGAAAAATCATCGTAGACATGACGTAGACGGCGGAAGACGTCAGCACGTGCCGACCGTATAAATCCTTACGCTCCCAGGTCTGAACAAGCGAGGACCTATGACAGCGGATTCCCTCCCCCGCGGGCCCTTTCCGACGACCAAAGCTTTGATGGTTTGAATCACCACGGGGATTTTTTCATCTGGCAGGGTATGGAACATTTAGACGAGACCATCACGACCCTGGCGCGCGAAAGGTTCGGCATACCCTATCTCAGGCCATTCCAGCGGCTTACGATCAACAGGATACTGGAACAAGCCGATTCAGCTGACCAACAGGAAAAGGACCAACTGATAGTTCTGCCCACCGGAAGCGGCAAGAGCATTTGCTTTCAGTTGCCAGCCCTGCTTCTCCAGGGAATCACCGTTATCGTATATCCATTGCTGTCGCTGATGAACGACCAACGGCGAAGCCTGGAACGAAATGGAATCGCGTCAGTTATTCTGAAAGGCGGGCAGACCAACAGCCAACGACGGCAGCTTTGGGCTGAACTGGAAAACGAAACCGCACGTATCGTCATCACCAATCCTGAAACCCTGGTGTCGGAACGGGTTCTTGGACGGCTTTCATCCTTTTCCATAGCGTTGTTCGTCGTGGATGAAGCCCACACGGTCTGCGAATGGGGCGAGAGCTTTCGTCCCGCCTACCTCCAGTTGCCTCAGGCGATTGAGCGGCTGCGCCCCCGGCAGACGACGGCGTTCACGGCGACGGCCAACAAGAATATCCTGCGAAGGCTGAATGAGCTGTTGTTCCAAGGAAGAAAACCGCACTTGGTCAGTGCGTCCCCGGACAGACCGAACATACGGTACCATGTCATAAGGTCGCTCTGCCCGGAACATGACATCATCATGCTCATATCCCATGGAGCGGCACGTCCTGCGATCATATTCTGTAGGACAAGGCGGGAATGCGAGGAAATGGCATGGATGCTTGGTGAACACCGTAGAGGGACGCCTGTCCAATATTACCATGCGGGACTTTCCAAACGAGAGCGAGAAAGCGTCGAGGCGTGGTTCCTCACTTCTACGGACGGCGTCATGTGCGCTACCACGGCCTACGGCATGGGTGTCAGCAAAAACGATGTACGTTCCGTCATACACCGGGAACCGCCGGACACCACTCAGGCATACCTTCAAGAATCGGGGCGGGCAGGCCGGGACGGAGCGCCCGCCGACGCATGGATGCTCCTACAGGATACCCGCGGCAATAAAGGTTCAAACACCTTGTCGGAAGCTTTTCTCGGTGACGGGTGCATCAGAGAAAAGCTGTTGCGCCTGATGGATGCCGAACTAGACGGGGACTTCTATTGCTGCGGCTGTGATGTCTGCGACTCGACGGTCTTCCCCATGGCGGAAGGGCAACAAGAACTGGCTGGCGCCATCAGGAGGTTCCCGTTACGATTCTGCGCGGAAGAACTCGCTTGGCTCATGAGCGGAACGCGAATCCAGCCGGTACTCAGACGCCAGGACGGACTTTCATCCGAATACGGAATCCTGAGAAACTGGACGCAGGAACATCTTTGCCGGGCAATCGAGACATTATGCGAGGAAGGACATATCAGAAGGGTGAAAAACGGTCCGCTATCGGGCAAGCTGTATATCCTACCGAATATCAGACGAATACGATGTTGGAATCGCCAAAAACCTGGAGCTTCGGCGGACAAATCAGGCTTGAAACAGTTTCTCCCGCAAGTTTACGCATCAATAGGCGGGTGGCTTCGCAATACACCTGCAACGGATTGATATCCACCGACGCCATAGGCCCTGTCAGAAACCGATAGTATGGGGCGGCATCATAGCCCGCGGCAGGGAATGCGATGGAGGGCGTGTCAATACCGGCGGCCCGCAGACCGAACAGAATCTCATACAAGGTCAAGTCATTCACCGCGGCGATGGAATCAACCTCCCCAGCCCGACATAATTCCACGATTTTCGGCAGAACCGTCGAGACCGCACCGATCTTGCCGACTTCTATGTCAAACACCACGGGCTCTTCCCCGGTCATCCTGAAACTTTCAAGAAAACCTTTGTAGCGTTCCGAATGAGAATCGACCAGCGAACGCCAGCCCGTGACATATACGGGACGGCGGCAACCCTGTTCCACAAGCCAATTTCCCTGGAGCTTGCCACCGAGCCGGTTGTCGGTGCCGACGTAGAGGAACGACTGAAACGCAGGTGAATTCCCGACATGGTGCGCCAATACATAGGGAACAGGCATTGAGGCGAGCATGGAGGCTTCCTCCAAGGTGTCGACATCGTAACTGATGATTCCATCGCATCTATGGGAAATCTCAAGCAGTTCCTGTTCATTATGAGCCGATTCCACGGAAAAATGCCAGGTACTATAGGACAACGTCTGCTGCACGCCACGTACCGCGGCGGCGAAAAACCAGTCAAAAGATTTCAACGCACCCCAATAGTAGTCGCGGGGAGGTTTGACGAATTCGACCAACGCGATCGTTCCCGTCCCTTTGCGTCGGAGCGCGCCGGCCGCTTTGTTCGGCTGGTAGTTGAGTTCTTTCGCCGCGGCCAGGACGGCATTCCGCATCTGTTCTGAAACGGCGGCGGGCATATTGAACACCCGCGACACAGTGGCAGAACTTACGCCCGCTTTCTGTGCTACCAAATCCCGTGTTACATGTGTTGAGCATTCAAGTTCTTTCATCGTGGTACCTATTATAGAACAATTTCTTGACAATGGGAGATATAAGGTTTATTGTACACGTGTACATTATTCTTTGCAAGAAAAGTCCTGAGACTACTACCCCGTAAGCTGATATGAGCCGACCGTACATGCGGCGAAACCGTCGTGAATCGCTTTGACAGGAAAGACGGCCACCCATCCGCCGGATGCACATACGTAAAGTGATCAGCGTATCAAGCATACGTGAGCGAAGGCAATGACGATGCATTGCGCATGACGGCAAAGAAGTTTTCGACGGAGATTGTCGGGAAGACAAGGAATAACGGAGCGAGCGTATCAAGCATACGTGAGCGAAGGCAATGACGATGCATTGCGCATGACGGCAAAGAAGTTTTCGACGGAGATTGTCGGGAAGACAAGGAATAGCGGAGCGAGCGTATCAAGCATACGTGAGCGAAGGCAATGACGATGTATTGCCGACAATATCCGAGAAGGAGGAGAAGAATGAATTTACAGGACCATACCCACAACCGCTACAACCCCCTGCTGGGGGAATGGATAAAGGTATCCCCACACAGGACGAAGCGGCCATGGCAGGGACAGGTTGAAAAGCCACAGGTGGATCAGCGTCCGCAGTATGACCCAAGCTGTTATCTATGCCCTGGCAACAAACGTGCGGACGGAACGACGAACCCAGCGTATGACAGCACGTATGTGTTCACCAACGACTTCTCCGCCATTCTCCCAGACACGCCGTCAGACGAATATGAGGAAGGTCCCAACGGATTGCTGCGGGCAAAAGGGGAGAAAGGAATTTGCAGGGTGGTCTGTTTTTCACCAAGGCATGACCTCACGCTTGCAAGAATGGACGCTTCCGCAATTGAAAATGTAGTCAGGGTATGGCAGAATCAGTACAGGGATCTTGGCGCGAAGTCGTTCATCAACCATATACAGATATTCGAGAATCGTGGGGCGATGATGGGATGCTCGAATCCACATCCCCATGGACAAATCTGGGGGGAGGAAATCATTCCTGACATTCCGAGGAAGGAGTTGGAAAACCAATGCGAATACATGCTCAGGCATGGCAGCCCGATGTTGCTCGACTATGCGAGGTACGAATTGGAACAAAAAGTGCGTATCGTAGTCATGAATGAGCATTTTGTCGGGCTGGTTCCATTCTGGGCGGTCTGGCCGTATGAGACGATGATACTCCCTGCGCGAAGGGCGGTCGCGTCGATTGATGAGTTGACTGACGAAGAAGTAGCGGCGATGGCCGACATCATCCGCAGACTCGGCATCAAATACGACAATCTGTTCTCCACCAGCTTCCCCTACTCCATGGGAATCCATCAAAAACCGACCGATGGAGGAGAATATCAGGGATGCGTCATGCATTTTCACTACTATCCCCCGTTGCTTCGTTCCGCGACCGTCAAGAAATTCATGGTCGGGTATGAAATGATGGGGATGCCTCAACGGGATATTACCGCTGAAGGCAGCGCGAAGAATTTGAGGGAGCTGTCCGAAATCCATTATATGGACATGCTCTAGACCATAGCATTTTCCACAGTATCAGGAGGTCCGTATGAATAGCGTCGCATCTTTGAAAAAACAACTTGAATCCGGTGCTTTGCATTCTGTGTATCCACAGTTGTATGGTAGTAAATTTGATACTAAAATTATTGACAAACGATATCATAATTTAATAGAAAAACATCAAGAATTATTTTGCGACTACAAAGCTGCGGAAGGACCGCTCCATCTGTTCAGTACGGCGGGAAGAAGCGAACTGGCAGGAAACCATACGGACCACAATCTCGGCAAGGTAATCGCGGCGACGATCAACCTGGACACTATTGGCGCAGTGCGAAAAACCAACGACAACCTAGTGGTATTGGTCAGCGAAGGCTTTCCCGCGGTC
Source organism: Sphaerochaetaceae bacterium (assembly GCA_034114085.1). Classification (GTDB taxonomy): domain Bacteria; phylum Spirochaetota; class Spirochaetia; order Sphaerochaetales; family Sphaerochaetaceae; genus Spiro-02. The sequence continues at coordinate 366 of JAXEWB010000068.1, read as the reverse complement.
AAGGTCGACATCACGAGCCTGGCCGTCAGGGACGAGGAACAGAACACTACAGACGCGCTGCTTCGGGGAATCGCCAACGCATTCGTACAACGAGGGCTGAAGGTCGGAGGCTGGATCGCCAACACAACGACGAACGTCCTCAAGGGCTCGGGCTTGAGCAGCTCCGCGGCAATCGAAGTACTTTGCGCGACCATCTTCAACAATTTGTACAATGACGATGTACTTTCCCCCGTCGAACTTGCCATTATCGGCAAATATGCGGAGAACGTCTATTTTGGCAAACCTTCAGGCCTGATGGACCAGGTCGCCTGCGCCCAGGGAGGCATCGTCGGAATCGATTTTGGAGTTCCGGATACCCCAGTCCTC
>JAXEWB010000067.1:0-39061 GCA_034114085.1 Sphaerochaetaceae bacterium | reverse complement strand
CGCGTCTACCAATTCCGCCATCTGGGCGTGCAATCGGTACTATATCGGAGAGGGGCGAGGTTGTCAACCGTTCTGAGATGACGATGGACCAGATGTTTGAGTTTTTTACGAATTCATTTTTCCCCATTCCATGCAATATTATATGGGAACGCAAGAAACCCAGCCCACGATTTATTTTTCATGGTATCATACGGCATATGAAAAGCTGTTTGACTCCGATTTCAGAGAAATATGATGCGTTGAGCTATAGTGAACGATTGTTTGCGGACTTCATCATCAAAAACCGTGAAGACGCTGTACAGATGTCTATCGCGGAATTAGGGAATCGCCTTGGTATCGCGCAATCGACCATCGTCGCGACTACGAAGAAACTTGGGTTCGCCGGATGGAAGGAATTCCGGATATCCCTGGCGGCGGAACTGGTGAATCCCATCAATACATGGGAGCAAAAACAAGCCGAACAGCAGGAGCTGAAAACTTGTCAGCAGGTGATTTCCTCCAACATATCGTTCCTACAGGAAATTTCCAGGACGATAAAAGCCGAGGAATTTGAAAAAGTGGTCGAACGCATGATCTGTGCGAAACGTATCGCTCTGTTGGGCATCGGGACTTCCAACGTGCTGGCGCAAGAAGCGTTCGATTCTTTTTTCCGACTTGGGCTGCCGGTTGAGGTCTTTTGCGATTGGCATCATCAACAGCTCTGTGCTTCTCGTCTCGATAAGGATTGCATAGCTATCTTTTTTTCGCAATCAGGCGTGAACAAGGACATCATTTTTCTTGCGGACCGGGCGAAGGAGTGTGGATGTACCATGATTGGTATCAGCAATTTCAGAAATACTCCGTTCAGCAAATTCATGGATATTCTTTTGGCGCCGCTTTCCGCTCCGTCATCATACCATGACAATCATTTTGCCCTGCGTATTCCGATTCTGGGGATTATTGAGATTCTGTACTATATGATTGCGGAACATATGGGATCGAAGTACCAGAAGGAACTTGCTTTGAACTTTAAGATTGCAAAGAGTTCCGCGGTGTAGTCGAATTTTGTTCACAAAAATACTACATTTGTTTTCATTGAGCCGAATAAACTTCAGTGCTATTCTCTAGACACGAATTGAACTACCTACAAGAAAAGGAGAGTAGTATGAAAAAAATTGTCGCTGTTCTCAGTATCGCCCTTTTGTCAGTTTCCATGATGTGGGCGCAAGGCAACCAGGAAGCTTATCCCAGTCGTGATATCACGGTTCTCGTTCCTGTCAAAGCTGGCGGGGATACGGATTCTTACGCACGTATTTTTGCCCAATACCTTCAGAATGAACTCGGAGTCGGTGTCGCTGTCAAGAATGTGGACGGCGCCTCAGGCACGGTCGGAAGCCGCGAGGTCTTCAATGCGAAAAATGATGGATATACCATTCTTTTCTTCCATGGAACCACGTTGCTGAGCCAGATTACCGGACTTACTGATATCGATACGTTGGATTTCACCATTGCAAGCGTACCCGTCGTCGACAAGACCGCTACTTTGGTAGCCCCCGCGAAAAAATTCCGGAACGCCGCGGATTTTGTGAAGAGGGCTCAGGGTGATGAAAAAATCATAGCGAGCATTGCGCAGGGAAGCTATGCGCAACTTGCGTGCGTTCTGTATGACGATGCCGTCAAAGGTGGTTTCTCATATGTGGATTCAACCAGTGCCGCGGACCGTATCGCGGATATGCTTGGCGGCCGAATCGATTTGTTCTTTAGCCAGTATGGCTCGATGAAACAGTATGTCGACAGTGGAGATTTCATCTCCCTCGGGGTGATGTCTGATGAACGCAATGAGTTCTTCCCCGATGTTCCGACTTTCAAGGAACAGGGAATTGATATTTCCATGGACAAGCTGTTTTTCTTCGCATTCCCGCCCAAGACCGATCAGACGATCGTCGATGCGTTCAACTCCGCGTTGAAGAAGGTGTGCGAGAATGAAACCGCGAAGAAGGATTTTGCCAAGTATTTCGTTCAACCGGAATTCCTGACCCAGGCGGAATCCATCGCGTTGCTGAAGGATGCGAAAATCCTGTACGAGAAATTCACTCCGCAATTGCTTGGAGAGAACTAAGATGGCTGAGCGTAAGAACGTCCTGTTGATTACAGTTGACCAGTGGTCCGGAGATTATCTTGGATGCGCTGGCAACGAAGAAATCCTCACGCCGAGCCTTGATGAACTGGCAAGATATGGAATTCGGTATACCAATGCAATCAGCGCCACTCCAGTGTGCATCCCTGCTCGTAGGGAGCTGATGCTTGGCGTGACGAGCAAGACTCATGGGGATCGTGTATTCAACGAGTCCTTGCGGATGCCATGCGATATTCCTTCATTGGCCCAGACGTTCAGGGACAATGGATACCAGGCCTACGCTGTGGGGAAGCTCCATGTCTACCCCCAGCGTGACCGTATCGGTTTTGATGACGTCATCCTCCATGAAGAGGGGCGTCATAAGCCTGGTATGATTCAAGACGATTATGAACGTTATCTGGCTTGCAACGGTCATGCCGGCGAAGAATTCTCCCACGGCATGTGCAATAACAACTATTCCTACCGGCCTTTCAACATGGAAGAGAAGTTCCATGCGACCAATTGGGTAACCAGGGAGATGTGCGAGACGATTCTCAGAAGGGACCCTGACCGGCCCGCCTTCTGGTATCTTTCCTATGCCGCTCCCCATCCCCCCTTGGTTCCGCCGCAGGAGTATTTGGACTTGTATGACGGTGTGGAGTTTTCGTCGCCTGTATTTGGGGAATGGACGAAGAAGCCAAAGGACGAGCTGCCGTTCGGGTATACCTATTACAGCTCCTTGTATCAATACTATACGTCTACAAAACGTGTTTCTGACAATGCAAAGAGGGCGTATTATGCCTCCTGTACCTATATCGACCATCAATTGCGGTTGGTCATCGGTACTCTCAGGGAACAAGGACTGCTGGAAGATACTGTCATCCTGTTCACCGCGGATCATGGTGAAATGTTGGGGACGCATGGTTCGTTCGGTAAATTCTTGATGTACGAGCCCTGCGTGAAGGTTCCGTTCATTTTATCCCCGCCTGCTTCCTGCGGTATGGAATGCAATCGTATTGATGACCGTATCGTGGAGCTTCGGGATGTTATGCCGACATTGCTGACGTTGGCCGGCGTTCCGGTTCCCGAAGGTGTGGAGGGCGTGTCGCTGACTGAGGACTTCGACCGGGAGTATACCTATGGCGAACTTTGGGAAGACGACAGGGCCACCCGCATGATCCGTACCAAGGACTGGAAGTTGATCTACTATCCCGTCGGAAATATTTTCCAGCTCTTCGATTTGAAGCATGACCCGATGGAACTCAATGATCTCGCCGATGATCCTGCCTGCCGCGATACAAGGGACTGTCTTGCGCAGAAATTGATTGAACACCTGTATGGTTCAGATGTTTGTTTCGTGAAGGAGGGCGAATTGGTCGGCCTTCCGCAAAAGAAATATGATTTCTATGCGACATTGCAGGACTCCGGCAAGCTGTTCAAAGGCCGTGATATGCTGTTGCAGCGAGGTCTTCGATAGGAAGGAAAGGTATGACTAGGTCAAAAATACTGAAAATCGCCATGGCGATTTTCCTCCTTGCGGTGGTTGTCGCTTTCTTTGCCGGCACATTCGCCATCAGACAGCCAAGGACGCAGGCAGTTCAATCAGTGAGCGCGAGATTTTTTCCTCGATGCATCATTGTCCTGCTTGCCATTGCAGGTGCGCTGTGCGTGGTTCAGGAATTACGGTCGGCGGAAACGGAGGAAGATGACAGGAATATCAAAACATTGGCTCTTTCCATGGGAATCATGTGCGTCTGTGTATTGGCGCTTGATACATTTGGTTTCCTTCTTGTCGGTTTTGCGTTTCTCCTTCTTGAAATCGCAGTGGTCAGTGGCAAAAAGCCGAACAGGACTTCTCTTCTGGTGGCGTTTGTCTGCTCTGTCGTATTCACCGCCATGTTCCGTTACGGCTTCAACATAGGTATTCCTGTGCTGCCGTTCGGGATTCTATAGGGAGAATATGAAATGGGTACATATTTTGCACAAGCAATTTCAATGTTGAGTATTCCGAATATCGGCCTGATGCTTGGCGGTGTCATCGTCGGATTGATTTTTGGAGCCATTCCCGGTCTATCCACGACCATGGCCATCGCTTTGTTCCTGCCGATGACCTTCCGCATGGTATTGGCTGACGGCATGGCGTTGCTGATCGGGGTATACATCGGGGGATTTTCCGGTGGTCTGATCGCGGCGATCCTTATGAATATTCCCGGCACTGCGGCGTCCATCGCCACCACGTTTGACGGCTATCCGATGGCTCGCCAGGGAAAAGCCCTTGGGCTAGGCATCGTCTTTTCCTTTCTGGGAGGCGGTCTCAGTATCCTTGCGTTGATTTTCATTTCTCCGGTCCTCGCCGGCATCGCGATTAAATTCGGAAGTTATGAATATTTCGCGTTGTGTTTCTTTGCCCTCACAATGATTGTCACGATGTCTTCCGACAATTATGCGAAAGGATTGATCAGTGGCTTGCTTGGCGTTTTGCTTTCGATGATTGGCGGGGCCCCTATAGACGGGCTTCCTCGTTTTACCTTCGGCAATCATGCTTTGGACGGCGGTTTCGACCTGGTCGCGGTGCTTGTCGGTATTTTTGCCGTAGCTGAGTTGTTCGAGCTTGCCGCGGTGAAGCGGAAGAATGTCATTGCCCAGGTCCATGACACGAAGATTAAAGGCTTCGGTTTTTCTTTGAAAGAATTCTTCGCTGAGAAATGGAACTACCTTCGTTCTTCAGTCATCGGAATCTTGATAGGCATCCTTCCTGGCATCGGTGGTTCGCTTGCGAGTCTCATGAGCTATAACGCGGCGAAAAAGATGTCCAAGGATCCTGATGCTTTCGGTACTGGTGTGAACGCCGGCGTCGTGGCTTCCGAAACCGCGAACAATGCGGCGATTGGTGGTGCGCTCATCCCGTTGCTCTCCTTGGGGATTCCTGGCGACGCGGTCACCGCTTTGCTGCTTGGTGCGTTTACGATGCAGGGGGTGCAGCCTGGTCCGCTTCTGTTCCAGAATCAGCCGGGTATCGTCTATTTCATCTTCGTCGCATTGCTCATCTCCAATGTTTTCATGCTGTTCACTGAATTTTTCGCTATCAGAGGATTCGTGAACCTGTTGAAGATCAAAAGGGAATATCTGTTTCCTGCGATTATCCTGTTGTGCATTCTTGGTGCGTATGGCTTGAACAATCGTATTTTCGATGTCGTGACTATCCTCATTTTTGGGGTCGTTGGGTATTTCATGAAACGGTGGGGACTGAAGACTCAGCCGTTTATTCTCGGCTATCTGGTTGGACCTATGGCGGAGTTGTATTTTAGAAGAAGCTTCATGTATAGCGAGGGCCGGATACTCCCGTTTTTCACCAGCCCGATCGCTTTGCTGTTCTATGCCGTCGCCTTGTTGAATATAGGATTGGCCGTTAAGGAAGTTATCAAGAAGAAATCGTTCAGTAAGTAAGCGGTACTAACAAAATTTGGGGCGTCGCAAGGGAGTTGATTGTTGCTCAGCGATGTCCCTTTTTTTGTTATTGCGTTTATGTATCAGTAAAATTGCGTTTTGTGACATTGCCACACCATATATTGCTTGGGTTGGGCGTTCTGATAAAAAATCCCTTCATGAGAAGGGATTTGATGTCTGTGAGGTATCCTAATTAATATGCGAGATATGCGCCTTGCATAGGACTTGCGGCATGTTCACGGAACAGACGCAATACTCCATTTTTGTAGCGGGGTTCTGGAGCATTCCATTTGAGTTTGCGTTCGGTAAGGATTTTCTGGATGGCCTCTTCACTCATCCTGATGCCTTTAATGCCGATAATGTTGAGTTTTCGTTCCATGACGTCAAGTTCAATCAGGTCTCCGTCTTCTACCAAGGCGATGGGGCCTCCTTCCACCGCTTCCGGCGAGCAATGGCCGACGACCGGTCCGGTTGATGCGCCGGAGAAACGTCCATCGGTGATCAGGGCTATCGTCTTGCCCAATTCCTTGTCGCTGGAAATAGCCTCGCTGGTATAGAACATCTCCGGCATTCCTGATCCTTTCGGCCCTTCGTACCGAATGAATACCGCGTCGCCGGGTCGTATCTTGTGGTGCAATACGGCATCAAGGCATTCTTCTTCGCTATTGAATGGTCTGGCGGTCAGAACCGCTTTGAACATTTCTTTCGGACATGCCGAATGTTTGATGACCGCGCCCTGCGGCGCCAGGTTTCCCTTGAGGACGGCGATGGAACCATGGGTGCCGATGGCTTTGTCAAACGGACGGATAATGTCTTCTGGAGTGGCGTTGGTTCCGTACCGCCGGTTGAATTTCGCAAGGCCCATCGCCGCCTTTTCGTAATAACTGCCGTCCCGCTTCAGGTCATCAAGGTTTTCTCCCAATGTTTTGCCTGTCACCGTCATGGCGTCCAGATGCAGGAACGGTTTGATCTGTTCCATAATCGCCGGAACCCCTCCTGCATAGAAAAAGCATTCGGCGGGCCAGCGGCCGGCTGGCCTGATATCCAACAAGTAATGGGCGTTTCTATGAATACGGTCAAATGTGTCTCCGGTGATTTCGATACCGAGTTCATGCGCTATCGCTGGGATATGCAGCATTGCGTTGGTACTGCCTGAAATCGCCGCATGGACGAGAATGGCGTTTTCAAAGTTTTTCATGGTGAGGATATCGCTGGGGCGCATGTTTTCCATCAACGACAATTGTACGGCTCGCATACCGGATCGATAAGCGATATCTTTCAATTCTTGGCTGGTGGCCGGCAACAAAGCGCTTCCCGGCAGGGAAAGACCGAGGCTTTCCGCCATGATCTGCATCGTTGACGCAGTACCGATGAATGAACATGCGCCGCAGCTTGGACAAGCATGTCGCTTTGCCCAGTCCAATGTCGCGAGATCACATTCGCCACGCTCATATCGAGCGTTATATATACCAAGTTGTTCAAGCGTAAGCATCTTTGGGCCTGCATGCATGACGCCGCCCGGTACCATGATCGAGGGGATGTTCACGCGACACATGCCGATTAAATTGCCCGGCATGCCTTTATCACAGGATGCTAGGAAAACTCCAGCGTCGAACGGTGTCGCATTTGCATGGATCTCAATCATGTTCGCAATCATCTCCCTGCTGACCAATGAGAAGTTGATGCCGTCGGTTCCTTGACTTTCCCCGTCGCAGATATCCGTGCAAAAATATCGGGCGCCATGTCCGCCCGCTTCAACGATGCCTGCGCGAACCAGTTCGACCAGACCGTCTAGGTGTCCGCTTCCAGGGTGACTGTCTCCAAAGGTGCTTTCAATAATGACCTGAGGTTTTGAAAGATCATCAATGGTCCAGCCTGTTCCGATTCTTAAAGGATCAGACTCGGGAGCCAATTCACGTGAGTTTTGACTATTAAGCTTTTTCATGGCTCCAAGTATATCAATTCCAACGTTATTTTTCCATGGGTTGATGGAATATTATTCTTTATTATGAAAGTAATAAGGTTGATTTTGCATGTACGGATATCATCGGATTGGCCAGGCTTGTGTGCTTGGTGAACATGAATAATAATATCTAATATACAATTCCTAATTAGGAATGAAAATCTATAAATTAATCAGTTAAGGGGAACGGCGCCATGTTGAGAGGCCGATGTTCTGATATTCACCTCAGCCGGTTTTCCCGACCCGCTTTTACAGGGGGGGCGCTCCGCATGGACATGGACGGATTGACTGATTGAAAATATATCTTGTATCGATGGAGGGAGATAGTGGCTGAACCATTATGTGGCTCTGCCGTCCGTTGGCAATCTTTATTGAGAGACTCCGCCCGGCTTGCCGCCCGATTTTCCCCATGCTATACTGCTGACAGCCCGCTGGATGAGAAGAATGTCGTATCAGGAATAGGGCTGAGAGTGGCGGAGGTGTGGTTTTGGCACGTTTCGTTCCCTACAAAAATTATTTCTACAACCAGTTTCATGGGATGTCTTCGTTGGTCGTATGTTCTGTCGGGTGCGAACAAAGTCCTCCCGGATTCGTCCATGGTCCGAACGTGAGGAAGTTTTATACCTTGCATTATTGTATGAAAGGAACCGGCGCGTTGACAATGAACGGCAAGACCTATACGGTACATCCCGGCGACCTATTGCTGATTTATCCGAACGTCAAGGTGTATCCGAAGGCCGACCACCGGAACCCTTGGGAACTTTCCTGGGTTGGTTTTTCAGGAAGCGACGCCCGCCTGCTGACCGATGCCATCGGTTTTTCTCCCTTCCGACCCGTGTTGTCGTTGCCCGCCATAGCGAATGTCCATGACCTGATCATGGACATCTACGACCATAAGGGGGACCTTCCTGCGGAAGTCGTCGGTATGACGGCGCGCCTGTACACCTGTTTTTCTTTCCTGATGGAAAGGACTCATCATGCCTTTCCTTCGAATCCCGGGAGTGAGTATGTCCAGCGTGCATGCGACTTCATCTCGTCCCATTATGGGGAGAAGCTTACGGTAGATGATATCGCTTCCCATGTCGGCGTGAGCCGAAGCTGCCTGTACCGGTCCTTCATGGCGAACATGTCGGTGTCTCCGTTGGACTACCTGACCGAACACAGGGTCAAGGCTTCGTGCAACTTGCTGGGGCAGGGGGGACTGTCCATGAAGGAGATCGCTTATTCCTGTGGATTTTCCAACGCCCTCTACTATTCCACGGTATTCAAGAAAGTGATGGGCATATCCCCGACGGACTACCTGTCCCATGTATCCCGATAAGTCGCGAGACTGCTGCGAGGCCTTCATTGCAAAAGGAGGCGAGTCCATATTCTCTAGAAAAAAATGCCACCATGGGATGTTCCTCATGGTGGCGGGTCGCATATTGCCTGGATGAAAATGTCTTTTGGCTCGACTGGTCGGGAAGCTGACGGTCAGACTGCATACCCCAACGCCCGAGGCAGACATAACGCTATCGATGGGCAACAGATAATGACGACGAGTACGAGCAGATACGTTAGGTAGAAGGGGAGGAAGCCCTTGATTACTTTTTCAATCGGCATGTTCGCTATGGCGCATCCCGCCCACAAGGAGGTTCCTACAGGAGGCGTCAACAGTCCAAGTCCGAGTGTCAGTACCATGATCAGCCCGAAATGATATGGGTTGAAACCGAACGTCATGGCGACAGGATAGAGAATCGGCGTCAGCAGAATAAGCAGTATTCCCATGTCCATGAAGCAACCGAGTATGATCATCATAATGATCATGAACAGCATCCCAACAGCGGGATTCGTTGATATGGACATCAGTCCATTGGCGACTAGCGTCGGAACCTTCAAATAAGAGAGGCAGTAGCTGAAAGCACTCGATGTTGCGATAATCGCCATGATAGTGCCAAGTGTCTTCAATGACTTCAAAAGACAGCCAATGAACTTCTTGAAGGTCATCGTCTTATAAACGAAAGCGGTAATAATCAGCGCATACACCGCTGCGATGGCACCCGCCTCCGTCGCCGTAAAAACTCCGGCGATGATGCCGACCGCAACTATCAGGATCGTTACCAGCCCCAGCAGCGCTTCACGGATGATCACGATATTCTCTTTCCATGATTTCTTGTCCGATATAGGATATTTTTTCCGTACGGCGATGATGAACGAACAGGCACAGACCGCGAATGTCAGCAAGAGGCCGGGAAGATAGCCGCACATGAACATCGTACTGATCGATAAGCCGCTACCTGCCGCCACAATGTAGAAAATCATGTTTTGGCTTGGAGGGATGATGATTCCTTCCACGGAACTGGTGCAGGTTACGGCGATGGAGTAATCCGCGTCATATCCTTCTTTGATCATCGATGGAATCAGGAAGGAGCCGATCGATGATACATCCGCGATGGAAGAACCCGAAATTCCCCCGAAGAACATCGACACCACACAGTTGACCAACGCTGTACCGCCTCGGACGCGTCCTACCAGCACGTTGCAGAACCTTGTGAGTCTGTCAGAAATTCCTCCATCAGTCATAATCTGCGCCATGATGATGAAGAACGGCACGCACATGAATGTGAAACTAGTTATGCCGGTCGCCATCTTTTGAAAAAGATTGAAGAAGGGAATGCCAAGGTACAATGCCGTGAACAGCGAGGATATGCCTAATGCGAACGAGATTGGAAAACGCAGTACCATCAGGAGAATCAGGCTCGAAAACAGGATTGTTATACCAATGGCTGGACTCATACCGTTCCCCCTCTCTCCATGTTGATTTCATCTACGGTCTTCGGCTTTTCGCTTTCCTCTCGGTACTGTAGCCGGGGTTTCGCGATAGTCGAAAGAAAATTGACGAACGAGTACAGGAACATCAATATTCCGCCGACAATCAACGGCGCATATAGCCAGCCTTGGGAAAGCCGTGTGGCGGGCTGAGGTTTCCTGATATTGAGTTTCGTAATCATGCATCCATATTTCACCATCTCAGCGAAGAACCACATGAGCAAACCATGGCGTATCAGATCCAGGGTCTTTTTCAGCGTCGGATTCATGTGGTTATACAGGAAATATAATGCCGCGTGACCATCCGTATGGATATCAATCGCCATGCAGAGATAGCCGAACCAGACCAGGAACATCAACGTGACTTCCTCGGACCAGCTGAACGGCGCATTGAATACGAATCTCATCAGGACTTGTACAAAAGTGATGAGTGTAACGATAATGAGAAATGCACAGCAGACGTACCGTTCCGTCTGGACGAGCCGATCAAGCGCATTCTTTGTTTTTGACAGAAGGCTTTGAAAACCTTTCATACCATTTTCTCCAGATAGGGGATGAAGCAGGAACTTTTCCCCCTGTTTTCCATGAAGCCGTTCCGTCCTTTTCCAACGGTCTTGCCGCAGGGAAGAAAGACGGAACGGCATATAGGGGCGATGATCTCTACAGAATCAGGTCAATCGATTGCCTTGATCCGCTCGATGATCATCTTGTACTGGGGATACATGTCATAGATCGCGGACACCGCGTTTTGGAATTCCTTGCCGTTGACTTCGAATATCTGACAACCGGCCTTTTCTACCGCGGCCCTGGACTCGTTCTGGAAGTCCATCATGGCCTGTCGTTGCCACGCAGCCGCTTCTTTCGCCGCTTCCCGAACCGCCTGCTGTTGTGTCGCGTCCATCTTGTTCCATGATTTCTCGCTCATCAGCAGCATCGCGGGAGGCGCCATGTGCCCGTCCAAGGAGAAGTATTTCGCTACTTCATAATGGCCGGAAGTATAATAGGATACAAAATCGTTCTCCGCGGCATCGATAACTCCGGTCTGCAATCCCTGGTATACTTCTCCATAAGCCATCGGAGTGGCCGCTCCGCCAAGAAGCTCGACCATCTTGATCGCTACTTCAGACTGCTGGACCCTGACTTTCATTCCTTTGATGTCCGCGACGTTCTTGATTGGTTTCTTCGTTGAATAGAAGTTGCGTGAGCCGGCTTCCCAGTACTCCAAGCCGATGATTCCATACTTCTTCAGCGAATCGGAAACCTCTTGCCCGATAGGACCATCGAGTACTTTGTATTTCTGTTCCGTCCCGGTAAAGATATACGGCAAAGTAAATACTCCAACTTCATCGGCGGTAGATGCAAGGGCGGACGTGTTGATGCGCGCGAAGTCCAATGTACCGGCCTGAACCTGGTCGATCGTCTCGTTCTCCGTCCCCAGCTGAGCATCAAGATATACGTCGATGGTCACGGTTCCGTTCGTTTTTTCTTTCACCAAGTCAGCGAACATCAGCATTCCTTTGGATATCGGATTGTTTGCGGGCTGGTTTTCCGCGAGTTTGAACTTCAGAACGGAAACGCCGTCCGTTTTCTTTGTTTCCGAGCCCCCTTGAGCGAACAACAAAGTCGTCGCTACGAGTAATACCAACAGAACAGATAACGCTTTTCTCATGTTTTTCCTCCTTGAGATACCGTTTGCACAATAACAACAACCTATTTCTAGACTTCAGCTTTCATGTCGCCGAGTCTCGATGGACAAAACGATCTTCTGGTGTTTTTAGATGATGATTCTGGAACGGTCCACGCCCATCGTCGTTGTTCCGAGGCAGATCATTCCACGCCCTCCTTGCTCTTGTTATTTTACAGGAATCGGCTTGAATCCGGGTTTTTACCTCCGACGGTCAATGACTTGTTAACAAAATGCTAACACCAAAAATTGGGCGGTGCTATATAAGAATGTTGCGATGAAATATATAAATCATCCACATTTGGTTTCTGTAAGCTGATGAAAATCTTTTTTTGTTAAAAGGCGAAGTAGATGGTGCCGGGATATCCGTCCTGGGTAGTTGGTTTGTGGGTTTTCCCTCGTGTCGCCGATGGTGCCCGGGGTCAGTAAACTGCTTGGACGCTACGAGTGATGCCGGCGATGCGGGCAACGTCAAGGCATGGGGCGAGCTATACGGTTGGGCTATCGCAAAAGTCATGATAACTGTGCGATCGCCCCTCTGTTGCCATCAGCGTTCATTCTGGTTCATCTTTGCTACAGACCACGCCGATAGCGTTTTATTCTTTCACCCCGCCGATCATTAGTCCGGAAACAAAGTGCTTCTGAATGAACGGATAGATGATCAGCACCGGGAGCATGCCAAGGACCATGACGGCCATCTTCGTATTGCTATAGACATAGTTGCCGCCACCGAGGGATTCGTCCGCCTCGAACATCAATCCCCGCAATACGACCTGGAGCGTGTACTTGCGGCTGTCGTTGATGAACATGATGACCTCAAAATACCTGTTCCAATAGCTGACGAAGTAGAATAACGTGACTGCGGCTATGATTGAGACTGAAAGCGGCACGACAATCTTGAGCAAAATGCCGAAGTCGTTGCAGCCGTCCAGATGCGCCGATTCTATCAGTGATTCCGGAATACTGGTCATATAGTTCTTGATGATGATGACATTGAAGGTCGATACCGCTACCGGGACGATGATCGCCGCCATGCTGTTGATCAGCCCAAGCGACCGGACGACGATATAGAACGGCATGATGCCTACGTCGAATACCAACGTAAAGGTCAGCAGCTTCATGAGGAAGTTGCGGCCGACCAGATCCTTGCGGGAGAGGGCGAAACCGAGCGGAATCGAAATCGCCATCGATAGGACCGTACCTACGACGGCGACGAATATCGAGTTCTTGAATGCCTGCATGTAACCGCTTTGAAGGATGCGGACGTAGTTCTGGAACGTAAAGGATTTCGGCCACAGCAGATAGTCGTTGCCCATAACGTCGATGTCCTTTGCGACCGAGGTAATCAGCACGTTCCAAATGGGAATGACGATGATCAGGCAGATCAGCGCAAGGATGATTTTGTTGATGACATTGAATACTTTTCTTCCGGCCGAATCCTTGATCGCCTGATGTTTTTCATGTGTTTTCATGTCGTGCCTCCCGCTTATAGAATCGGTTCGTCGAGGAACCTGCCGCTCAGTTTGTTTGTTGACAGCACGAGGAACAGGCTGATCAATGAAGTGAACATGCCTACGGCGATCGAATAGCCGATATCTCCGGAGAGGACTCCCTCCCTGTAGACGTAGGTCTGGAGGACGTCCGCGACATCGTAGACCGCCGCGTTGTACATGACCAGAACTTGCTCGAAGATCATCAGGACGTGGGACAAATTCAGCAACAGCATCGTGACGATTGTCGAACGCATGCAGGGAAGCGTGATATGAAGCAGCTTCCCCCAATGTCCGGCGCCGTCAATTGTAGCCGCTTCATAGAGCTGTGGATCCACCGTCGTCAACGCGGCGATATAGATGACCGCTCCATACCCCATCTGCCTCCAGATGTAGGAAGTGACGATCACTGACCGGAAATGGTCGGTGCTTGCCATGAAGTAGACGGGATCGCCGCCGAACGCCGTGATCAATGCGTTGACCGGGCCGGAGGAAGGGGAGAGCAGATTGACGAAGATGCTCCCCACGACGACCCAGGAAAAGAAGTATGGGATATAGATGAGGAACTGTATTCCTTTCTTTACCTGGAAGCTTTTCAGTTCGTTGATCATCAGCGCGACAATCAGCGGAACGGGAAAATAGAAGATGATGTTGGCGAGACTGATGATGATCGTGTTTCGGAACGCATTCCAGAAGATGGCGGAGGTGAACAACCGCTTGAAGTTGTCCATGCCTATGAACGAAACCCTGGCCCGGAATCCATAGTCGGTGAACGCCAGCCCCAGCCCCAGCATAGGCAGATATTTGAACACAATGTACCAGACGAGGCCGGGCAGGACCATGAGCAGCAGGAATTTCTGCCTGCTGATTCTGGTTCCCAAGGGTTTTCTGATCGCATAGTCAGCGTTTTTCATTCGTTTCATCATATATAGTTCTCCTGCTTGTATCTATATCCAATGCTAATACTCCTGTTCCGGCCAGGCTCTCGCTGCGGGGATCTCCCTGATGACCTCCCAGCCGTATGTTCCATATTCCCGGAACCGGCCTCCTCGTTCCCGAGGTGTCCACGATGGTGAACGATTCCCATGGAATCGGGATGTCAACCGTCCGCTCCTCTCCTGCCCGCAGAAAGGTCCGTGTGAAACCGAAAAGGGCGGGATTGGCCGGCGCGTCGGGATGTTCCGTTCGACCCCAGACGAACGTAACTTCGTCTCCGTCCCTGTCGCTTGTGTTTTTGAGTCGGCATACCGCCCGGACGCATTCCGATTCGTATTCAATCGTAAGGGATGAATACTGGAATCGGGAATAGGAAAGGCCGAAGCCGAACGGATACAATGGTGTTCCCTCAAAATACCGGTAAGTCCTGCCACGCATCGAGTAGTCGCTGAAATCGGGTAGTACGGTATCGGCGCGATAGAACGTGACGGGCAGTTTGCCTGAAGGATTGTTCATGCCGAATAGGGTTTCCGCGATGGCTTGTCCCCCGGATTCTCCCGGATACCAGCACTGTATAAACGCCCGTACATTCGGGTACGTTTCTATTTCAGGATCCATCGCCCCTCCGGAAAGAAGCAACAGTACGATCGGTTTTCCTGTCCCCGCGACCGCCGCAAGCAATTCCCTCTGGCAGGCTGGAAGCCGCAGATCCTTCTTGTCCCCGGCTATGCCCCCGTTACCGTCGTCGTGCATCTCGCCTTCGACGATTTCGTTGAGACCTAGGCAAAGTACCACTACGTCGGAAAAACCGGCGGCGGTCGCGGCTTCCGAGAGCCGGTCGTTAGGTTCTCCCAGCCGTTCGACACGGTCCTTCATGACAGAGCAGCCTTCCGAATAATATACCCGAACTGTGTCGGGGGCCAGGCGCCTGATTCCTTCCAGCACCGTCGTGTACCGTTGCGAAGTGCCATGATAGTTTCCCCATAGCGCTTGCCGCGAATCCGCGTTCGGTCCTATGACCGCTATGGAAGCAATCTTTCCTGTATCCAATGGAAGGAACGTATCATCGTTTTTCAGGAGAACGAGCGATTTTCTCGCTGCGTCCAAGGCCGCTGAGGCGTGTGGTTCCGAAGCTACCACGGAGAAGGGGATGTCTGAATATGGTCCCTCTTTGTCAAACAGTCCGAGTCTGAACCGTGTCGTCATCACCCTGACGCAGGCTTGCGTCACGGCTTCGCGTGTGACCAGCCCCTTCTGATAGGCTTTCTCCAGCGCAAGATAGGTACAGCCGCAGTTGAGGTCGCAGCCGCTGTTCAGTGCGAGGGCGGCGGATTCTTCGGCGGTTCTCGTTATCTTGTGCTGTTCGTGGAAATCCCTGATCGCCCAGCAGTCGGAGACGAACATCCCCTTGAACCCCCATCCGTTCCGAAGCAAGGACTGAATCAGGTGAGTTCCACAGCAGGGTTCTCCGTTGATTAGGCTGTAGGCGCCCATTACGCCGTCCACGCCGGCTTCCTTGACGCAGGCCTTGAACGCGGGAAGATAGGTTTCCGTCAGATCCTTCGCCGAGACCATCGCATTGAAGTGATGTCGTTCCGGTTCCGGACCGCTATGGGCGACGAAGTGCTTGACGCAGGAAGCCGTTTTGAGAACATCGGCATTTTCACCTTGGAGCCCTTCGATGAAAGCGACGCCCAGGCGAGAAGCGAGGAATGGATCCTCCCCGTAGGTTTCCTGTCCACGGCCCCAGCGCGGGTCGCGGAATATGTTGATGTTGGGGGCCCAGACGGTCAGTCCCTTGTAGATGCCCCTGTCCCCTTTCTGCGAGAATGCGTTGTACTTCGCCCGTTGTTCTGTGGCTACTATACCGGCAATTTCTTTGGTAGCCTGTACGTCGAACATCGCGGCGAGGCCGATGGCCTGTGGAAACACCGTCGCGGTTCCCGAACGCGCCGCCCCGTGCAACCCTTCATTCCACCAGTTGTAGGCGGGGATGGAGAGCCTGGGAATCGCGGGGGAGTCGTACAGCAACTGGCTGAACATCTCCTTCAGCGTCATCTTCGACACGAGGTGTTTCGCCCGTTCTTCCGGAGAAGGAAAGTCTGGTTGATGTTTGTATTCTTGCATATGGAGCGGTTCCTTTCCGAGGACAATCCGGCCAGTTGTCCAGTCGATCCATCTGGTCCTGCCAATCTGGCTAATCCAGCCAATCCCGTCAGTCATCCAGCCAATCCGGGGATGACGACCCCGGCGGCGGATGAAAAAGGGGACCGGTTGCGACGGGGAATTCCTGTAGCACCGGTCCGCGGTAGAAGCTTTTGCTATTTGTTCAGCGAAGCGTTGAGTTCCGCGAGGAGCTGCGGTCCGTTGATACTCTTCCAGAAATTGGCATATTCTGCCATTCCCTGCTCCAGGGTGACTGTACCGATGACAATCTTGGCAGCGATGGATTCCCTGGTGCTCTTGATGGATGGGGAAACCCTGTCGTAGGCGTCGGAGGCGCCGACGGGGATGTCGGAGGAATGGTTTGGCCCGAGATAGTCCTGCACCGCTTGGATGTGCGCTCGCTGCTGATACAGCCCTTCAATCATTCCAGGAGCCAGCGTAAACGGCAGGTGTTCGATGTCGATGTTCAGGAAGGAGTCGGAGAGGTAGTTCAAGGTGTACTTGTAACCGGAGTTGGATGCCTTCGCCGTCGGGACGATGTTGCCGTTCTCATCCAGAGTGTAGTGGGAGCCTTCAAGCCCGATGCCGTAGAACGCCGGATAGAGTTCCTGATCGGTGACGATGGTCTCGACAAGCTTGAACGCCTCGTCGGGGTTCTTCGTCTTGGAGGAGATGACCCATGCGGTCTGCGTGGCTTCGTTCAAAGCCCCGCCTGCTCCATTCGGCCCCACCAGCTCGTAGATCACATGCATTTCCGTCGGTTTTCCTGCCGCGGCGGTCTGCTGGACGTAGTTGATGTAGTTCGTAACATAGTCTATGTCGGCCGCAGACTGCGCCGTATAGGTCTTTTCCCGCATCTGGCTGTTTTCAGTGGTGATGAATTCCTTGTTGAGCACCCCTTCCGTGTAGAGACGGTGCAGATAGGCGAGTGCGTCCTTCATCTCCTGAGTCTGGAAGCCGTCGATATATTGGCCGTCCTGGAGGAGAATCCCGCCCCATGCTCCGAAGGAATTGTAGAAGAACTGGAAGTTGTCAATCCATTTCGGAAAGGTGAACGGGGTAACGCCTGTCCCCGCGAGCTTCTTCATCTCCGTCAGGAACTCTTCCGTGGTCGGAGTCGATGAGAGATTGATTCCATACTGGTCCATGATGTCCTTGCGGATATAGATGCCCTTGGACTTTGGATAGTTGTAGGGGATGAAATACAGCCTGCCGTCAATATACGGGGTTTCAAAAATCGATGGGTTGAGCTTGGACAACTTGTCGGAGTTCTTGATGTAGTCCGTAAGGTCGAGCAGCTGGCCTCTGGCCACCATCTGAGGAATCTTGACCATGGCCTGTGACACTGAGAACACGTCGGGTACGTCGCCACTGTTGACGAGCGTCGCGAGCTTGTCGGAATAGCTGGCCAAGGGTGGAATGATCGGGGATACGCTGACTCCGCTTTTGACCTTGATCATGTCGGTGACGGCCTGCTGGAGAGCAGGGTCGGAACTCAGCCCGTAGGTATTGTCCGCCGTGGCTAGGACGAGGGTGGGGTCCTTCACGTTTTCCTTCGCTCCGTTGGCAAAAGCCATCGAGAGACTGAGCGCTACGAACAGAACGACTAAAACCCCTTTTTTCATAAAAGCATTCATTGCTCCTCCTTTCTATCTCTGTAGAGGCGGTATAAAAGCTTCCACAGGATGGATATGGTTTGTTGAAACTGATTTCGTTCTCAGTATAAGGCCGAAGTCCCCGACTGTTGTTATCATAATGGAAGAATTATTTGTGATTTTCCGTAGGTTTTTGATACGATAATTGATCTCGAAAAAATCCAATAATTCCGAAATTGTGCTATACTGATTCTCATCTATCCTCCGGACCATGGAAAAAGGGGACGCCTAACTGGGGAGATTGACAAGGAGTCGCCATGAACTGCAAGATTACTTTTTCAGGCCGTTTCCATTACCGTATGGGTGGCGGCGTAGCATTGCACCAACATATCGACGACTATCAGATACAACTCGTCTATGGCGGCTCCGCCTCCATCGGTGTCGATGACACCCGGTTCGTAATCAATTCCGGCGACATCGTATTTCTGCGAAAGGACTGCCGCCATGTCTTTACCGTGGTTTCTCCGGAAGGCATGAAGACACTTGAAATCAAGTTCAAGACCGACGATCCCGACTTGTTGTCCTTGTTCGCGGGTATCGACACCTTATTTCAGGATCGAGATCGTCAAATCTTTAATATTTTCTCCCATATCGTTCTGGAAGGACAGCGTAAAGTGCTTGCATATAAGATGATGAGCGACGCCTTGCTGCTGGAAAGCCTGGTATTGATGTCCCGTATCTGTTCTGACAGGTCCGTCGTGGCGTTTGATAGCACGTCCGTCAGACCCGATATGCCGACTGGCAAGCTTTCTCCTGTGATTCAATCCGCCAATGAGTATATATATAGAAATATCAACAGGAACTTCTCGCTCAAGGAGCTTGCCGATGGCTGTGGATACAATCAGGACTATCTGTACAGGACTATCAGGAAAGAACTTGGAATGTCTGCCGTACAGTATGTGAACCATCTGCGTTTCGAGCAGGCGAAGCGGTTGATCCAGCATACGGAGCTTTCCCTCTCGGAGATTTCCTGGAATCTCGGCTTTGAGAGTTTGCAGTATTTTTCAAGGTTCTTCAAACAGCATGCGAAGGTTTCTCCCTCGGAATACAGTGCCAAGGTCAGAAAGGTGATACGTACCGACTATTGAATTTTTGATACATGCAATATACGGAAAAAGACAACTTCTTTTATTTTTTTGGATAACGACCTATTTCGTATGTGGCTGTATACTATAAACACTGTTTCCACAGAGAAGAAGGGGGAACGATATATGGCGAAAACCCGTTATGCTCAGGTTGGTACTGGCGGAAGGGCCAGGATGTACTATGAAGCGATAGCCACTACGTATCGCGATATCAATGAGCTGGTCGCGTTTTGTGACCAGAGTCCGACCAGAATGAATTATTCCAATGATGTTCTCGTTTCGTTGGGCTGCAGTCCTGTCCCGACCTACGCCCCCGATGAATTTGAGAAGATGATTGATGAACAGAAACCCGATGTGGTAATCGTTACCTCCATAGACAGGACTCACGACGACTATATAATCCGCGCCATGGAGAAGGGGTGCGATGTCATCACCGAGAAGCCTATTACGATCGATGAGCGGAAGGCCCAGCGGATCATCGACGCCCAGAAGCGCACTGGCAGAAATGTCCGGGTTACGTTCAACTACCGCTACGCCCCCCATCACACGAAGGTCCGCGAGCTGGTTTCGGATGGGGTGATTGGTTCGGTTGCGTCAGTACATTTTGAATGGTTGCTCAACACAAGCCATGGTGCCGACTACTATCGCCGCTGGCATCGCAACAAAGTCAACAGCGGTGGCTTGCTGGTTCACAAGGCCACGCATCATTTTGATCTGGTCAACTTCTGGCTCGGTACGGAGCCGGAGACCGTATTTGCTTTCGGCAACCTCGATTTTTACGGACGGGCCGCCGCCGAGAGCCGGGGTGTGAAGAAATTCTACTATCGGTGCCATGGGAGCGAGGCCGCGAAAGGTGATCCGTTCGCAATCGACATGGAGGGCAATCCAACGCTGAAGGGCCTCTATCTCGATGCGGAGGCCGACAGCGGGTATATCCGTGACCGGAGCGTTTTTGCCGACGATATCAGTATTGAAGATACGATGAACGTACTTGTCAAATACAAGTCGGGAGTGCAGATGTCTTATTCGCTGACCTCCTACATGCCATGGGAGGGCTTCAACGTGGCAATCAACGGGACTGCCGGTCGAATCGAGTATACCGCTTTGGAAAAGCCCTATATCAACGCCGGTGGTGACAAGAAGGATGAAGGCGCTACGGTCTACCACAAGATTCGTGTCTGTCCGATGTTCGCCGCGCCGTATGAAGTCCCCGTGGAGACCAAGGCTGGCGGCCATGGCGGCGGCGACCCTGCATTGCTCGACGACATTTTTCTTCCAGACCCGCCGTACGACCGGTTCCACCGGGCGGCTGATTATGCCGACGGTATCAAATCTGCCCTTGTCGGCATCGCGGCGAACAAATCCATCGCATCCGGCCTGCCTGTGAACGTCCCCTCGTTGGTACGGTGGTAGCCCCGCCGCGGTACGGGAATGAACAACCGGAATGCGGTGAACGCTTGGTGGTAGCCAAGCGGCTCGGCGTCCCGACATCCCGTCGGTTCTTTCGCAGGTTTCTTAGCCATGTGCGTTGGCTCGTCGCCCCGTCGATTTTGTGATGCAAGGAGTTGTAAATTGGAAACGCCACATGTAGTTTTGTCCGATGATTTTTCAAGTTTTCCGTTGGGGCCTTTTCCCTACGATCCTGACCATTCAGCGATGGGCGAATACCATTTTTGTATGGAGGAAGGATACAAGGGGCAATGGTTCGACCCAATCGCGAACTGGGAATACAAAGGACCGTCCTGGCTGGTAACGGCGCCGCTCATGGACGGCAGCCGTTGCATGGAGCAGATGCGTGTGACGAAACCCATGGAAAAGGCCGCCGTTCCCGTACTTCGCGCCGGTGCTGTGGATTGGGCCGACTACACGGTTTCCGTGGCGCTCCGGGCGCTGACCGCCCAGGAAATCTGCGGTGTCCTGTTCCGGTACCAGACCAGCATGATGCATTATGGATTCTTTCTGGTTCCCGGCGGAGTCGAACTGCACCGGGTGGACAAGCTGGAACGGACCGTGTTGGCAAGCGCACGGACTGATTGGGGTTGTGACGATTTTCATACGCTGACCGTCGGAATCCGCGGAGATTCCTTTACATGCTTTCTGGATGGCCGAAAGGTTCTGGAGGCGGCTGATACCCGGTATGAAAACGGATGCGTGGCCCTGTGCGCCTGTATGCCGACCCAATACCGGAGTATCTCGGTACAGATGGATAACGCCGCTTACGTTAGGCTGATGGTACTGCGTGACAAGGAAAAGCATCTGCTCGCCCGCAGAAAGGAAGTGTACCCACGGCCCGTACTGTACAAGAGCATCGATTTACAGGACTTCGGCGCGGGCAGACAGCTCCGGTTCGGCCACTTGACGGGAACCGAAGAACTGTTCTTCATCATTTGCCAGCATCAGCGGCGGGTGTTCAAGGACCGGTATCCGTTCATCAGTTGCATGACCGCCGTGAGCCTTGAATCCGGCGAGGTTTTGTGGCAGATCGGCGAGCCTCGGGACGATGAAGATGTCATCGGACTGACGACGGACCTGCCGTTCCAAATCTATGATATCGACGGTGATGGAATCGATGAGGTCATCACCTCATGGAATTTCACTATCTTCATTCTCGACGGACGTACCGGCAAAGTCAAGAAGTCGATTCCCACGCCAGGAAACGTTGAACCTCCCCAAGATGTATGCGGTCTGGAATTTGGCCGATATGCGTTTGAACGTCTCAATGTCGATGCAATCCGCATCGTGAACGTGTCGGGCAATGCCCGTCCTTCCGATATCCTGGTCAAGGACCGGTACTCCCGGCTGTGGGTCTATGATAGGGACCTGAACTTGAAGTGGAAGTTCTCCAAATACAACACCGGGCATTTCCCGTACGGTTATGATATCGACGGCGATGGGAAAGATGAAATTTTCAGTTGCTACAACATGGTGGACGACGACGGCGGGCTGTTGTGGTCGTTGCCGATGGACCGCGACCATACCGATGAGATCATCATCGGCAAGATGGATCCTGACCGCGAAGAATTCCTTGCCATCGTCTCCGGATGGGAGGGCTTCATGCTGGTGGACAAGCGGGGGAACATCCTCGTTCGGGATGTCAACGGACACGGCCAGCGAATCAGTACCGGCAACTACTGCCCGGAACGAAGCGGTCTGGAAATCTGTACTACCACGTATTGGGGCAACAACGGCATCGTCTATATGTACGACTGCAAGGGGCGTGAGCTTTGGCACAGGGAGATGCTGTGCAATGGCAATGTGATTGCGCCGGTCAACTGGAATGGCTCCGGAGCCGACCTGATTCTGCTCAACGGAGACTGCGCTCATGGCGGACTGATCGACGGGGACGGTCGTGTGGTGGTCAGCTTCCCCGATGACGGCCATCCGGTGCTTTGCGCCGAGGTGCTGGATGTTACGGGGGACGCCCGCGACGAGATTATCCTCTGGGACCGCAAACGGCTGTGGGTCTATACGCAGGACCGGCCGGTGGCGCTTTCCGCAAAAGGCGAGTATCTCCCTCACAAATATCCCATGTACAACGCATCAAACTATAGGGGGGAGTTCTCGTTCCCGAACTGGATAAAGAAGTAGTTTCATCTCTGGGGTATGCGGCTGTGCGATTTATCAGCGGTTCGATGATGGCTTTGTACCAGTTCAACAGTAAGTTCTCATATTGTTGAACTGGGTTGACACCCTGTCGAATCCGTGTGTTAATATAGGCTTGCACTGAAAATAACAGCTTGGATGATGTCTTGGAGTGGAGTACCGGACCGGTGTTTCTCCTGCAAGTCCCGTTTTGTTGTTGTTCTGTGTCGGAAGAAGGGGGCCTGTATGGCGGGATACGCTACGCTGAAAGATGTCGCTGAACTTGCCGGGACGACGGTGGGAACTGTTTCCTATGTGTTGAACAACAAAAGCGGTCGGTATATCAGCGATGAAACCCGCAAGAAAGTGTTTGATGCCGCAAATCAGCTGAACTACATCAAGTGCAACGGTGCGTCGTCGCTGAAAGGCAAGGAGCGGAAGCTCGTAGGCATCCTTGTTCCACAGTTCGAGAACCAGTTTTTCACCAGAGTCGTCGTGGCCGCTGAAGCGTTGTTCGTGCAGCATGGATATGACCTTATCATTTGCGACACATTCGATGATACCGGACGGGAAAAGGCGATCATGCGGAGATTGCTGGAACAACGTGTGGACGGAATCATTGTCACGCCTACAGTCAAAGGCGCGGAGAATACGGAACTTGCGCGGCGGGTAGGAATGAAAATGGTCGTAGTCGATCGTCCTTTGGAGGGTGTCGACAACTATTGTTGGGTGACGACGAACAACTATGGCTGTGGTTTTGTCGGTGCGGAGCATCTGGTCAAGATGGGGCATGCCGATATTGGATACATAGGATGGAATTCCGGTATCGCGGACTTGGACGCCCGTGAACAAGCCACGCTGGATGCCGCCGCTGATAAGGCGGACGTATATATAGAAGACGGGGAATTTTCCGCCGAGGCCGGCTACCGGATGACCGAAAAGCTTTTGAAGGAGCATCCTGAAATCACGGCCATCTTCTATGGATTCAACATACAGGCCAAGGGAGGCGTCCAATACCTCTGTGACAAAAACCTGTCGATTCCCGGTGATATCTCGGTGGTGCTGATTGGCTCTCCCGAATGGTCCTATACGGGAAGAAATAATTTCACCCGCGTCGAAATGGGAGATCTGGAACTCGGCAAGAAAGCCGCGCAACAGTTGCTGGATCTCATTCAGAACAAAAAACAGACAGTTCCACAACGAATCATTCAAGACTGTACTTTGGCATTGGGAACTTCCGTAGCCGACCTGACCGGCCACATCGGTTTGGGCGATTGATTTTACCCGTTCTCCCTGCTTTCGTTGGTTTTTATCTGGGTTTTTCAGGTGCTAGAAAAACGCTAGGATTTCGCGCCGACGCAATTTTTGCGTTGACTCGTTCTTCATCTCATGTAGTAATAAAAGAGCATTTTGTAATTTTGGTTGATTTATTTTCTTGCGGCTGAAAAATCTTTTTGGATGGTTTTTTATTTTACTTGATAGGCAAACGTTTGCTTATGAAAAAAGTATGAGGACTGAACGGGTTTTCGTCTCTTTGGGGGAGTACGGGGGCCTCAGTAGTAAAGGAAGGGGATATATTTCCATGGAAAAGAAAACTAAGGATTTCATTTTTTCTTTTGTACTCATGATCCTGGGGCTGTATGTAGCAGTCGGCGGATATCTGATTTACAAAAGAGCGGCGCTTCCACCGTACAACATCACCCAGTTGAACGTTTCTCCGGGATTGTTGCCTGTAATACTGGGAATTACGTTGATATTATGTAGCGCGTTGCTTTGCATTCGGAGTCTGGACAGATCGGACGGTCTGAAGGACGCACTGCGGCACAAGTGCGCGGATATCAAGGGATGGATCGATGTGGCGTTCCATGACAAGGGGTACCTGTTTGCCATCGGCGGTGTGGCTATCATGGCCTTATACACCTTCGTGTTGCTGAAGTTCCTGCCGTTTTGGATATCATCGATTCTCTTCCTTGTCGGTGTGATGCTCTATCTGCGGGCAGGTAAGTTCTGGAAGATCGCATTGAGTTCTTGTGGAGCCGTCGGACTAGTCGTCCTGTTGTTCCAGGTCTGTTTCCAGGCCGTTCTACCATAGGAGAGTGACATCATGGCTTTAGAATATCTAGCTTCTGCTTTTATGACGACATTGCAACCCTATAATATTCTGGTACTGTTCCTATCGACCGGGGCAGGCCTGATAATGGGTATTCTTCCTGGTCTCAGCGCTACTATGGCGATAGCCCTTCTTACGGGCCTGACCTACAATCTTCCGACGCAATCGGCGTTGATTTCTCTGATCGGTGTATATGTGGGGGCCATTTCCGGCGGCTGCCAGTCGGCTATTCTGCTCAATATCCCAGGAACCCCCGCTTCCGCCGCGACTACGTTGGATGGTTTCCCAATGGCCAAGCGCGGAGAAGGCGGTCTGGCGATTTTTCTCGCCACGACCTCCAGTTTCCTCGGTACGTTCATCAGCGTCATCTTCGTGTTGACCCTCACTCCGGTACTGACCAGTTGGGCGTTGAAGTTCGCCAGTTGGGAGTTCTTCCTTTTGTCGATTTTCGGCATTTTGATCTGCGGTACGATTACTGCCCAAGGTGATCCGCTCAAAGGTTGGATCAGTGGTATCCTAGGCCTGATTGTCGCACAAATTGGCCTGGATTCTGTCGATACAATCCCTCGATTCAGTTATGGCAACGTCAATCTGATGGCCACGGTCCAGCTGATCCCCGTTATGATCGGCCTATTCGGGTTCCCTGAAATCATCAAGGTTTTCCAGAAGACGGGTAATTCCGAGGTTTTGAAAATTTCCAAATTCGAGCCGAAGAAAGGCTTTCGGTTGATCGGCAAGAACATTGTGAACATCGTTCGTTCGGCGTTCATCGGCGTCGGTGTCGGCATTATCCCTGGCGTTGGCGAGGATACCGGAGCATGGCTTTCCTATTGGGCTACGAAGTCGTTGAGCAATGAAAAGGATAAAGAGACCTTTGGTACGGGGAATCCTGCCGGTATCATAGCATCTGAAACCGGCAACAACTCCTGTATCGGTGGCGCGATCATCCCTGTGCTGAGCCTCGCCGTTCCCGGTTCCGCCCCTGCTGCGGTCCTGCTGGCGGCGTTCCTGATGCACGGTTACCGGCCCGGCCCGTTGCTCATGACCGAATCTCCAGCGTTCGTGTACAATGTCTGCATCTACTTGGCCTGCGCTTCATTCGCCATGTGGCTGCTCGCGTTGGTCATAGCCCGCGGAACAATCAAGATTCTTGCCATCAACAAGAAGATCCTGATGCCGATCATCTTCACCTTGTGCATTATCGGTTCGTACCTTGTGAACTACAATATGTTCGATGTCAAGGTGATGTTCGTATTCGGATTGGTCGGATCCATTCTCACTGCCTTGGAATTCCCCGCCGCGCCGTTCCTGCTGGGCGTCATTCTCGGGCCTATGGCCGATTCTAATCTCAGGCGTGCGTTGCGTCTGAGCGACGGCTCCTTGGCTCCTTTGTTGCAGCGACCGATTTGCGTGTTCTTCATGATTTTGATTCTGTTCATGATTCTGGCTCAGTTCGGCTTGTTCCGAAAGCTTAAGAAGGTCATCATGAAGAAACGGGGCGCATGACAGGGGCATGGACGCAAAAGCCGGACGGCAAGACCGGCTATATGTCGGATTTCTCCGTAAAGGCTGTGTTTTTTGAGTACGCTGTACTTTTTGGGGCGACCATCCGCACGGTCGCCCTTGTCAGTTTCATGGGTGTTCCTTGTAAAGAAGACTTGTAAAGAGGGGGGTGTCAAGGACGCTAGCCGTTTTTTCATCTTATGATGATATTTATGATGTGCGCCGCGACAGGTTGCACACTATAAACATACATGGGTATGTGCGACAGCGGCAGGGATCGCGGTGGCGGGGTGCAAGTGGTTCCGAGACTACGGGCATGCATGTCCGCATACATGCGGGCAAGCAGACTTGCAAAAGTGTAAGTCTGCAAGCATGCGAACGGATGCGGACCGGCGGGTGTGCGAGCGTTCGGGCGATCGCGATAACGTGATGGCATGCGAACGGATGCGATATCGAGACGGCTTGCAAGCTTGGGGAACATGGCGCTTAACGGGGGAAAACGAAGCGAAAAGCCACTGTCGCGATACCGAGAAGGGGTGACACATGAAAAACATTGGAGTGAGAATCCTATGGCTGATCTGTGGCGTACTGATGGTCGTAGCCGGTATCGTATGCCTCGGCAACCGGGGTCTGGCCTACGCTACGCTGACCATGATGGTCGGTATCATCATGCTGATGTCCGGTATTTCCGATATCGTCATGTATGCCAATTGCCGTACTACCGCTGTTGGCGCGGGCTGGTTCCTCGCTGACGGTATCCTGACGGTTTTGTTGGCGTTCATCATGCTTTTCGACCAGTTCTTTACAGCCATGGTCATTCCGTTCATTTTCAGTTTCTGGCTGATGATGACCGGCATTACACGTCTGATTAACTCGTTTGATTTGAAAAAACTCGGATTCTCAGGATGGGGCTGGCTCCTTGCGCTGGGAATCCTGATGATCGCCTGCGGATTCATCTCCCTGTTCTCGCCGGTGGCCACCGCGCTCGCCTTGGGTATGATGGTTGGCGTCGTGTTCGTGTTCGAGGGGGTGAACGCCGTATTCAAGGCGATTTTCTACAATAGGATGGGGAGTCTGTAATACGACCGTGGATACCGGTCATGGTTCGCCCCATAAGCCGGGCCTCTGCGCCACCGTATCCGGCGGCTTCCCGCTGGATACGGTGAACCATGTCCGGCCCCTTGCTTTGCCCATCAATGCCGGCATTCCCGTTTTTTGATGCATGGGATGAAGGCCTTCCGGTTCGGCCTTCGTCAACGTCGGCGCGGTGCGGGATGGATGATGGTCGCCTTTAGCCTTGGGATACCAGCCGTCCGTTTGACACCTGCAATGTCCGGGTGCAGTATCGTCGGACTTCATCCTCGTTGTGGGAGACGAAGAGAATCGGGCAACCCGATTGTTCCAGCGTCGCCTTGAGGTCTTCGTGCAGTGAATCCTTCAGCTCGTTGTCCAATGCGGAGAAAGGTTCGTCGAGCATGATGACTGCTGGAGTCGCCGCAAACAGCCGGGCCAACGCCACCCGCTGTTGCTGCCCGCCGGAAAGTTGCCGCGGATACCGGTCGGCGAACTGCGCGATATGGAGCAGTTCAAGACAGTGGGAGACCATCTGTTTCCGTTGTGAACGGTCCTTGACCCCGCAGCCCACGTTCTGGGCTACGGTCATGTAGGGGAACAGCGCATACGACTGGAACATGTAGCCGACGTCCCTTTTGCGGGTGGGGACGTCCACCTCCCGCCCGGAGTCGTACAGTATTCTGTCGTTGAGCCGGACGCTTCCCCCGTCCGGCTTGACGATGCCCGCTATCGATTTGAGCGTCATGCTTTTTCCGCTTCCCGATTCTCCCAGCAGGCCTACGATTTCTCCTGTGTCCACGGAGAAAGCCACGTCCAGCGAAAAATCTTTCAATCGCTTCTGAATGGAGACTTCCAGATTCATGACCGTTCCTTTTTCCCCAGATGGTTCATGATGGCCAGTGCGACGCAGGATACTATGGTAATCACCCCGACCCAAATCCACGCCGTCTCCATGTCGCCTCCCGCTGTGGCGAAATAAATCGCCATGGGGATCGTCTGCGTCTTTCCCGGGATGTTGCCCGCGATCATCAGCGTAGCCCCGAACTCACCCAAGGCACGGGCGAAACTCAAGGCCAGCCCGGCTAGGATGCCGGGCCACGCCTCGGGCAGCATGACCGTGAGGAACAACTTGAACTCGCTCATGCCCAACGTCCTCGCCGCCCATACATGCTCCATGTCAACTTGTTCCAAAGCACCTTTCGCCCCCTTGTACATCAACGGGAACGAAACGACTACGGCGGCAACCACCGTCGCATGCCAGGAGAAGATGACCGGAATGCCTAGCTTGCCAAGCGCCCCGCCCAGGAAGCTGTTCCTACCGAACAGGACAAGCAGGAAAAAACCCAGTACGGTAGGAGGCAGCACCATGGGAAGTGTGAACAGGACATCCAGTAGCCAGACGAACCTCCCTCTGAGGTTGAGGCAGAGCCTGGCGGCCAAAGTACCCAGTACGAACACGATGATACTGGCCAATACCGAGGCGCGCAGCGATATCCACAGGGGCGCGTAGTCAAACATCTATATCCTCACGACTATGTGAAATTTTTGAGCCCCCCCCCTACAGGACGCTGAATCCGTATCTGGCGAACACCTGCTTGGCCGGTTCTGTAAAGAAGAAATCGACGAAAGCTTTCGCCTGCTCGGGATTCTTGCTGTCCTTCACAACGCCGACGGGGTAGATGACCTTGTTGTGGCTTCCTTCCGGAGCGGAACAGCAGATATCGATCTTGTCGCTGATCTTCGCATCGGTCTCATAGACGATGCCTGCGTCCACATTTCCCGTCTCCACCCAGGACAGTACCTCGCGAACATCCTTCGCAAGTACAAGTTTCGAGGCCAGTGTGTCGGTCAACCCCAGCGAAGCAAAAATCTGTTCCGTATACTGGCCCACTGGTACGGATTTTGGTTCTCCGACGCCGATTAGCTTGACGGATGGGGCGGTCAGCGCCTCGAACGAAGCGATGGCGGCGTTGCCTTTCGGAACAATCAGCACCACTTTGTTTTCAAGGATGTTCCGTACTGTAGAGTCATCCATCAACCCCTTGTCCCGTAACGCTGTCATCTGCTTGATACCAGCGGAAAAGAAAATATCGGCGGGCGCCCCCTGTTCGATCTGCTGTTGCAACGCACCGGAAGAACCGTAGTTTCCGGTAATCTTCACTTGCGGATGTTCGCTCATGTAGAGATCGCCAAGTTCCTTCATGCAGTCAGTCAGACTTGCCGCGGCGGAAATCAGTATTTCGACAGGCTGTTGCGCCTTGGCTGCTTGCTCTTTTGTTCCCGCGGTAAAGGCGGAGGAAAGGGCGATACAGCAGATCAGGAGAATCACAGTGATTTTTTTCATGTTGCACCTCGTATTGGGCCTCTGTTCCCATGATGTCAGCCTTGCCCCGTTCGTATCTCGCACATACGCCCGTCGCTTGGTTTTCTGTCATGGAACGAAGCCATGTGAATTATATATGACCTGCCTGGCGCATTCCTGCGTGCGCCCGGTCAAGGTCTCCAAACCATGCCATAAGGCTGGCAGTACGCTAGTCAGGTTCTCAATCGCCCCTTTGGGGCTTCCCGGCAGGTTGATGATCAGCGTCCGTTCCCTGATTCCCGCGACGGCCCTGCTGAGCATCGCCTTGGGAGTAAACCTCATGCTCGCCGCTCTCATGGCCTCCGGAATGCCCGGCACTGATTTCTGCATGATATCCAGCGTAGCCTCCGGGGTGACGTCTCGTGGAGAAAGTCCCGTTCCTCCGGTGGTCACGATCATATCCGCAAAGTTTCCGTCGCAGATTCTCGCCATTTCCCGAGCCAGCCGTTCCCTGTCGTCAGGAAGGAGACAAGTCGATACGACGCTGTACCCATTCGATTCCAGCAAGGCCGAAATCATTGGCGTGGCAGTATCCTCCCGCACGCCCTGATACCCCTTGTCGCTTGCGCAGATGATTGCGACACGGAACATGTTTTCCGTCTTGATTGTGTCCATATGGGTCAGACACCCCCTTTTCCAAACGGACAGTCCGGGAACACGCAGGTCGGACAACCGAGGCAGAGCCCACCGTTGCCCAAAGCCGCGATATCTTGGGCCGTCACGGTCGCTTTCGCCAGCACCCGCGGCAAAAGCAGGTCGAAGATCGTCCGTTTCGCATACATCACGCAGCCGGGAAGCCCGAGTACGGGGACTTCTCCGATATACGACAGCAGGAACATCGCGCCGGGGAGGACCGGCGCCCCGTAGCTGACGATTCTGGCCCCGCTCGCCTTGATAGCCCCCGGAGTTCTGTCATCGGGATCGATGCTCATTCCCCCTGTACAGACCACCATGTCCGAACCCGCGTCCACGGCGTTGCTGATTTCCGCGGCAATGCGCTCCTGATCGTCCCCGCTCTTGACCGTGGAACGTACTTCCACTCCATATTCGGCGAGCTTTGAAACGACTACGGGAGCAAAGGTATCCTCGACAAGTCCTTTGAGTACTTCGTTGCCCGTAACGACAATCGTACACGTCTTGATTCGGTAGGGAAGTATCGACAGGAGCGGATTCTCCTTGCCTGCGATAGCCGCCACCTTCCGCATCTTCCGTTCCTCAACAAGGAGAGGAATCACCCGCATTCCCGCTATCTTCTGTCCCTCTCGAACCGGGGTGTGGTTGCTCCGGGTCGCAATCATCACCTCTCCGAGGGAGTTGACCTCAAGCAATCTTCGTGTATCGATTTCCAACAGACCGTCTATGGCGGCGGTCAGCTCAATCTTGCCTTCCTTCGGCCCGGTCCTCTCCATGTACAGGTTTCTTGCGGCGTCGCAAAGGATCTCGGCCCCTTCATCCTCATGAAGCGTCCCCTGCTGCTTTTCCCAGACATACAGGTTTTCCTTGCCCATGGACAGCAGCACCGGTATATCGTCCTCCGTAACCACATGACCTTTGCGAAACCGCGCGTCTTTCGTTACTCCGACGATGATCTGCGTCAGGTCATGGCAGAGCACGTGTCCTACCGCGTCCGTCGTTGGTATCAGTTTCATGGTTTCTCTCCGGTTGATAGGGATGACAGATTCTCTC
The DNA here is from genome assembly GCA_034114085.1 of Sphaerochaetaceae bacterium. GTDB lineage: Bacteria > Spirochaetota > Spirochaetia > Sphaerochaetales > Sphaerochaetaceae > Spiro-02. The sequence goes on along the minus strand of JAXEWB010000067.1, from coordinate 7,415 downwards.
TGCCAGCTTCCATTATATTTTTATAAATATAACGGAAACAGTGTACCATTCCTGCTTGAAATGTCAATACGGGGAAATCTGCGTTTTTTTTGTTTGTGTTTTTCGTTGGGGGTGTGGGAAACAGGGGCGAGCGGGACTTGTCATGGCAATGGAAAGCCCCTATGCTTGAGAAAGGAGCGTCACGCTATGACATGCAGAAGACCCGATGTCGCACTCGAAGACAATGTCGTCACCGATATCCCGCTGTTGGTTTCCATCGCTTTGGAGGATGGGGCGGATATTGAACATTGTCATCTGAAAGGAGCGTTTCTTGAAGGTTTCGACTTTGGCTGCGTGTATTTCCGCAACGTGATTTTCGAGGACTGCCGGTTTCTCGGATGCCTGTTCTCCCGGTGCGGATTCATCGATGTGCTGTTCAAGGATTGCGACATGTCCAACTGCGATTGCTCCAACGCCTATTTCGACCGGTGCGAGGTGGATTCCTCCAAATGGATGGGCATGAACCTGACCAAGGGAAGCATGAAGCAGCTGACGTTGAAGAACAGCAACCTGCAATACTCGAACTGGGACGCCTCTACGGTACAGGGGTTATCCGCCTCTGACTGCGAGATGCACAACGCCATATTCTCGGAATGCAAGTTGAAAGCCGTCGAGTGGCGGAACGTCCGGTTCGTCAGCACCGACTTTTTCAAGACTCCGCTGAAGGGAATCGACTTTTCCCATTGCGAAATCGAGAATCTGCTAGTCTCTGACGACCATATGGAGTTGCGGGGCGCTATCGTGAACACCTTCCAGGCCGCCGATTTCGCCCGGCTATTGGGATTGGTCGTCCGCTAGTTTCCCTGAGGCGTCGGCGGTATGTCCTTCCCTTGCGGGGTGTCCTTCCCTTGCGGGACTGTCTGCGCCGTACCTGTACCGGCTTGTTTTTTGCGATTCTTCTTCGTATTCTGGATAGGCTTCTGAGGAACCTCCATCACCTGGGGGATGAATTGTTTGGCGAACCGGCCCTGCCCGCGTTTCTTGACATAGACGTAGCCGATGGCGGAGAACACCACCGCCCCGATGAAATTGACGAACAGGTCCTTCATGGTATCAATCAGCCCGATGTCCAGATAGCCGCCAAGTCCGAGATCCTGACCGTTGACGATTACGGATGTGATGCCGTTGATATGCACCACCTTGTTGCTGGAGGTGGGGTCGAGCATGACCGTATTGATCGCATGGACCACGGTATCCTTCTGCATGTCCATACGGAAAAACCAGTCCATGGAGAACTCGAAGAACTCCCAGAGCACGCCTATCGTCATGGAAAAGCAGAAAGCCACTATTGCCAGGAACAACGGCGACAGGGAGAATGTAAATTTTTCATTCCGGTTGAATATGTCCACCAAGGAGAAACCAATCGCCGCCGCCAAAAAACCGTTGATGGTATGCAGCATCGTATCCCAGAACGGGTAGGCGATATAGTATGCCCGTATCTCCCCTAGTATCTCCGCCGCGAAAATGAACAACAGTATGATAACTTCCAGCACGTCGGGGATATCGATTCCATAGTTGGACTCAATGAAACTGGGTATCATGAACAGAATCAGCGTCAGCACGCAAAGAAACACGTTCTCAAAGTTGCCGTTGAAAATCTGGGCGACCATGACCGCGACGACAAGAATCCTCAGAAACACGTACATGAAGAATATCGGTTTGCGTTCTTTGATTAGTTGTTTGAGCGGAACCCTTTCCCTTTTCTCTTTCTTGTGCATGTGAAATTCCCCTTACCCTAAATAACCTATATTCGCAACATACCGCTTTCATCCGTTTCGATGCAAGTATTCGCCCCTCTGAGCATACCCGCCACGTTACGCTGACTGCTTGACGACTGCTTGACGACTGCTTGACGACTGCTTGGCGACTGGTGAAATAAACCCGATTTGGCATGATCCGGCGAATGGCATAAAAACGACCTACGGGCAATCACGGGACGACTGAGTGATAACCTGCGTTTAGTTCGTATCTTTGATGGCTGAATGATAGGTCTAGTCCCTTGTTGACAAGAAAACGAAAGATAATGGCAACTTATTTGATAAAATTTTTTTCTTTTATTTATCTTTTTGAGAGTTTTTATTTGCCAAAATGTCATTTCGCTTGTAGGATAAGGGTAAGAAGTACTTAAAGGAAAATAGCCATGGAATCTGATTCGATACAGTCCCAGGAATTGAACCTTGGAATGTTCAAAGCGTATGATATCCGTACAAAAGTAAATTTGCTGGACGACCGCCTGTCACGACGGTTGATTCTGGCGGTAGGCCGATATTTTCAGGAAGTCCTGAAAGTCGGGAAAATCCTTCTTGGACGTGATGCGCGTCTCGGCGCTCCACGGCTCATGCAGATGGCGCTTGATATTTTTCCAAGCCTCGGCATGACTGTTTTGGTGAATCCATTGCAGGAATCGACGTGCCTGTTCTATTACTCATGCATGCAGAATACCGATGCCGCCGCAGTTATGTTTACGGCGAGTCATAATCCCGGTGGATATATCGGGCTGAAGCTCCTCGCGCCGAACATGCAGCCGATCGCCATGGGCTGCGGTCCTGCCGGAGGCCTGGCCTGCATCCAGAAATACTATCTTGAAGACAAGGCCGCCAAGCCTGTCTCCGGTGGGGCGGTGAAGATCATCAGGTATCTGGATTCCTATGTCGATTATTCCATGCGCTTGGCGGGGGTGCGGCCCAATGACTTGGCTGGAGTCCCCATCCTCGCGGATTTCCTCTGCGGAGGCGCAGGTGTCGATGTCGCCTTGGCGTTTGATATCGCAGGGGCCAAGCTCAAAAGCCGTAATCTTGTTCCCGACGGGCAGTTTCCCGCAGGGGATCCGAACCCGATCATCATCAGCAGTATCCAGCCTACATGGGATGAAATGAAGCGGGGCGGTTATGCGTTCGGCTTCTGTTACGATGGCGATGGTGATCGTGTTGATTTGATGGACGGCAGGGGAGAACAGGTGGCGCCGGGCTTCAATATGGCCGTCTTAGCTCCTGAACTCAAGGCAATTTTCCATCGGGCATATGAACAGGGCATCTTTGCGGGGGCGTGGGATCCACAGATATATTCGGATGTAAAGGCGATTCCGACCGCCATGGTGGATCTCGCCCGAACTGATATCGGTGTGCATCTGATTAGGAACGGACATTCATTCATCAAAGAAAAACTACTGACTAACTTCAACCGGCAGTATCTTGCAGCCTCTGAGGAATCCGCCCATTACTACATGAATTTTCCCATTGACCCCGACGATTGGCACAAGGGTTTCGCCGCGACGGAAAATACCCTGTTCTTCACATTGTTGACCGCAAGGATGTGGGCTGCGCATCCAGAGAAATATGAGCGGATGATCGAGCATCAGCGGGAGGTCTACCGAGTTCGTGAATGGCCTTGCTTTTTTGGAGCCGCTCCAGAGAAGATGGAGCAGGTACTCGCCGACGTAGAGCATGAAATGGTCGGCCGTGGCGCTTCTTTGATCAAGACTATGGATGATGGTAGCGACCTTGATGCCGCGCTGATGCGATTTGGCTTACCGGAAACTATCGATGCTTCTACAAAGATTTCCGGCCAATGGTGTCAGGTTGCCCAGAGAATTTCCCGGAGCGAAGATGCCATGACCCGTTGGGAAGTTGTCGCGGGCACTTCGGTACTTTGCAAGGAAATGGATGAGGCAATTCACGCCATTACCGACAAGTATGTCGCTGCGGGATATGCCCATTATTAAGTTTCTTGAAGTTCTGGATGTTTCTATTGTTCATTAATATTGGGGTGGTGCTTAAAGGCGAAGCTTTTCGCTTTTGAGCGGCGCCCTTTTTTGTAGGCAGATTCATTTAACACACTAGAATAGCGTTCAGGACATAACGCCTGCAAGCAGGATGTGAACGACAGGCAGCTCCGGCACACAGGACGTAATCCCGACATACAGGACGTAATCCCGACATACAGGACGTAGACGACAGGTAGCTCCGACATAAAGGACGTAATCCCCACATAAAGGACGTAGCAACAACATGCAGGACGTAATCCCGACATAAAGGACGTAGACGACAGGTAGCTCCGACATAAAGGACGTAATCCCCACATAAAGGACGTAGCAACAACATGCAGGACGTAATCCCATCATAAAGGACGTAATCCCATCATAAAGGACGTAATCGACAGATGTAGGACGTAGCAACAACGAACAGGACGTAGGCGGGAGATAGGTGTTATATTATCCAGCGCCCTCCTGGTTGCCGAACCGACATAATGCAGAAGCTGCAAGCGCTGGATGTTTGATACGAAAGGGTCAAGCACTTTCGAATGAAATCATCACGAAAGATTGGTGGCGTGAAAACTGTATCGTGGAACCGGAACGAAGGTTGAAATTTGAGGGATTTTCATCATTTGTGAATATCTGAAAGAGGGAAAAAGTCCACTATTGCCCGGTTGCTGGAATGGTCGGTACCTAGTGGGTGTGGTAGAAAAATTCAATACATGGGTTTTTCTTTATTTGTGTTTTCTTTCTTTTGTGGTAGGATACTATTGTGTTCTATATGATCCCGTTGCAAGAATCTCTCAGAGATTCGTTGGCGGCAAGTATACGGAGCAAGGAGGTGTTCATGAATTCAACCGAGCGCAAGCGCACCATTCTGGAAATGCTAAAAGCTCAGGAAAGCGTGCAGGTAGGGGAGTTGACGAAGATTCTGAATGTCTCCAAAGTGACTGTACGGACTGATTTGGACGATTTGGAGCAGAAAGGGCTATTGGTCCGGACGCATGGCGGGGCCATTCTCGCTGAACGTCAGGATTTGGTTCGGTTGATTTCCGATACTATCTATGAGTGGACCGAACAGAAAAAAATGATTGCGAAGATTGCCTCGAAGCTTGTGCATCCCGGTCAGAACATCATTATTGACAGCGGGAGTACTACGGTTCATTTGGCCAGGTACATCAACACGCTTCCTTTGACGGTTGCGACGAACTCTCTGCTTGTAATTCAGGAACTGATGGGCGTGGAGAACATAGAACTACTGATTGCTGGAGGGACGCTGAGGCGGCAGTCGATGTCGGCCATAGGCAATTATGCGCGGGATTGTTTTCGGCAGATTCATGCCGACATCTTGTTTCTTGGTGCCTCCGGTTTTTCGCTGAATGGTGGGGTATCGTGTACGAATTTAATAGAGGCTGATACGAAACGCGCGATGATCGACAGCGCCAGCAAAGTCTGCCTCATGGTAGATTCGACGAAATTCGGCAAGGACTCCCTCGCCAGAATTTGCGATTGGGGGTCCATAGACCTGCTGATCACCGATTCCATGGCAGAGGATGTACGTAATACTTTCGAGCAGATGGGTGTGCAAGTACTGACGGAGGAGGTCGCGCGGCAATGACCCAGGCGATCTCCTTGGTCGGTGTCAAGAAAGTTGAAGAGGTTCTCGTACTGATCATGGAGTACGACGATCCTGCTGTAAGCAGGTACGCTCGGTTCGAACTTTCCCACCAGCTTACTCCGACCCTTTTGCATACGCTGAAACCTATTGTCAGCAATAGGGTCGTTTCTGTTCATGTGGGTTGTCCTGTCAGTTCTAAATATCCTAATTTCGCCAGTGAGGATCCGTCAGTACTCGCTGAAAGCTATGATATATTGGATTCCAGCATCAAGACTGCGGAGGAATTTGGAGCGTCAATTCTTGTATTGTATCCAGGCTACGCCACGAACCGGGCGATTCCAGCCAACAGCCTGGATCGGCAGGTGTTGCTCAATAACGAAGAGTTTTTTCCATTTGTCTGGAGGAAGGATGGCTCGATCTGCAACCGTGAATATCTGGATACGCCTGGATACCTGGCTCATTTCGACCATATGATGTTCCAATTGGCGAAGGTCGCTGGAAAATGCGAGGAGCATGGTCTGCGGCTTGCGGTTCAGAACCTCAGTCCCCGGGTTGGTTCTCTTTGCCAGACTCCGCGAGGGATGGAGCAGTTGGCTACGTTGCATCCGAACCTCTATCTTTGCCTTGATGTCGGTCATCTCTGGATTTCAAGCTGTCTCTACGGTTTTGATTTTCTTGAGGGTGTCAGACAAATCGTCCGTACTGGGAAAGTGATTACCAGCCACCTGCATAGCAATAGTTCTTGTCCCGACAGGACGGTGGACGGTGCGTTGGTCAAAGGTGTGTTCACTGATGACCATGACACTTTCGACCTGCATCAATTCCCTTGTGAATCCATAGTCCGTATCCTTTGTGACGCCGATGTGAATCTTGTGTTGGAGACTCTGCAGGAACCGCTCTATAATATGAAGTTGCTCGATCGCTTGGTTTCCTCGAAATATATCGCAAGGTGATATTGACGTGATGGATTCTGTCGGGGAGAATTGTTCCCATGGAACACAGCATACACTTGAAACCCAGTGAATCAATTTCCGAGGCCCTCGCAAACGCTCCCGCCGAGGGGCGCCTTCATATGCATTTCCCGTCCGGCATCTGGCGGGAGAAACTTCTTGTCACCCGTCCTGATGTGACGTTCATTGCTGAACGTCCAGGGACTTCTGTGATCATCTATGACGACCATCATGGTACGGTTCGGGACGACAGGACGTTGGGGACGGGTGACAGTTCCACCGTTACTATCTCCGCGCCCGCCTTCACCGCAAAAGGAATGACGTTCGCCAATGATTTTGATTATTTGAAGGCGTTGGAAGAACGTCGGGGCGACCCCGCAAAACGGCACGGTTCCCAAGCCGTCGCATTTCGAACGATGGCCGATGCCGATGGTACTGTCTGTGAAGACTGCACGTTCCTCGGTTGGCAGGACACATTGTATTGTGATGCCGGAACGCATTATTTTGATAGTTGCCGCATCCTCGGCAATATTGATTTCATTTTTGGCGCCGGGCTGGCATTATTCGATTCCTGTGCGATCGTCTCCCGCTATAGTGGCGCGGACGGGTATATCTGTGCGCCTTCCACGAAGGCGGATTCCGAACTCGGCTTCTGCTTCCTGTCCTGCCGGCTGGAAAAGGAATCCAGTTCCATGCCTCCCCATACCGTGTGGTTGGGGCGGCCTTGGCACCCTGGTGGTGCGACCGACGTCAGTTGCGCCGCAGTATATCTTTCCTGTGTGATGGATGACCATATCAAGCCGGATGGATGGACTACGATGCATAGCAAAACGAAAGATGGTTTGGAACGTACTTGGCATCCCCAAGAATCCCGCTTTGCTGAGCATGGCAGCCGAGGCGCGGGAGCGGGCGGCCCTAGTCCGGATCGCGTGTCGCTGACTTGGGAACAGGCGATAGCCCTACGTCAGCGTTTCAGCAAGGCCGTCGGACGGTGCCGATGATTCTTGTTGATATTTTCTGCAAGGGCATGCGTTGTCAGTGGAATTGACGTACTGGT
>JAXEWB010000066.1:0-5328 GCA_034114085.1 Sphaerochaetaceae bacterium | reverse complement strand
CGAACACGGAAGTCAAGCGCTCCCGCGCCGATGGTACTGCGGTTCGCCGCGGGAGAGTAGGCCGCCGCCGGGCCTTTTTCTTTTTCCCTTTTCCTTCGCGCCCTCGCGGCGCGTCCCGGCCCCCTTCGCAGGGGGCCTTCCTTTTTTTTCCGCTACGGGCTGCCCGCCCCAGGTCTGGTGCAGGCCCTGAGTGAGTACCGGGCAGGCATAGAGCGGACACCGATCAAGCATCAAGCAAACACTCAACGATCCTTAATCTGCTTTTGAGGATCTTTAATCTGGTCGTTGAAGTCTTTTATAGCATCTTGAGTTTTATATGAAATATTTTACGGGTGGTTGAATCCTCAACCAAAGAAAGTGCATGGCCTGGCTCACTATTTCTGTTGTTCGGGCAGTAGCCGCTTCCGTTTGATTGCATAATAGCCAATCCCCGTACAATCCGCCAGAATCCAGCCGATGGGGATGGCCCACCAGATGCCCGAGACACCAATCGTCGGTATCGCCGCCAGCAGGTATGCGAGCGCAACCCGAGTTCCCAGGGAAATGATGGTCAGGAGTAGCGATATTCCTGGCCGGAGCAACGCACGATAGAAGCCGTAGAGCAGGAACAGGATGCCGATTCCGAAATAGAAGGGAGCGACCGTCCTGAGATACTGCACGCTGGTCGCAATGATTTCCGTCTCCGTGGAGTCGATGAATACCAACGTTAGCGGCCTGGCGAACAAGACTACCAGAATGCCGACGGTCAGGCAGAAGATTCCCGTGGCTGAGGCAATCCGCCTGATTCCCTCCCTAATTCTGTCGGAGCGTCCCGCTCCGTAGTTTTGGGCGACGAACGTTGAGAAGGCGTTGCCCAAGTCCTGGACCGGCATGTATGCGAAGGAATCGATCTTTACCGCCGCGGCGAAAGCCGCCATGACGGCCGTCCCAAAGCTGTTGACCAACCCCTGGACCATCAGAATGCCAAAATTCATCACCGATTGCTGGATGCAGGTCAAGATGGATGATTGCCCGATTTCCCGGAAGGTAGCCATGGAGAAACGCATGTCCCTTTTTCGGACGCGAAGTTCGGGATACCTGCGCAGCGCATGGACCGCGATACCTATTCCGGCAAGGGCCTGGGCGGCTACGGTCGCCAAGGCCGCACCTTCGACCTCCATGCGGTAGACGACGATCAGCACGATGTCCAGGACGATATTGACTACGGTTGAAACCGCGAGAAACACCAACGGTGAAACGGAATCCCCGACGGCGCGCAGAAGGCAGGCGAAGTAGTTGTAGAAGAAGGTGAATACGATTCCATGGAAGATAATCCGGACATATCCTCTCATCAATGGATAGATGTCATCGGGAACATGGAGCAGACGAAGAATATCGTCGATCAGGAAGATGGCGGCCAAAGTCAACACGACCGTAACTATGCCGATCAGCAAAAAAGAGACGAAGACGCTGTTGCGCACCCTGTCAAGGCGCTTCTCCCCGAACCTGATGGAGAATACCGCCCCGCTCCCCATGGACAGCCCCAGCAGGATTGATGTGAGGAATACCATCAGCGTATATGCCGAGCCCACCGCGGCCAACGCCCCTGCGCCCAGGAATCTGCCGACGATCAATGTATCCGCGATGTTGTAGCACTGTTGAAGCAAGTTTCCCAGAATCATCGGCACGGCGAATACCAGCATCGTCTTGGTTGTGTCTCCGTTCGTCATGTCACCGTTCGTCGTGCTCCGGCAAGCCATCCGTCCATCCGTCCTTTTTTTTTTCGCATCTGGAGCGAAAGGAGCGCCGCGCGCTTCATCCGGCTTGTCCTCGGCTGTAGGTTTCTCTCCATCTTTCAGCATCGATTGATAATAGCATACTTCCTAACCCTTGCAGAATGGCTTGCATTTGACTATGATTCCAAAGAACATCCTCCGTCATGTTTTCTCATGGTCGTGGATGGAACATCTTCAGGCGACAGGAAGGGAATCAGAAAGTATGCGGATACGTTTGGAAAACCTACAGCGCTCATATGGAAAACTGCATGCGGTGAATAATGTCAGTCTCACGATTCCCTCGAACACGGTGTTCGGGATCATCGGCCGTAGTGGAGCGGGCAAGTCTACGTTGGTCAGGCTGATCAGCCTGCTGGAGAAGCCTGATTCCGGCAAGGTATATTACGACGATGCCCGTGTCGATGACCTTTCCAAAGACCTGTTGATTCAGCGTCGCCGCCGTATCGGAATGATTTTCCAGAATTTCAACCTCTTTTCGTCCCGTAACGCGGGGGCGAACATCGCCTATCCGATGGAAATCTGTGGTATGAAGAAGGAAGAAATCGACCAGCGTGTCAATGAGCTGCTTTCCTTGGTAGATCTGGAAGGACGCGGCAATGCGCCAATCAGCACGTTGAGCGGCGGTCAGAAGCAGCGTGTCGCTATCGCGCGCGCCCTTGCCTGCAACCCCGACATTCTCTTTTGCGACGAGGCCACCAGTGCGCTTGATCCACAAACTACCCGCTCAATCCTCGGCCTGATCAAGAAGATTCAGCAGAAAATGAACCTGACCGTGGTCATGATCACTCACCAGATGGAGGTCGTCCGCGACAGTTGCGACCTGGTGGCGGTACTGAACGATGGCCGCGTCGTGGAGCAGGGGACCGTGGCCGATATCTTCGCCCATCCGTCCAGCGAGGTCACGAAGGACTTTCTCGCCCATCTCGTTTCCGTCGACGTGACGCCGCGGGACGGCGACGACTACGATGATATCGTCCGGTGGTCTTCCGAAGGCGGCCGGTATGTCTTCCGGTTCAGGGGCGATGTTACCGACACGCCCGTCCTGAGCCGTCTCAGCCGCGACATGGGCGTCGAGTTCAACATTCGCGCCGGTGGAGTGCAGCATGTCGGCGGGGAGGAAATCGGTACGCTGATCTGTGATATTTCGGGAGATGACAGGACCGTTGAGAATGTAATCGTCGAGCTGAGGAAGCAGGGCGTCATCGTAGAGGAGGCCGCGAGATGAGTGGAATCTGGTATCTGGTGGGCAAGGCCACTATGGAAACCCTTGCGATGGTCTTTTTCTCCACGTTCTTTTCGTTGTTGCTTGGTCTTCCGCTTGGCATCCTGTTGAGCATTACCGCTTCCGAGGAACAGGGGGGGCTGATTCACAAGCCGATTTTGAACAGTGTGCTGGGACGTATCGTGAACGTGCTCCGCTCATTTCCCTTCATCATCTTGATCATCGTTCTGTTTCCTTTGTCCCGTATCATCATCGGTACGAGCATCGGGACGTCGGCGACGATCGTACCCCTTTCCATAGCGGCGGCGCCGTTCGTGGCCCGTATCATCGAGACTTCGCTGAAAGAAGTCGATCCGGGGGTCGTGCAGGCGGCGCGGGCGATGGGATCTACCAATGCGCAGATCATCTGGAAAGTGTTGATTCCCGAAGCAATGCCTTCGTTGGTTTCGGGTGTGACGTTGACGATCATCAACCTGATTGGATATTCCGCCATGGCTGGTGCGATTGGTGGCGGAGGGCTTGGCGACCTTGCGATCAGATATGGATACCAGCGTTTTCGCGGAGATGTGCTGTTTGTTTCCGTGGTCGTGATTCTCGTCCTGGTCGAAATCATTCAGGTAATCGGCAATCGTATTTCTTCACGATTGATTGCCCGGCGCTGAGGGTCCGTATTGGGCTGGGTCGGTTGCCTTGATGTTTTTTATACAAAAATTCAGAATATGTCTTGCATAAAAATACGCTTTACGGTATATTGATTGACAATCTACCTGCCAAAGGCGGGCTGATACGAATTTTTTAAGAAGGAGAGACACATGAGAACGTTCGTTTCCATTTCCAGCATGTCCATGATGTCTCTCATGATGATGCCCTAAGGGGCATCTACATTCATATCTTTTAACCAAATCATCTATTGTGTTCCGTCATTTCCCGAATCCAAACCTATCCAAGAATCTGAGGAGAGTATACTGTCATGAAAAAAATCATATCCATACTGCTGGTCGCTTTGATCGCCGTTTCCGTCGCATTCGCCGGCGGTGGCAAGGAATCTTCTTCCCTGGAGCTGAAAGTCGGCGCCACTCCCGAACCCCACGCCGAGATGCTGAACCTGGTGGTCGACGATCTCGCCGCCCAGGGCATCACCTTGAAGGTCATTGAGTTCACCGACTATGTAACGCCGAACGAGGCGCTTGAATCCGGCCAGATCGACGCCAACTTCTTCCAGCATATCCCGTACATGGAGTCCTTCAACAAGGAGCGCGGCTTCCATCTGGTCAATGCCGGCGGCATCCATGTCGAACCCCTGGCGCTCTACTCCAAGAAGGTGTCTTCCGTCGCGGATTTGAAGTCCGGCTCCACCATCGCCATCCCGAACGATCCCACCAACGAAGGGCGCGCCCTGCTGCTGTTGCAGAGCGCAGGTCTGATCAAGCTTTCCGCCGATGCCGGTCTCGAAGCTACCCCGTTGAATGTCGCTGACAATCCGCTGAACCTCAAGTTCCGTGAGATCGAGGCCGCCTCGTTGCCCCGTGTGCTGGCCGATGTCGATGCCGCGGTAATCAATGGCAACTACGCCATCCCCGCCGGCCTGATAGCCACTCGTGACGGCTTGTTCGTCGAAGGCGCCGACAGTCCGTATGTGAACATCATCACCGTTAAGTCCGGCAATGAAAACGACTCCCGCATCCAGGCTTTGGTAAAGGCCCTGCAAAGCGATGAAGTCAAGAACTTCGTTTCCGAACGGTATCCGAATGGTGAGGTCGTTCTGGTTTTCTAGGTATTCCCACATACCCGCCTGTAGTTTGTACGACGGTACAAAGAAGGGCTGTAATGAGCTATCGTCGGTGTCCATGCGGATGTCGGCGATAGCTTTTTTTGTCATCTTGGGCCAGTTGCGTCCGCGGTGGGAAGCGGAGGGCGGAGGCGAACAGCCCCCGCCGATTTATCCGTTGGCGGAGGCAGCCAACTCCGCTGGCGAGATGAAGTTTTTTCTAAATAAACTCATTCACGATAGCGGGCTTTGTATCCTGAGGCATGCCTGCCTGGACATCCCCTTTGGTTGTCTTGTCACATATCCATAAAGGCCGCATGTGGGTATTCATTTTGAAAAATATCTTTTAGGGATGATGAATGATGATGTGACGAACTAGTCCGTCGTTGTCAACATACCTACGGCTCCTGGGGAGTTTTTCTTTTCCCAGCCGGTGGGTCTCTTGGCTTCGTACCTACTGTAATCATGGACGCTGCCGTTCCCAGCGTGGTATCATTACCAATGATGATGTAGGTTCTACATCTTGGAGGATTTCAATGGATGTTGTACATGTCGCGACGGCT
>JAXEWB010000065.1:0-17976 GCA_034114085.1 Sphaerochaetaceae bacterium | reverse complement strand
CAGGCCATTGTGCTACCGATTGCCGCGAGACTACATGGCTTGACCGGTGTTCGTTCCGGGTTCGCTCGGTGATTGCCCAGTGTTCGCCCAGACTCAATGTCCGCCACACCCACCATCGCCTGGTTGTTCGCAGGTCGTTCGGGAGGGGTGTTTGATGCATCCGGTGGAAAACTGGACAAAATACGGCCGCACAGGAAACATATCCCGCAACGACAGGTCAGTGGTTCGCAAACCATCCATTTTTTCCGATAAGGACAATATGAACAAGGAAAGGGAGGAAGGGGACTTCATCATCACCATTATGTTTTTATAAATATATAGATTTTTATGTTTACATCATTATTCTAATTCTAAATGAACCTATCCAAACTTTTATGTACCCGTAATTGTAAGTTTTGATAGATTTTACGATATTTATTGACAATTCACCGCAGGTTATTAAAATATGTAGTACCGATGATAGTATCACAGACCGCTGTCCATCACAGACAGAAGCTAAGCGGCTAGTCACACGGTAGAAACAGGCAGAAGCGTTGTACTCGAATTGTGACACGACCCGTTGAGCTTTTGCCTCCGATATTTTTTTCATTCTCCTCGTGGAGATGAAGAAAACTGCTGATTTGGAGGACACTCTGTGTATGCGTTTTGCGTAAACGGAAAACAGATTCAGACCGGGCAGGACAAGAAACTTCTACGTTTTCTTCGTGATGATCTGAAGCTCGTTGGTACGAAAGACGGTTGTAGTGAAGGTGCTTGTGGTACCTGTACCGTCATCATCGATGGCAAGGCGACAAAAGCCTGCGTCCCTTCCCTCTCGAAACTTGAGGGAAAATCGATCGTAACCATAGAGGGTCTTTCTCCGCGTGAACGGGAAGTCTATGTCTATTGCTTCGCTGAGGCGGGCGCAGTGCAATGCGGCTACTGCACGCCAGGCATGGTCATGGCCGCGAAGGCATTGCTGGACGCGAATCCAGCTCCTACGCAGGAAGAAGTCAAGAAGGCGCTACGCGGGAACATCTGCCGTTGCACCGGCTATGTGAAGATCGAGGAGGCGATACTGATGGCCGCCCGGTTCTTCCGCGAGAATCTTCCCGTACCGACGTTGGAGGACGAGCCTTTGTTGTCCAGACGGTTCAGACGGATCGACGTAGCCGAGAAAGTACTCGGTACCGGTGAGTTCGTCGATGACATCGCCCTGCCGGGGATGATCTACGCAAAGGCGCTGCGGTCGGCGTATCCAAGGGCGCGGGTGCTCAGGATAAACATAGCGAAAGCGAAGGCCCATCCCGACTGCGTGACCGTTTTGACCGCTTCCGACGTTCCCGAAAACAAATTGGGACATATCGTCCACGACTGGGACGTATTGATCCGGGAGGGCGATGTCACCCGCTATGTCGGGGACGCCCTGGCGTTGGTGGCTACACGCCATAAGGAGACGCTGGATGGAGTCCTCGCATTGGTCGAGGTGGAATATGATGTGTTGGAACCATTGGTTACGCCGGAACAATCGATGGCACCGGACGCACCTTTACTCCATGAAAATGGCAATATCCTATGTACCGAGCATATCATCAGGGGAAATGCTGAACTGGCGATAGCACAAAGCGCGCATGTTGTCACGAAGCATTTCAGCACTCCGTTCACCGAACATGCGTTCATGGAGCCGGAGTGCGCCATCGCCATGCCAGACGGTCCTGACGGTATTTTGCTCTACACCGCGAGCCAATCAGTCTATGACGAGCAACACGAGATCGCCCGCATGCTAAGGCTACCGTTGCGCAAGGTCCGATGCCAGAGCAAACTGGTAGGCGGGGGGTTCGGGGGCAAGGAGGATATGAGCGTACAGCACCATGCGGCGTTGGTCGCCTGGGCAACGAAGCTTCCAGTGAAGGTACGGCTGTCCCGGCAGGAAAGCTTGCTGGTACATCCCAAACGGCATCCGATGGAAATGGATTTCACAGTCGCCTGTGATGCGCAAGGCAGACTGACCGGCATGACGGCGACATTGATCGCCGATACCGGAGCATACGCCTCCCTGGGAGGCCCGGTACTCCAACGGGCCTGTACCCATGCCGCGGGACCTTACAATTACCAGAATATCGACATCCTTGGCAAAGCGGTCTATACAAACAACGTCCCGTCGGGGGCGTTCCGTGGATTCGGCGTCACCCAAAGCTGTTTCGCGCTGGAATGTTGTCTAAATCAGCTGGCGGAAAAAGTCGGTCTGGATCCTTGGCAGTTCAGACGCCTCAACGCAATTTCCCATGGTCAAATACTCCCTAACGGGCAGGTCGCGGGGCCTGATACGGGCATCATCGAATGTATCGAAGCCGTGAAGGACGCTTATTATTCATCACCCAGGGCGGGAATCGCCTGTGCTATGAAGAACAGCGGAATCGGCGTTGGCTGTCCCGACGCGGGACGGTGCATCCTTTCCATTGAACAGGGAATGGTCCACATCAGGACCTCGGCCGCTTGCATGGGACAAGGGGTTGCCACCATGTGCGTCCAGATGGTCGGCGAAACCTGCGGCATTCCGGCCTCGAAGATTCTGGTGGAGAGGCCCGACACATTTCGTACACCCGACGCAGGCACCAGTACGGCGAGCCGCCAGACGGCGTTCACCGGCGAAGCGGTCCGCCGCGCTGCCGAAGACATGAAGGCCGCCCTCAATAGCGCGGGAGGTCGGTTGCAGGACCTTGAAGGAAAAGAATTCTTCGGAGAATTCATGGTCCATACCGACCCGATTACCTCAACAAAGCAAAATCCCGTCAGTCATCTGGCATACAGCTATTCCGCCCAAGTCGTCGTGCTTGACGAAACCGGCAAAGTGGAAAAAGTTGTAGCGGCATGCGATGTCGGCACAGTGGTCAACATCCAATCCGTGGAAGGACAGATTGAAGGCGGCGTAATCATGGGGCTTGGCTATGCGTTCACTGAAAACTTTCCGACAGTCGGCGGCTATCCGAAGGTAAAATACGGAACTTTGGGGCTGCTCCGCAGCACCGACTGCCCGCCGGTCGAGGTATTGCTTGTCAAAGGTCCGAATCCCGGCGTCCAAGCCTATGGAGCGAAGGGCGTCGGGGAGCTTTGTACGATTCCGACCGCTCCCGCTTGCCAGCACGCCTACTATCGGTATGACGGCACGTTCAGGACGACGCTACCGATGGAGCATACCGCCTACAGGAAGTAGCTATGTCCCTCGCCGTTTGACCACGACTCAACATGAGCCTGTTTCCCGGAATAATTCCTGAAAACAGGCGACAGATTTTTTTGCGTTCGCTCCTCACCTACCGCCGCAGGACACCGACTATCCGGGGCTCCACGCCCCAGACAGCAATTTTTCGTAACGTCCGCATTCCCCATTGATAACGCGCCCTTTGAAAATCCTCCATGAAGACAAAATAATAAAGTTAACAAGGCGGTTCGCTATAATGTCAGGGCGTCAATCCTTCCAAGTTGTTCTTGCGTAAATGGCGTAGCCGTTTCAACCGCTCTGAGGTTCATTTCAAGCTGTGCGACGGAACTTGCCCCGATCAGGACGCTGGTCACACGGGGATCCTTCAACAACCAGCTAATCGCCAGTTCAGACAGGGACTGCCCCCGCTCCTTCGCGATATCGTTCAGCGCATTGAGTCTGGAAACCAATTCCGGGGTGATGGAATCGGTCTTCAAGAACTGGTTTTGAGCCGCACGAGATCCTGCGGGTACATGCCCGTCAAGATACCGGCCCGTCAACAACCCCTGAGCCAACGGGGAGAAACAGATGCAACCCACTCCCTCAGGGGCAATTGCGTCGAGCAGACGTTCCCGCTCCACCCATCTGTCAAGCATGGAGTACCGCACTTGGTCGAGGACGCAGGGACACCCCAGATTCCGCAACAACAGCGCGGCTTCCACAGCCTCCTTCGGATGATAGTTGGAAATACCGACATACAGCGCCTTTCCCTGTCGGACGAGATCGGCCAATGCCTGCATGGTCTCCTCCAGCGGAGTATTGGGATCGGGACGATGATGATAGAAGATATCGACGTACTCCAACCCCATCCGCTTGAGACTCTGGTCGCAACTGGCGGTCAAGTATTTCCGCGACCCCCAATCGCCATACGGCCCCGGCCACATCGTGTAACCGGCCTTTGATGAAATGACCAGTTCGTCGCGGTACGCATTGAGTTCCTTGCCAAGAATCCTTCCGAAACGGCTCTCAGCCGCACCGGGAGCAGGGCCGTAGTTGTTGGCCAGGTCGAAATGGGTAATCCCCTTGTCGAACGCCCGGCATAGGATGTCACGGGTGATGGCATCGTCGGCGGCATCTCCAAAATTATGCCAAAGGCCCAGAGACAGTTCCGGCAGTTTCAGCCCGCTGCCCCCGCAGTTACGATACCGCATCCCCTCATATCTGTTTTCCGTCGCCACATACATCGATGTCGCCATCTCCCAGCCTCCTTTCCCGTCTTTCAGTTCCGTCCAACAAGCATATCGCAGGACATGCCGACCTTCATTCTACCCCATCCGCCGCGAAATACATATAGTAACCGTCAATCAAGTTGTGGTATGCTCAGGCACATGGAACAGACATACACGACCTTGGGGGCGAAAGCGCTTTCCGCCCTGTTTGAACTGCTGGCGATTGACTCTCCGTCCGGACAGGAACAACGGATAGCGAACCATCTGATTGAACGACTTTCACGACTGGGTTTCACTACTGAACAAGATTCGGCGGGCAATGTCTACGCTACGCTCCCTGCCTCTCCCGGCAGAGAACAGGAGCCTATGGTGATGTTCAACTGCCACATGGATACCGTCCCGCCAGCCGCGGGAGTACATCCCGTCGTGACGGACGGGGAGCTGCGCAGCGATGGTACTACCGCGCTGGGAGCCGATGACAAGGCGGGTATCTCGGCGGTCATGACGGCATTGGACGCCATGATACAAGAAAACCTGCCGCACCCTCCGCTTCTAGTGCTGTTTACCGTCAGTGAAGAAACGGGGTTGACCGGCGCACGCAGAGTGGAACTTCCAAAGCTCGCCAACGTAGACCATGGATATACGCTAGACGCCAGCGGCCCTGCCGGTACGGCCATCATCCAAGCGCCGAGCAAATACAGGCTTACCGCCACGTTCCACGGCAGGGCGGCCCATGCCGGCTTTTCGCCGGAAAACGGCATCAGCGCCATTTCGATGGCCTGTAGAGCCATTGATAAGATGAAATTGCTACGCATTGATTCAGAAACAACCGCGAACATAGGTTCCATCTCTGGTGGGGGGAGTACGAATATCGTCTGCGATACCGCGACGGTCGTCATGGAGACGAGAAGTCTCGTCGAAGCAAAAATCGAAGCGCAGGCCGAACATATGAAACGATGCTGCCAACAGGCCGCCGCGGATTTTGGAGGAACCTGCGACGTCGAGATTGACAGGCTCTACTTCCTCTATGCGCTTTCGGAGCAAGCGCCTGTAGTCCAGGCGGTGGCGACGGCGTGCGACCGCCTGAAGCTTCCGTTCGTCATGAAGCCGACCACAGGAGGCAGCGACGCCAACGTCTTCAACCGGGCGGGAATCCCCGTCGCGGTGCTGAGCGCAGGCTACAGGAACGCCCACAGCGTGCAGGAAACGCTGAACTTGAACGAGTTCGAACGACTGACGGCCTTGGTACTGGAACTGATGACCGCTTAGCGGTAGAGACGATGACATCGTACAGGCATCAGGCATCAGGCATCAGGCATCAAGAGAACATCGGCATCGCACCAACATGGGCATGGCGGAAGTGCCGCCGCCTCGAAACTGCGGCGGCGGCATACTGAAAACCAGGCCGGCATTGAATAGAAAGACGGCGCAGGTAACGAACGGTACGGAAAAGAGACATTTACATATTGAGGGACATGACATGCGGATACAGAAAATTTCCATTATCGGGGCGGGCGCCGTCGGGGCGTTGTACGCCTACCGGCTTCAGAAAGTCCTGGGGACGGAAAATGTCAGGCTGATAGCGGACGCCCAGCGGAAGATACGGTATGAAAGGGACGGGTTCATCCTCAACGGCGAAACCGTCAGGTTCACCGTCGTTACGCCCGATACGGAAGTCGAGCCAGCGGATCTGGTCATCCTGGCAACGAAGAACCTCCAGCTGGAAGAAGCCATCGCAGCCATCGCAAAGCATGTGGGGCGGCACACGGCAATCCTATCCCTACTCAACGGCATAGAAAGCGAACAGCGCCTAGCGAAGACCTATGGCGTGGAACATGTACTGTGGGGATTCGTCACAGGACTCAACTCAGTCCATGAGGAAAACCGGATCACATTTACCCAAGAAGGCATCATCATCTTTGTGGAAAACGACAATAGCAGGACGGAACGGGCCGAAGCGCTGGCGGAGCTGCTTGTCCTGGCGCATATCAATTGCAGGATACCCGAGGACATACACCATGAAATGTGGTGGAAGTTCATGCTCAATACAGGCTACAACACATTGTCGGCGGTCTGTAGGGCGAACTACGGGGACTGCAATGCGATCCCCGCGTTCCGGGAGTGCATCACGATGGTGTTCAACGAAGTAGTCCAGGTGGCCGCCGCGGAAGGTGTCGTCTTTACACAGGAAGACATAGACCGTATCCATGCGACACTGGCTCCGCTGACTCCCGACGGCAAGACCTCGATGCTCCAGGACATTGAAGCGGGCAGACCGACGGAGAACAACTGGTTCTGCGGTACAGTTTCCAGACTGGGCGAGCAGCATGGAATCCAGACCCCGATCTGCGATTTCCTTGCGAAGCTGACGCAGGCTAGCGAACAGGTGCGGATTAGGCGTCACCAAGGACTTTGAGCGAGTCCGTAGGTACGTTCCACAGGTACGTTCCACAGGTACGTTTCATAGGTATACTTCATGGGTACGTTCCGTAGGTACGAGACAAACCAACAAGACTTCAGTGACAAGACTACGATGAGCCGGCAAAACAGTGTGGCGAACATGATACAGGACGAAGCATGAAACAAGATCTTTCGATAGGGACGTCATGGAAGGTACTGCTGGCATATGCTGCGCCGGTAATCGGCGGAAACCTGTTCCAGTTGTTCTATACGCTGGCTGATTCGGTCATCGTCGGACAGACGCTCGGCCCGCAGGCATTGGCCGCGGTCGGTGCCTCTGGGATTATCAGCTACTTCTTCCTCTGCTTCATCCAAGGCTGTACCAGCGGTTTCAGCATCTTCGTGGGACAGGCCTTCGGCGCTAAAAAACCAGGAGAGGTCAAACGGAACATCACCGCATCGATTTCCTTGGCGGGTCTCATCACTGTAATCTTCACCGTATTTACCTGCGTTTTCTGCGGACGCATCCTGCGGTTGATGAATACGCCGGAGGATATCTTCCAGCAGGCATACGACTATCTGTTCGTCATATTCCTGGGAATGATGGGGACGATGTTCTACAACCTGCTCTCCAATATCCTCAGAGCGTTGGGGGACAGCAAGACGCCTCTGTACTTCCTGATTTTTTCCTCTCTGCTCAACATCGTCCTCGATCTGGTGTTCATCCTCGCATTCCACCGGGACGTGGCGGGGGCGGCCTGGGCTACCGTCATATCACAGCTTCTTGCAGCGATTCTCTGCTATCTATATGCCAGACGTAGTTTTATGGAGATGCGGATCGGGGCGAGGTACTGGAAATGGGAAGCGTCCCGTTATTGGGCGTTGTTCAAGCTCGGCTTTCCCATGGGATTCCAATTGTCCATCATGAGCATCGGACAGATAGCGATGCAGGCGGCGGTCAACCTGCTCGGAACGACCGCGGTTACGGGCTATACCGCGGCAACGAAGGTGAACCAGATCGCGGTACTGGTCAACAATGGATTCGGCGTGGCTATCTCCGGCTATGCCGCCCAAAACTACGGAGCGAGAAAACTGGACAGGATCAGAAAGGGCGTCCGGATCTGTTTCTTGATGACCTTCGTCTGCAACCTGCTGATTATCATGGCCATCTTCGCCCTGCAAAACCAGATTGTGGCGATGTTCGTCTCGAACCCTACGGCGGAGGTCATCGGCTATGCGAAGGATTTCTTCCTGATTGTCGTGCCGTTCTATATCCTGCTCGGCGGCCTTCAGACTTACCGCTCCGCCACACAAGGGCTGGGAAGCGTCTCCGGACCGTTTCTCAGTTCGGTCGTCCAGTTGGCGGCCCGGGTGGCCGGTTCGTTCCTGCTGGGCGCGGTCTGGGGCTACAGGGGCATCTGCTTCGCATCGCCGATGGCATGGATCAGCGCCGTCGCCGTCCTAGTACCGATCTACTTGATTGAGATGAGGAAAGCCCGGAACAAGCTCGCCGGAAAAGCCGGTTGAGCTATTGATACATCTTGGATGCTAACGACATACCCGTCCTTCTTGTCCATGCCGTTGGAAGACCGTGCAGAAATCACCTGCCTGCTTTTCCACTGGGGGCGGCGAGTTCCGTGACGGCGGCCTGTTTCGCCTGAAGCAACAATGTCACTAGCTTGTCCTCCACCCGTTTGTCCCGGTTCCACGCCTTGCGATGGAAATCATCTTCCGTTTCCGGTACGTTGCGGGCCATATCCACAAGGACCCGTTTGTCCAGTACCCGGACAGCCGGTACGTTCATTTCTTTGGCAAGGGTATCGCGGGCAATAAAGAAATGCTTGAGATATATCCGTTGCTCCTTCGGCAAAAGCTTCCAGTTGCAGACCTTCACCCACCCCGGCTTGTCTGGGCCTTTGGGAAGGGCGACGCCCTTCATGGCGGCGGCGACCTCCTTCTCCAGCTTCGTTCCCTTGATCTCAGCCTCCAGGCAGTCCTTCAACTCAAACAGGTGTTCAACGTCGGAAAGCGCATACCGAACCTGCTCATCCTTCAATGGACGGATCAGCCAGTTGGTCATCTGGTTCTTTTTCTTCGACTGCGCCGAAGCGTTGGGCGACGGCGGCCCGGCATTTCCGGCGGGCTGTGCCGCCTTGCAACGATCGACCAAACCGGTCAGGTTGCCGGTAAAACCCAGGGCGAGAGCAGGAACGCGGACATCATACACCGTGGTCAACTTGATTCCGTACTCCTTGCGGACCAGAGCGGAATCACTGGCACAGTCAAACATCAGCTTAGTGATATCGGGGGCTTCAAGGAATCGGCGGAGGGCTTCGGGGGAAACCTTGAACGGGTCGATCAGGTAGTAGGAGGTTCGATCGAATATCTGGATCAGGCACAGATGCTCCCCGTAGATGTGGAGGTTGAACTCCCCTTCAAAATCCATAGCGATCTCAGATACACCACGGGACCGCCATGTTTCAAGCAAGCCGTCCAGGGCCTTGTCGCAATCAATGATAGTATAGTCGTACATGGGTTCAGACTACCAGAAACACAGGAACATTGCACTACGATTCTACTGATTTCCCAAGGTGAAACCGGTGGAATTCATCATCCCTTAAAAAAATCCCCCCGGGACGATGATGCCCCAGAGGGAGATTCGGTTTTACAAAACGCTATTTCGTTTTCGGGTCTTTCGGCTCGACCTCAGCCCTGCTTGCGGGGAAGATCAGGTTGAGCAGGATGCCGACGACGGTAGCCAACGCGACACCGCCGAGCTGGAACTGCAAGCCATTGCCCATGGAGAAGGAAAGCATGCCGCCGCCGATACCGATGACGAGGATGATCGAGCTGATCGTCAGGTTGCGCTTGTCCTTGTAGTCGACGCCGCTTTCCACCAGGGTCCGCAAGCCGCTGGAAGCTATGATACCGTACAGCAGCATCGAGATGCCTCCCATGACCGGATTGGGGATAGTCTGGATCAATGCGCCGAACTTCTGGAAGAACGAAAGAATCACGGCGATGACCGCCGCACCTCCGACAACCCACACGCTGTAGACCTTGGTGATGGCCAGTACGCCGATGTTCTCGCCATAGGTGGTGTTTGGGGGACCTCCCCAGAGAGCCGCCCATGCAGTGGCAAGTCCATCGCCACAGAGCGTCCGGTGCAGGCCCGGATCTTTATAGAAATCGCGTCCGACGACTTTCGAAACGACCAACGTATCGCCCAGATGCTCACAAATCGTGGCGAAGGACACGATAACGAAGGTCAGGATCGCTACAAAGTTGAACTTGGGCAATTCAAAATGGGGGAATCCGAACCAAGCCGCTTCCTTGACCACGGTAAAGTCGATCAGCGCATAAGCGGGGAAGAACAGCCCCATGATCAGGGTGAACAGATATCCGCTGACCAGACCGATCAGAATCGGAATGATGCTGAAAAAGCCCTTGAGGAAGATATTCGCCACGACGGTGACGCCCAGCGTGACCAATGCGATGGAAAGGCATACCAGACTGTAGTTGCCAGCGGCGTCGTTCATGGCCATGCCCATACCAGTCGGGGCGAGCCCAAGACCGATGACGATGATGACCGATCCGATGACCACCGGGGGCAAAGCCTTGTTCAGCCAGTTGTAACCGGCGACCTTGATGATTCCGGCGACTATGCAGTAGAAGATACCGGCGCAGAAGGCCCCGCCCATCGCATACCCTACTCCATAGGCGGAGCTAATGCTAATCAACGCGGGGATGAATGCGAAAGACGACCCAAGGAAGGCCGGGACTTTTGCACCAGTAAGAAGGATGTACAGCAAAGTCCCCGTTCCAGCGGTGAACAGGGCTGTAGAAGGACTTAGGCCGGTGAGCATCGGAACTAGGATGGTGGCGCCGAACATGGCGAACACGTGCTGGATGCTGAGCGGCAGCAGTTGTGAAAATGGCGGTCGTTCTGATGGGCCGTAATAGCGTGGAGGTGTTTTACTCATACCTTGTCCCGTCGGGGACGCTCCTTTGTTGACGCAGACGATGCCGACCGCAAGTATCGGACCTCAGGCCGCAAGAGCCGGAGCAAGGCTCCTTCGCCTTGTCGAAAAATCTCGGAGCGTCGTCCATGTCATGAAATTGTTTCCCTCTCCCTGAGGGGTTTTGCGTAGCATATCAAAATCAGGGCGGGAGGGAAAAGGGCAAAACGCCTAAAGTTGCAACAAAATCGTAACGGGACGCAATGGTTTGCAACAAAACACATTCCTACTTCAAACGATCCTAGGCATGCCGATTGTACTGAAAACCTTGAAAAAAAGAAATTTCCACCAGATTTACGCTGTTTGTCCATAGGTATCCCAACTAGTTGTCAGATGTAAAGTAGTATATGCAGATTCGGCAATTAGTCAGAAATACCAAATCAATTTATTACGTCATATATAATAACTATCACTCAATTTTCTAGAACATTATTTTATGATTCATCGTAACATTATTTCGATAATACACAATCCCACTATAGGAATTTTGAACTCATGGTATAATCAATTTACGAAACAAAAATCAAAAACAAAAAAGCCTACCCAAACGGGCAAGCTTCTTTGTTTCCACAATGGAAGTCCTATTGGACGGTTTGAACATGTTTTTGTTTGAACATGCGGTGTAACCTTGGATGGTACCAAGACACTTGCAGTATAAACGAATAAGTGAGGATGTCAAGAATTATGGCTAAAAAACTATTCCCTAATTATTATCTTGGACTGGATTGCGGCACAGGTTCCATTGGTTGGGCCGTAACCGACCTTAATTATAATATTCTCAGATTCAATGGGAAAGCCATGTGGGGAATACGTCTTTTCGAGACTGCGGATTCAGCTACTGACCGACGTGTCGTACGGTGCAATCGGCGCCGAAATCAACGACGAACACAAAGAATCGACTGGCTCCAAGAACTTTTCGCAGCAGAAATAGCAAAAATTGACCCAACCTTCTTTTTGAGACTGAATGAAAGTCGTTATCATATCGAAGATAAAACCGAACGACAACCCAATGCTTTATTTAATGATTTCAACTACAAAGACAAGGATTTTTTCAAACGTTACCCCACGATCTTTCATTTAAGAAAAGAATTGATTGATGGAACAGCCTCCTACGACATCCGGCATGTATATCTCGCCATCCACCATATTCTCAAGAATCGTGGCCATTTCCTTTTTCCTGGAGAGGACATGGCAAGTGTAAAGAATGTAACTCCGTTGTTTGAACAGGTGAAAAGACTCCTTGTCGATGCTTTTGACGTTGAATTCAATTATGCGGATATCGTAGAAATAGAAACTGCATTACGACAGAGAAAAGCCGCTTCAAGAAAAGAATCTTTACAACGTCTTCTTGCTGCTTCAGACGATGTTCTACTAAAAGCAATGATTGATACAATGACAGGTTACAAAATTTCGTTGAGCAAAATGTTTCAAGATGAAAACTTGGCAAATGCAGAAATTACTTCCATCAACTTTAGTGAAGGTACGTTTGAAGACAACACAGAGCTGTTACAAACTATACTAAATTCCGATCAATTCGAATTGCTTACAGTATTGAAAGGAATTTACGACTGGTCCCTTTTAGCTAATATAATGGAAGGATTCCAGTACATATCTTATGCAAAAGTTAACCGGTTTGTTGCAAACAAAGAAGAACTATGCAAGTTGAAACGGCTAATAAAAACATACGCACCAGATAAATACGACTCTTTTTTCTATGATACTGATAAACCATATCTGTCAGCATATGTTGGTTCATATAAATCAAATGGTAAAAAGACTGCTGTAAATCGTTGTTCAGCGGAAGACTTCAATAAAGCTGTTGTAAAAATATTAGAAGGAATGCCGGATACGGTAAAAGAGGAGCCTGACTACACGCTACTTTTGGGAAAAGCCAAAGATTTGACATTGCTACCTTTGCTTATTTCCTCCAACAACAGTGTACTCCCACACCAGATCCATCTTATTGAATTGAAGGCAATTTTGAAACAATCTGAGCGGCATCATCCATTCCTAGCCCAAAAAGACGCAAAAGGATTGAGCGTATCGGAAAAAATCATCAATATTCTTAGCTATCGCATCCCTTATTATGTCGGACCCATTACTGATTTCCATGATGATAAAATAAATCCCAATAAATTTGCCTGGATGACAAGAAAAAAAACAGGAAGAATTTATCCATGGAATTTTGATGAAAAAATTGATATTGAAAAATCAGCTGAAAAATTCATTTCACGTATGACAAACAAATGTACGTATCTCCAAGACAAAGATGTACTACCCAAAAACTCACTACTTTATTCCAAATTCACTGTTTTAAATGAACTAAATAATCTCAGAATCAATGAAACCCCAATTTCAATAGAGCAAAAACAGGCTATCTTTGATGATTTATTCAAAACCCACAGAAAAGTGACAAATAAAAAACTGCATGACTATCTTATCACACAAGGTTGGTACAACAAAAACCAAGAACTAATTATTACAGGCATTGATTCCAATTTTGCCAATTCTCTTGGTTCCTATATTGACTTCAAAGATTTTATAGAAACTAAGGTTTTGACCAGAACTGACGTTGAAAACATCATTCGTTGGATCACCTTATTTGGTGCGGATAGAAAACTATTGAAAAAGCGTGTCAAAGCAACCATGGGACAGAAGCTGTCTGATCAGCAAATTGATACTATCATCAACAAGTTCCATTATAAAGATTGGGGACGGTTATCCAAAGAATTTCTTACAGACATATTTCATATGGAAAAATCGACAGGAGAAGTTAAAAGCATCATAACAATGATGTGGGAGACCAATAACAATCTCATGGAACTCATGAGTCCTTCTTTTGATTACGCAGGGCAGATTTCCAATAATGCGCCTATAGAAAAGCTCGATTATTCTGTTGTGGAACAATTAAGTACGTCCCCTTCCGTAAAGCGACAAATTTGGCAGACGCTATTAATTGTCAAAGAAATCCAGAAAATAATGGGACATGTACCAAAGAAGGTTTTCTTTGAATTCGCCAGAGGTGAAGAAAAAAAGAAACGAACGGTTTCGAGAAAAAACAAGCTCAAAGAACTCTACAGCAATATAAAATCTCCAGATACAGAGGCAAAAGAATTGTTACAGTTTCTCGATGCCACAACCGATTCGCAGTTGCGAAGTGACAAACTCTATCTTTACTACACGCAGATTGGAAAATGCATGTATTCAGGGGACAGAATTGATATCACCGATTTGTACAATACAAATATCTATGATATAGACCACATCTATCCCCAATCCAAAACAAAAGATGACAGTCTGGATAATCGTGTTTTAGTTAAAAAGGAAATCAACGGTCATAAATCAAATGTCTATCCAATTGAAGATTCAATCAGGATAAAACAGCATGCATTTTGGAAGACTTTATACGACAAGAACTATATTTCAAAGGAAAAATTTGAAAGACTTACTAGGAATCATCCTCTGACGGATGAGGAATTAGCGAATTTCATCAGCCGACAACTTGTAGAAACTCGACAAAGTACCAAAATAGCGGCAAACGTATTATCTCGCTTCTTTGGTGATAGTACCAAGATAGTCTATTCGAAGGCACGGAATGTTTCGGACTTCCGCAACGAGTTTGATTTGACAAAATGTCGGACAGTAAATGACTTCCATCATGCAAAAGATGCTTTTCTCAACATTGTCGTTGGCAATGTATATGATACGAAATTCACAGGGAATCCTTTGAATTTCATCAAATCCAAAACTTTGTATAATCTGACAACGAAAAAACTATTTATGGACCGGGTAGAAAAAGCTTGGGAACCTCAAGGAGAAAATAGTACCTTGCAATTGGTAAAACATACGTTACAAAAAAACAACATACTGTTCACCAGACAACAAATAGAACGGGGTGGAAGTTTTTTTGACGCACAAGTTGTAAAAGGAGGCTCCTACCAAGGTCTCCTGCCAACAAAAATGGCAGACAAAAAACTCCAGCGAGCGTTGCAAAACACACAGAAAAACCGCAAAGAGATTATCACTGAATGGACAGATAAGTATGGTGGTTATAACAAGTTGAGCGTTGCGTACTTTATTCTTGTCAAGCATAAGAAGGGTAAAAAAGAGGTTGTATCCTTTGAGCCAATGCTAAATCTCTACAAAGCTTTTTGTAAAACCGAAGCTAGTTTGGAAAATTATTGTACCAAAGAGCTGGAACTTGTGGAGCCACATATTATTTTGAAGAAAGTATTAATCAATACTCTCTTCAAGATTGATGGTTTCCCGATGCACCTTGCTGGTAAAGCAGGTGAGAAGGTAAAAGTTCGACCTGCTGTACAACTCTGTTTATCAAAAGAAGATGAAGCGTATATAAAAAGATTAAGCAACTACAATGATAGAAGGTTGAAACAAAAAGTAAAAGAACTACAAATTGAGCCTCAATACGATCATATCAGTTGTGAACAAAATATGATACTTTACCAACACTTGGTGCAAAAAAGCAATGAACCCATCTATATCAAACGACCTGCTGGGCAATCCAAACTTCTGGAAATGGCTACCCCACTATTTGAACAACTTTCAATAGAACAACAAAGCTTATTGCTGCTTCAAATTGTTAAATATTTTTCATGTACCGGCGATACCGTAGATTTGAAATTGCTTGGAGGGTCAGCCCAAGCAGGATTCACGTTAATTCCTAAAACTTTACCGAACACAAAAATCGCTTTATTTATCAATCAAAGTCCTACAGGGTTATTCGAACAGGAGGTACCTATTTCATTATGAGTTGGCGTATCGTTGTCATATCCCAACGTGCAAAACTAGAACTAAAACTGAATTATATGGTTATCCGAGGAGAGACCGAAACTAAAGTATTTATCGATGAAATCTCCATGCTCATCATCGAGAATACAGCGGTCTCTCTGACTTGTGCCTTATTACATACATTGACCGAAAGAAAAGTCAAAGTTGTGTTCTGTGATACAAAACGCAATCCTAGTTCCGAACTTGTCTCTTTGTACGGAAGCCATGATACCAGTTCTCGGATTAGGAATCAAATTAAATGGGAAACAGATTTCAAACGTCTGGTTTGGATGGAAATAGTAAAAGAAAAGATTCGTAAACAAGCCTTTATCCTAGGCAAACTAGCCTTGGATGAAGCACAACTACTCTATGGTTATATAGAACAAGTAGAGCCTGGAGACCCTACAAATAGAGAAGGTCATGCGGCGAAAGTGTATTTCAATGCATTGTGGGGAAAATCTTTTTCCAGGGCACAGGATAATTTCACAAATGCAGCATTGAACTACGGTTATGCAATGATTCTATCTGTATTTAACAGGGAGATAGTAGCAAATGGATATCTTACGCAACTAGGACTTTTCCATGACAACATGTTCAACTTCTTCAATCTCAGTTCAGACATGATGGAACCTTTTCGTCCATTAATAGATATGAAAGTATATTATCTACCTCAGTTTGATGAATTTAGTAAAGATGAAAAATTCCAGCTTTTAGAAGTATTGAACCAAACAGTATATATTGATTCTTCAATCCAATATGTGACAAATGCCATCAAAATATATTGCAAAAGTATTCTTGACGCTTTGGAAGCACAAGATATTTCTCTGATAAAGTTATACAACAATGAGTTTTAGATTTATGCGCATATTAGTATTCTTTGACCTGCCTGTTTTGTCTTCACAGCAAAGAAAACAATATACAAAATTTCGTAAACATCTAGTGAAAAGCGGATTTTTCATGATGCAAGAATCTGTATATTCAAAACTGGTTCTAAATGCTACCGCGGCAGAAAATGTCAGAGAAAATATTCGCAAAAACAAACCCACAGAAGGACTGATACAAATTCTTACTATAACAGAGAAACAATTTGCGCGTATGGAGTTTCTAATTGGCTCTACCCAAACTGAAATACTTAATGATACCAACAGGCTGGTAATACTATGAAACTGATCCATCCAACATGGGAACACACAATTCAATTTCAAGAAAATGTTACTACAACATTAATCATTGAAAATGCATCTGCAATGCGCAGTTATATCTCAGAACTCTCAATGAGTATAGAAACAAATGAAGGACCATTCATTCTGTCGGATCAACAGGGAATGCTATCGTTATCAGATCATCTGATCATAATTACTGATATTTTTCACCTTAGTTTCGATCAAAAAAAAATTACAACAAAATTGAACTCTGAACTCAAAGCTTTGCTCGTCAGTGAAACTTGCTTTGAAGAAGCTGGAATTTTGTCTTCCAAACTTTTAGATTTTGCTGGAACATTGGAACAATTGTTACCCTATCCTCTTTGTCATACAGATACTATTGATCTTGGTTCATTATTGAAGCTACTGGCATTTCAATGTCGCTCGAATCAAGAAACCTTGATAGAGAAAATTGTCGATTATATGAAAATCTTACATGATCTATGTGGAATTTCCTGTTTTATATTCGTCAACCTGAAAACTTTATTCACATCAAACGAACTAGAATCTTTTATTCAAACCTGCTTTCTAGAGAAACACCACATACTTTTTATCGAATCTACTGTAAGAAAAAAATGTCGTAAAGAAGAAATTTATGTTATCATCGATAATGATTTATGTGAAGTGTTTTGAGATACACTACCACCCATAAGAATACACGATATTAGCGGTGATATTGAAAAACGCTCAAATTTGAGGTTTGAGAGTGGTGTAAAATTGGATGGTACTCAAACAGAGGTGACATTTATCATGTCCCATCTATCGTTTGAGAGTGGTGTAAAATTGGATGGTACTCAAACCTCGCATAGCACCGCAAACATAAGATGGTTGTTTGAGAGTGGTGTAAAATTGGATGGTACTCAAACCCTTTACGCCAACAGACATAAGGGTTAAGAGTTTGAGAGTGGTGTAAAATTGGATGGTACTCAAACCCGCTGTCTGTCAAAATGTCAACTGCTTCTGTTTGAGAGTGGTGTAAAATTGGATGGTACTCAAACTTGAATGGCCGTACTCCATTACTCTGATATGTTTGAGAGTGGTGTAAAATTGGATGGTACTCAAACTTGAATGGCCGTACTCCATTACTCTGATATGTTTGAGAGTGGTGTAAAATTGGATGGTACTCAAACTAAAGTAGGCAAATTAACAGGCGTATCACA
>JAXEWB010000064.1:0-47050 GCA_034114085.1 Sphaerochaetaceae bacterium | reverse complement strand
CGGTACAGAGGCGTTCCGTATCTGCATGATGAGCTTCCCGATTTGCTGGCCGCAGCTACTGTGGTTGTTTCTCGTGCGGGAGCCGGTGCGTTGGCGGAACTTGTGGCGTTGGGAAAACCGATGTTGCTGTTGCCTTTGGGGACCAACGCATCCCGCGGGGATCAAATACTCAACGCCGAGCGGTTGTCACAAGCTGGCGCAGCCGAAGTGCTGTACCAGGAAGACGCTTCCCAACGTGCGTTCCTTGACCGGTTGCTTCGCCTGTTGCAGGAACGTAAGCGACGGGAAAGCTTGTCAGCGGCTTGTGGGCGTATCGCCGATACTTGCGGAGCTATACGGATTGTCGCGGAGTTGCTGTCGGCTTGCAAGTTCAGGGAAAATGAAGTAAGAGGTACTTGACGGGTTCAAAGTTGTTCATGGATACGGCGATGTCGTACCGAGGCACTTGCGGGACATGCTTCGCATAGCGTATTCTCCCTTATAGGGAGCATATGAAAATTTGGAGCAGGAAAAGGCATTGGGACAGGAAGGGACGACTGGGCTGCGCGGAAACGCCGTCTTGGCGTGATGAACGCTCCCATGTGAGTGACGCTGCGACGCAGTCATGGATACAAAGGCTGCAAAGAAAAGTTGTCGAAGGGATTTGCGCCATGGGCAAGGAGCGGGAAGCGAGCATAGTACTTCTATGTGAGCGGACGCTGCGACGCAGCCCAGGGCGCAAAGACCGAGAAGGAGTGACGATGGACTGGGGATTTACCATAGGTTCCGTATATTTTAGTTCGATAGACATTATTGTGTTCGCTTTATGCATGTTCGGCGGCATCGGGGGCGCCATAACGGGCTTCGCCGATGCTTTTGCCAGCAGTGCGGGATATATCGTCGGCTTTTTCGTGTCGTTGATGTTTACCGGGCGCCTTTCCTTGCTGATCATGAATACGTTTCCATCCCTGCCGCAGTTCGCGGCGGTGATGATTGTATTCATCGTCCTGTTTCTGATCGGATATGGGGTACTGCGTGGGATTGGAAATTTGTTGGAAGGAATCATGGAAGCGGTTGGCATTGACGTGATCAATCATCTTCTTGGCTTTTTCTGGGGCGTTGTTGAAGCTGCGATTGTGTTGAGCGTCATCATCTACTTGCTTGACCTGCAAACCTTGTTTGACCTGTCCTATTGGTTTGACCAGAGCCAAATCGTCGTCCGTCTCGTTCGTCCGTTGGTTCCTGAATCGATTAGCCTTGTATCAGGATTGGTGTGATGTTCAGGGAACTTGCGAGAACGCAGGCCGGCATGGCAGCCCGATTCTCTTCGGAAATAACGGCGGGGACGTTTCCCCAGGCCTCTCTGCTCGTCGGTTCGCGGTATAGCGGCCGCATGACCGCTGCGCTTGAAATCGCCCGCGTACTTTCCTGCCGCGCCGAAGGTGAAAAAGGGAATGAGCGTTGTCGTTGTTCATCCTGTCAGGCCTTTCGTCCGTTGGAGAATACGAACCTGATCGTCATATCGGCCAGGGATCATCAGAGCGTCATCGAAACGGCTTTGTCAAACTACCAAAGGCAGCGAAACGAGGCAAGCCGACTGTTCCTGCTCAGGAGCGTCAGGATATTGTTGCTACAATACCATGGAGCTTTGATGGATCAGGCTGCGCAGAAGAGTCAGACCTCTTACGACTGCGCAGCCCAGGCGAGTGAGCTCCTGCTGGATCTTGCCGCAATGAATGACGATTCTCCGGCCACGGCTGTAGACAAGATGGTCAAGAACCTTCGGGCGGTCTTGAAACCTTTGTTCGTTGCATCGCGCAAGAATACGTCCATATCCATAGCTCAGGTCCGTGCTATACAGGAATGGATTGGACTGACCGCCATGGACGGCGCGCCGCGCATTGTTATCATCGAAGCATTGGAACAGGCGACGGAGGGGGCCCGCAATAGTCTTCTGAAAATGCTTGAAGAACCGCCTGAGAACGTCTGGTACATCCTGATTACTGAAAACCCCGGCCGTATCATGCAGACAATACTGTCCCGAGTTCGCAAGTATTACATCCCGGTGGTCAGCGAAGAGGGACGGGCCAGACTGCTTCAGGATTGCTTTTTTGCAGATTCCCGGCAGTATGACTCACTGGAAACATATTTTCTTTCTAGCGGCGGTCTTGATTGCCAGGAAGCGCTTTCTCTTGCCCATCGGTTCCTCGATGGTGTGCTGGGGCTTGTTCCATATTCCCATGAAGATCTCGCGGCGTTCGCTACGTGGGTCGATGAAAGCGGCCAGCACGCCTATGTGTTCAGGGAATTGTTGCTGTGCCTAGAACAGGAATATCTATCCGGTCATATTGACGCTTCGAAGGCGAAACGTTTTTCAGGATTGGTCAGCGGGACGCTCAACCGCGCCGCATCGTTCAATCAGAACCGCAAGCTCTCCATTGAAGGACTGTATTATCGGCTGAAGGAGAACGTTCAATGAGCAAGTTGATTAAACGCGCCTTGAACAAAATCGACCAGTTGGACCCCCGCCTTGTCGCAAACATGATCAAGAAGCAGCTGGCCGAGACCGAGCTGTACGAATCGGTGCTTGATTCCCTTCGTGACGGAGTCATCCTTACAGAATCCAACCACAAGCTCATCTACGTCAACAGCGTTGCGAAGATGCTGATCCCCATGCGGCGACCCCGTTCCTACGACGATGTACGTGTTGACGAGCTGATTTCCGATCCTGACGTAGTCGCATATTTGAGGGAAAGCTGGGAACACGGGGAGGAAAATACAGCCAGCAATGAATTCCATTTTCAGAGGGGCGATACGACGCGGACGATTACCGTAACGCTGTCTTCGTTCAAATGCGCAGGGGAAGCCGCGAAACAGAACGGCGGCATCTATGAACTCATCCTGCTGACTGACATTACTGAGCGCAAACGCGCTGAATCCCGTTTGCGGAGAAGTGAGAGCCTCGCTTCGATGACGACCATGGCCGCCGGTGTCGCCCATGAAATCAAGAACCCGCTGGCTTCCATAGGAATTCATTTGCAGTTGCTTCGCAAAGCATTCGAGAGGAAAGGGGAGCTGACCTTGCAGGACGCTTCGCGCTATATCAACGTGATTGACGAGGAAATCAATCGGCTGAATGGCATTGTCGTGGATTTTCTGTTCGCAGTCCGTCCCATGGACGTTCACCTGCGACTGCAAAACCTCAACCGATTACTGGGAGAGCTATGCGATTTTGTTCGGCCTGAATACGAATCCCACGGCATGTCGTTGCTTGAGGATTTCGGTTCCATCCCGAAGGTTCAGCTTGACGAAAACCTGATGAAGCAGGCATTGCTGAATATCGTCAACAACGCCATGGCTGCGATGGATGCCGGCGGTATATTGACTATCACCACGAGACTTGACGGAAACCACGTGCTGGTCAAGATAGCCGATACTGGAAAAGGTATTCCTGAAGATACGCTGGGCAAGATTTTTGAGCCGTACTTCACCACGAAGGCGACCGGGACCGGCCTTGGACTGACGGTCGTGTACAAGGTGGTCAAAGAACATGAAGGCGATATATCGGTTGTCAGCAAGGTCGGTGAGGGAACCTGTTTTACCATTTCACTGCCTGTACCAAAGGGAGAATGGCTCGCTTTGGTAAATGAAGACGGTACGAACGACATACAACTCAATGCGGAGGAAATTGCTGATGAAGCGGACGATTCTGATTGTTGACGATGAAAAGAACATTCGTGAGGGGCTCGCGATGGATCTTGAGCTTGAGGGCTTTGACTGCGTACTAGCCTCCGACGGACTCGACGCATGGAACATCATCAACAAGCAGCCCATTGATCTGGTCGTCTCCGATTTGCGGATGCCGGGACTGTCCGGCGAGGAGTTGCTGAAACGAATCAGCGGAGCCTATCCCACGCTGCCGGTGGTGATACTGACCGGCCACGGTACGATTGAAAGCGCTGTGGACGCCATGCGGGACGGCGCTGTTGACTTTCTGACAAAGCCGGTCAACCTGGACCGCCTGAACATGTTGGTCAAGAGGTCGCTGGCCAACAAGGACCTCTACGACCAGCATCAGCAGCTCCAGCAAGAACTCGACCAGTTGAAAAAACGGACGAAATACGACAGGATTATCGGAAAAAGTCAGAAAGTCGTCCGGCTGATGGAGATCGTCCAGCAGATTGCGCCTACGAAAGCATCCGTCTTGATTACTGGAGAAAGTGGCGTGGGAAAGGAACTTGTCGCCGATGCGATCCATGAGCTCTCCGGCCGTGCCGACGGCCCTTTTGTGAAAGTCCATTGCGCGGCCTTGACTGAAAGCCTGCTGGAAAGTGAGCTGTTCGGCCATGAGAGAGGCGCGTTCACCGGTGCCATCGCCCAAAAGAAAGGGCGTTTCGAGCTTGCCAACGGCGGTACCATCTTCTTGGATGAAATTGGAGAGATCGACGCTGCCACCCAAGTCAAGTTGCTTCGAGTATTGCAGGAGAAACAGTTTGAACGTGTTGGCGGGGAGACTACGATTACGGTGGATGTCCGTGTCATCAGCGCGACGAATAGAAATCTCCAGGAAGAGATTGCGAAAGGCAAGTTCCGCGAGGACCTTTATTATCGGCTGAACGTGGTCAAGATAGAGGTGCCGCCGCTTCGGGAGCGCAAGGAAGACATCGCCTTGCTCATGACTGATTTTCTCCAGACGTTCTGCACCGAAAACGGCAAGCAGATCGAGGGGTTCAGCAATCGGGCGAGGAACGCGCTGTACAAATATGACTGGCCTGGAAATATCCGGGAACTACGCAATTGTATTGAAAGCGCGGTGGTCATGGCCAGAGGAAAGCTGATCGAGCTGGAGGATCTTCCCCCCGCCATCAGCCGTGCCGAACAGGAAGCCGAGTTGAATCTTCCCGTGGGAATCACATTGCAGCAGGCGGAGAAGGAATTGATTGTGAATACGATCGCCCATTGCGGCGGCAACAAGACGAAAGCTGCGGAGGTGCTCGGTATAGGCCGCAAGACCTTGCATCGCAAGCTTCAGGAATATCAAATTGACCAAGAATGACATTTATGATGTATTCGACGAAGGCGGCGTATTGAGCAAGACCTTCGGTACGTACGAATACAGGGAAGGGCAGTTGTTGATGGCCGACATGATCAGGCAAGCCTACGAGGATCATGCGCTTGGCGCCATTGAGGCGGGTACGGGAATCGGCAAGTCCTTCGCATATCTCGTCCCGGCGCTGTTCCATGCGCTTGAAGAACCGGAGGACCGGACCGTAGTGGCTACGGCTACCATCAATCTTCAGAAGCAATTGTTCGAGAAGGACATTCCTCAGCTTTTCACGGCCTTAGGCAAGGAATGCCCTGTCGCTCTCGTCGTGGGGCGCGGCAACTATCTGTGCCTGCATCGGCTTGAGGAAGTCATTTCTGCTTCCGCGCTGCTTGTCCAGGATCCGACGAGCGATATCGGTCGTCTGGCCACTTGGGCAAGAACGACGGAAACCGGGCTCCGCACCGATTTCAACTGGAGATTGCCCGGCGACCTGTGGCTTGACGTATGCTCCGACGCCGACTTCTGTCTCGGATACAAATGCCCGTATGCGAAGGATTGCTTTCTCATGAAGGCACGCAAGAAGGCTAACGACGCCAGGATACTTGTCAGCAATCACCATTTGCTGTTTACCGACGCCCGGATGCGCTTGGACGATGAGATGGAATACGATGAAGAGGCAATTTTGCCTCCGTTCCATAGTTTGATCATTGACGAGGCCCACAACATTGAAAAGAACGCGACTGATTTCTTTACTGGTGTATACAGCGGCAGGGAAATGCTTCGGCAGATTTCATACCTCAACCGCAGGCAACGTGGCGCAAACAAGAACCTGATTGAGGAACTGGCGTTGTATTCCGTTGAGCCGGAGCTGATCGACCGTATCCTGGATCAGATATCCCTGTTGGTTGAGAAGGTCGGTGATTTCGATACGTATCTGCTGTCATGGATGCAGTCCAAGAATCTGACTTCCGCATTGATCAAGTCGGAACATCAACGGGTATTGGGTGATTTCGTGCGTCTCGCCAAGGATACGGAAGAGGCCGCGGGGCGGCTTTCCGCAAGCTGCGTGCGGTTGCTTGAACACAACAAGGCACCTGAGGAGTTGGAAGGAAAACTACACGAACTGGGTGTCCATGCCCATCGTATTGATGGCGCGGCTGAGGTACTCCGCCAATTTATCGATTTTTCCAATTGGGGCGATGATGTCCATTGGTTCAATGTCGAGACGTACGGGAAGGGGCAGCAGCGGGTCGTCGAAGTGCTGATCAGCCCCTTGTCCATCGCGCCGAGGCTCCAGCAGGCGCTGTATGAGAAGTTAACGACGGTCGTCTGCACTTCCGCCACGTTGGACTTGAACGATGGCTTCCAGTATTGGTCGGGCAGAGTGGGGCTGCCATTGCGCAACGGTAGGCCGTTCTTGAAGGCCACGTTTCTTTCTCCCTTCGATTACAAGCATCGGCTGATGCTCCTGACCCCCCAGGACGCCCCCGTATTCACCGAAGCCGAAAGCGATGCGTTCATAGCATACGCGAGCGATACGGTCTCCAAGGCGATTATTTCCGCCGGAGGTGGGTCGTTGGTACTGTTTACGTCCTATCAGATGCTTTCCATGGTGCGGGAACGTGTCGCTCCTGTGCTGGCGGCGCAGAACCTCACGCTTCTTGCCCAAGGGGAATCGGATCGATTCCAGCTCCTGAAACAGTTCAAGGAAGACAAGGACAGTGTCCTGTTCGCTACTGATAGTTTCTGGGAGGGAGTGGACGCTCCCGGAGATACGCTACGGTTGGTCGTCATCGTCAAGCTGCCGTTCCGGGTTCCTTCCGATCCAGTGTTCCGAGCGAGACAGGAGTTGTTGGACTCGCAAGGAGGCAGCGGTTTCTTTCACCTCGCGTTGCCGGAGGCTACCATGAAGCTGAAGCAAGGGTTCGGAAGGCTGATGCGCAGTACCATGGATACCGGAATTGTACTGATTCTGGACAGCAGGGTCGTCCGCAAGGGGTATGGCGTCTACATGTTGAACGCATTGCCGGAAAGCTATCATCCAGAAACGATTACTTCATCAATCCCCGATAAGATTGAATCATTCTTGTATTCGTGATGCTTTCTTGCCCGGGACCGCCGGCGCCGTTCCCTGTATCGCCCTGACTGACGGGATGGGGCGATGAAGTTTCCAGATATCAATGATTGTGAAAAGTGAGAGGTGTAATAAAAGACCGTCCTTTCGATATTCATCGCAGAAAGGACGGTCTTCGCATCAAGAAGGCGTACGTTCCCGCTTACTCGATTACAGCGAGAATGTCACCCATGGCAAGAATCAGGAACTCTTCGCCGTCGGCCTTTACGCTGGTTCCGGCATATTTGTCATGCATCACCTTGTCGCCGACTTTAACCTTGATCGCCTCGGTATCGTCGCCCACTGCGATGACGGTCGCGATCTGAGTCTTTTCCTGAGCGGTCTGAGGAATGAAGATCCCGCTTGCGGTCTTCTCCTGGACCTCTTCCGTCTTTACCAGTACTCTGTCTGCCAAAGGTCTGATTTTCATATCCATTGCTCCTTATATATATAATTTGTTTCAAGCTGGACATCATGGGGGCTGACGAATCAGTTTCCCCGGTTCCTGGTGTAATATAGTAAAATACAAACTTGTTGGCAAGCCAAAATGGTTGAAATAGAGTGCAAAGACCGTCATGGTGTGAAATATTTATACACTATGTGAAAAAATTGCAAAAAACATTTGTCATATCTATTTTGAATACGTATATTACAGTCGTAATGACGAAGGCGGTCATGCAGGAGTAGGAGTGATGATCACAGACAATGCGCTGGCGGTATATTCGGAGCAACAGGCGATGTGCCCGGGAGCTTCGCTCGCCGATCTTGGAAAATGGTTCTATCGGTTAGGTAATACATTTTCCAAGCTTGGTGACATCGAGCAGGCGATTCGTTGTTGGAATGATGCCTTTCTTGTTCGTGGAGAAGACTTTGTGCAAGACGATAATTGCGAATGGAAGAAATTCCACGACATACAGTTCGCGATATATGTGCTTGGAAAAAAACGGTTGTGCGTCAGCTTGTCGGAAGGGGACATGATTCATGACGTGATACGCATGAAATGGGATGAATTGCAGGAGGCGGTCAGAACTTCCGCATTTCCATTCGCGCCTGATGACAGATGTGCCTGGTATCGTACTATTGAAATTGATTTCCCTTGGGAGCTTGACGTTGAAGAGCTTGATGCCGTTGTCTTTCAGACTGCGTTCAATGGGACACAACGACCCGCGGCTTGCGGTGTTTCTCCGCTTAATCTCCTAAAAAGTGTCAATTTGACCCGGTAATCGACCTGTTTTCGTTGCCTGTGTCAAATTGACTCGAAAAACATATTGCTATGAGACGGAAATATGAAATGTTCCTAGCCATCATTTGATGATGGCATTTTTTTGCATTGCATAATTGACTATATATAAAAGAAATAAAATTAAGCAAAAAGCCGCATTTGTCTAAATTGGCATGGATATTGCTTGTATGATAATGTCCCAAGGAGGATTATACTAATGTCCAAACAACAGACGATGCTGAACAATGCTAGTGAAACCGATCTTTACGAAGACGCCAACATCCTTTCCATGTATTTGAAAGAAATCAATAGAATACCGATGCTGACTCGCGAGGAGGAATATCGGCTTGCGAAACTTGCCGTCCAAGGGAATGAATTCGCACGTACCCGTATGGTCGAGGCGAACCTCCGTTTCGTCGTGAATATCGCAAAGAAATATCAGAATCAGGGATTGCCACTGCTTGACCTGATCAATGAAGGCAATATCGGGTTGATGAACGCCCTTGAAAAGTTCGATCCTGACAAAGGCTACCATTTCATCTCCTATGCCGTATGGTGGATCAGGCAGGCTATCCTCAAGGCAATCTGTGAAAAGAGCAGGACAGTCCGCCTTCCTCTGAACAGGGCGAATGAATTGATGCAGATACAGAAGGCTCAGAAGGAATTGATGCATGAAAACGGCGAAGAACCCACCATGGAGGAAATCGGCGCGTTGACGCAGCTCGATCCTTCCCATGTCGCGGACTTGCTTGCGATCAGCAAGGAGATGGTCAGCCTGGATGCTCCTGTCTATAGCGACAGTGGCAACAGCAACGTGGGGGATTTCATTGAGGACGGAGCCCAGGGGCCGGACGATGCGTTGATGGACCGTTCCTTGAAAGAGGATATCAATCAGGTCCTCGACACCTTGAGCGACAAGGAACGTGAAATCGTTGAGCTTCGGTATGGACTGAATGGACAGAACCCGATGTCCCTCAAGGAAATCGGCGAGCTTTACAATTTGACCAAGGAACGGATCAGGCAGATCGAGAAAAAGGCGATTGAGCGGATGAAGCATCCCTCCCGTTCAAAGTTGCTGGAAAGCTACACAGCATAAAGCGTGAGCTGATACATATAGATAATGGCGCCGTCGGTGAAAATAAATATTTGCCGACGGCGTTTTTATATCTTTGCAGTCATGGACGACATTTGCCCGGCATCTGGATGAGGGCTGTCGGTTCCTTGCGCCCCGCGATTACTAGTAGGAAGTAGTGAAGTTGGCTTTCTTCCCAATGCCGATAAAGCGTTCGCCGTCTGATGGTCCTTGGGCGACATTGTTGGGGTTTCAACTGAAACAATGTTTCAAAAATGCTATTCGATAAATATTGGTTGAATAAAAAGTTGTGAATTTTGCCAAAGTTTCGAAAATATTGTCCTGCGAGTATTTTTTAACATTGACAGCTGGTATTTTTTTGTCTACATTGCTTCGGTAAGCGACACACAAGAACCATAATTCGGAGGATGCTAAATGCCTGCAAAGTCAATGAAGTATGTTTACTTCTTTGGAGATGGGAAAGCTGAAGGAACA
This sequence comes from Sphaerochaetaceae bacterium, assembly GCA_034114085.1. GTDB lineage: Bacteria > Spirochaetota > Spirochaetia > Sphaerochaetales > Sphaerochaetaceae > Spiro-02. The sequence goes on along the minus strand of JAXEWB010000064.1, from coordinate 37,122 downwards.
GCGAAGATGAAGGATCTGCTCGGTGGCAAAGGAGCGAATCTCGCGGATATGACCTCGATCGGTCTGCCGGTTCCTCCGGGCTTTACGATTAGTACTGAGGCCTGCGCATATTTCAGTGCGAACGCCGGGGCGTACCCTGAGGGGCTCCGCGACGAAGTCCTTGCTAACTTGGCGAAACTTGAAAAAGTAATGGGGGCCAAGCTTGGTGACGCAAAGAATCCTTTGCTTGTTTCCGTTCGGTCAGGAGCCGCTCAATCCATGCCCGGCATGATGGATACTGTTCTCAATCTCGGGCTGAACCCTGATTCTGTCAATGGACTGATCAAGAAGACCGGCAACGAGCGTTTCGCATGGGACAGTTACCGTCGTTTTATGCAGATGTTCGGTGATGTCGTAATGAACGTCCCCCATCATGAGTTTGAAAGCGCTCTTCAGGATGTGAAAGACGAGAAGCACAAAGTGTTCGATACCGAGCTGGATATCGAAGACCTGAAGGAAGTCATCGCACGATATTCCCGTATCTATCGTCGCTTCACCCACGAGGATTTTCCTGTGGATCCTTTGGATCAGCTGTTCAAGGCGATCGACGCGGTGTTCCGGTCCTGGAACAATGATCGAGCTATCAAATATCGGCAGATGAATGACATCAGGGGACTTCTGGGAACCGCGGTAAACGTGCAGAGCATGGTTTTCGGCAATATGGGGCAGACCAGCGGAACCGGCGTCGCTTTTACAAGAGATCCATCTACCGGCGAGAACCGGTTCTATGGCGAATACCTGATGAATGCGCAGGGCGAGGATGTCGTGGCGGGTATCCGTACTCCCCAGACCATCGATACGTTGAAAAATGTGAACCCTGAGGTGTATGAACAGCTCGTTGGGATTCGTGAACGTCTTGAACAGCATTATCATGACATGCAGGACATTGAGTTCACCATCCAAGAAGGTAAGCTGTACATGTTGCAGACCAGAAATGGCAAGCGGACCATCTTCAGCTGGCTCAGAAGCCAGGTAGAGATGGTGGAGGAAGGTTTGATCGACAAGGAGACCGCGGTCGGCCGTGTACCGGCCAATGAGTTCGGCAAGCTCTTTGCCCCGATCCTTGACCTGAAGGTCATTCGTGACCAGAACCTGAAGGAAGTGACTCATGGGTTGAACGCTAGCCCCGGTGGAGCTTGTGGGCAAGTCTATTTTACTGCGTTGAAAGCAGAGGAAATGGCCGCCGAAGGGAAAGACGTCATTTTGGTGCGGACGGAAACCAGCCCCGAGGACATTGGCGGCATGGCCGTTTCCAGGGGAGTGATCACCTGTCGCGGTGGAATGACAAGCCATGCGGCGGTAGTCGCGAGAGGCATGGGGTGTCCTTGCGTTTCCGGTGCGGGTGAAATCGTTGTCAACGAGGCAAAGAATTATCTTGAAGTAAATGGAACCAAAATATGTGAAGGCGACTACATGTCGATCGACGGGTTCACCGGTGCCATCTATGCGACGAAAATTCCAGTGAAGCCGTCCGAAATTGTGCAGGTGCTCAACGGCCACATGTCTGAAAGTGAATCCCAGTTGTTCCAGAACTACAAGAAGTTCATGGGGTATGTGAATGAACTGAAGACCATGGGAGTCCGTACTAACGCCGATACTCCCACTGACACCAAGATGGCCGTCATGCTTGGCGCTGAAGGCATTGGCCTGTGCCGTACAGAGCATATGTTCTTCGGCGGCGACCGCATCATCAGTGTCAGGAAGATGATTCTTGCGAACAATATCAGGGAGAGGGAAGCTGCCTTGTCGGAACTGTTGCCGATGCAACGTGGTGATTTCGAAGAGATATTCGCCGCATTGAACGGTCTGCCCGCCACAATCAGGCTTCTTGATCCCCCGTTGCACGAGTTCCTCCCAAATGACCATACCAGTCGCCATGAGATGGCTCTGCAATTGGGGATTTCAGTAGAGGAGATTGCGCAGAAAATCAGCCAACTGCATGAATTCAACCCGATGCTTGGGTTCCGTGGCTGTCGTCTGGCAATCGTCTATCCGGAAATCCTTCAGATGCAGGTACGTGCCATTATCGAGGCGGCAATCAATGTAAAGCGCAACGGTATCTCCGTACATCCTGAAATCATGATTCCGTTGGTAGGGAACTACAGGGAATTCGATTACTGTAAGAAATATGCCTTGGAAGTTATCAATAGCGTATTCGCTGAACAAGGCCTGCATGTCGAATATAAAATCGGTACGATGATCGAGGTCCCGAGAGCTGCGATCACTGCGGACGAGATTGCGCGCGAAGCCGAATTCTTTAGCTTCGGTACCAATGATTTGACTCAGATGACCTGCGGCTTCTCCCGTGACGACGCTGCTTCGTTCCTCGGCCACTATGTCAATGATACCGACAAGCAGTTCTACGATTACGATCCGTTTGCGACTATCGATGTCGATGGTGTCGGTAAGATGGTCGAGATGGCGGCGAAGCTTGGTCGTTCCGTCCGTCCCGACATCAAGCTTGGCATCTGTGGCGAGCATGGCGGCGATCCCAAGACAATTGCGTTCTGTCAGAAGGTTGGACTCAACTATGTCTCCTGCTCACCGTTCAGAGTGCCTATCGCCCGATTGGCCGCTGCGCAGGCTGCAATTTCAGTGAAGAAATAATAGTCCGTTGTCTTGTCGACGGATTGTTTCAACAGTTCGCTGGAGAACTTTTTTAATAAACGCCATCCTCTTGCGGGGGTGGCGTTTATATTACGGCTTTTGACGGAATCCGCCCGCTATTGCAAGACCGAGAGCAAATTATTCAGAAGGGCGGTATGCGATTCATCCTTCCTGTATTCAGAAACGATGAGGTATGTATAGTAGTCCCAGAAGGCTTCTACGGCGGTCTGTTCCCTGGCGTGGAACACACTTGGCGATTCAATATCTTTTGCGACGAAAACCTGGTGTCCACGAATGACCGCGATTGCATATGGAAGCAGCTCAGGTCGTAGGACGAGCAAATGGTAGTTTTGATATTGTGCGACGAGGCCACGCATGCGAAGAACCAGTCCATTGAGTTTCTTCCGTTCTTCAGTGGACATTTTTTCCTGCAATCTGACGCATTCATCTATCGAAAGTCGCGGTAACGCATTCCAGACAGTCATACCGGCCCTGAGCTGATCTTCTACAAGGTCAAGCCACTGCGAAATTCTATCAATACCATTGCCAGCTAGCCGTCCAATAGACAGTCCATCATGCATCGCATAGGCGGAGAAGGGATATTGCACAAACAGACTGTCCGCAGCGGATGGCATTGAGGCCAGGATTTTCCGTCCAAACGATTCTCCCTGTTCATGGAGCGACAACGGTTTGCAAAGCTCCAAAAAATTTCCGTATTCACGCATCATGGCCCGTATAGCTTCCTTGTTCGACAGATATATGCTGAGAGCTTGTGCGTTTTTCCCCATCACGGAAGAAGACATGACGCTGGCGATGTCCGGTGCGATAAAGATCGTATGCAGGAAAATTCCATCACGGACTTTCGGACAGTAGTAGGATTCTATGGCCCCAGAAAGATATAAAGGCATCCAACGTGATATCGCATGGAAAATTTCATCAAAATTTCTTTTGATTGTGTGGATGATGACAAATTTGTTACCGTTGCGGGCCGTTTTTTCCATTAGCTCAGACCATCTGCGTATAAATTCTGGATCCTCTATCATCCATTCCATAGATTCGTCGCTATACAGGAACAGTGTCCGCGGTTTCGGAGCCTCGATCACTTCCAACAGGAACCGTTCTGTTGCGGCTCGTTTGCCCTCGTTGCCGAGATACTGTCCCGCGGAGACCGGAGGGGGTATTTTCGGCGGTTCTTCGGGAACAGGGGTATCATCGATGAACCACTCGGCGATATCGTTGGCGAGTTCCCGTTCATCATTCCAGACCTTGTCGGGCCGGTCTCCCAAAAGTTTTGCTACAGCCTGCGTCTTGCCAGTACGGAAGATGACGGAGGCGAGAGCCTGTGCAACGGAAGGCAGGAACACGGGCTGGGAAGGCAATGGCCGACGGTCGGTTCGAAGGCGGCTGATGTACGACGAAGACAGAGGAGCCAATTGCGCCATTCTGCTGTTCGACATTTCGGTGAGCTTCATGATTGCGTCAAGTTTTTTGGCGAACAGACGACTCTTACAAGATTTTGTGTTGCAGGATTTCATGTTCGTTTCCACCATATGTAGTTTGGCATTGTTTTTCATTTGTGACAATCATTTTTGTCATTGCCAGAGCGGGACACCCTGATTTCGTACTGACTGTTTTCATGTAAAAATAATATCAAGTTTATGAAAGGGTTCCCCTGTGATCCTACCAAATGCAATGTCCAAATCGGGAGGGAATGAAGAAATGAAACTTTGGTTACGAATGCTTGTGGCTTGTCTGTTACTGACGGCATTGTGCTGTGTGGCGGTCAGCGCTGCGCAAGAGTCGAAAAACATGACGTTCAAGACCGCCGTAACGCTGAACACTGGATATGCCAATCTCGGCTTGGGCGGCGGGGGCGATGGTTTTCTATATGCATTGGCGATAAATGGAGACTTTACAACGACATTCAGCAATAATTTCGGACCATACATCAGAGTCGGGATGAATATTCCTGACACAATGTTTGAGTTGTATCCTGCGGCGGCTTATACACTGCCGTTGAATGAAACAATGGATCTGATGTTTACGGCGGGACCGACGTTCTTGTTCCAGGAAAGGCTTTTCAGCATGGGTATGGATATCCTGGTTCATTATGAATTTTATCCATTCCCTGATTTCTTTCTAAGACTTTCCTCAGGATTGGAGATGTCATTCTTCACCTCTGCGCCGAACGCCGGAATCATCGGTGGTTTCTGGTTATTCATACCAATTCCACGAATAGCCCTTGGCTATAGGTTCTGATAGTTTTCCGTTATCACACTTTCTCCAACCGCCCCGTCCTTTTTCGGGGCGGTTTTTATATCCGCCCCCGCAACTGTCGATGACCGCGTAGAACGGTAGCAATAATGGAAATACGAGACAAAAACAAAAGGCCCGTCCCCCTTTGCAACTTAGGAAACAAGCCTTTGAACCAGCCTTATAACCGATGTGTCAAACCTATCAAGTTTTCCTCAGTTCCCTAAGGCTTTCCATCGACAGCCAAAGCTGGGAATCGAACCCAGGACCTGCTCATTACGAGTGAGCTGCTCTACCGCTGAGCCACTTTGGCATACATTCACATGAACGAATAGAATCTAGCTGATTTTTCATTGAATTGCAAGAGTCGTCGGCAAATTTACTGATGAAACTGCAACTTGACCAAGTGGCTTCATAACGATACCCTATGCACAGTGTTTTATCACCTTTTCATCGCATAAGGAGAATCCATCCTGGAAAAACGAACAAAGACCGTGATACAGTTCAACGCCGTTCCTCAGGAATGCATGGTCATGCTGAACGCCCGGATGCCGAAGGCGACGCCGGTTGTCGGCCCGAGCTGGGTTCCTGAGGTCGCGCAGTTTCTCATTGATGTCGCTCCAGGGGTGCTGGAGTATGGAGATTCTCTGGAGGAACTTTTCCCGCTATCGCTGGATGATGATTTTTCTTCCGATGATTCCTTTGAAAACTTCTAAGGGTAGGGACGATGGTCGTACTTGGTATTGAAACTTCCTGTGACGAATGTTCCGCCGCGGTGGTGCGGGACGGACATGAGATATTGAGCAATGTGATCGCGACGCAGATCGAACTCCACAAACCGTATGAAGGTGTAGTGCCGGAAATAGCTAGCCGGCTTCATACCGAATGGATATCCCAAGTGGTTTCAGCCGCGGTCAGTCAAGCCCATATGACATTGTCTGACATAGACGCTATCGCCGTCACCTGCCGTCCAGGACTGCTAGGAAGTCTATTGGTGGGTTTGAATTTCGCCAAGGCGCTGGCCGCGACCCTTGATATTCCGTTCATCGGGATCGACCATATCAGAGCGCATCTCTATGCATCCCAAATTGAACGGCCGCTTGAGTATCCTTACCTTGGCGTATTGGTTTCCGGCGGACATACCGTTATTTGCAAAGTAAACGGCTATGATGAAATCGTCGTTCTCGGTACGACGATAGATGATGCCATTGGAGAGGCGTTCGACAAGGTGGCGAAGCATTATAGCCTGGGATATCCTGGAGGCGTCGTGATCGACAAGCTCTCGAAATCGGGAAATCCGACGGCCTTCCTGTTTCCCGGACCTGCATTGCAGAAAGGCGAACATCCCTATGATATGAGCTATAGCGGGCTCAAGACCGCCGTCATCAACCAGCTGGACAAGTTCTGGGATGGTGTAAGTGAAAAAACGCCGGAAAATATCGCGGCCAGCTTCCAACGGTGCGCGGTTGGACTGCTGATGCGCAGGGTCAGGTTGGCGCTGGAGGATACCGGCCTTACTCGGCTTTCCGCTGGCGGCGGTGTGGCTGCGAACTCTTTGCTGCGCAGCGAGCTGAAAAATCTGGAAAACAATGGAATCGCAGTTTCTTTTCCTTCATTGAAATTATGCACTGACAATGGAGCGATGGTGGCCGGCCTTGGATACCGATATCTTTCGGATGGGGTAAGTAGTCCCTATGACCTGAACGCTTCCGCGAGAGTGACGGCGTTCAAGAAATCGTATCCCTGAAAACAAGCTTGAGGAGGAAAGTAAATGCAGCCTTACGATTTGGACAAAGTAATCAGAAAAATCCCAAGTTTTCCCCATGAAGGTATTCTGTTCTATGATATCACCGGCATTACCGCCGTGCCTGAGGCCTATGCCTGGTGCATCGACAAGATGGTCGAGCTTTACAAGGACAAGAACCTCACGTCTGTAGCCTGCATCGAAGCTCGTGGGTTTATCTTCGCCGCGCCGTTCGCATACAAGATGGGCGTTCCGCTTGTTCTGGTCCGCAAGAAGGGCAAACATCCCGGCAAGACGCGGGAAAAAAGCTATGCCCTGGAATATGGGACGGATACAATCGCAGTTCAGGAAATAGACGTCAGGGCAGGGGAGCGGATACTGCTTGTCGATGATCTAATCGCAACTGGAGGAACGTTGCGGGCTGCCGCGGACCTGCTGGAGGAATGCGGTGCGACCGTCGCCGGAGTATTCGGTGTCATCGGACTTCCGTTCCTTGACTACGAAAAAGTCCTGGAACCCTACGAAATCAATGTTTTACAGACATACGCCGGTGAGTAGGTATATCTGACCTGCTAGGAGGTTTCCCATGGGTGAGTGGTTTTTCGCTCCCGAATTTGTCGCGCTTTTTGTCCTGTTCGTCCTATTGTTCTACATGCGCGACAGTTATTCCGTAGCCATCCGGCATACTCGCGCTTTCTATAGGACGTTGTGGATTAGCGTTGCCAGTATCACCATAAATATTGTCGCGACCAGTTTTCTCGTCTTTCCTCATGCTGTTCCACTTTGGTTGAACAACGCGCTGCAGCTGCTGTTCTTTACCTCGACACCAATCATGTCCGCATCGATTGTAAGTTATATACTGCTCCAAGTCCGCGATGAATTCTACGACAAGCATGTCTTTACCTGGGTATTCTTCATATTTGGAGCATCCCTCGTTTTCAATTTCATCATTGTATTAGCCACTCCGTTCACTGGACTCCTCTACCGTTTTGATGGACAATTGAACTATATCCGTGGGCCGCTTAATTTCCTGACCATGGGTTTGACGCTCTTCTATGTACTGAGTGGAATATTGCTCTGTCTGGTTCTGAGAAAATTCATTAGTCCGCAATTACTCAGAGTATTGAAATGGTTTCCGTTCTTTGCCCTCATCCTTCTTGGCGTTCAAGTCGCGTTTCCCAATGTGCAACTCAGCGGCACTGCCGCGATGTTCTGTTGCCTGGTCTGTTATCTGAATTTCCAATCATCGAAGCTGACCACTGATTCCCTGACGCTGTGCGGCAATCGTCTTGTGTTTTTAAATTCTCTTGACTACTACATGAAGCATCAGCAGGCGCTGACGGTCATCGCCGTCAATCTCCGCCAGTTCAAAAGAATCAATGAAGAACTTGGCGCACTTGCGGGAGACCACCTGTTGAAAAACATCGCTGAAGCCTTGAGGGCGCTTCCGTTTTCCGGCGAAGTATTCAGGATTGGCGGCGACAAGTTCGCGCTGATTTGCCAGCCGTCCAAGTTCGGCACGGTTTCCGATATCTTGAAAAACCTGACGGAACAGTTATGCGCGCCTTGGATTGTCGACAACGTTGAAATCAGCCTCGAAGCCGATGTCGTCACCTTGATGTGCCCCCAGGTTGCCAGCGACCCGGATGAGATTCTTTCTTTTTTGGAATATGCCTTGGCGCTGCCACCTGAGGTGTCGGATGAAAACCAGATTCCATCCCAAATCGAAATACGGATCTGCGATTCGAAAATGCGTGACAAGATGTTGCGTAGAGAAGAAATCGTTACTTTGCTGCGAAAGGCGATGGTCGAGGACTGCTTCTATTATGTGTATCAGCCAATCATGGACATAGCGGGAAATCATATACAGGCCGCCGAATGCCTGTTGCGGCTGAAAGACTTGGATACAGGCAAGACGATACCTCCCAGTGAATTCATTCCATACGCCGAGGCTTCCGGAATGATTCCGCAGATTGGACTAAAAGTCTTTGAAAATGCCTGTAGGTTCATACATCGGTGCGAGGAGCAGGGAATTGCCGTACCGCCCATTTCCGTGAATTTCTCGACGCGGCAGTTCTATAATGATTCACTGATTGAACATGTCAAGACATTGCTTACACGTTGGAATATAGATCCTTCAAAGATAAAGATTGAAGTGACGGAAAGCACATTCATCGCAAATTTCTATCGGGTTGAGACTGTCATGACGCAACTGATATCGATGGGGCTAGGTTTCTATCTCGATGATTTCGGTACAGGATACGCAAGTTTTTCCAGAATGATGTCCCTGCCGTTTGAATGCATTAAGTTCGACCAGTCGATTCTTTCTGATTCGCAACGGCAGCAACGGATGCATGAGATGCTTGGCTATCTTGTACAAGGATTCGCCCATTTGGGGACACGAGTAGTCGTCGAAGGCGTCGAAACGGCGGAGCAGGTTGAATACCTGAGAAATCTGAACGTGCGGAATGTGCAGGGCTTCTACTATTCCAAGCCGATGTTGGAGACCACGTTTATGAATTCGTTGGTAGCGGCGCAGGAGAACAACGGCGCATGGCAGCCGATTGGAAAAACTAAAAAATAATTATCTACGCCACGGTTCCTTTCCCGCCATTGGCTGACGCCTCGGAAAGGGCGGCCAAGTTTTTTATTCGCTCCCCTTGACAAAAGCAACCTGTTTCTGTATCCTTCGACAGGATTTTGCAATTGGGATGTAGTGTAATGGTAACACTGCAGATTCTGGTTCTGCCTTTGGGGGTTCGAATCCCTCCATCCCAGTCAACGATTCGGTCCCTTCGTCTAACGGTTAGGACGGGAGATTCTCAGTCTCTAAATAGCGGTTCGATTCCGCTAGGGACTAAACCGGAGGCAGCCTTGCTAGGCTGCTTTTTTTTTGCGATACTGTTAAAGCGTCAATCACCTGCAAGGAGCATCTACATATGATCACTGCATCGAATATTTCACTGTCGTACGGAACTCAAGTTCTTTTCAAGGAAGTCAACATCAAATTTACGCCGGGGAACTGCTATGGCGTCATAGGAGCGAACGGAGCGGGCAAATCCACATTCTTGAAAATCCTTTCCGGAGAAATCGAACCTGATACAGGCGAGGTCATCATTACTCCGGGGGAACGCATGGCGGTGCTTCGCCAGGATCACTTCGCATTCAATACCTATACGGTCATGGAGACCGTCATCATGGGATATGAACGCCTGTACAAGGTCATGCAGGAACGTGACGCCATATATGCGAAAGAGGATTTCACTGAGGAAGACGGCATTCGCGCCGCAGATTTGGAAGGTGAGTTCGCTGAACTTGGAGGATGGGAAGCCGAAGCGGAGGCCGGGCAGATGCTCGACGGACTGGGTATCCCCGTAGCGCTGCATTCCAAGCTGATGAGCGACATCGAGGACAATATCAAGGTCCGCGTACTGCTGGCCCAGGCGTTGTTCGGCAATCCCGATATCCTGCTGCTTGATGAACCGACCAACCACCTCGACCTTGAGTCAATTCACTGGCTTGAGGATTTCCTTGAGAATTTCAACAATACAGTCATTGTCGTTTCTCACGACCGACACTTCCTCAACACGGTCTGTACCCATATCGCGGACATCGACTTCGGCAGGATCCAGATGTATGTCGGCAACTATGACTTCTGGTATCTTTCCAGTCAGCTTGCGTCGAAACAGATGAAGGACGAGAAGAAACGCCGGGAGGAGAAAATCGCGGAACTCAAGGAATTCATCCAGCGGTTCTCAAGCAACGTAGCGAAAGCCCGACAGGCGACGAGCCGGAAGAAATTGATCGACAAGCTGACTATCGACGATATCAAACCATCGTCCCGCCGTTTTCCATACGTAGCCTTCAAGCCGGCCAGGGAGCCTGGACGCAATATTCTTGAAATCAAGAATCTCACGAAGGCGATCGACGGGGAAAAAGTGCTTGACGATTTTTCCTTGATGGTCAACAACGGCGACAAAATTGCGTTCGTGGGTCCAAACCATTATGCCAAGACGGTGCTGTTCCAGATTCTCGCTGGGCTGATGGAGCCGGATTCCGGTACCTATGCATGGGGCGTCACGACGAGCCTTTCATATTTCCCGAAAGATAATTCCTTCATGTTCACGGAGGACCTGACCATTACCGATTGGCTACGGCAATATTCAGAGGAGAAGGACGATACATATGTGCGTTCTTTCCTTGGCAGGATGCTGTTTTCCGGCGATGAAGCCCTGAAGAGCTGCACCGTGCTGTCTGGAGGAGAGAAGGTACGGTGCGTACTGGCGAAAATGATGCTTGAGCAAGCCAATGCGCTGATTTTCGATGAACCGACCAGCCATCTCGACCTTGAGTCCATCTCCGCGTTGAACAACGGGCTGATAGACTTCAACGGGGTTCTTCTGTTCAACAGCCATGACCACCAGTTCGTCGATACAATCGCCAACCGGATCATTGAATTCACTCCGAATGGAATCATCGACAGGATGATGAAATTCGATGAGTATCTCTCCGATACCGGCGTCCGTGCGCTGCGTGACGAAATGTACGCCGGTAAACACCAGGCTCTTGCCTTGTAGTGGTAGTGGACGGTCTGGGCGCGACAATGCGTTTGCAAGGCTGTCTGAGAAAAGTTCGACGGTCTTTGCGGCAATGGCAAAGGACAAGGAACGGGCGTCATGCCGCTATGTGGCCGAAGAGACGGGGACGTAGCCAAGACCGCAATGCCGGGAAGGAGACTGAGTATGCTATTCGTCGTAGATATCGGTAACACAAATATTGTCCTAGCCATCCATGATGGCCAGAAATGGGTCGAACATTGGCGTATCTATAGCGACCAGAAGAAAACGAGCGACGAGTATTTCGTCGTGCTGGAAAGTCTGTTCACCCATGCGGGGCTTCATGCGGTCGACGTTGACAAAGCCGTGATTAGTTCCGTTGTTCCAAACCTGTCCCGGTCGTTGCAGAAAAATACGAATAGATTGTTCGATGTTGACCCATTGATGGTATCCCATGACATCATAACCGGACTGAAGAGAACGAGTATCCCTCTAGAATTGGGTTCAGACCTGTTGTGCAATCTAGCGCAAGCGCATCATCAGTATCCAGATCGAGCCTGCATGGTTGTTGATTTCGGTACTGCTTTGACGTTCAGTACCGTGGATCGTGACGGAGCGGTGCTTGGCGTCGCAATAGCTCCTGGCCTTATTACCGCCGTCAATGCGCTTTATGGCAATACGGCCCAGTTGCCACAGGTTGAGCTGAAATTGCCGGACACAGTTCTGGGGCGTGATTCCGTGCAGTCGATTCGTGCCGGCATCATGCATGGCTATGCGGGCATGGTCAGTTCAATCATTGAAAAGACAGAGCAGGAAATCGGGGAGAGACTACAGATTGTCGCAACCGGGGGTCTTTCCGCCACTATCGCGCCGTTGATTCCCCGTATTGAAGAAATCTCTCCGATGCATACGCTTGATGGGCTGAAGCTACTGGCGGAACTGAACTAATTCAGCGAATTTCATCAACCTACGAATATACATTCCCGCTCATCCCAGATATAATGCCTCCCGGTGACAATCCTGGATTGACGCTATTGGAGTGTGTTTTGTTATGGGTGATCTGCTTCTGTCTACGACTTTGGCCGGTGTCGTAGGTACCGGTCTCGGCGGTGTTGTAGGCGCGTTGTTTCGGAAAGATTCCAACCGTACCGTCAGTCTGTTGCTGAGTTTCGCCGGTGGCGTCATGATTAGCATTGTTTGCTTTGACCTGATTGAGGAGGCGATCCGCACTGGTTCAGGCATCGTCACGGTCGTGTTTGGTGTCTGCGTTGGAATCGCCGTCGTCTATCTGCTCAATTATCTGATAGACAGAAAGGCCAACGCGCATATCCCCCACATTGATCAGACACATCCAAAGACCGCGGATGCATTGGATGAATTGACTCATGCCAATTCCTTGAATGAACGGCGCAGGCGGAACGACTCCAAGGCGTCCTTGTTTGTAGCTGGAATCGTAATGGCCTGTGCGATAGCATTGCACAACGTCCCGGAAGGAATGACTATCGGAGCATCATTCGTAAGGACGGACCATGTGCTTTCCGGTACTTCCTTGGTTCTAGCCGTTCTGATAGGATTGCACAATATTCCGGAAGGGATGGCTGTAGTCGTTCCCTTGATAAGCGGAGGCATGAAACGCCGCTACGCCATTTTGATTACCGCGATCAGCGGTGCGCCCACGATACTCGGAGCGATATTCGGATACTGGCTGGGCGACATCGGTCCTTTCGGGCTCGCCCTCAGCCTGAGTTTCGCCAGTGGCGCCATGCTGTATGTCGTGTTCGGGGAAATTTTACCGCAGGCGATTCTGATGTATCGTAGCAAACTCCCGACCTTTTCAATTACATTCGGCATGATGGTCGGGTTGTTGATGATCTATCTCTAGGAAAACCGAGGCTTTTGGAACAACGTCCAAAAGCCTCGAATCATACTGCTCCACAGGAAGACTAGAAACAGAAACGACCATTTTTCATAATCCGGACTTCTTTTCCATCGGCGCAGAGGGCGACGATGTCGGTGTCATCGGACCCAACCATGAAGTCGGTATGGTTGAGGCTCGTATTGCAGCCGAACTGATGCAGTTGCTCGTCGGAAACTAGCGAACCACCGTTGGCGAGGCTGTCGGGGTAACCCATTCCCAGCGCCAAATGGCAAGATGCGTTTTCATCGAACAGGATGGAATTGAATATCTTCCTGCTCCGGGCGATCGGGCTAGTCTCATCGACCAACGCGCATTCCCCCAACCGCGAAGACCCCGCGTCAATCTGAAGGAATCGCTCCAGCACGCCCATTCCCTGTTTCGCCGTACAATCGACCACCTGCCCCTTGCGAAATGTAAAACGTACTGATTCCGTCAAGGTGTTCATGACTGGCACCGGTCTGGTCGTCGTCACATGACCTTCAACGTCATACATGTCGGGAACTGTAAAAATCTCCTCGGTGGGTAGATTGCATATGTTCGGCCGGCCATCGGGCAACAGCTTGGAACCTCCTTTCCAGACATGTTCGGGGCGGAATCCAATTTTCAAGTCAGTAATCGGGCTGATAAAATGCAGTTTGCGTATTCCCAGTCCATTCAGTTTCGCGACACGGGGCTTTACAATGGCGTCATGATCATCCCAAGCTTTGCAAGGATCCTGTGTATCGAGAAGAAGTATTGGAGCAATCTCATCCCAAAGGTCATCTTCCGTCGCGGTATCGCCAAGCACTTGTTTCGCCCAACGTGGGCCGGGGGCGCAAATCACGCACCAAGCGAGCTGATGGCGCATCCGTTTGTTCTGGATGGTGTCATGCTCGATACTGGCCGCATGCTGGTATCTCGCATAGCTTTCCGGATCGAAGGGCGCATGGTCAAGACGTTCCTCGGTACTGTCGATTCTGATGAACGCCCAGTCCTCGCTGACCATTTCATAGTCGATCATCCTTGCGTATGAGGGAGAACGTTGCACTTGCGCCGCATCTTGGGATGCAAGTCGAGCCGCCAGAATGTCAAGGTCGTCCAACGTGATTTCAACGTGAAGCGCACCCATGCGGTACGCGGTCTTCGCAAGTTCCCTGGCGAACTGATAGGTGCCCGGTCCTGTCTTGATCATGACGCTCTGTCCCTTGCGCAGGTTCACGCCTTTCGCAAGGACGAGTTTTGCATATCCTTCGATGTATTTTTTGTTCATATGATCTCCTTGTTCATCAATCGATGAATACGCCATGTTCCATAAGCACTATTTCATCGCCCTTTGATGTGACCGCTGTCACGACAAGTCCTCCATCGCCTATGGGGCAGTCGCAGACGACATTCGAAATGTTGAAGGTTGTCCTGGACTGTAGCTGTTCCTCGTTGTCAATTTCCGCACCCGCATCGAGACATGCGGGGTTTGCTGCGCCAAATCTGATTCTCGTCGTCCTGTGCCGGTCAAGCAAGGAGACTCCATATCGATCAATGGCTCGTGAAATCGCGGTGTTCTCGTCGGCCAAGGCAAGTTCACCGACATGCCGCGCTCCGGCATCAATTTTAAAGTAAGCGTCGAGCAGGTGTTTTCCGTGTTCCGCGTTCCAAGCGATGACTTCTCCGTTCTGTACGGTGAACGTCGCCCCTAGGACCTGCTCTCCGAACAGATTCATCGGTCGGGTGGCGGTCAACACGCCTTTGGCGGTAGTTCTGTCGGCGGCGATGAACAATTCTTCAAGAGGGAGGCTGGATATGAACGACCGTCCGCTCGGCAATGTCTGTAGTCCGCCTTCCCAGTGCGCATTGGCGGCGACGCCTACCGACAACTCAGTTCCTTGTGTGCGGAACAGAAGTCGTTCGATATGTAGCGACTCCAACAATCGTTTCCGATAGTGGAGGAGCTGTATCTGATTGTCCCAAGCCTTGTCAGCCTGTTCTTCATCGAGTTTCCAGATATCTTGCAGCAAGTTCCATAGCGCGTCTTCATGATTGTCCTCGCCCAAGAGGTGTTTCGTCCAGTTTGGTCCGGGAACATGGACTACAGCCCAAGGGACGGCGATTCTCCTGTCGAATATCAGCGGTTCGGCCAAGTGTTCGTACCGCTGGAGTTGCACAAGGTCGGCGCACGCCGCCGCCAAGTCTTCCGGTTCTTTCCAGTTCCAGTTCTCCGTATCGACGATACGGAGCATGGCTGCCCCGGTCGGTTGTGGCCTCAATACGTCGTGCTCGATCGGTTCCACCGGGATTACTCCCTGTGGTTGACCATGCTTCATGACGACGATGTTCACCGGTTGCATCGTTATCTCGCTGGCCATCGCAGCCAGAAGCTTGGCGAAGGGGAGCGTGATATCCTCCGTGTTGATGGAGAGTGCATCGCCTTCCTGTATCCGTACCATCGTCTCAAGAATCAGACGGGCGTATCTATGTTGTAGATCTTCCATGAATCCTCCGTGAAAAGCCCGTACATGATACACCATCCTTTGTGTGATTGGAATCACCGCAGATGGTGAAGAGCAAGATAACATGTAGAAACTGATGTATGTCGTGAGGCCGTAAGTTACAAAAAAGCCTCACAACTAAATTGCGAGGCTTCCAATTCCTTATAGGATACAGAACTGCTTTTTAAGCGCCCGGCGGGAGTCGAACCCGTTTCTTCAGCTTGGAAGGCTGAGGTAATACCATTATACGACAGGCGCAAGGTCATTCAACGTGAGATAGATATATAGAAAACTCGGCGAAAGGTCAAGTCCCATCAAGTGAAAAAATTCAGAAGAGACGGCGGTACCGTTGACACAAAGGGAGGGTTGCCTGTTTAATGTCGATACTAGAATCATCATCCCGCGAAGGGAGATATGAATTTTGACATACGAGGGTAATAGCGATGGGACAGCGCGGAGAGGTCTATTCTACAAGACTGATCAAGAATGACAGGACGTATTTTTTCAATGTGAAGGAAAATATCTATGGGGACATGTTCCTCAATCTCGTGGAGAGCAAGGGAACTCCCGACGCTGACAGGTATATCCGCCAGTCAATCGTCGTCTATCAGGAAGATCTGGGGGAGTTCATCCATGAATTCCAGAAGTCGCTGGACTTTATCAAACAGCATGCGAAGAAACAGGAAGACACAGGTCTTTGATGCTTGTTGCCGCTAGGAAAGAGCGCCCCGTTATTGTGCGGCGCTCTTTTTTTTGTATCTTCGGCCAGGCACCGTCGTTTCATTGGAACTGTTTCATGCGATAGCCTCCTCTGGGCGGGCGGGGAAAACGGGGAGGCGTTATCGCACTGGCGTATAGTCGATTTCAGATTCTCGTTCCGTTGATTCAAGCTTGAAGATGACAGGGCGCAGTCCGTCGTTGCAGCTACAGATCGCGACGCCCGGTTTCCTGATCCAATCGCCATAATAGAAAAGCTCGGTGTCACACCCATGGGCCAGGGCGAATACGTATTGATAGATGGCCTTCCACGCCTCGTCGCAGAATCCTTCAGGCTTCGCATAATCGGCGTAGAACACTTGTCCGGCTCGCAGCATGGGACAGGCTTGTATCCCTTCCGCGCCATATTCCGCGGCCAGTTCGGTATCCAATGTCGTTTTCAGAACGGTAATTTTCACTTTTTTCATATCTGGTCCTTCCGCCATGTTCATCAAGCTCTGAATATTTCGCCTCAATGCTTCGGAGGAGCTATCCTGAATGTTCTGCGATGAATCGGACAAAGCCCCTGCCCGATGCATATCCGGCGATGATCTTCGCTGGGATATCCTTTGTGCCCCGAGAATCCGTAGGCCGGCCATTTTTTGTCAGCGTATTCCATGAAGCGGTCACGAGCCGTCTTTGCCAGTATGGACGCGGCCATGATTTCATGCACCTTCGCATCACCCTTGACGATGGCCTGGCAGGGGCAGGGCAGGTCCGGCTCCTTGTTCCCGTCAACCAATACGATGGAGACTTGCGTTCTTGCCGCCACCTTGTCGTAGGCCCGCCGCATGGCGAGCATCGTTGCCCGCAGTATGTTCAGTTCATCAATTTCCTTGTGCGTCGCCCATGCGACCGCCCAGGCTATGGCATGTCCCTTGATGTAGAGTTCGGCTTTTTCACGTTGTTTCGCAGTAAGTCGCTTTGAATCCCCCAGGAGTGAAAAATCAAAGTCCGGCGGAAGCACGACAGCGGCGGCGCAAACAGGACCAGCCAACGGACCGCGGCCCGCTTCGTCGATTCCGCATATGTTGCGTAGCGGCTCGATTTCAAACAACTCCTGCTGCACTGACGCCATCGCGACACCCCCTTTTGGTCTTCACTGGAAAAGAACTTGCCGATTATGCTATAATCCCAGGCATATTGCGTCAAGGGCTTGCCAGGTCAGGTCCCATGTGAGGTTTTCCGTTGTTTCTGAAGAGTCTTGAAATTTTTGGCTTCAAATCTTTTCCCGACAAGACCCGTCTGGAGTTCGCAGATGGCATTACCTGTCTGCTTGGACCGAATGGCTGTGGCAAGAGCAACATCGTCGACAGCATCAAATGGGTTCTTGGCGAACAGTCGACCAAGACATTGCGCGCGGGGAGGATGGAGGATGTCATATTCAATGGTACGGACACGCGCAAGCCGCTGAATATCGCGGAAGTCACCCTCGTCATTTGCAATGAGAATCATTTCCTTCCGATGGACAATGCGGAGATCGAGATCAAACGTCGCATATATAGAACAGGGGAAAGCGAATACTACATCAACCGTAATCGTGTGCTGCTTAAGAATGTCCGTGAGCTGTTCTTTGATACGGGCGTCGGTAAAAGCGCTTATTCGATTCTCGAACAGGGAAAGATTGACCAAATCCTTTCCAGCAAACCGGAAGACCGCCGGTATATTTTCGAAGAAGCCGCGGGAATCAGCCGGTTCAAGGCTCAGAGCCTTGACGCCGAGCGCAAGCTGGAGAAGACCGCGGAAAATATTGAGCAGGTTGAGAACATCCTCAAGGAAGTCAAGCGTACCTACGATTCCCGAAAGGCGCAGGCGGCCAAGGCGTTGTCGTACCGTGAACTGGTAAAGGAACAGTTCTCGCTGGAAGTCGACGTCCAGTTGTCCACCCTCAAGACCTACCTGATGGTCAGGGATCACAAGACCGCCCAGTTGGAACAGGCGAAAAGGGATCTGGTCGCTCTGAACGAATCCCTGAAGCAGTTTGACGAGGATATCGAGAAAGAACAGGAACGGATGCGCGAGCAGGCCTCGGTACGCATCAACATCCAGACGAAACTCCAGCGGCTGGACGAGGCACAGAAGGGAAAGAACGATCAGTTGGAGCTGCTGACCCAAAGGTTCCGGGATTTTTGTCATTCCAGGGACGAGGCTTCAAGCCGCGCGGAACAGATCCTGGAACGTATCAACCGCGACAAGGCCGAAATTGATGAGCTGCATGTCCGCATGGATGAGTTTGAAGAGAAAAAATCATCTCTTGAACGGGAGATCAAGGGCGCTACGGCGAATCTGACCGCTACTCAGGAATTGATTACCCGGCAGGAGCGGGAGATCAACGACAGGGAGCTGGACAACATAGGGCAGGAACGGCTTCAGACCCAGCTTACCGAGGAACTGAAAGAAATAACTGATGTCATCGTTGTGGAGCTGGAGCAGAAACTCCAGGAAAGCGGTTATTCGGCGAAAGCGAGGAAAGATGCGGAAAAAGCGTTCCTCGACAGGATTGGACGGCTTGGCGGTGCGTTGACGGAACGGATTGACTTTACCCGGAAGCTGAAATCCGCATCGGGGCTTTCCGCCCTGGAACTGCTCAATGAGCAGGAAAAGGTACTGGGTGCGTTTGAAGAATCGGTCGATGAACTGAAGAGCCTGTTTCAGGAATATTGCGGGACTATCCCGACCTTTATTGACGAATTCCTCGCTCCGGAGGGAATCATCACCCGCAAGCGCCATGTAGACCAGAACATGGATGAAAGCCGTGCGAAGGTCGTCCGCAATCGAGACCGTATCACGACCCTCCGTGAGGAGAATCGGAACTTGAGCGTTCAGGTCGAGAATTTCCGTCAGCATTTGGAGGAGCTTAGGCTTTTGCTTGGAGATCTCGCCAGCAAGCGCGAGGCCGCTCAAAGCTCCATAGATGTGCTTCAGCGTTCCGTGACCGAAGCCCAGTATCAGCATGGAGACGCGGTTCGCGAGCAGCAGCTCGCTGAGGAACGTATCGCCGACACACAGGAGAATATCAGAGGGGTTCAGGCGGAGCAGAAACAGATAGCGAATGAAGTGCGAGAGCTGAATGAGCAACTGGAGACGCTGGTTGAAGAAATTGAACAGCAGTCGGCCAGTATCGGCAGCAAGCGTGAGGCCAAGACGGAAGCGTTCAACAAGTTGCAGGAGTTGCGTTCGTCCTCGGACAAGCTTGATTTCCAGATTGAGTCGATGGGGGAGGAAATCAAGAAGCTGTACACAAATTTCTTCGACTCCTACGGCAAGAGCCTGAAGGAATATGAAAACCGGCTGGACGAAGAACTCAACGACTTGCCCGTCCTGAAGACACGGCTTGATGAGGTCAAGAAACAGATTCAGGGGATGGGATATATCAACCATATGGCGGAGGATGAGTTCGCGGAGGTCAAGGAGCGGTACGATTTCCTGACGAAACAGCTCGATGACCTCAGCCGGGCCAAGACCGACTTGGAGCAGGTAGTCACCGAAATCAAGTCCCGCAGCGAACAGATGTTCCTGGAAAGCTACCGGCAGATTTCGGAAAACTTCCAGGAGATGTTCCGTCGGCTGTTCGGCGGCGGGCGCGCCGAGCTGAAGCTTGTCGAGCCCGATAACGTCCTGACGACGGGCATCGACATCCTGGCCCAGCCGCCGGGGAAGAAGCTGACGCACCTTGCATTGCTTTCCGGCGGTGAACGTTCCATGACCGCCGTCGGGCTGCTGTTCGCCACCTACATGGTAAAGCCGTCACCGTTCTGTATCCTCGATGAGATTGACGCCGCTTTGGACGACCGGAACATCGGTTATTTCCTCAGCGTATTGCAGGATTTCGCGGAGAAGAGCCAGTTCATCATCATCACCCACAACAAGCATACCGTCATGGGGTCGCAGACGCTGCTTGGCGTGACGCAGCAGGAAGCGGGCGTTTCCACCACGGTCAGTTACAAGATCGGTAGGGAGAAGGGCGCTCCCGTCATCCTCAACGACGACGATACTGTGATTGACCTGTCGCAGAGCAAGGGGCTGTTCGACTAGCTGCTCCGATAGATGGAATCCTCAGTATCTACGTCCAAAATCACATTATTCATTATAAAAGTGTGATTTTTCTTGTTATGAGTTAATTTATCATTTCTAAAAGTAATTAATGAAGATTGAGAACCTCATATCAAGCTTTTGCTTTATTCCTGCGATAATCACGGAAACATTGGGATAGCGCTTTCTGTGTTTTCTCTTGTATCAGTTTTGACAATTCGTCCAATTCCGCTTCTGTGGGAGCGGTCTGCAATTCCAGTGGTACGTATAGTTGATAGCCTTCGATTTCCAGACGTTCCGCAAGCTTGATGGCTGTAGTGTCGCTGAGTCCCAGCCGACACCCCTCGATTGCGTTTATCGTCTGAACAGCAAGACCAGACTTCTCGGCAAGTGTCTATTGGGTAAGAAATAAGCGTTTGCGAGCATGTTTGATATTTTGTGCGATGACATTCCGTAATTCTTGCTGAGTCTGATGATTGGCATTTACCAACTTGAAACAAGCTATGCTTCAAGAATTCAAAGAGTGATGCCTTGCAATTGAAGTTTTTAAATCAATTGTGAGAGAGCAGGATATTTTGTCCGGCTCTCTCATATCTTACCATGGATTCTGATGTTTCATCACCTTGACACGCCCCGCCCCGATGCTGTATAAGTTGCTAGTTGCAATAATTATAACTCGAGTTGGTAATGTTTGATTCAATAAGCGAAAAATTCACCGGGATTATGCGGACGCTGTCCGGAAAGTCCAAGATTTCAGAGAAGAACATCCAGGATGCGGTCGAGGAAATTAAGGTCGCGTTGCTGGACGCTGATGTAAATCTTCGTGTCGTAAGGCGTTTTGTCAATGGGACGATGGAAGAGGCCCTTGGAGAGAAGGTCCTCAAGTCCGTCAATCCCGGACAGCAGTTCGTCAAGATTGTCTACGACCGTATGGTCGCGCTCCTTGGTGACGAAGAACATCAGGGGCTCAACCTCAAGGGGCCGGACACCACTTCCGTCATCCTGATGATGGGCTTGCAGGGTTCCGGCAAGACCACAACCGCGGCGAAACTCGCCAGCCGGTTGAAAAAGCAAGGCCGCAAGCCCCTGCTGGTCGCCGCCGACCTCGTCCGTCCCGCCGCCATCACCCAGTTGCAGGTGCTTGGAGAGAAGGTTGACGTCCCGGTATACGCGGAACTCGATTCAAAAGACCCTGTAAAGGTAGCATCCAACGGTCTCGCCAAGGCGAAACGTGAATTGTATGATACGCTGATCGTTGATACGTCCGGCCGTATGCACCTCGACGAACAGCTCATGGACGAGATCAAGCGTGTAGCCGCCGCAATCAAGCCGGACGAGACGTTGTTCGTCGCGGACTCCATGACTGGTCAGAACGCCGTTACGATCGCGCAGGAATTTGAAGAAAAGGTCGGCATATCCGGCGTTGTCTTGAGCAAGTTCGATTCCGACACCAGAGGCGGCGCGGCGCTTTCCCTTCGTTCCGTCGTCGGCAAACCGATCAAGTTCATCGGAGTCGGGGAAAAGATTGAAGACCTGGAGCCGTTCCATCCTGATCGTATCGCCAGCCGCATCCTCGGCATGGGCGACGTCGTGTCCCTCGTTGAAAAGGCGCAGGAGACGATGGATATCCAGGAAGCACAGAAAATGCAGGAGAAGATGGCGAAGAACTCTTTCGACCTGCAAGATTATCTGGAGCAACTGGATCGCATGACCAAGATGGGGAGCGTCGACCAGATACTGGAGATGATTCCTGGCGCGAAAGGACAAGTGAGCGAAGAAGACATCGACACTGCGGAAATGAAGCGTGAGAAGGCCATTATCCAATCCATGACGATGTTTGAGCGAAAAAACACATTGATTGTAGGCCCAACCCGCCGAAAGCGTATTGCCAAAGGTAGCGGTACTACGGTATACGATGTAAACAGGCTCTTGAAAAAGTTTGAGAAAATGCGGCTTACTATGAAGAAGTTCGCAAAAAATAAAAAATACCAGGCTGCAATGCTGAAACAGATGGGTATGTAGTTGAAATTCGAGTAGGAGGAATTGTTGTGAGCGTTAGTATGAGACTCAAGCGGTTTGGATCAAAGAAGAGACCTTATTACAGGATCGTCGTCATGGACAAGCATGCCGCGCCGGCCAGCAGGACTATCGATGAAGTAGGGCAGTATCATCCTGTTGAAAGCAAGGAGAACCAGGTCGTTCTCAATGTTGAGAAGGTGAAGAGCTGGCTTGCCAAGGGTGCTCAGCCGAGCGATACCGTTCGTCAGTTGCTGAACAAACAGGGTGTCACTATCACTAGGACCGTCCAGGACTAAGTCCTTAGGAGCGAGTCGTGGAAAAAGATCTTGTTGAATACATTGTAAAGTCCCTTGTCGATCAGCCGGATGAAGTGGTCGTCAATGTCATTGAAGGTGAGAAATCCACCATCCTTGAATTGAAGGTCGCCTCTGACGACGTCGGCAAGGTAATTGGCAAGCAGGGCCGCATCGCGAAGGCTATCAGAACCATTTTGAGCGCCTCCGCGACAAAGAGCGGCAAACGTGCCGTGCTGGAGATCCTCGACTGATATGGAAGACTTGCTCGCTACCGGTCTGCTGAAGTCATCCCACGGTGTCCGCGGGGAGATGAAGGTACATTCCTATAGTGACGAATACGCGCATTTCTTCAAGCTGGAGAAATTGCTTCTTCGTAACAAGGACGGACGTGAGCGAACTTGTCTTGTCGAAGGATTCAGGATGAACGGCGGTGAACTTCTCGTCAAGCTTCAGGGGATTGATTCTCCAGAGGCTACGAAAGCTCTCGCCGGTTGGGAAATATGGATTCCCCGGAGTTCAGCCGCGCAGCTGTGCGACGGGGAGGTCTATGTCAAGGATCTCTGCGCATGTTCACTTACAGTGGGCGGGCTGGCGGTGGCAAAGGTGGTATCCGCTATTGACGGTCCGCAGGCGCTGTTGCTTGAGGTCGAGACTCCTGATGCAAGGAAATACTTGGTGCCGTATATGGCCCAGTATCTCGGCGCAGTCGATTTAATGTCTGGTACCATCGAGCTTCTAGCTCCTTGGTTGCTGTCATGAAGATCGATATAGTAACCCTGTTTCCCGGTATCGTCGAAGGATTCTTTACGAATTCGATCATGGCGCGGTCAGTCGCAAAAAATGCGATTACCTATAACATGGTCGATTTTCGGGATTTCGCTGCCGATCGTCATCATACCTGTGATGATACTCCGTATGGAGGTGGCGCGGGAATGGTGATCAAGCCGGAGCCTTTGTGTGAGGCGCTGGAATCGATTGATGCGAAACACAAGCGGGTCATCTACCCTTCGCCGTCCGGTCGGCTGTTTACACAGCGATATGCCGAAGAGCTCAGCGGGGAAGACGAATTGGTCTTCATCTGCGGGCACTACGAAGGTATTGACCAACGTGTCATTGACCTGTATGTTGATGACGAGATCTGTATCGGGGATTACGTGATCAGTTCCGGTGAGGTCGCTTCTTTGGTGATTATCGACGCGCTGTATCGTCTGATAGAAGGCGTTATCAGCGGAGAGTCGCTTGAAGAAGAGAGCTTTACCGATGGATTGCTTGAATATCCCCAGTATACGAGGCCTGAGACCTATTGCGGAATTTCGGTGCCTGATGTATTATTGTCGGGTCATCATGCCAACATACGTCAATGGCGGTTGCAGAAACGGCTGGAGAAGACTTTGTCTTTCAGACCGGAGCTGTTGGAGACGGCATCTTTGGATGTGGACTCCAGAAAGTTGCTGAATGAATTGAAAGAAAGATCATATTGCGAAGGGGATCTAAAAGATGGACGTGATCAAGGCTATTGAAGCTGAACAGTTGAAAGAGAATGCTGAGAACTTCAGCGTGGGCGACACCGTAAAGGTGTATTTCAAGATTGTCGAAGGTGCGAACGAGCGTATTCAGGTGTTTGAGGGATTGGTCATCGCCAAGAGCAATTCCGGTATTCGCCGCACATTCATGGTAAGGAAGATATCCTATGGCGTCGGCGTGGAAAGGATTTTCCCGCTTCATTCTCCTCGTGTGGAGAAGGTCGAGGTTATCCGCCGTGGTCGTGTCCGCAGAGCCAAGCTCTATTATGTCCGTGACAAGATCGGCAAGGCGGCGAAGGTGCCAGAGCTTATCGTTCGCAAGAAGAACGCGTAGTTGTTATTCGATATTCTCAAATGGGACGGCTTTTGTAGCCGTCCTTTTTTTATAATCGGACACGGAAACGGAATGGAAGAAATCATGCGCAACAGAACGAAAACAAAAGGACTCCTTGGTGAAACGATGGCGTTGGAATTCCTTGTCGGCAAAGGTTGGTCGGTTGTCGCGAGAAACTGGCGAAGCCGGAGAGGGGAGATTGACATCCTCGCATGTGATCCCGGCGACGGCGGCGATCCGACTTTGGTCGCCGTGGAAGTAAAATCTTGGTGGGCGCCCTCATGGGATGCTGATGAACTCAGGTACGCCATTCCCCCGTATAAGCGAATCAAGATTCACAGGAGCTTTTCCGACTTTCTTGCATGTCATCCCCAATTAGAGTATCATTCGTTCAGAATTGATGCGATTTGTATCCGACAAGGGCGGGTGTCGCATTTTCAAGGGGTCTGAGATATGGATGACAAGACAAGACAGTTCAATGGAAACCAGCAGGATGGACAGCGGCGAAAAAAGAACCAGGACCAGAAGAAACGTCATAAGCAGCGCAACGGAAGGCCGCAGGACCAACAGCAGGTTTCAAAATCGATTGAGCCTGCCTTTTCGCTACAACGTAAACCCTCTCCGCCACGCCGCAGCACCTTGCCGTCGGTTTATGTGCCGCATCTTCAGGAACCCCTGCCGGTCTGTGCGATCTGCGGCCGCCCGATAGAGAACATCGCAAGCGCGGTGAGTGGACCCCAGCCTGAAACCTACAGTCATTTTGACTGTGTGCTTGAAAAGATCACCGCGGATGAACATGTACAGGCGCCGTGCAAGGTATCGTATATAGGCCGCGGAACGTTCGCCGTCATTGAAATGCAAAAGGATGGTTCTTTCGTCATCCAGAAACGTATCGTCTATGAATCGGCGGAAACGTTTTCAGCTATGAAGCGCTTTGTTGAGGAAAACAAAAAATGAGCAGTGTCCTGAACCGCAATGTAGCTATGCTGCCAGGCTCTTTCGATCCTCCGACCTTGGGCCATCTGAACATTATTCTGAGGGCCGCCGCGCTCTATGGCAAGCTATACGTCGTCGTCGCTGACAATATCCAGAAAAAATGCCTGTTTTCAGCCGAGGAACGTAAGGACATGCTGGCTGAGCTGCTTGTGGAATATAAGAACGTAGAGGTGTTCGTCTGGCAGGGGCTAGTGGTTGATTTCGCCCGGAAGCATAATATCGGGGTAATGATTAGAGGCGTTCGCGCATTGGTCGATTTCGGATATGAATTTGAACTGGCCATGACCAACAAGCAGTTGTTCCCGGAGCTTGAGGTTCTGTTCATGCCTACAGATCCCCATTATTTCTTGTTGCGGAGCAGCGCGATCAAGGAGATGGCCGCGTATGGCGCCGACATTACTTCTATGGTGCCTCCGCTTGTCGCGGAAAACATGAGAAATCGAGTTAAGTTGTTGACGTAATGAACTTTTTTCGTTATGCTACGTCAAGTGTCGTGAAATCAATGTTTATAAGAGGTTAAAATATGGCTACACCTAAATATAAGACGTCTAAATCCAGGGCAGCGTCCCGCAAGGCCGCCAATATGCGTCTTGCGAAGCCGACGCTGAGCATCTGTGGTACCTGCGGTAACTTGGTGCTTCCTCATCGTGTCTGTCCCAAGTGCGGTTTTTACCGTGGCGTCCAGGTAATTGACACCACTGAGGCTAACTGAGAGTAGGAGAGGTACACGTCTATGGATAACAAAGAAGTTTTCGACAAGCTGAAGTCCTTGATCGCTGAAAAACTTGAGATCGATGAATCCAAGATTACCATGAACGCTTCCTTCCGCAAGGATTTGGGCGCGGATAGTCTTGA
The DNA here is from genome assembly GCA_034114085.1 of Sphaerochaetaceae bacterium. Classification (GTDB taxonomy): domain Bacteria; phylum Spirochaetota; class Spirochaetia; order Sphaerochaetales; family Sphaerochaetaceae; genus Spiro-02. Next base: position 10,732 of record JAXEWB010000064.1, on the reverse strand, counting down.
TACTTATGAATTGGTTTATGCTATCGAAGAGGAACTGGGGATTTCCATTCCTGACGAGAAGGCGAATGAATTTGAAACAGTCAAGGATGCCGTCGATTATCTCTCAACTCTGTTGAAGTAAGTTTCCCGCTTCCTGATTATACGCAAATGGCTTTTTTCAATCGTTCCGTTGATTTCGGAAAAGCTCCTGTTATCTCTTCGGAGAGACGTAGGGAGCTTTTATTATTTCAACGGCAGGCTGGTATAAAATATCACGATATAGAACTTTTGAATCTTGCGTTCACCCATCGTTCGTATGCGAATGAGTGTCATGAATCGGTGGACAACAACGAACGTCTGGAGTTCCTTGGCGACAGTGTGCTTGGCATGGTCGTCAGCGACTGGCTGTTCTGCAATCTTCCCCTGAGACATGAGGGTGACTTCTCCAGAATCAGGAGCTATGTTGTCAGTGAGGATAGTCTTGCCGGCGTCGCAAAGCACCTTGGCGTGGACAATTTCATTTTGATCGGCAAGGGCGAGGAATACAGCGGGGGCCGAACAAAAAAGGCGTTGCTCGCTGATTGCATGGAGGCGATTTTCGGTTCTTATTATCTTGACGTAGGAATCGACGGCGTGAAGGAATTTATTCTTCGCCTATTGGTGCCGGAAATCAAGAGCGTTCTGGAGAATAAGCACAAGAAGGATTACAAGACGCTTCTGCAAGAATATGTCCAGAAGAAATATAAGAAATACCCGACCTATGAGCTGATGAAACGTACAGGACCGGAACATGACAATACGTTCTGGGTTCAGGTGTCGATTCAAGGCACTGTGTATGGTCCTGCCAGCGGAAGCAACAAGAAGGAAGCTGAACAGAATGTCGCAAAAATCGCTTTCGACGCCCTTGCGGGTGAGGACAACGCGCATTGCTGTTAGATGCGGCTGTACCGGCTAGTTGAGTTTTTCAAATAGTTTGCTGGCTATCAGCTCCAACTGTTCCTTGGTATTCTGCTTTGGGTCGTCCATGACTGTTTCAAGCAGCTGACCAAGTATCACTCCCATTTTCGGTCCGGGGGGAACGCCTATCGCCATGAGGTTCCTGCCGTCGATCGCCAAATCCTTGACGGACAGGGCGTCCCCGTCCCGACGGATTTTTTCAATTCGTTCACTCAGCTCCCGGAGCGTTTCATAGTCACAAGTGCCGGCGATAGCTTTTTGGTCTGCCAACCTCAACAGGAACAGATTCTCAATCGCATCCGTGCCAACCCTGGCGACAAAACGTCTTACAGCTCCGTCCGACCAATCGGAAGTATAATGGAACATATGATTTCTAATCAGGTTGAGTATCTGATCGCGCTCATCATTGGAAAATTTCAATCGTCCAAGAATTCGTCCAGCCTGTCTTTCAGATTCAAGCTCATGGCGGTGGAATGTATATATACCGTCTTCACTCTCTTTTCTGACGTTCGGTTTTCCAATGTCATGAAGCAATGCCGCGGTTCGTACGACCATTGGGGCGTCCAGCTCAGCCGCCGACTGACAGGCGAGCAAGTTGTGCGTCAATACATCATGTTCGTGGAATCCCCGTTGCCCGACACCGTTTCCAGAAGCAAGTTCAGGAAGGACAATCGACAGGATTCCGCGGTTTTCCATCAATTGAAGTCCACGCAGAGGATTTCGGCTACAAAGGATCTTGAGCAATTCATCACGGATACGCTCCCCTGAGATATGGCTGAGCATTGGTGCAAGGGACTGCATCGCCGCATAGGTTTGGGGTTCGATGGTAAAATTGAGTTTTGTTACAAATCGACAGGCGCGAAGGATTCTCAGCGCATCTTCGGAAAAACGTTCAAGAGGATCGCCGATCGCCCTGACGATTCGTAGCCGCAAATCTCCGATTCCGTTGTGCATGTCGATGATTTCTCCAGTACTGGCGTTCGCAGCCAATGCGTTGATTGTGAAATCCCTGCGTTTCAAATCTTCTTCGAGGTTACGGACAAAATACACTTGGTCAGGATGCCGGTGATCATGATACTCACCATCGGTACGGAAGGTTGTTACTTCGTACTGGGAACCTCTGAACAGGACGGTAACCGTCCCGTGCTTGATTCCTGTCGGTATTACTTTCCTAAAGAGATTGATGACTTCCTCAGGCGTCGCGTCTGTCGTGAAATCATAGTCGTCGTTTTGAATTCCCAGCAACCAGTCCCTGACGGCCCCGCCCACGACATACAAGGAAAAACCTGCGGCGTCAAAGACCGAGGCGAATTCCCTGATGGTCACGTCTATCGGAAATATCTTGTTATGTAAAGAATTCTTCACAAATGAAAACTAGCCGAGCATCGGCATCCTGTCAAGGGATTGGAAAAAAGAAGCACGGAATGCAATTTTTTTCATCAACCGCTTGATACACATTAGCACAAAATCACGAAAAAAACAAGTCTTGTTCTGTTAAAGAATAAGGTGTATAGAACATTCGGTTGTAATGAATGGAGGCGCTAATTATGGAACAAACAAGCATGACGGCTTTGATCAGCCTGTTCTCACGTGCGTATCACTTTGAGGAAAATCAGAGCAATTCAATTTTTGCGGATAGAATCGCCAGGTCTTTGCTCTCCGACGAAGAATATACGTCCATATCAGAAAACATGTCCGACGGCATTTCCTTCTTTAATCCGACTTTTATCGGAAGCAAAGACGCTGCGTTGCGTTGGATCGTAGACAATCAATTGTCGCCATCTCCGCTGGGGCGCGCAGCATATACGGAAGAACTGCTGGAACGGGTAATACGTGATGATGGGGTGGCGCAGTACGTTGTCTGCGCCGCTGGGTACGATACGTTTGCTTACCGGCGGCCTGACTGGGCGGAGACGGTCCTGGTGTTTGAGCTTGACCTTCCGCAAATGTCGCAGGATAAACGGATACGCTTGAGCAGGGCGGGAGTCGCCATCCCCAAGAACACATATTTGCTTGAAGCGGATTTTTCATTTCCGAACTGGAAAAAGACATTGGCCGGGTATTCGGAATTCGACAAAAGTGCAAAGTCATTCTGCAGCATGCTTGGATTGTCCTACTATCTTTCCGAGACTGCGTTTCGAACATTGTTCAAGGAGCTTTCAGCAGTCCTTGCGCCGGGAAGCCATGTCGTGTTCGATTATCCTGATGAACTGTCTCGGACGGCCATGGGCGGGGACCGCGCGAGACGCCAGAATCTACTCGCTGAAGGGGCGAAAGAAACGATGCAGGCAAGCTATTCCCGGGACTCGTTGCGCATGCTGTTGTCCGACGCAGGTTTTTATATCCTAGAAAATCTGACGCCTCAAGAATTGACCGAGCGTTTTTTTTCGGACTACAACAGAAAGAACAGCCAGCATCCTATAGCGGCTCTCGACAATGTGAATTACTGTCTTGCGAGGCGATTGTGAGAAAGGACTGGTCATAGGGTGTTTTCCATCGACTTCTGAGTCTCCATAAAGCTCGATATTTCGACTTTGACCAGGTTGAACAGAGATTGCTTTATGACTATTATATGAAGTAATATTTTGAAATCTTTTGTCGTTGCAAGCAACTGGTAGAAAGCCGTTTGCGACGGTGCAGACAATACAGGAGCCACTATGTTTCGTCCAGTGAGTACAAAAGCGGACTTTCCGCAGATGGAAGAGAACGTCCTGAAATTCTGGAATGAGCAGGATATTTTCAACAAGTCGATCGAGAACCGGCCGGCGGAGAATGAATTTACATTCTACGACGGACCTCCGTTCGCTACGGGCTTGCCCCATTTCGGCCATTTGACGGCCGGTACGATCAAGGATGTCATTCCTCGCTATCAGACCATGAAGGGCAAGCGTGTTTACCGAGGTTTCGGCTGGGACTGCCATGGCCTGCCCGTTGAATTCGAAATTGAGAAAAGCATAGGTGTCTCCGGCCACGCAGCCATCATGGAATATGGTGTCGCCAAGTTCAACGATGCCTGCAAGTCGATTGTCCTGCGCTATACCAACGAATGGAAACATACCGTCAACAGGATGGGACGCTGGGTGGATTTCGACCATGGTTACCGTACTATGGATCCTGATTACATGGAATCGATCTGGTGGGTGTTCAAGAGCCTATATGAAAAGGGACTGATTTACGAAGGATATAACATTCTTCCGTACAGCCCCGCATTGGCGTGTCCGCTCTCCAATTTTGAAGTCAATCTCGGAGGATACCGTGATGTCGTGGATCAGGCCGTTACCGTGCGTTTCAAGGTGGACGGTGAGGATGATACCTATTTCCTCGCCTGGACCACGACGCCGTGGACGTTGCCCAGCAACCTTGCGCTGGCTCTTGGACCGGATATCGACTATGTGAAGGTCCGCGATGTCGAAGGCGGAGACTTCTATATTCTCGGAAAAGCTCGCCTCGGACATTATTACAAGGAACCATCCCAATATGAAATTGTAGCTGAATATAAGGGAACCGAGTTGAAGGGCATGACGTATGAACCGTTGTTCCCATACTTTGCGAACCTGAAGGAGAAGGGTGCGTTCGTTACCGTCCTTGGGGATTATGTGACTACGGAAGACGGTTGCGGCATCGTCCATACTGCGCCTGGCTTCGGCGAGGAAGATTACCAAGTGCTGAAGGGGACGGGAATCCCAACCGTCTGTCCCGTTGACCTTGAATGCCGTTTTACCGACGAGGTCCCTGATTGGAAGGGCGTGTTCGTTAAAGACGCGGACAAGGACATCATCGCCTGGCTCAAAGACCATGGCAAGCTGATCAAGCGGGAAAACTACCTGCATAGCTATCCATTCTGCTATAGGACGAAAAAGCCGCTGATCTATCGCGCCCTGAGCTGCTGGTTCGTCGATGTTCCTAAGATTCGCGACAAGATGCTTAAAGCCAATGACAAAATCACCTGGATGCCCGATCACTTGAAATACGGTCGGTTTGGAAAATGGCTCGAAGGCGCCCGCGAATGGGCGGTCAGCCGTAACCGGTTCTGGGGCAACCCCATTCCAATTTGGAAATGCGACGGCAGCGACTATATCGAGGTCATTGGAAGCAAAAAGGAACTTGAGGAGAAAAGCGGCGTCAAGGTTGATGATTTGCACAAGCAATTCGTCGATACTCTGACTTGGCCCAGCCCTGACGGGAAGGGGACGATGCGACGTGTCCCTGATGTCATGGATTGCTGGTTTGAATCCGGTTCCATGCCCTATGCCCAGCAGCACTATCCGTTTGAGAACAAAGAGCGTTTCAACCAGATATTCCCCGCCGACTTCATCTGTGAAGGCCTGGACCAGACCAGAGGCTGGTTCTATACGCTTACCGTCATAGCCGCCGCGTTGTTCGACGAACCTGCGTTCCTCCACTGCATCACCAACGGCATCATACTGACCGCCGACGGTAAGAAGATGTCCAAGAGCGAGCGCAACTACACCGATCCCATGGAGGTCGTCAACAAGTATGGCGCCGACGCATTGCGGTTCGCCTTGATGAACAGCGCCGCAGTCCGCGCCGAAGACATGAAATTCAGCGAAGATCTGGTCAAGGATGTACTCAAATCGTTGATCATACCGCTATGGAATGCATATTCGTTCTTTGTCACCTATGCAAATATCGATGGGTATGCGCCTGGTGCGACGGCGTTCTCATCATTGAACAATCCGCTGGACAAGTGGATTGTGTCCTGTGCGGAATCCATGGTAAAGGATGTCACTGCGTATTTTGACGCCTATGATATCCAGAAGGCTTGTGGGGCGATTGTAACGTTCATCGATGATTTGAACAATTGGTACATTCGCAGGTCCAGAAGAAGATTCTGGAGAAGTGAAAATGACCAAGACAAGAAGGCGGCCTATGATACTTTGTACGCAGTACTGATGACCTTTATCAAAGTCGCCGCGCCGGTGGTACCGTTCATCACCGAAGAGATTTACCAAAATCTCAAGACGGATGACATGCCGTTGAGTATCCACTTATGCGACTATCCCGTTTACAACGAGGAGAAACGTGACTATGTTTTGGAGAAGCAGATGGCGTTGACCATGAAGGCGATAGCCATGGGGCGTTCGTTGCGTAGTGCGGGCAATCTGAAAATCCGTCAGCCGTTGCAAAAATTGTTCTTGGTCGACCGTGACGCCGACGATAGAAAGATTCTTGCTGAAATGCAGGATATCGTCGCAGAGGAGCTGAATGTCAAGGAAGTGCATATCCAAGCGGACGAAAACGGTTTGGTCGACTATTCAGCTAAAGCTAACTTCAAGGTCCTCGGTTCGAAACTCGGGAAGGACATGAAGGAAGTCGCTGCATCCATTCAGCGGTTGTCCGGTGTTGAAATCGCGGATATCCTTGATGGACAGACGAAGGAGATCACATACAGCAATGGCGTGATAGCGATTTCCGAAGGTGATATCGTCGTACAGAGGCGTGAGGTGGACAATGTCAAGGTCGTCAATGAAGGTGCCTTGACTGTTGGTTTCGACACGGAAGTAACTGAAGAACTGCTGTTCGAGGGTATCGCCCGTGACATCGTCCGCTCAATTCAGAATCTCCGCAAGGAGAGTGGCTTCGATGTGGCCGACCGAATCAGGCTTACGCTGAGTGGCGATGATACCGTACGTAAGGTCTATGAGGTTTTTGGCGACTATATCAAGGGCGAGACGCTTGCTGACGTGGCTGACTATGCGGAATCACTCGATTGTGCAATTGAGCCGGTGGACTGTGGAGATCATCCTGTGCAGCTCAAGGTGGAGAAACTCTAATATGGTAATCGACCGCCAGATACAAGTAAGGAAACGGCTTCTGCGCATTTCGGTGTTCTGTATCACGTTCTATGTGATGCTTTGTACTGGTTGCGTCCATCGCAGTCCGTTCGTTTCGCTAGAAGAAACGTACTTCCAGGCGATGGGTGATCCCGCGGAATTCGTATTGACGGTTGATATGGAAAAGGCCCAGCCGTTGTATGCTGATGCCGCCGGCGCCATGCAGGGTGTCGCCGCGGATATGGTGGGGAAGGCCGAGAGGATTTCCGTGGCGTTGCATCGGCAGGAACCCGAGACCGAAGAAGACGCTTTGGATCTTCCGTACCCTGCTGAACTTTCGAGTTTCGACCTGTACGGAGGGATTGAAGGAGACTACTCAAAGTTCATCATCAATACCGCCTTGATGTACGCCAAAAATTTCACGACCTTATATGAAGGAGATGTGAAATATTTCAAAAGCAATGATGGCGGCTTTTCTCTGGGCATGCCGAAAAACGGGCTGATTCTGTTTTCCTCCGATGATTGGAAAACCGTTTATCAGAAAACTTGGGCGGATCGTCAGTTACGAATTCCTGTGGACATGGCGGCACGAATGGAAGGTTCTGTATTGGGAATCTATGTTTCTTCACCCAGAACTATGATCAGCTTGGGTTTCGACATCCCGATTACCGTTGTATTGCAGATGGATGAGGCGTTGTTTTTGGTTTCTTACGACGAACAAGATCGTCCTGTGCTGGATGCCAGTCTCAAGATGAAATCCAGCAAACTGGCGAATTCTCTTTCGATGCTGATACGGTCCCAGTATGTCGCGCAGCTGCGCCGGGACGGTGTGCAGTTCAATATGTCTGAATTGAAGGATCTTTTCGTGACCAACGAAGAATTCTTCGTAATCAATTCGATGCCGTTGACTACGACTCAGTTGGAGAGCGTCACGGCGTCGTTCGATACTCTGTTGCAAAATCTTGGAGGCTTGATGTAGCATGCCTACATATGAGTATGAATGTGATACGTGTCATCATCATTTCGAGGTGATACAAGGATATGGAGATTCTCAGCCTGAAAAATGTCCCGATTGCCAAAGTACATCTTTGCATCGGGTATATGGCTGTGCCGGGATTATTTTCAAAGGAAAAGGCTTTTATTGTACAGACAAGGAATCAAGCGGTTGTTCCTGTGATTCCTGCGCACACAACCATTGAACTATCAGGAGTCGAAAATGGAACAGAACAAGAAACGGATTCTTACTGGCGACCGCACGACCGGACGGTTGCATCTCGGTCATTATGTCGGGAGTCTGAAAACGCGTGTAGAATTGCAGGAAGCCTATGATACGTTCATCCTGTTGGCCGATGTCCAGGCGTTGACCACCCATTTCAGCAATCCGGAGTTAATCAATGACAGCATCTATCAGGTGGCCATGGACAACCTTGCTGTAGGGCTCGATCCCGATAAGGTTACGTTGGTTCAGCAATCCCAAGTTTCCTCGATAGCCGAGCTGACGATCTTCTATTCTATGATTGTCACAGTAAACCAGTTGCGGCATAATCCCACAATCAAGACAGAAGCGAAGAATTATGGATACTCAGACTTAACCTATGGCTTTCTTGGATATCCGGTAAGTCAGACAGCTGATATCACGTTCTGTAATGCGGATTTGGTACCGGTGGGTGAGGATCAGATTCCACATATCGAGCTTTCCCGCAAGATTGTCAGGAAGTTCAACGATTTGTACGGAACTTCCATTACAGAGCCCGAGGCTAAGCTGAGCAACGTTGGCCGACTATGCGGGCTTGATGGCAATGCGAAGATGGGCAAGAGCCTCGGCAATGCGATCTATCTCTCCGACCCTGCGGAAATACTGACCCAGAAGGTGCGTAACGCCGTGACTGATACGAACAGAATCAGTGTAAAGATTCCCGGTAATCCCGATGTCTGCACCGTTTTCACTTACCATAAGGCTTTCAACCAGGAAGAAGCGGGAAATATCTGCGACATGTGCAAGAACGCCCAAATCGGTTGCGTTGCCTGCAAGAAGCTTCTGGCTGAAAAAATGAATTCAATCTTCGAACCGATACGTGAGAAACGTCATTATTACGAAGAGCACAAGTCCGTTGTCCGGGACCTGATTGTTTCAGGAACAGCGAAGGCCAACGCGATAGGGAATGCCAATCTTGCGGCGATCAAGGAAAAGATGCACGTAACGATCTAGTCACTGATTGACTTCACAGGTTTCAGACCGTCGGGTATGGAAATCATCCTATCTCGACGGTCTTGTTTTATATAAAAGTTTTTCGATGTTTTGAGAATGGAACTTCATCAACAAACCTCTTTTTTATTTATTTTCATCAATCTGATTGCCTATTCTACATATATAGTTAATTATGACCATATTATGGTAGTATATGCCTAGAGCTTGTTGAAGTTCACTGCATATAGAGAGTTGACTAGATCGCCAATGAGTATTCATTGCATTACAGCAGGAGGCTTTGCAATGCGCAATGTTGATAGTACGGAACAACGGCATTCGTACTCTTTTCTTGATGCGTTCAGGGGAACGGATTTTGAGGGAGAATGGCCGACGGTCCGTCAGATGTTTGAAATTACTTGCAAACGCTTTCCTTCCAATATGTGCTTTCAGGCGTTTGTGCCGGAAAAAATCACATTTACATACGCTGAAGCAAATGAAATAGTCAAACGTACGGCGAATTATCTCCGGTCTACAGGAATAACCCAAGGGGACAGAGTCGCTTTAGCAGGCAAGAACAGTCCTGAATGGGCGCTTGCCTATCTATCGATACTCTATGCCGGCGCAGTAGTCGTTCCGCTTGACATTACCCTGCATGATGACGAGATGGAGCATTTCATCGAATTTGCCGGAGCTAAGAAATTATTTGTCGATGCCGACAGGATTGCGCGCATACATGGATTGCTCAATGAAAAGATATGTCTTGAGCGAGGAGGGGCATTCCCATATATATTGGATATCGGACTTGACGGTGAGTATGTGCCGGATACTGTTAAAGGCGATGACGTAGCGGCCATCCTGTTTACCTCCGGTACCACAGGGACGCCAAAAGGCGTCATGCTGACCAACGACAACCTTGTGTCGGACTGTTATCTGGTGCAGGAAGAGGGCTATATGCCGTTGCGTCCAGACGATGTATTCTATGCGATTCTACCACTTCATCATGCATATACAATGCTCGCGGTATTCTATGAGTCGATCAGTGTCGGCGCTGGTTTGGTTTTCGGAAAACGGCTTGTGGTTTCGCAGATACTCAAGGAGCTCCGTGAGGGCGGCGTCACGATGTTTCTCGCCGTCCCCATGCTGTTCAACAAGATGCTTGCCGCCTTGCTCGACGGCGTCCGTAAGAAAGGTCCTGTCGTCTATGGCTTGATCAGGGGATTGATGGGCATTTCCGGTCTGATTAAAAAAATCTTTGGAATCAATCTTGGCAAAAAGATGTTCCGGTTTCTGCTCAAAAAACTTTCTTTGGAAACCAATCGTATCTGTATCAGTGGCGGCGGTCCCTTGCCACCGGAGACATTCAAGATGTTCAATGAATTGGGAATAGATTTCGTGCAAGGCTACGGCTTGACCGAGACAAGCCCCATCACGCACCTCAACCCAGTCAGGGGATATCAGGTGACGTCCGTAGGACGGGCGATGCCGCAGGTTCGGGTAAAAATCGTAGACGCCGACAGCGAGGGGAATGGAATCATACATATACAGGGGCCTATGGTCATGAAAGGGTACTACCACAACCAAGAGGCGACGGATGAAGTCCTGTCCGAAGATGGTTGGCTCAATACCGGCGACGTAGGCCATGTAGATGACGCGGATTTCCTCTATCTGACCGGTAGGGCGAAAAATGTCATTGTGACTGAAGGCGGAAAGAATGTATTTCCAGAGGAAATTGAAGATCATTTCCAACTTTATCCAGAAATTGAACAGATTTGCATCGTAGCCTATGAGATTGATCCGAAGGAAAAATCTGAGG